>JADGRA010000037.1 GCA_017881265.1 Myxococcaceae bacterium | reverse complement strand
GCTTCTACAGCAAGGCACCGGCGCTGCCCGCGCCCGCCGCCAGCCCGGGCCCGCTGCCCGGGGCCGGGGGCTCCAACGGCTTTGCCATCGCGCCCTCCCACAGCGTCTCGGGCCACGCGCTCCTGCTCATCAACCCGCACACCTCCTTCTACTTCCGGGCCGAGGTGCACGCCGTCAGCCAGGAGGGCCTCAACGTCTACGGCGCCGTCACCTGGGGACAATTCTTCGTCTACCAGGGCTTCAACGACCGGGCCGGCTGGATGCACACCTCGGGCGGCGCCGACGCCATCGACGAGTACCTGGAGGAGGTGGGACCCCTGGGGACCGGCTTCGGCTACCGGTACGGACGCGAGAGGCGGCCCGTGGCGGTACGCGAGATTGTGTTGCCCTACCGGACCGGGACGGGCCTGGCCAGAAGGACGGTGCGGGCCTTCTTCACCCACCATGGCCCGGTGGTGCGCACGGCGCCGGACGGCCGCTGGGTGAGTGTCCGGCTGATGCAGGAGCCGGTCCGGGCCCTGACGCAGTCCTACCTGCGCACCAAGGCTCGCTCCTACCAGGCGTTCCTCGAGGTGATGGACCTGCGCACCGACTCCTCCAACAACACCGTCTACGCGGACGCCGACGGCACCATCGCCTACTTCCACGGCAACTTCGTGCCCATCCGCGATGCGACCGTCGACTTCACCCAGCCCGTCGACGGCGCAAACCCGGCCACCGACTGGAAGGGCCTGCACCCGGTGAGCGAGACCATCCACCTGCTGAACCCAGCCAGCGGCTGGCTTCAAAACACCAACGACTGGCCCTTCTCGGCCGCCGGGCCCTTCAGCCCGCGGCCCGCGGACTTCCCCCGCTACATGTGGGTCAATCCCGAGAACCCCCGCGGCGTGCACGCGGTTCGGCTGCTGGAGCGCGAGCGGGCCTTCACGCTGGAGTCGCTGCGGGCCGCCGCCTACGACAGCCAGCTGACCGCTTTCGAGGCCCTGCTGCCCCCGCTGTTCAAGGCCTGGGACGAGGCGCCGGCGGCCGAGCCGCTCACCCTGTCCCTGGCCGCGCCCATCGCCGCGCTGCGGGCCTGGGACCTCCGCGCGTCGGTGTCCTCGGTGCCCACCTCGCTGGCCATCCTCTGGGCGCAGGACCTCTTCGAAAGTGTGGCCGAGAGCGCCCGGGCTCGCCGCGCCTCCCCCTACGACGTGGTGGCGGCGCTGCCGGCGCAAGCACAGCTGCAGGCGCTGGCACGCGCCACCGGGCGGCTGGAGCGGGACTTCGGGACGTGGCAGACGCCGTGGGGGGACCTCAACCGCTTCCAGCGACTCTCCGGCACGGTGGAAGCCACCTTCGACGACGCGCGGCCAAGCCTCCCCATCGGCTTTGCCTCGGGCACCTGGGGCTCGCTCGCCTCCTTCGCGTCGAGCAGGCCCACCGGCACCAAGCGCCTATACGGCGACAAGGGAAACAGCTTCGTCGCGGTGGTGGAATTTGGCCCGCGCGTGAAGGCGCGCAGCGTGCTGGCCGGGGGCGAGAGCGGCAACCCCGCCTCCCCCCACTTCCTGGACCAGGCCGAGCGCTATGCGCGCGGGGACCTCAAGGACGTCTGGCTGACGCGGGCTGAGATTGAGGCCCACCTGGAACGGGCCTACCACCCGGGCGAGTGAGGCCCCGGGGGCAATGCGTCTTCAGCGCTTCTTCGTCGGCGGAGACTCGGGCGGAGTGGGCGTCGCCTCGCCGCGCTGGGCGGTGCGTCGGGCCCCCTCGCGCGCGGCGGAGATTTCCGCCTGCGCCCTTTCGTAGATGCCCTTCAATTCCTCGGCGCTCGGCCGCCCGGTGGCGCGGCGGAGCGCACTGAGCTCCGTCTCCTGGGCGGTGGCGCGCCGCTGCACCATCTCCAGGCGGGACTGGGCCTCGGCCAGCCGGGCCTGCAGCTCGGCCTCGCGGGCCTGGACGGCCGTGGCGGCTTGCTGGGCGGCCTGCAGCTGCGAGCGCAAGTCCTCCACCACAGCCTTCTGGGCGTCGGCGCCGCGCGCCAGGACCTGCAACTCGTCCGCCCGGCGGGCGACGTCCGCGGACTGGCGCTGGGCGGCCCGGGCGGCCTCCTCAGCCGCGGCGCGGCCACCGCGCTCGGCGGCCAGCTCCGCTGCGAGCGCCTCGGCCTGGGCCGCCAGCTCCCCGCGCTCGGCGACCAGCATGCCCAGCTGCCCCTCGGCGTCGGCCAGCTGCCGCTCCAGGGACTCGCCCCGGGCTTGGCGCGTCTGGGCTTCCAGGGCCCCCGTGTCCAGCGTCGCCCGCAGGGACGAAAGCTCGTGCTGGAGGGCCTCCTCGCGTGCCGAGGAATCCCGCAGCTGCTGCTCCAGGGCGTTGCGTTCAAAGACGGCCGTGCTGGCGGCGTCGCGCGCCCGTTCCAGTTCCTCCGCCTCCTCGGCGGCCACGGACTGCACGGCCACCGCACGGGCCTCGGCCTCGGCTTGGGCCTCGGCCAGCGCGCGGGCCCGTGCCCGCTCCGCCTCCAAGTCCTTCTGCAGCCCGTCGCGCAGCGCGCGGGCCACCCGCAGCTGGCCTTGGGCCTGTTCCAGCTGCTCGCGCAGCGGGGCGGCGCTGGCGGCCAAGGCCGCCTCCGCCTGCAGGGCCTGGCGCGCCTCCTCCGCGGCCTGTCGCGCCTGCTCGCGTTCCTCGGCCTGTGCCACAAGCTGGGCGCGCTCGGCCGCCCACGCCTCGCGCTCGGCCTGGACGGCGGTCAGCTGCTGGCGTGCCTCAGCCAGGCTGGCCTCCATGGCCCCGGCGCCGGCGCGGGCTTCCGAAGCGGAGGCGCGCAGAAGGGCCACCTCCCCCCGCAGCGCCTGCTCGGCGGAGGCGGCGGCCGACGACGCCTCGGCGGCCTCCCGGGCGGCCTGCAACTGCATTTCCAGCGACTGCACGCGGGCCACCGCCTGCGCCTCTTGCGCGCTTGCCTCCTCGGCGCGCAGGGCCTGGGCCTCCCGAAGCGTGGCGGCTTCCTCCACCGCCTGCCGCCACGCCGCGTCCACCTCGGCCAGACGCTGGCGCAGGGCGCCCCACTCGGCCTCCGCCGCGTCCGCCCGGGCCGTCTCCACGGGCAGCTGCCCCAAGGCGTCGGCCTGCGCGGCGGCGGTTTGGCGCAGGGTGTCCAGCTCGGCGGCCACATGCGGGGGGACGGTGTGGGCGGCGGCATTGCGGGCCTCGGCCAGCTCGGACTCCAGGCGCCCCACCAGCGCGCGTGCCTGCGCCTCCCGGGCCTCGACGAGGGCCGAGTGCGCCTGAAGCCGCTCGACGCTGTCCCGCAGCGCCTCCACCTCGGTGTGCTCGGCGGCCTGCTGCAAGGCGGCGGGACTCTCCGCCGCCTTCTGCTGCATGGCCCGCAGCCGGGCGGCGTCGGACTCGGCGGCGCGCTCGGCCCGCGCCCGTTCGGCCTCCAGCCACACCACCCGCTGTTCCAAAGCCTCCGCCCGGGCCCGCTCCGTCGCGGCCCTCCCCTGCAGGGACTCGATGGCGGCCAGTGCGGTGCTGTGTTGCTCGGCGAGGCGCAATTCCCGTTCCCGGGCCTGGGCCAGGCGTTCCTCCACGGCCCGGCGCTCCAGCGCAGCCTCGGCCGGGACGGCCCCGGCGTCGGCGGCCCGCAGCGCGGAGAGTTCCTCGCGGACGCCCCGCAACTCCTCATAGGCCGCAGTCAGCTTCGTCCGCGCGTCGTCCAGAAGCCGCGTCACCTCCTCGCGCCGCGCCCGCTCCAGCCGCACCGACTCCTGCGCCGCCAGCACCTGGGCCAGGCCCTGGCGCTCGTCCTGGTGAATGGCATCCAGCTGCGCCCGCTGCACGCCCAGCAGGCGCTCGGCTTCCAAGGCCCGCTCCAGCGCGCTGCGGGCCTCGGCCTCCAGCCGGCGCACCCGGGCGGCCAGCTCGTCCTGGGCCAGCGGCTGCAGCGGGTGGCGCTCGCGGGATTCTGCCTGCGCCTGCCAGCGGCGCGCCTCCCCCTCGGCGCGCTCCTGCGCCTCTCGCGTCCGGGCGACCTCGCCCTTCACCTCCTCCGCGTCGGCCCGGGTCCTCTCCAGGGACTCCTTCAGGCGGCGGCTGCGCTCTTCCCACTCGCGGGCCCGGGTGGACACCTCGTCCAGCCGGTTGCCGGTGAAGGCCAGCGGGGCCGGCGGCAGCTGCACCCAGGTGGGGTCCACCTGCCGGTGCGGGTCCTGGCTGCCCAGCACCACGAAGTAGGCGGCTTCGCCGGTGCCGGCCAGCGTGCCGTCCACCTGCAGTCCCTCGCTGCGCTCGAAAGCCAGCTGGTAGCCGAGGAGGGGACTCTGGGTGGCCACCTCCACCGAGCGGAAATGGGCCGAGAGCGCGTCCAGCGCCTGGCCGTAGGTGGGCGGGGCTCCTTCGGCGTCCGGCTCCATCAGCTGGGCCAGCGACAGGCCGGCCGGGTTGCGCAGCCCCCCTACCAGCGCCCCGGTGGGGGAGACTTGGGCCACCAGTTCCCGCAGCAGCTCCGGCGCCCGCACCCAGGGGGCCAGGTCGGCCACCAGCACCAAGTCAAAGCCGCCCGGGGGCAAGTCGTCGAAGACGGTGGCCCGGAAGCGTAGGTTGGCGTTGCCCAGCCGGGCCTGGGCGTCCGCCACCGCCTGCAAGTCGTCGTCGCAGGCCAGCACCACGCGGGCGCCGCGCTCCAGGAGGAATTGGGCCGAGGCGCCGCCGGTGGCGGCCACCGCCCCCACCTCGAGGACCCGGCGACGGACGAAGAGGCTCTCGAAGAAAATGTACCGGGGGAGTAGCTCGCTGACGCCCAGGCGGCGGAACGTGAGGTTCATGGGCGCTTGACAGCGGAGACTATACCCCCAAGGTTCCAGCACCCGCCCCTTCTCTGGCAGCCGACGAGGTCCCCCATGGCGACTCCTACCCCCACCACCTTCGGCCAGCGCGCAGGCCATGCCCTGCGTCGCCTGCTGGTGACCCTGCTCGTCCTGGCCCTGGCGGCCATCGTCTGCGTGCTTCTGGCCCGCGACAACGCACGCACCTTCTCCCTCAAGATGGAGGAGGGAAAGCTGGTGGTGCAGAAGGGGCGCCTGCTGCCTTGGGGAAGCGCCCCCTACCGGCCGGCCGACCCCGCCCTGGCCGACGTGTACGCGCCGGTGGACCTTGGGGGCGTCAGCCCGGGCACGGCGGAGACGGAGCGCTTCGAGGACCGCGACGAATTGGACCGCGCGCTGTTTCGCATCCTCGAGCAGGCGGCACGGCCGAAGCTGCTCAGTGAGGACACCCAGGTGGTGGCCAGCGGGATGGCGCTGCTGCACCGCATGGGGCGGCTGCAGGGGGCGACGGATGAACAGCGCCGGACGCTGCGCGCCCTGGAATTGGACGTGGCCTATGACCAGGCCCGCATCCGTTTCGAGGACGCCCGACGCGCCGTGGCCGAGGGCCTCTCGCAGCTGCGCATCGCCGCCGACAGCCCGACGCGCCGGGCGCGCGCCGCGCACGCCATGCTGGTGAAGGTGGAGCCGGCCGCCAGCGCGCTGGAGGACGTGCTGCGCCAGGTGGTGGTGACGCTGGCCGACACCCCCTCCGGCCCGGTGCCGCCCGCCCCCGCCCCCACGCCCGCAGCGGCCGCGCCCGACGCGGGGGCGCCCTAAGGGGCCTGGGGGCCCCGGGCGTCAGTCGACGACGCCCAGGTAGGGAAGGTTTCGCCAGCGCTCCGCCCAGTCCAGCCCGTAGCCGACGACGAAGACGTCGTCGATGACGAAGCCCCGGTAGGCGATGTCCACCCGCGTCCGGGCGCGGGAGGGCTTCTCCAGGAGCGTGCACAGGGCGAGGCTGCGCGGGGCCCGCGCTTGTAACAGGCTCAAGAGGAAGGCGGCGGTGAGGCCGGTGTCGACGATGTCCTCCACCAGAAGGACGTCCTTGCCCTCCAGCGGGCGGGCGACGTCGGTGGAGATGCGCACCTCCCCGGAGCTCTCGGTGGCATTGGCGTAGGAGGTCACGCCGATGAATTCGAGCTCCACCGGCACGTCGATGGCCCGCACCAGGTCCGAGAAGAAGAGGACGGCCCCCTTCAGCACGCACACCATGGTGAGCGTTCTTCCGGCGTAGTCACGGCTGATGCGTCGCCCGAGGGTGCGCACCCGCGCGCGCAGCGCTCTGGCGGAGATGAGGGGCCGGACGTGGGTGCCGGCGCGGCCTGGCGCCGTGGCGGTCCGCCGTGCGCGCCTGGGAGCAGCCGTCCGCTTGCGTGTGGCCATGGGGAAAGGCCGCCTCCCTGCCCCGGGGACTTGGGCCGTGGAGCCTCCTAAGGGGACTTTCACCACACCTCTGGCAGCTCCCGGCAAGGTTTCTTTCCGCCCCCGCCCCCCCGGGAGGCTGCCGGCCCGGCCGGTGCGGGGTGAACAATTCCGCCGCGACGTCCCCGGGCACGTGCCTCAGGGCCTTCCGCGTCCCGGCGCTTTGCGCTAGGTGACGAGAAAGGCCATGCCCATGCGCGATTTCAAGGTCTTCGCCGGCAACTCCAACGTCGCCCTCGCCACCCGCATCTGCGAGCACCTCAAGCGGCCGCTGAGCAAGGCGGAGGTGGGGCGCTTCTCCGACGGGGAGATTCAGGTGGAGATTGGGGAGAATGTCCGAGGCCAGGACACCTTCATCATCCAGTCCACCTCCCCGCCAGCCAACGACCACCTGATGGAGCTGCTCATCATGGTGGACGCCCTGAAGCGGGCCTCGGCGGCGTCCATCACCGCGGTCATCCCCTACTTCGGCTACGCCCGGCAGGACCGCAAGGTGGTTCCCCGAACGCCCATCACCGCGAAGCTGGTGGCCGACCTTTTGGAATCGGCCGGCACGACGCGCATGGTGTCCATGGACATGCACGTGGCGCAGATTCAGGGCTTCTTCCACATCCCCAGCGACCACCTCTTCGCCTCCCCCGTCTTCCTGGAGGACATCCGCCGGCGCTTCGGCAACACCGAGGAGCTGGTCCTGGTTTCCCCGGACGCCGGCGGCGTGGAACGCACGCGCGCCTACTCCAAGCGCCTCAACGCCGGCCTGGCGATTGTGGACAAGCGCCGCACCCGGGCCAACGTTTCCGAGGTGATGAACGTCATCGGCGACGTGCGCGGCCGGGACACCATCGTCATCGACGACATGGTGGACACCGCCGGGACGCTCACCCAGGCTGCCCAGGTGCTGAAGAACGAGGGGGCGCGCCGGGTGCTGGCGTACGCCGTCCACCCCATCCTCTCCGGACCGGCGGTCACCCGCATCCAGGAGTCGGCGCTGGAGGAGGCCGTCTTCACCGACACCGTGCCGCTGGCGGCCTCCGCCGCCGCCTGCCCCAAAATTCGCCAGCTGAGCACCGCCCGGCTGTTTGCCGAGGCCATCCAACGCATCTACTCCGGGGACTCGCTAAGCTCGCTCTTCGTCTGAGCGCATCGCCAACGGGCCGCCGTTAGGAAACCTGCCGCGTGCACATGGCGAGCTCCAGGGTGGTGCTGGTGGTGGAGGACGACCCGGACATCCGGGAAGTCCTGGAGGAGATGCTCGACGCCGGCGGCCACCGGGTGCTGACTGCCTCCAACGGGCGCGAGGCCCTGGACGTGCTCGACCGCGTGGCCAGACCGTGCCTGGTGCTACTGGACTTGATGATGCCCGTCATGAGCGGCTTCGCCTTCCTGGAGGAGCTCCGCCGGCGGCCGGACCGGGAGCGGGTCTCGGTGCTGCTCATCTCGGCCAATGCCCAGGTGGAGCAGACGGCCCGCGGCAGCGGGGTGGTGGGCTTCGTGAAGAAGCCCTTCGACCTGGACGACGTGCTGTCCCTGGTGGACCGACACGCGAAGTAGAAACGCCGCGCTCCGGGCGGGAGCCCCCCCGGGCCTTGGGGGGCGTGGTTTCCCCCGCGGCGCTATTTCCCCGGCGCGGCGTGGACGGCGTCCGGCAGCGCGAAGGTGGCGTCCCTGTCGTCGAGGCCCACCTGCACGGCGTGCTGCCAGTAGCGTAGCCCGGCCTCCAGCCGCAGCCGGTGTGCACCGGGAAGCCGGCCCAGCACGCGGCCGGCACTGGACACCAGGCCCCGGAGGGCGGGCACGACGAAGCGCCAGGCATTCTTCTGGATGCCCAGGGCGTCGGCGTAGCCGTCGTCGAGGAGGAAGCGGCACAGCCCATGGCCCAGCGCGACGACGCCCTCCGCCCGGGACTTCTCCGCCTGAGAGCGCGCCTCGGTGCGGGGACTCTCCAGCATGGCCAGGGCCAGCTCCCGGGAGTCCTCGTCCGGTGACCCTTGCGTGAGGCGGATAAGGTCCCAGAGGTCCCGGGCCTCGGCCTCGGTGCTGCCGAGCAAGTCCTCGCGGACGCCGAGCAGCCACCCGGTGGTGCGCCACAGATGCAGGACGTCCGAGACTTCCTCGGGCGAGAACTTGAAGCCGAAGCGCCGCAGCCCGTCCACCATCACCAGCGAGAAGAGAAGCACCGTCCCAGCCATGTCCAGCTGGTTGATGGCCAGGCCCCAGCTCTGGCTGTCCCAGCGTTCGGAGGCAAGGAGCAGCCGGCGCACCTGGGCGTGCATCAGCCGCACGCGCGCGGTGGCAACGAAGCCCGGCGCTCCCGGCCGAAGCCCGTCCGCCAGGTAGACGCTCTGCACAAACCTCCCCGTCTCGCTGACGCGACGGGCCGCCGAGGCGCGCAGCCGTCCGGAGAAGACGAGGGGCTTGTTTCCGGCCGGCGAGCAGTACCCGAGGATGAGCGAGCGAAAGGCCAGCACCAGCCCGCCGAAAATCCCGGTGCGCAGTAGCACCGCGCCCCCGCGCGCCGCGCGCGGGTAGTCCACCCAGAAGGGCACCCGCAAGAGGCCGTCGCGGAACCGGGCCAGCTCCAAAGGGATGCTGCGCGGGCTTGCCAGCGACAGCACGCGGGTCAACATCACCTCGCGCGCCTTGGGCGGGACGTCGGCCAGGGCCTGCACCGCCGCGTCGGCCAGCGGGTCGCCGAGGGTCAGCAGCGGCAGAAGGCGGTCGGCACGCTCGCCGAAGCGCGCGCGCGCCTGGTCGAGGTGGAGGAGGCGACGGGGCGTCACGCGCCTACCTGGTAACCACCGGCCGACCCCTCTGCTTGACGCGGCCCCGGGGCTGGGGCAAAAGCCGCGGCGAGCGTTTGGCCAGGTCGGGGGCGCTTCCCGAACGTGCGTTTTCCCGGGGCCCACCATCGGGGTGGGATGCCGGCGCACCGGGGAACTGCAGCCTCCGGCCTTGCACAGGCCGTGGACGAAGAAGGGTGTCTCATGGCCAGCGACAAGAATGTCCTCAGTGGCAAGCCGCGCGAGAGCTCGGGAAAGGGCCCGGCGCGCCGGCTGCGCGCCGGAGGGATGGTTCCGGCCATCGTCTACGGCCGCGGCCTCAGTGCCCCGGCGCACATTGCGGTGGACCCACTCGACGTGAGGCGGGCCATCGCCACCCCGCTCAAGTTCAACACCCTCCTGACGCTTCAGGTGGAGGGCCAGGAGGAGCGGCAGGTGCTGCTGAAGGACTACCAGCAGGACCCCGTCACCCGGGAGCTGCTGCACGTGGACTTCCTGGACGTCCGGGAGAACGAGGAGGTGAAGGTGAATGTCCCCCTCGTCCTGGTAGGCAAGCCCGAAGGCGTCACCTCGGGCGGCATCCTCAGCCAGAACCGTCGCGACATCGAGGTGTACGTCGTCCCCTCCGCCATACCGGAGAAACTCGAGGCCGACGTCAGCCACCTGAAGATTGCGCAGTCGCTGCACATCCGCGACGTGAAGTTTCCCGCCGGGGTCCGGGTGAAGACGCACGTCAACTACACCCTCGCGGTGGTCAACGTCCCTGAGAAGGAAGAGGTGGTGGTGGTGGCTGCACCGGTCGTAGGCGCAGCAGTGCCGGGCGGCGCGACTCCAGCGGCGGCCGACGCCAAGACCGGGGCACCGGCCGCACCGGGGAAGGGCGGCGCGGCTCCGGCCGCAGGCGACGCCAAGGCCGCGGCACCGCCCGCAGCGGGCGGCAAGAAGGACGACAAGAAGAAGTAGCCCGGGGGCTGCGTGAAGCTCATCTCCGGACTGGGCAACCCGGGCGCCGAGCACGCCGGGGACCGGCACAATGCCGGCTTCCTGGTGCTGGAGCGCCTGGCGGCGCGGCTGTCCATTCCCCTCGACGCGGCCAAATTCGACGGCCGGCTGGGGGTGGGCCGCCTCGGCGCCGAGCGGCTTCTGCTGCTCAAGCCGGACACGTACATGAATCTCTCCGGCCAGTCGGTGGCGGCCGCCGCGCGCTTCTACAAGCTTCAGCCCGCAGACCTTCTGGTGGTGCACGACGAGCTCGACCTGCCCTTCGGCCGCCTGCAGCTCAAGAGCGGTGGGGGCACGGCGGGCCACAACGGGCTGCGCAGCATCGTGGCCAGCCTCGGCGAGGACGGCTTCGCGCGCCTGCGGGTGGGTGTGGGTAAGCCCGAGGGCAAGGAGCGCACCGTGGGACACGTCCTCGGGGGCTTCTCCAAGGAGGAGCGGGCTGCCCTCCCCGAAGTCCTCGACCGTGCCGCGGAGGCTGCCCTGGGCTGGGCCACCCTGCCCCTGGCCGAGGCCATGACGCGCTTCAACCGCAAGGGGTAGGACCGCCGCCTTGACTTCCTGGCCCCGAGCCCGCTACGTACGCGCGCCCTGCCTCTGGTAGCGCTTCTCTTGTTGAGAGCGCCGGCCTTTCAAAGGGGGTGGGGGGCAGCAAGCGCGGAGGTGACGGGCGCGCACATTTCCCGTTCCCGGGTGGGCGCTCCAGAGCAGCCCTTCCGCTCCCCGCTGCCCAGGGCTGAGAGGTTTTCGGTCCCCGGACGGCACCATCCCGAGGGGAAGAAACACATGGCTGAGACGAGCAAAGCGCGCCTGCGCGAGTACGAGACCATCTTCCTGGTCAAGCCGGACCTGACGGATGATGGCGTGGACAAGATTAAGGACCGCGTCCGCACCATCGTTTCTCGCGACGGCGGCAAGGTGCTGCGCTTCACAGTGCTGGGGAAGAAGCGGACGCTGTACCCGGTGGCCAAGCAAGCCCGTGCCATCTACGTCCACGCGCACTACCTGGGCGGCACGGCCATGGTGGCCGAGGTGGAACGCAACCTGCGCAACTTCGACGAGGTGACACGCTTCCTCTCGGTGAAGCTTGCGGACGACGTGGACCCGGAGACGCGGCCCGTCCTCGAGGACGTGCGCATGGCTGGTGACGTCGACGAGCGGCCGCCAGGGGCCCCGGGCCTTCCCGGAGTGCCTGTGGCGACAGCGGGCGTGGCGGCGGTGGTGAGCGTCGACGACGAGGAGCCGGCCGAGGAGGCCTGAGGACACCCATGAACGGAACCGACAAGGCGGTGGCAGTGAGCGCGGCGCCGGCACCCGGCGGGCGCACCTCGGGCGGAGGACGGCCCGCGGGCGGCGGGGGTGGCTACGGCGGCGGCGGGGGTGGCTACGGCGGCGGTGGGGGTGGCGGCGGCG
>JADGRA010000009.1 GCA_017881265.1 Myxococcaceae bacterium | reverse complement strand
CGCTCCTGCAACTCAGTCACCTTGGCACCGATGAAGGCCTCCGCCTCCCGTGTCCCCGGGCGGAGGTGGACGTCGCGCAGGAAGCGTTCCCCCAGCTTTCCGTGGCTGGCCAGCACGCGGGCGTCGAGCAGCGCCGTCCGTACCGTCAAGTCCTCTGCCGAGGCCGTCAGCGTCTCCTCCGGCGTGCGCACGCTCCAGCCCACCGTCACCCGGGCGTCCCAGAGCAGCGTGGTCAGGGCCCGGGCACGCTCCGCCACCCCGGCGCTCCGGCGCCGCTCATGCACCAGCAGCAAGTCCCAGTCGGACCCAGGGCTCAGCTCCCGACGGCCATAGCCGCCCAGCGCCACCAGGGCCGAACTGGGGAGGGGATGCTCCGCTTCCAACTCCGCCCACAGCCCCTCGACGAGGGCGTCGGCCGCGGCGGCCAGAAGCCGTGCGGTGGACAGGCCCGCGCCCCCCTGCCGGTGAAAGGCGCGCACCGCCTCGAATGCCGCTTCCCGCTGCGCCCGGGCCCGTGCCGGACGGGACGCGGCATCCCCCGGGGCAAGCCGGGGCAGCTGCGGGCGCACCACCCGGTGACTGGGGGGCGGCGCGGGCGGCGGAGACAGGTGTGGACTCTCGAAGGACGTCACTGGAGGGGAAACCGGGGGGAGGTGGGCGGTCGCCCGGGCACCGGCCGCTGCACTCTAACCGCCCCGGGGCACTCGCCTTTAGTGCGCGTCCACCTTGGCCAGGCGTTCGCGGTAGCCGAGGAAGTCCTGCACCCCGGCGGCAATGGCCCGTGCCACCTCGTCCTCGTAGCTGGCGGTGGCCAGCCGCTTCTCGTCCTCCGGGTTGGAGAGGAAGCCCGTCTCCACCAGGATGGCCGGCATCTTGGCCCCCAAGAGCACGTAGAAGAGGGCCTCCTTGCGGCCCCGGTCCTTCACCTTGGGGTACTTGGCGGACATGCGCGACACCAGGCTGTGCTGCACGCGCTCCGCCAGGCGCGCCGACTCGTCGGTGTGGGCGCGGGTGGCGAGGTCCGCCAGGAGGAATTGGAGGTCCGACATGGTTTTGGCCGAGGAGGTGTTCTCCCGCGCAGCCAGCCGGATGGCGTAGCGGTCACTGGTGAGGTTGAGGGAGTAGGTCTCCACCCCCCGCCAGCTCGCCTCACCGCCGGAGTTACAGTGCACCGAGATGAAGAGGTCTCCCTTTGCTTCATTGGCCAGCCGGGCGCGGTCCTCCAGCCGGACAAAGTGGTCTTCCTCCCGCGTGAAGACGACTTCCAGCCCCTCATCCGTCAGCACCTGCCCCAGCCGAAGCGCGACCGCCAGCGCGACAGCCTTCTCCTGGGTGCCGCCCGGGCCGACGGTGCCGGTGTCGTGCCCTCCGTGCCCGGCGTCGATGACGACGCGGCGGACCTTGAGGCCCAGCTGTTCAGCCAGCGTCACCTCACCCCCCGTCTGCCGCCCGACGGACTTCATCCGCTCGCGCACCGACGGTGCCGGCGCAACGGACGAAACGGACGCGGCTTCCGGGCCGCCCTCGGCCGCCGGCGCCTCGGCCCCGACGACGGCGGGGGGCGCTGCAGCGGGCGCCTTGCTGACGGACGAGGCCTCCGCGGCGGCGACGGCAGGCGGCGCCGGCGTGGGGGCTTTGCTGAGGGCTGGGTAGTCCCGCACCGCCTTGGGCGCGGGCCGGCGCACCACCGGCGGGGGCGGCTTCTTCGGTGCTTCTGCGGGCAACGAAGCGAGGAGGGTCTTGAGGTTGGCGTACTGGTCGCCCTTCGGCAGCTGGGCCAGGGCGTGCTGCAGCGTGGCGCGGGCAGCGTCCGTCTGCCCCAGACGCTCCAGCTGCAGCCGGGCCAGCGCCAGCGCCGAGTCGTCCGCCAGCTTGTGGCGGGGGTGCCGCTCGAGCAGCTTCTTGTAGTCCTCGGCGGCACCGGCCAAGTCCTCTGGCACCTGGCTGATGCGACTGAGTTCCGCCAGAAGCCCGGCGGCGGTGAAGAGGGCATCCGGGGCGCGCGACGAGGTGGGGTACTTCTGCGCGACAGCTTCGAATTTGTGCGCCACCCCGAGCCAGCTGTCCCGGTAGCGCCGCCGCCCCGCGTCACCCTTGAGGACGTAATAGGCGTGCCGGGCCTGCTGGTAGGCCTGCTCGGACGCATCCGCACTGGCCGCCTCCACGGACGGCGCAAGCAGGAGGGCGAGAGTCAGGGCGAGGAGGCGCGACATGGTCGGGGCAGAAGCGACAGGCATGTCACCACCCGTGTCGCCACCGGGCAATTTTTCAGCTTCCGTCAGCCCACCGGAATGCGTCGCTGCGGACGCTTTGGCTGACGACTGCCCAGTGCGTTTACGCCCGCCGGCGTAAGCGCGTTTCACGAGTAGCCGTCCGGGCGCACCTGCCAGAGTCCCTGGGTCGCAAGGGACGCATTCCCGCCGGGCCGTCTGTCTGTTCCCGGGGGAAACGGGGGGGCCATGGTCCAGAGAGCGCTGGCCGTCTTCACTGCCGCGGCATTCCTGGCGTGCCTTCCAGGCTGCAGGAGCGTTGCGGTCATGCCCATGCCCGGAGCAATCAAGTCTGCCGCCGCGACTTCGACCAGCATCGACGGGTTCACCACCCGCGACGGCGTCCACCACCCCTTTTATGGCCTTGCACGTGTCACGGGCGATGCATTCATCATCGGCCCGGAGGATGGCCCGCCCCTCTACAAGGCCCCGGTCTCGGAGGTCGTCTCCGTCGACGTCCTGGTCGAGAACAGCGAGGGGAACCAATGGGTGGGAGGCGTCCTGGTGGTGCTCGCCATCGTCGCGGTGATTTTCACGGTGGGAGCCATCGTGTTGGCGAGCTCAAAGTGGACGTGGTCGGCGCATTGTCCGTTCCTCTACAGCTGGGACGGCCACCGCTACGTTCTCGACGGCGAGCCCTACGCTGGGGCCACTGCAAGGGCGCTCGCGCGCACGGACGACTCGGAGCTGGTGCACCTGGTGCCGGTCGACGGCGAATACCGGGTGCTACTCACCAACCAACAGGACGAGACGCAGCATACCGACTCCCTGGTCCTGCTCGCTGTCGACCATTTCCCGGGCGCCAGCATCGTCCTCGGGCAAGACGGGACGGTGCACGCCTTCCATCGCCGCGGGCGCCTGACCTCGGCAACGGACCAGGACGGCGCCGACGTGCTTCCCTTCCTGCTGGACGCCGACCAGGTCTCCTGGATGCCGGACCTCGACGGGGCGGCCAGGCAGCTTCCCGGGGGCGACACACGAAACCACCTTTTACTCACCTTCCACCGGCCGAAGACGGATGTACCCGTTTACCTGGTCAGCAACACGGCCACGACGTCGTGGGGCTCCCTGCAGGCGCGTGCGCTTCTGGACGTCCTCGGTGCCGAGGCCCAGGCCTTCGGGGAAACACTCGGCCGGAACCCTGCGGCGCTTCAGCAGTACCAGGACTGGAACGCCCGGGAAGAGTTGTTTCAGCTGGCCGTCCAGGTGCGCGTCGGACAGCGCTGGGAGAAGCGCGGCGTGCTGGTGGCTAGCGGGCCGTACGTGTCTGAAAACCGGGCCATGCCGCTGGATTTGTCGGGCGTCGAGAGTGACACCGTCCAACTTCGAATCGACCCGCCAGTCGGCTTCTGGCGCTTCAACGCCTTCCAGCTGGCCTGGGGGGAGAGTCCGACGCAGGTGCAGGCGCTTCAGGCGCGCGTCGCCCGGGACGAAACGGGTCGCGACGTGCGCGCCCAGCTGGCGGCTGACGACGGGTGGACGCTGGACCAGCCCCAGGCCCCCAACGTGACGCAACTGACGTTCCGGGCCCCGCCGGTGCCAGCGGGACTGACCCGTACGGTGTTTGCCCGGACGCATGGCTGGTACGAGGTGCACCTGCACGACGCCCATCCGCCGGACGTCGCGGCACTCAAGCGGCTGCAGACGGAGCCCGGCTACGCCGTCCGGCGCGCCTTGCAGGCGTACGCGGAGTTTCGACGGACGGGCCTCCTGCCTGGCTTCCCGCCGCCACCGAGCGCTGGGGCACACCAGGACACAGTCGCCTTGCGCGCGCCTTAGCCCAGGCGTCCTGCAGCAAACACCACCCTACTCGCTGGCCTTGGCTTGCAGCTCCGCCAGCAGGTTGAGGGCCTGCAGGGGTGTCAGTGACTCCAGTTGCATGCCGCGGAGTGCGTCGAGGACGGCGGCCTGGGCCGCACTCGGAGCGGGCAGCAACAGCGGCAGCTGTTCCTGGGCAGCGCTACCGCGGTGGGCCGCGCGGGGGTGCCCGGCAGAGTCCAGTTCGCCCGCCTCGAGGTTGCCCAGCACCTCGCGGGCCCGCCGCACCACCGGGGCCGGCAGCCCGGCCAGGCGGGCCACCTCGATGCCGTAGGAGCGGCTGGAGCCGCCCTCCACCAGCGTCCGCAAGAACACCACCCGTCCCCCCGCCTCCCGCACGCCCATGGACGCGTTGCGGACGCGGGGCTTCTCCAGCGCGAGGTCGGTGAGCTCATGGTAGTGCGTGGCAAACAGCGTCCGGCAGCCGACCCGGTCGTGCAGGTGCTCAGCCACTGCCCAGGCGATGGACAGCCCGTCGTAGGTGGAGGTGCCCCGGCCAATTTCGTCCAGCACCACCAGGCTGTCGGCCGTGGCGTGGTGCAGGATGGACGCCGTCTCCGCCATCTCCACCATGAAGGTGCTCTGCCCGCCGGCGACGTTGTCCGAAGCGCCGACACGCGTGAAAATTCGGTCGACCAGCCCTATGCGCGCGCGGCTGGCGGGGACGAAGCTTCCGGCCTGCGCGAGCAGCGTCACCAGGGCCACCTGCCGCATGACGGTGCTTTTGCCGGCCATGTTGGGCCCGGTGAGGATGAGCACCTGGGCCGAGTCGCAGGCAAGGCGGACGTCGTTGGGGACGAACGGCTCCGCGCGCAGCAAGCGCTCCACCACCGGGTGGCGCCCGCCGACAATTTCCAGCGCGCCCGAGGCGTCCAGCTGCGGCCGGCAGTAGCCGTACTCGGCAGCCACCCGGGCGAAGGACAGAAGCGCGTCCAGGGTGGCAATGGCCTCGGCGGTGGCCTTCAGCGCCGGAAGGTCCTGAAGGACGCGCGCGCGCAATTCCTCGAAGAGACGGCGCTCCAGGGCGCAGCGCCGCTCCTCGGCGGTGAGGACTTGCTCCTCCCACGTCTTGAGCTCCGGGGTGACGAAGCGCTCGGCGCCGACCATGGTTTGCCGACGCTCCCAACTTTCCGGCACCAGGTGCAGGTTGGCCCGCGTCACCTCCAGGAAGTAGCCGAAGACGCGGTTGTAGCGGACCTTCAGACTCTGGATGCCCGTGCGCTCCCGCTCCTGTCGCTCCAGCTGCGCGAGGGTGCTCTTCCCGTCGGTGCTGAGGGCCACCAGCGCATCCAGCTCGGCCGAGTAGCCGGGGCGGAAGAGTCCGCCCTCATCCAGGGTGGCCGGGGGCTCCTCGGCCACCGCCCGCCCGAGCAGCTGCTGCAACTCGCCGTGCGCGCCCAACGGGCCGGCTAGCGCCGACAGCAACTCGGCCTTGGACTGCGCGACGGCCCGCACCAGATCCGGCAGAACGCCCAGCGACTGCGCCAGCGCGGCGAGGTCCCGGGCGTTGCCCACGCCCACCGCCAGTCGGCCACACAGCCGCTCCACGTCCCGCACCTGCCGCAAAAGCCCGGTCCACACCTCCCGCCAGACGTGCCGGGTGGACAGCTCCTCCACCGCGTCCAGGCGTCGTTCGATGTCGGGGAGGCTGCGCAGCGGGGCCAGCAGCCAACTGGACAGCTTGCGCGCGCCGAGGGGCGTCACGGTGCGGTCCAGCACCCCGAGGAGGGACCCCTTGCGGCCGCCGTCCCGCAGCGTCCGGACCAGTTCCAGGTTGGCCCGGGTGACGGCGTCCAGGGCCAACGTGTCCCCCAGCGCCTCGCGGCGCAGGGCGGTGACGTGGGCAGCGTCGGTGCGCTGCGTTTCCTTCAGGTAGCGCAGCGCCGCGCCGGCCGCCGCCGTGGCCAAGGGCGCGCTCTCCAGCCCGAAGCCGTCCAGCGCTGCCACCTGGAAGTGGGCACGCAGGAAGGCCGCGGCCCGCGCCAGGTGGAAGCCGTCCGGCGCTAGCGTCGAGAGGGGCACCGAGGGGAGATGCTTCCCGAGGGTCTCCAGCACCTCGGCCGGGGCGCCCTCGGCCAGAAGCAATTCGCGGGGTGAGGCGACGGACAGCCACTCCAGCAGCTGGGCCTTCTCCTCGCCTTCGGCCGCGCGGAAGGCCCCGGTGGAGGCGTCGAGGAGGGCGGCCCCCCAGCGGGCCTTGTCCACGGCCACCGCCGCGAGCCAGCTGGGCGAGGAGGCCTCCAGGACGTCCTCGTCCAGCACCATGCCCGGCGTCACCACGCGCACCACGTCGCGTCGGACCAAGCCGGGCGTGGTGCCCGGCTGCTCCACCTGCTCGCAGATGGCCACCTTGTGCCCGGCCTCCAGCAGCTTCGCCACGTGGCGGCGGGCCGCGTGGAAGGGAACGCCGCACATGGGCACGCGTTCTGGGCCCTTGCTGCGGGCGGTGAGGGTAATCTGCAACAGCTCCGCCGCCCGCACCGCATCCTCGAAGAACAACTCGTAGAAGTCGCCCAGCCGGAAGAAGAGGAAGGCGTCCGGCGCCCGGGCCTTCATCTCCAGGTACTGCCGCATCATCGGCGTGTCCCGGGGCGCGCCACCCCGTTCCGCCGACGGCGCTTCCTCAAGCGGCACCACCGCACCCTCTGCCACGCGCCTCTCGCCTCCCTCGTGGGGACAAGGGAGGAACCCTCCCCCGGTCGTCCACAAGCGCCCTCCGAAAGCGTCTTGGGTAGCAGAAGGTGCTGACAGCCCCCGGGGGGGGCGGCCGCCGCCCTCCCGGGTCATCGCGCCCGGGCAAGCGCTCGTGGTAGCAGAAAGACGCCGCACCCCGCCCGAAGGCGCCGCGACCTAGGTGACTCGCCCCGTGGACACTGCCGACTGGAATGCCTCCGCCTACCACCGCGTCTCCGTGCCGCAGACGGCCTGGGGACGCGAGGTGGTGGAACGGCTGCAGCTGCGCGGGGGCGAAACCGTGCTGGACGCAGGCTGCGGGACGGGGAAACTCACCCGGCTGGTGGCGGAACGGCTGCCCCAGGGGCGCGTCATCGCCCTGGACGCCTCCGCCGACATGCTGGACGGGGCCCGCAAGGAATTGGCCTCCTTCGGCACGCGGGTGCGCTTCGTCCAAGCGTCGCTGCCGAAGCTTCCCCTGGTGGAAAAGGTGGACGCCATCCTCAGCACGGCGACGCTGCACTGGGTGCTGGACCACCCGGCTGTGTTTGCTGCCTTCCGCGCAGCGACGCGGCCCGGGGGCCAGCTGGAATTCCAGTGCGGGGGGGCCGCCAACCTCCACCGGCTGCACACGCGGGCCGAGGCCCTGGCCCAGTCGGCCGAGTACCGGGACGCCTTCGTCGGCTGGACGGAACCCTGGTGCCTGGCCAGTGCGGAGGAGACGGCGGCGCAGCTGCAGGCGGCCGGCTGGACGCGCGTACGCTGCTGGTTGGAGCCGCGCCCCACCGCCTTTGCCGACGACGCCGCCTTCGCGGACTTCATCGGCCACGTCAACCTGCGTCCCTTTCTTGCCCGGCTGGACAGCGGGCGCGCCCAACGCTTCACCGCTGCCCTGGTGGCGGCCGCCGCCGCTGACAGGCCGCCGTACGTCCTCGACTACGTGCGCCTGAACGCCTCGGCCTGGGCACCGCCAGAGGGCGCGGCGTGAAGCTGGCGGACCTCAACCGGCTCCGGCAGATAACCACGGCAGCGGCCCGCTACGGCTTCGCCGACTTGATGGAACGCGCGGGCCTCTTCCGGCGCTTCGGCCGCCCGTCCGGGCAGCTCGAGCCGCTGGCGGACACCCAGGCCGAGTCGACGGCCCGGCGCTTCCGGCGGCTTCTGGATGAACTGGGACCCACCTTCGTGAAGCTGGGACAAATCCTCTCCACCCGGGCGGACCTCCTGCCGGCGGAATTCGTTGCCGAGTTGCGCCTGCTGCAGGATTCCGCCTCCCCCATCCCCCTGGAACAGGTGCGCGCGCAGATGGAAGCCGCCTTCGGCCAGCCGGTGGAGGAGCTGTTCGCCTCCGTGGAACCGGTACCGCTGGCCGCGGCCAGCATGGCGCAGGTGCACCGCGCCCGGACGCGCGCCGGGGACGACGTGGTGGTGAAGGTGCAGCGGCCTGGCATCACCGCGCAGGTGAATGCGGACCTGGCGGTGCTGCGGGCACTGGCACGGCTTCTGGAGGCCACGGTGGAGGAGACGGGCATCTCCTCCCCGGTGGGGATAGTGGAGGAATTCGACAAGGCCATCCACGAGGAGCTGGACTTCGTCCACGAGGCAGCCAACGTCCGGGCCTTCGCCGCCACCCACGCCGCCCGGCCAGCGCTGCGCATCCCGCGCGTCTTCGATGAGTTGACCACCTCCACCGTCCTCACCCTCGAGTACCTGGAGGGCACGCGCCTGGTGCAGGCGGATTTGAGTCCAGAGCGGCGGCAAGCGCTGGCCCGGGTGGTGGTGGACTCGTCCTTCCAGCAGCTTTTTGTCGACGGCCTGTTTCACGCCGACCCCCACCCGGGCAACTTCCTGCTGCTGCCGGGGGACGTGGTGGGCCTGTTGGACTTCGGCCTCGTCGGCCGCCTCACCCGGGCCATGCAGGAGACGCTGGTGCTGCTCAGCGTGGCGGTGGCCCTCAAGGACTCGGACTCCGTCGCCCGCCTCCTCTACCGCATGGGGGCGCCGGACACCCGCGCCAACCTGTCGGGCTTCCGGGCCGACGTGGAGACGTTGCTACAGACGCACCTGCCCACCGCGCGCACCCTCGCCGAGGTGGACGCGCGGCACCTCTTGACGGACCTCCTGGACCTGGCGGTGAAGTACCGCATCCGCATTCCGCGCGAGTACGCGCTGCTGTCGCGCGCCGCGGTGGCCGTGGAAGGCCTGTTGCG
Organism: Myxococcaceae bacterium; assembly: GCA_017881265.1. Taxonomy (GTDB): domain Bacteria; phylum Myxococcota; class Myxococcia; order Myxococcales; family Myxococcaceae; genus JADGRA01. The sequence goes on along the minus strand of JADGRA010000009.1, from coordinate 4,939 downwards.
ACAGCTGGCGCCGGACCTGGACATCCTCGCCGTCTCCCTCCCCTACGCCAAGCAGCTCCTCGCGGAGCGCTATGACCCGGCGCAGCTGCGGGGCGGGCTGATGCGCACGCTGCTGCGCTTCCAGGGACTGGCCAGTGACTTGCCGACGCAGCTCTCGCAGATTCTGCTCGACCTGGAGAAGGGGCGCTTTGGCGTGGCGGTGAAGAGCCCGGAGCTCGAGAAAATCAACGACAGCCTCCGCAGCGTCGCCGTCATCGGCTTCCTCGGGCTGTGCGCCTGCGGCTTCATCGTGGGCGCCTTCCTCTCCTTCGCCCAGGTGTCCTGGACCGTGCGCGGGCTTCCGGTGTTGGGTGTCTTCGGTGTGGCGGCCGCCGCGGCCCTCTTCGGGGCGGCGTTCACCTGGTACGTCTTCGGAAACCGATTCGGAAAGCTGCGCGTGCGACGCTTCCTCCCCAAGCGCCGGGACTGACATGCCTCAGCACATCGGGATTGTGGCCTGCTTGGCCGAAGGTGCGGCGCTCTGCTACCGAACCATCTGTGTGCAAGGGGAGCCGCTTCTCGGCCCGCTTGCCCCTCCCGAGGTGTCGATGCACACGCATTCGCGGGCCAGCTACATCGACTGCATCGATCGCGGGGACTGGCCGGGCGTGGGGGAGTTGATGCTCTCGTCCGCCACCAAGCTGGGGGCTGATTTGCCCGGACAACACCCTCCACCGGGCGCTTCCTCTTGTGGAAGCACGCTCCCCCCTCCCCTGGCTGCACATCGCCGACGGGGTGGCAGCGCACGCCGTTCAGCACGGGTACCGGCGGCTTGGCCTGACCGGAACCCGTTGGCTCGTCGAAAGCGACGTCTACCCAGAGAAGCTCCGCGCGCGCGGACTAGAGTGGAGGCGTCCAGCCTCCGCCCAGCTCGAGGAAATGAATCGCATCATCATGGAGGAATTGGTGCGCGGCCTCTTCAAGCCAGAAGCCACCCGCGTTCCTCCAAGACGTCGTCCAGCGGCTGAAAGCCGACGCCTGCGACGCCGTCGTCCTCGGCTGCACGGAATTGCCCTTACTGCTGAGCGACTCGAATTCTGCGCTGCCCACCTTGGACTCCACGGGCTTGCTGGCCGATGCCGCCCTGCTCCGGGCGGTGCAAGGCACGGGTCCATCGCCGTAGGCCCCCCCCGGGCGTGCGCAGCTGCCGCGGGGGGGAAGCGCTTCAGGACCTCACGGCCCCAGGGGGAAACTGAGGCGCGGGCCCTCGTTCGCTGCGCCCTGCGGGCGCACCACCTGCCACTGGCCCTGCAGCTTACGCAGGCTGAGGAGGCCACTTCGGCCCTGCTGCACCCCGGCCTGGGCCTGGGCGCTCTCGCCGGACACCACCACAGCGCTTACTTGGAGCAGCACCGGCCGGGGCCCGGCGCACCCGGCGGGGCCTGCGAAGACTTGCACGCCGCTCCCCGACAGCCGCGACAGCACTTCGGGGGCGGGCGGCGCCCCGTCCACCTGCAGGCATACGCCGGAGGGCTCGCGCAGCACGGGCGGCACGTCGTGCTCCAGGGCATAGCGCGCCGCGGCTTCCGTCACTGCCAGGACGTCCGGCGCTGCCGGCGGGGCGTGCGCACAGCCCAGCACCAGAAGCAGCGGCGTCAGCCAGGCGGAACGTCTCACGCGGCGCACTCTGAGGACGTCAGGGCGAGCGGCTGCGGCGCGGGCGCTGGACCCCCGCCTGCAGCTGCACCCGGCCGCGCAGGGGCCGCTTGGGGGGCCGCACCGCCGCCGCCAGCTGCAGCAGGGTGGCCAACTCCACCCGGCGGGCGTCGGCCGGCTTTTCCAACCGCACGTACCGGACGGCGCGGGAGGGCTCGGCCAGGAATAGCCCAGCCGGGTCCTCCAGCAGGGCGCCAAAGGAAAACCCCACCCGGACGTAGTCCTGCAGCGGTTCAATGAAGGCAAACTGGTGCACCAGCCGGTAACCGAAATAGCCCCGGTTGGGCTTCACGTGCTCCAGGGCCTCCGGCACGGCTAGGCGCACCGCCGCCCGGGCCCTTTCCGACAGCTGCTGGATGCGTGACGAGAAACGCCGCAGCAGCTGCTCCGGTCCGATGTCCTCCGGTGGCCGACGTTCCCAGCGCACGCATGGCCTCCGCCGCGCGGGGAACGACGCCCCGGCGGGAGCAGGGCCATAGCAGGCCGACGACACCGGGGGCTACTGCACGGACGGCCCCCTGGCCTAGCCCGTCGCGCCGGTGGACGTGCTGCTCCGCAGGCCGAGGACGCGGTAGGGCTGCACCGTCTTCTCCTTGCCCTTCACCGTCTGCACCGGCAAGGCCTCCACCTGGAAGTCCGCGCCGGCCTTGGAGACGGTGTTGTCTGCCGCCAGCACCTCGCCGGCCTTGGCAATGCCGCACAGCCGGGAGGCGATGTTGACGCAGTCGCCGATGGCGGTAAATTCATGGCGGTCGGCCGAGCCCATGTAGCCCACGACGGCCATGCCGCTGTTGACGCCGATGCCCACCCCGAGGGGCTTCTGCCCGCGCGACTCGCGCATTTCGTTCAGGGCCTCCACCTGGGCCTGCATCTCCAGGGCGGCGCGCAGGGCGCGGGCCGGGTCGTCGCCGTGCGGGGACGGCGGGCCCCACACCGCCATGACGCAGTCGCCGATGAACTTGTCGAGGTTGCCCTCGTGGCGGAAGACCACGTCGGCCATGGCGGTGAAGAAGGCATTCAGCATGCTCACCGTGTCCTGCGGGCTCTCCCCCTCGGCGATGGTGGTGAAGCCGCGGATGTCCGCGAAGAGGACGCTCACCTCGGCCAACCGGCCCTGCCGAAGCAGTTCCACCTGGCCGCGCACCACCATGTCCGCCACCGCCGGGGAGAGGAACCGCGACAGCTCGGCGCGCGTGACGGCCTCGGTTTCAATCTTGCGCGCCAGCTCGGCGTTCTCCAGGGCGATGGCCGCCTGGCTGGCGATGCCGGAGAGGATTTTGAGGTCCTTCTCGCTGAAGGCGTTGGTGCGCTCGCGGGTGTCGAGGAAGAGGACGCCTTTGAGTTCGCCCTTGGCGAGCAGCGGCACGGCCATGGCGCTCCGGATGCCCTGGGCGACGATGCTCTCGCTTCCGGAGAAGCGCGAGTCGAGGACGGCGTCTGCGGTGAGGACCGCCTGGCGCGTCTCCAGCACGCGCTTGAGCACGGTGTCCGAGACGACGACCTCCTCCTCCTGCTCCTTGCGGTGGCGCACCGCCTCCGGCACCAGTTCTCCCTTGGAGTCCACCAGGAAGAGCACGCCGTGGTCGGCGGCAAGCAAATCGAAGCTGGCCTTCAGAATCTTGTCGAGCAGGCTCTTCTGGTCGCGCTCGAGTCCCACCTGCCGGTGAAACTCGTGGGCGATGCGCAGCTTCTCGTAGTCGGCCCGGAGCGCGTTGGCATCGCTGAGCTGGTCGCCCGGTCGGAACTCGTCGTCCACCACCGGCTGGTCGATTTGGGCCAAGAAGGCCGGGGCAGCCTGGGCTGAGGCCAGCACCGTGACGCCCGGGCTGCCGGTGCTGGTGAGCAGGTCGCCCGAGCGGAAGGTGAGGCGCGAGTTGCCGAGCGTCACCTCGTCGCCGTCCTTCAGCCGGTGCTCCCGCACCCGGCGGCCGTTGACGTAGGTGCCGTTGGAGGAGCCCATGTCCTTGAGGACGTAGGTGTTGCCGGCTCTCTCAATGCAGGCATGTTCCTTGGACACCTCACGGTCGGCCAGCCGCAGGGTGTTGGCTGGGTGCCGGCCGAGCGTGGTGCGAACGGCGAGGGGGAACTCGCTCACCTTGCCGTCGAGAAGCCGGCCGGTGAGGTAGGCGCTGCGCGGGCTGGTGCGCACCGAAGGCAGCGGCGCCAGGGGCTCGCCGCAGGACGGGCAGGCGGCGGGCCACGGGTGGGCCAGCGGCGTTCGGCATCGAGGGCAAGCCGTAGGCATGTTGCGGCACTCCGGGGCGGTCAGCCAACACCCGCCGCCCCCCGGAAGGCACCCCAGGTTACCAGAGGGACGCAGGAGCGCCAACGCGGGGCCCGGGCCTGCTGGGGGCGGCCCCTCCCAGCTTGGTGGTAAAGCGTCGGGCGGTGAGACTCAAGCAGAAACCCGAGGACTTCAGCGTCAAGGAGTCCTACCGCTTCGACGAGGACCCCGAGGGCCGCTACCGCGTGTACCTCATGGACAAGCAGAAGCTGTCCACCTTCGAGGCGCTGGACCGCATCCGCGCCCGCTTCGGCCTGCGGCCGGGCGCCATCTCCTACTGCGGCCTGAAGGACAAGCAGGGGCGCACCGAGCAGCTGATTGCCGTCGACGGGGCCGAGGTGGAGATGCAGGACCCGGACTTGCGGCTCAAGCCCCTGGGCCGCACGGCGCGCCCGCTGAGCGCCCGCAACACCACCTCCAACCGCTTCTCGGTGACGGTGCGCGCTCTCACCGAGGAGGACCTCGCCCACCTGCCGCTGGCCGCGGCGGAGGTGAACCGGCTGGGGGTGGTGAATTACTTCGACAGCCAGCGCTTCGGCTCGCTCAAGCACGGCCAGGGCTACATCGCCAAGGACCTGCTTCGCGGGGACTTCGAAGCGGCGCTGAAGAATTACCTCGCCCAGCCCTCGGAGCTCGACCGCACCGACGACGCCAAGGTGAAGGAATTCTGGCGCCAGCACTGGGGCGACTGGGGCCGCCGCTGTCCGCTCGAGGCCAACCGGCGCTACGACAGAATCCTGCGCAGCCTGCGCGAGCGCCCCACCGACTTCCTCCGGGCCTTTCTGCAGATTGACGCCGACTACCGCGCCCTTCTCCTCTTCACCTACCAGAGCTGGCTGTGGAACGAGGGGGTGCGCCGGCTGCTGCAGCTGGTCCTGCCGCGGACCAGCCTCTTCCCCATGCGCTACCAGGCGGGCACCCTCCTCTTTCACACCGACGCGGACCCGGAGACGCTGGCCT
>JADGRA010000036.1 GCA_017881265.1 Myxococcaceae bacterium | reverse complement strand
GTGGACGACGTGGCCTTCCTCGCCATCCTCGCCCGCTCGCTGCGCCGGCCCCGGGCCGAGCGCGTGCAGCCCTAGGCGCTAGGGCCGCGGGCGGCCAGCAACTGCTGAAAGAAGTCTTGAAGCCGTCCGGCGGCGGCGTCCCAGGAGTAGTGCTGTTCCACCAGCGCCCGGCCCGCCGCCCCCAGCTGTGCGCCCAAGGCCGGCGTGGACAGCACGCGGCCGAGGGCCTCCGCCAGGCCCGCCGCGTCGTCGGCGATGAGGATGTCCTTCCCCGGCCGGGCGGCAATGCCCTCCGCCCCCAGGGACGTGGAGACGACGGGGCGGCCCATGGCCATGGCTTCCAATATTTTAAAGCGCGTGCCGCCGCCCACCCGCAGCGGGACGACGGTGACGGCGGCGGCCGACAGGTGCACCCGCACGTCCTCCACCTTCCCCGTCACCTCCACCTTGGGCCCCCGGAAGGCCAGAATCTCCGGCGTCGGGTGCTGGCCGACAATTTTCAGCCGCGCCTCCGGGTGGCGCTTTTCCAAGAGGGGCCACACTTCCCGCAGCAAGTAGAGAAGCCCGTCCACGTTTGGGAAGTAGTTGATGGCCCCGAAGAACATGACGGTGCGCCCGTCGGGGGCGGGAAGGCTGGCCGAGGGCTGGAACTCCTGGACGTCCACCGCGTTGGGCACCACCGCGGCGCGCACGCTGGGCACCAGCGCGCGGCCCCGCGCCTCGTCAGCCTCGGAACAGAAGGTGACGCCGTCAAACGTCCGGAAGGCCTCCACCTCCTCGCGCTGTATTTTTGGCCAGTTGGCGGCGTTGTGGATGCGCCGGGCCAGCCCGTGCTCTTCACCGGCCTGTTGCCGCGCCAGGTCGAATTCAATGTTGTGTTCATCCAGCACCCGCACCGGCAGCGGCGCGCCGCCCGGCGCCCTGGCCAGGGGCAGGTGGGCGAGGAAGGGGTGCTCGACGTTGACGACGTCGAAGGCCCGGCCGGTCAACAGCCGCTGAAGCAGCGGCGGCAGCGCGGGCAGGTTGAAGAAGTGGTGCTCATAACTCTTGCTGGAGAAGAGCGCGCGCAGCTGCAAGAGCCGCTTGGTGGGGCCGGCCCAGGGCCGGGAGGGCACCAGTACCACCTGCTGGCAGTACTCGCGCATGCTGCGCTCGGCCTGCTGCGCGTCGAGGTCCGGGGAGATGAGGGCCACGGCGGTGACGTCGTGGTGGCGCCCCAGCGCGGTGAGGAGGCCCTGAATGCGCCGCTGGGCCCCGTAGGTGGGCGGACTCGGCGGGAACTGTGACAAGTAGAGAAGTTGAAGGCGCCCGGCAGTCATGGTGTCCCGTGCGGGGAGGCCTTATGGCACGCTTGGCACCCCATGTGCGGCATTGCTGGCATCCTCGGACGCATTGACGACAAAAACCGCGCGGCGCTGCGGCGGATGAGTGACGCCATCGCGCACCGCGGTCCAGACGCTGCGGCGACGTGGGAGTCCCCGCCGGGGGCAGACGGGAACGGCGTGCTGTTCGCCCACCGCCGCCTCGCCATCATCGACCTGTCGCCCGCGGGCAACCAGCCCATGGTGGACGCCGTCACCGGCCACGTCCTTCTCTACAACGGCGAGGTCTACAACTTCCAAAAGCTTCGCCAGCGCCTGTTGGCCGCCGGCCACACCTTCGTCTCCTCCGGAGACTCCACCGTCATCCTTCGGGCGGTGGCCACCGAAGGCCCCGGCGCCGTCTCGGAATTGCGGGGCATGTTTGCCTTCGCCCAGTGGGACCCCAAGGCCCGCACGCTGCTGCTGGCCCGGGACCCGCTCGGCATCAAGCCGCTGTACGTGGCCCGTGCCAAGGACGCCTCCGGCGGCTGGACGGTGGCCTTCGCCTCGGAAGTCCGGGCGCTGCTTGCCTCAGGCCTCCTCGGCACGCCGAAGCTGGACCCCTCCGCCGCCGCCTCCCTCGTCTGGAATGGCTTCATCGTCGGGCCCCGCACCGCGGTGCAGGGCGTGGAGTCCCTCAGCCCAGGCCAGCTGCGCCTGTATGACGACGGCGGGAAGGAGACGCTGCGGGAGGACTTCGCCAGCTACCCGCGGGCCGAAGGCAAGCCCCTGGACGAGGAGCAGCTGGCCGCGGAACTGGAGGAGTCCGTCCGGCTGCACCTCATCTCCGACGTGCCGCTGGCCGTCTTCCTCTCCAGCGGCATCGACTCCTCGGCGGTGGCTAACCTGGCCCACCGCGCCGGCCAGGGCCGGGTACACACCTTCACCCTGGCCTTCGAGGAGAGCGCCTACAACGAGGGCCCGCTGGCCCGGAAAATTGCCGAGGCCATCGGCACGCAGCACCAGGAGGTGCTGCTTCGGGAAAAGGACTTCGTCGGGCGCCTGGAGGAGGCGCTGGACAGCCTGGACCAGCCCACCTTCGACGGCCTCAACAGCTTCTACATGTCCCACGCCGTCCGTCAGGCCGGCTTCAAGGTGGCCCTGGTGGGAACGGGCGGCGATGAATTGTTCGGCGGCTACACCAGCTTCCGGGACTTGCCAGCGCTGCACCGGCTGTGCGGCTGGCTGCCGGGGCTGCCCCGGGCCGCCCTGGCCCGCGCCGCCCAGCTGGCCGTCGACCGGCTGCAGCCCGCGCAGGCCGCCTTCCCGCGCCAGACACGCTGGGCCAAGCTGCCGGACATGGTGCGCGGGGCAGACAGCCTGCTCGCGCTGTACCAGCTGGCCTACGCCCTCTTCCTCCCGGACTTCCAGGGACAGCTCCTCGGTGGGGCCCCCGCCGTCCAGGACGGCCTTCCCGAGGAGACGCGCGCGCGGCTGGTGGCCGAAATGGCCGGTCGCTCGGACTTGGCGGCGTTGAGCCTGCTGGAACAACGCGTCTTTCTGGCCGAGCGCCTGCTGCGCGACAACGACGCGGCCAGCATGGCCGCCTCCATTGAACAGCGGCTGCCGCTGGTGGACCAGACGCTGCTGGCCGCGGTGGTGCGGCTGCCCGACGGCCCGCGCTTCCAGCCCATCCGCCGCAAGGCGGCGCTGCGACGCACCGGGCTGCGGGGGCTGGACCCGTCCCTCTTCGAAAGGGAAAAGCAGGGCTTCGTCCTGCCCTTCGAACGCTGGATACGCCAGGGCCTGCACCGCGCCGTGGACGCGACGCTGCAGGACGCGGACGCCGTCCGGGCCGCCGGCCTGGCCCCGGAGGCGGTGGCCCGGCTGTGGAAGGCGTTCCTGGCCGGGGCGCCCGGGCTGTACTGGTCGCGCGTCTGGGCCCTTTACGTGCTGGTGCGCTGGTGCCAGCGGCACGGGGTGCGGGCGTGAGTGGCCGCCGCTACGCCCTGGTGACGCCTGCCCGGGATGAAGCGCGCTACGCCCGGCGCACCCTGGACGCGGTGCTGCGGCAGACGGAACCGCCCGCGCTGTGGGTGGTGGTGGACGACGGCAGCAAGGACGAGACGCCTGCCATTCTCGCCGACTACGCAGCCAGGACGCCGTACCTGCGGGTGGTGCGCCGCCCGGACAGAGGAGACCGGAAGGTGGGCGGCGGCGTCATCGACGCCTTCTACGCGGGCTATGAAACGCTTCGCCCCGAGGACTTCGACTACGTCTGCAAGCTGGACCTCGACCTTGACTTGCCCAAGGGCTACTTCGCCGGCCTGATGGACCGGATGGAGGCCCAGCCGCGCATCGGCACCGCTTCCGGCAAGCCCTACTTCTTCCCGCCCGGCACGAAGGACGACAGCGTCCAGTTTCCCCTCACCGACACCTCGCGCCTCGTCTCGGAGATGACGGGGGATGAGAACTCCGTCGGGATGACGAAATTCTACCGCACCGCCTGCTTCCGGCAGATTGGCGGCTTCGTCCGGGAAGTCATGTGGGACGGCATCGACGGGCACCGCTGCAGGCAGCTGGGGTGGATTGCCGTGTCCTGGGGCGTGCCCGAATTGCGCTTCGTCCACCTGCGGGCAATGGGCACCAGCCACAAGAATTGGTGGACGGGCCGCGCCCGGCACGGCTTCGGCCAGTACTTCATGGGCACCGCCCCGACGTACATGCTGGCCTCGGCCTTCTTCCGCATGACGCGCCCTCCGCTGGTGGTGGGCGGCCTGGCCATGGCCCAGGGCTACTTCAAGAGCATGCTTCAGGGACGCCCACGCTACGGCGATGCGGCCTTCCGCACCTTCCTCCGCGACTACCAGCGCGACTGCCTGCTGAAGGGAAAGCGCCGCGCCACGGCCGAGCTCAACGCCCGCCAGGCGCCGCTCTGGGACCCGACGCGCGCGTAACCCCAGTCGCTTGTCGGCCGAAGCAGGCTGGTGCTACGGCTGCTGCCACATTCGGAGGCTTTCGTGGACAAGCGAACAGGTTGGGTTCTTGGCGTGGTTCTCGGCGGAGGCTTCCTCGCCTTCCTCGGTTTCCTCTTCGTCGTCTATTCCGTGATGAAAGGGGCGAGCGAGGGAGACGAGTGGGCGACGACGGGCGCACGCGTGGCCATCGTCGAGGCGAAGGGCACCATTGGCGACACCGAGAACGGGGTGGACGGCGACGCGGTGGTGAAGCTGTTGCGCAAATATGAAAAAGACGACGGCGTCAAGGCGATTGTCCTTCGCGTCGACTCGCCGGGCGGCGCGGTGGCGCCCTCCCAGGACGTCTACGAGCAAATCAAGAAGATGAAGGCCAAGAAGAAGGTGGTGGTCTCCATGGGCAACCTGGCCGCCTCGGGCGGGTACTACATCTCCGCCCCGGCGGACAAAATCTTCGCCCAGCCCGGCACGCTGACCGGCAGCATCGGCGTCATCTTCATGCACTTCAACGTGAAGGGCCTGCTCGGCGTGGCGCACGTCGAGGAGACGACGCTGAAGAGTGGCAAGTACAAGGACACCCTCTCGCCCTTCCGGCCGCTCGGCGACACGGACCGCGAGGAGATTCAGGGCATCTCCGACGACATCTACGCCCAATTCGTGCATGCAGTGGCCGAGGGCCGTGGCATGAAGGACGAGGACGTTCTCAAGATTGCCGAGGGCCGCATCTACACCGGCAAGCGCGCCAAGGAATTGGGCCTGGTGGATGAGCTGGGCGGGCTGCAGGACGCCATCGCCGCGGCGTGGACCCTGGCCGGCCAAAGCGGCGAGCCGCGGGTGCAGCCCATGCCGCGCAAGCGCCACTTCTCCCTCAGGGACTTGATGCGGGGCGCCTTCCAGGGCGCGGCCCAGGGGGCCACCGAGGGGCTGGCGCGCACACCCACCGGGGGCGTCCTCCTGCTGGCGCCGGCCCTCTCCGAGTGACCGACGGGGGGACGGCAACGCCAGGGCCAATTCGCCGCCAGACGCTGCCGCACTGAAGGACAAACAAGAAAGGCGGCTTGCGCCGCCCTCCTCAACCAATTCTCAATCCCGGCCCGTTAGGCGTGGGCGGTGATTTTGGGGATGGTCGAGCTGCACACGTCGTAGCACACCATCTCCGGCGTGCCCTGGACCACATTGGCCAGCGTCTTCAGCACTTCCGGGTACGCCGCGCGGCCGTACTGCTCGGCCTTCTCCTTCGACTCCCAGAAACTGATGGCGTACGCCTCGTTCCCGTTGGGACCGAGGAAGGCCACTTCCTCACGAAACCCTGGCTGCTTGCGCAGAAGGGGAAGGACTTCCTTCTCCAAGGTCGTGGTGAACTGCTTGGCACTGTTGGGCTTGAGCTGCAAATGCACGTTGCGAGCAAACATGTGAAACCTCTGATTCGTGTAGGACTACGCATTTACGAATCGAGCACGTCTGACCTAGTGCAGATGACCCGAGCGACGAGCCGGTACGCTCGCACGCAACACAAACGTAACCACCTTCTCCGAAGGAACCAGCGAATACCTGGAACTCTTTCTGATTCCTCGCGTGAGGAAACGCGGCCCTCGCGCTTCCTGCAACGGTAGCCGCTTCCACATCGTGCGTCCTGCGTAGAGGACCCGAAAACTCTGCGGGCCGCCCCCAGGATGCGGTCCCCGGGGACGTTGGGGTGCATCGACGTGTGGTCCACGTCGAAGAACACCCCCAGGGCGACTGAAGGAAGGGCACCTTACAGGGCGCGAGCCCAACGCCTGGCGCGGACGCCGACCTCGGTGCTGCTGCTCGCGCCGGAGCTCGCGCAGTGAGGCCCCGGGAGCCACCCAATCGGCATAGGGGCTGACGGTTCGTCCGTCAGACCCCTGCCACACCACCGGACAGGCGGGTCCGCATCCGGCGGTTCGATGGGTTGAGGTTAGCTGGCAAGACGTGGGACTCCCAGGGCGTCGAAGT
>JADGRA010000035.1 GCA_017881265.1 Myxococcaceae bacterium | reverse complement strand
GGCCGACCGACAGGCAGCGCCAGCCGCGGCCGCGGGGGCGGCCGAGAAACAGCGCCAGGACGCGGCGGCAGCCGCCGAGAAGCAACGCCAGGACGCGGCGGTAGCCGCCGAGAAGCAGCGCCAGGACGCCGCAGCGGCAGCCGCCGCGGCGTCAGCCGAGAAGCAACGCCAGGACGCCGCGTTGGCGGCGGCCGCCGCCGCCGAGCAGCAGCGCCAGCAGGCCGCGGCGGCAGCGGCGGCGGCAGCGGAAAGGAAAAGACTGGACGAGGCGGCCGCAGCGCAGGCCGCGGCGGAGCAGCGCCGGCGCGAGGATGCCGCCGCAGCGGCCGCGGCTGAGGAGAAGCGGCGCCAGGCGGATGCGGCAGCCGCGGCCGCCGCTGAGGCGCGGCGGCAGCAGGAGGCGGCCACCGCCCGCACGCTGCAGGAGAAGCAACAGGCGGAAGCGCAGGCCGCGGCCGCCGAGGTGAAGCGCAAGCAGGACGCCGCCCTGGCCGCAGCGGCGGCGGAGCGCGAGCGCCAGCAGCGGGCCGCCGCTGCAGCGGCGGCGGCCGAGGAGAAGCGGCAGAAGGAGGCAGCTGCTGCGGCAGCCGCCGAGGAGCGGCGCCAGGCGGATGCAGCGCAGAGCGCGGAGGCGCAGCGCAAGCAGGACTTGGTGTTGGCGGCGGCTCCCCGCTCAGCGCCCCCGCCCCCCGCGCCCGCCGTGCAAGCGGCGGCCCACGAGTCGGCAGCCCGGGAGGGTGGGAGTATTTCCGGTGGGGCCGAGGTGGACTCCAAGCGCAAGGCGCTCACCTTCGTCGGCTTCGACGGGAAGGACTCGCGCGTCTACGTGCGCACCAGCGGGCCGGTGCGTTACTCGGTGAGCTTCGGGGCGAAAAACACCGTCGTCCTCGAGTTGGACAACACCTCCATCCCCTTGCACAACAACACCCGCGGCCTGGACACGACCTTCTTCGCGGGCCCGGTGGTGCGCATCCAGCCGGAGCGCGGCCCGAAGAATTCGGTGCGGGTGGCCATCACCCTCCGCGACGCGGTGGAGTACCAGGCGCACCAGGACGGCAACGAGGTCTCGCTGCAGTTCCGGGTCCCCTAAAGGGCCCCGGGACTTCTCGCCCGCATGCCCTCCGCCCTGGCCGCGTTGCTCGTGCTCGGGCAGGCCGGCCTCATCTCCCTGCCGGCCCCCACCGCCGATGAGCCCATCCACGTCAAGGCCGAGCACCTGGAGTCGGACGCGGACGCCCAGCACGTCAAGCTGACCGGCCACGCGCGGCTGAACACCAGCGGCACCATGGTGCAGGCCGACACCATCCTCCTCGACCAGGACACCAACACCCTCACCGCCACCGGCGCCGCCTTCTGCGCCTCGGGGCTGCTCGGCGCGGTGGCGGACCAACTGACGCTGGACCTCAGCACCGGGACGCTGGGCATGCAGCAGGGGCATTTCTTCGAGAAGAAGAAGGTGACCCTCGACCGGATGCTGGCCGCGCAGACCCCGGCCGAGCTCCAGTCACTTGGCCAGACGGCGCTGGCCGGGACGGCAGACCGCATCCAGCGCGGGACGGGAGGTCACCTGTACATGAAGAACCTCACCTTCACCCCCTGCGACTGCGAGCCGCGGGACCCGCTGAAGCCGCACTGGAGCATCCAGAGCACCTCGGCCGACGTGGTGCTGGGGGAGGGCGCCTGGCTGTGGTTGCCCGTCTTCCGCGTCTACGGCGCGCCAGTCTTTGCGCTGCCCGTCATGTACGTGCCCCTGAGCGACCGGAAGACGGGGTTACTCCCCATCCTCCCCAACTACACGGCGCAGAATGGGTGGAGCCTGCCGGTGCCCGTCTACGTCACGCTGGGGCGGAGCGCGGACATCGAATTCGACCTCGGCTACACCTGGGGCGGGTCACTGGCCGGAGTGGGAGTCAAGGGCCCCTCGCTCGACACCACCTACCGCTTCACCCCCAGCGTGGAAACCCACGGGACGGCCGAGCTCTACCTCATCTACGACTTGTGGCAGCCGGACAATGCGGCGAACTCGCAACTCCAGGCGCCGGGCACTTGGGGGACGCGCGGAGAGTTGACGAGCCAGATTGTCAGCTTCCTCGGCAAGGGCTGGGCGACGCGCCTCGACCTGAACCTCGCGTCGGACGCCGCGCTGCCTCGCGACGTGGCGACCGACGTGCTGGTGCAGGCCAACCAGTACCTCACGTCCACCTTCGGGCTGTCCCACCGCACCGCCGACAGCTGGCAGGGCCTCACGCTGTCCTACCGGCAGGACATCCAGACGCCCTTTGCCTATTCCCTCTTCGGCACGGACAAGGCCCCTGGAAGCGGGCAGCCGCTGCGCGGCCCGGCCACCTTCCAGCAGCTGCCGGAAATTGACGTGGCGTTCCCGGAGCGGCCGCTGTGGGGACCGCTCTTCGGCGGCCTCGTCCTGTCCTACACGCGGCTGTCCCCGCTGACGCAACTCTTCGGGGACGAAGGTCGGGACGGCCTCTTCCTTCCGGTGGCGCCCTATGTCGCCACACCCCCGGGCGTGGTGGACCCGCTGCAGGGGGATGGCATCTACCAGCGGGCCTACGAAAGGGAGGCGCGCGACCGCCTGGACGTCGTCCCGAAGCTGGTCATGACGCTGCCGGTGGGGGAGGTGCTGCGCATCCAGCCGTCCGCCTGGCTGCGGCAGGACGTCTACGTGGGGGAGATGACGGGACAGACGGCCGAGCGCGGCTACGGCATTGTCGACGTCCTCGTCTCGAGCGAGCTATCGCGCACCTACGGGGAGGGGCAGGGCGCGCTGCGGAATGCCTTCCAGGGCAGCCTCGACTTCCGGGACGTGGTGGGCGCCTGGGGGGCCGTCCCGGGCCCCCAGCCTGGCAATCGCTATGACGCCATCGACTGGGCGGTCGACACCAACCACCGCCTGCAAGGCGTCGCGAAATTCTCGGAGGTTCTGACGCGGCGGACGGGCGCGCAGGCAGTGGAGCTCTTCCGCCTGGACCTCGCCCAGGAATTCCTCTCCGGCACGGCCAACGGCCTCTCCGACAGCGTGGCCTCTGCGCGGACGACGCTTGGCACCTTCCAGGCCAACACCACGTTTCGCTGGGACAACCAGCGGCACGCCCCGGCGCTCTTCACCATTGGCGCCGGGCTGTCCCAGCTGAAGTACGCGCTGCACGCCCAATACGACTTCGTCTACCTGAGCAACGCCTACCAGGCCCAGAACGCCATTCCCCAGTCCGCCGACGCGCAGCAGTGGGTGGGGGGCTCGAGCGCGCAGCGCCGCGGCATCGACGCACTGGTGGGCTCGCCGCTTCCGGTGGCTGCGCTACAGGGCTCGCTCCTCAACACCATCACCCTGAGCGGCTGGGTGAAGTTTCCCTACGGGCTGATGCTGTCCTACTACGGCGTGCTGTACCCGGGGGCGCCGCCCAACCCTCCGGGCTTTCCCCCGCCGGGTAACCTCATCGGCCCCAACCCCTTCTTCGGCCAGCAGACCCTCACCCTCAGCTTCGCGCCGGCTTGCAACTGCTGGCGGCTGGACGTCGGGGTCCGCACCCAGCCGGGCCTTCCGGCGGCTTTCCCCCAGCTTTTCGTGGACTTCACCGTGGCGGGCTTTGGCACCTTCGGTAATTGAAGGGCCAGACCGCAATTTCACTGGGAGTGACTTGCTGTCGCGCGGCCATTGAGCCTAAGCCTCGCCCGAGGTCGCCCTGGACAGCGTGTCCAAGCTTTGCCAGAAGTGTTGAGAACCTCACCGGGGGTGCAAGCCTGTGTCTGACATCGGCAAGACCATTGGGCAGAGGATTCGGGAACTCCGCACGCAGCGTGCGGAACGTTGGACGCAGGAGGACCTGGCCGAGCGCGCGCGCATCTCGGTGTCCTTCCTCTCGATGATTGAGCGCGGCGAGCGCGTGGCGCACGTCGAGACGCTGGCGTCCCTGGCAGACGCGCTGGGAGTGACACTGGCCGAGCTCTTCGTCGCACCGGCCGAGAAGCCGGCCGACGCGCAGGAGATTCTGCGGCCGCTGTCCGAATTCGTCCGGAGCCGCCAGCTGGACTCGCGCGACGTGGAGAAGCTGCTGGGCGTCGCCCGGGCGATGTTTGCCGCTCCCAACGGCGTCGTCTAGCCCCCGCCAGGGCGCTCTGCTTCCGGAGTTGACCCACCCCGGGACTCGCTCCTAGGGTGTGGCTGATTCGAAAGTCAACCCGGACCCCAGGACGCCCCCACGTGGCCCCACCCAGCAAGGCCGCCTCCGCCGCCAAGGACCGAGACCAGGACCGGCGGAAAACCATCCTCCGCGCGGCGGTGGAGGTGTTTGCAAGAAAGGGCTACCACGGCTGTCGGATTGCCGACGTGGCCCGGGAAGCCAACGTCGCCTACGGCCTCGTCTACCATTACTTCCGCAACAAGGAGGAGCTGCTGCAGCTCGTCTTCGAGACGGGGTGGGGCGGCTTCGTGGCGCGCATCCGCGAGGCCGCCGAGGGCCCGGCCCCTCTGGACGCCAAGGTGCAACGCATCTTCCAGGTGGCCTTCGACGGCTACCGGGTGGACCCCCGGGGGGTGCGCGTGCTGGTGCTGGAATTCGCCCGCGGCCCCGGCACCGGCGAGGCCAACCGGCGCAGCGCCTTCGCCGAGGTGATGCAGCTGACGCGCTCCATGTTTGAGAGGGCCCGCCTCAAGGGAGAGCTGCGGCCGGACCTCGAGCCGTCTTTGTGCGCGGCGATGCTGTTCGGCGCCGTCGAGATGGGGCTCACCTCCCTGGTGATGGGCCTTTTGGACGGCCGCGACGAGGCCGTGCTGGCGCGCGCCCAGGCCCAGCTGGCGGACTCGTTTCTCCACGGCACGCTGGCCCGGGAGGCCCCATGGAAGCAGGACCGGTCCGGTTCGCGCTTGAAGACGGCCAAGCGCTCCTAACCATCGACCGCGCCGAGGCGCGCAACGCCCTGTCGGCCGAGGTGGTGGCTGCCCTCTCGGACGGCCTGCGGCGGGCCGAGGCGGAGACGGCGGCGCGGGTGGTGGTGCTGACGGGCGCCGGAAACCGCGTCTTCTCCGCCGGCGGAGACCTCGGCGGCCTGGGGCAGGACGGCTTCCTCGCCGGCCACGAGGCCCGAAGGCGCTACGGCCTGTTGCTGGAGCAGCTGGGGGCCTTTCCCAAGCCGACGGTGGCGCGCCTCAACGGCCACGCCCTCGGCGGCGGCTTGGGGCTGGTCTGCGCCTGCGACTTGGCGGTGGCGGCCGAGCACGCCGAGCTGGGTACGCCGGAGGTGGATGTGGGCCTCTTCCCGATGATGGTGCTCGCCTGGCTGCAGCGGCACCTGGGCCGCAAGCGGGCGCTGGAGATGGTGCTGACCGGCGCCCGGCTCAAGGCCCGCGAGGCCCTCGCGTGGGGGCTGCTCAACCGCGTGGTTCCGGAGGCGGAACTGGAGGGGGCCACCCGGGCTCTGGTCCAGCAGCTGGCCGGGAAGAGTCAGGCCGTGCTGGCCCTCGGCAAGCGCGCCTTCCGGCGTGCCGAGGGCCTGCCCCTGGAGTCGGCCACGGAACTTCTGTCCGCAGAGCTGTCCCTCAACCTCACCGCCGAGGACGCCACCGAGGGCGTGCTCGCCTTCCTTTCCAAGCGCCCGCCGGAGTGGAAGGACCGCTAGGGCGCCCGTGCCCACC
Source organism: Myxococcaceae bacterium (assembly GCA_017881265.1). GTDB lineage: Bacteria > Myxococcota > Myxococcia > Myxococcales > Myxococcaceae > JADGRA01. The sequence goes on along the minus strand of JADGRA010000035.1, from coordinate 68,524 downwards.
CTGTCAGGAGCAGCGCCATGAGTGTCCCGGCTGACCGCGTCATCATCACCGCAGCACTCACCGGCATCCTCGCCAACCGCGACCAGTGCCCGTACTTGCCCTACACCGCGGCGGAGATTGGCGAGGAAGCCCGGCGCGCCTACGAAGCCGGCGCGGCCGCGGTGCACATCCACGGCCGGGAGCCGACGTCCGGTGGCCCCACCTGGGAGGCGGCGGACTACGTCGCCATCCGCGATGAGGTGCGCAAGCGCTCGCCCATCATCCTCAACTTCTCCACCGGGGGCTTCAACATGGCGGTGGAGAGCGAGAGGGAGAAGAAGGCGCGGCTGGCCTACCTCTGGAAGAGTCGGCCCGAGATGGCCGCCCTCAACATGGGCAGCATGAATTACGCCAAGTATTCCACCAGCCGGAAAGCCTTCGTCTTCGACATGGTGTTTCCCAACCCCTTCGGCGACATTCTCCTGGCGGCCGAGGCGATGCGGGAGGGCGGGGTGAAGCCGGAGCTCGAGTGCTTCGACTTGGGGCACGTGGCCAACGCCGAGCCCCTCATCACCATGGGCGCCCTCAAGCGCCCCCTGCAGTACAGCTTCATCCTCGGGGTGCTGGGCGGCGCCCCGCCCTCGGCCGAGACGCTGGCCACCATGGCCCGCTGCCTTCAGCCCACCGACACCTGGGAACTCATCGGCATCGGCAAGGGCCAGTGGCGGCTGCTGGGGGGGGCGCTGGCGCTGGGCGGCAATGTGCGGGTGGGCTTGGAGGATAACTTCTACCTGGACGCAGCCGGCACCGAGATGGCGAAGGGCAACGGCCCGCTGGTGGAGAAGGCGGCGCGCATGGCCCGCGACATCGGGCGCACGCCCATGTCCCCTGATGAGGCGCGCGCCGCGCTGTCCTTGCCGCAAGTCTGGTAGGCGCCCCGTTTAGGGGAAGGGCAGGGCGAGCAGCGCCTCGGGGTTGACATAGAGGTGGTCCACCCGGGCGAGGAAGTGCAGGTGCGGACCGGTGACGCGGCCCGTTTTACCCACCAGGCCGAGAAGCTCCCCGCGCTTTACGTGCGCCCCGGGCTTCACCTTGAAGGCGGACAGGTGGAAGTAGCCGGTGAAGACGCCTCCCCCGTGGGAGAGCAGCACGGTGTTTCCGGAGGTGTAGCAGTCGCGCACCAGCACCACCGTGCCGTCGTTGGCGGCCGTCACCGGGTCCCCCACCTGGCCGTCCAGGTCCAGCCCGTAATGCACCGTCTTCTTCCTCCCGTTGAGCATCCGCTGGTCGCCGAAGCGCGCGGTGACTTCCGCGTCGCGTGGCCGCGCGAAGCCCTCGGTGAAGGCGCGGGGGCCGAAGGCCGTGCGCCAGGCCTTGGCGAAGGCGCGTTGGTCCGCGGCGATGCGGGCCTTCACCGAGGCCGGCGGCGCGATGAATTTCTGGTCCACGGTGAGCTCGCGCTGGGGAAAGTTGCCGGGCTGGACTTCCACCGCCGCGCTGATTTCCGTCCCGTCGACGTCGACGTGGACGGAGAGCGGCCCTGTCTCCTCCTCCAGTGGCAGCGGCACCAGCGCCTCGTGGTGGTCGTCTTGGACGTAGAAGTGCAAGGGGCGCGTGCCGGCCGTGCCACTCGGCAGATGGGCCGCCCCGCGCACCAGCACCAGCAGCACGTCGCCGGGGCGTGCGCTGGTGGGCCGGACCTCGATGGACGCTTCGGTGCCGGCGGCGCCGGCGCGCGCGGCCAGAAGCTGAAGCACGAGAGGGAGGCACGTGGCAGCGCGGCCGAAGGGCGTCAACCGTCGAAGTCTAGCCCTTCGTCCCGGGCCCACCCCAACGCTTGACGCTCTGCGGCGCGGCGCTTACGGTGCGCCGCCTCCACGGGACTGCGCCAGGGACACCAAGCGCCTCGCTGGAGCAGGAGCGGCACGCACATGAAGGTTCTGGTGGCGGATGAGCTGTCGCCGCGGGGCATCGAGACTCTGCGCAAGGCCGCGGGCCTCACCGTGGACGTGAAGCTGGGCCTCAAGCCGGCGGAGCTGAAGTCCCTCATCGGCGACTACCAGGCCCTGGCCGTGCGCAGCGCTACCAAGGTGACAGCCGACATCCTCGAGGCGGCGCGCGAGCTGAAGGTCATCGGCCGCGCCGGCGTGGGCGTGGACAACATCGACGTCGAGGCGGCCACCCGCAGAAGCGTCATCGTCATGAATACGCCCGGGGGAAACTCCATGGCGGTGGCCGAGCTCACCCTGGCCATGCTGCTGGCGCTGCCGCGCCAGCTCGTCCAGGCAGCCACCAGCACCAAGTCCGGCAAGTGGGAGAAGAAGCGCTTCGCCGCCGGCCATGAGCTCTTCCAGAAGACGGTGGGCATCCTCGGCCTGGGAAACATTGGCTCGCTCGTCGCCCAGCGCTGCCTGGCCTTCGGCATGACGGTGCTGGTGTATGACCCGCACCCGTCCGAGGCGGCCCGCAAGCTGGGCCTCTCGGTGCAGTTCGTCAGCTTGGAGGAATGCGTCCGCCGGGCGGACTTCCTCACCATCCACGTGCCCGCCAACGACAAGACGCGCAACCTGGTGAACGCCTCCCTCTTTGCCCAGATGAAGAAGGGCGCCTACCTCGTCAACTGCGCGCGGGGCGGAATTGTGGACGAGGCCGCGCTGGCGACCGCGTTGAAGGACGGCACCTTGGCCGGCGCGGCGATGGACGTCTTCGCCACAGAACCGGTCCCGTCCGAGCACCCCCTGCTGGCACTGGACAACTTCCTCCCGACGCCCCACCTCGGCGCCTCCACCGAGGAAGGACAGCTGGCCTGTGCCAACCAGCTCGCCGAGCAGCTGGTGGAGTTCCTCCAGCGCGGCGTCGTGCGCAACGCCGTCAACGCCCCGCCGGCCAAGGGCTAACCCCTCCCACCAGCGCGGCTTGGGGCGGGGCCTTGTCCCTTCGCCGCGACGTGTCTAGCGTTGGCTTCCCAGGGGCAGCCCGCCCCAGGCGGTTTCTCCCGAGACCAAAGCAAACGCCCGGGGGCTGTCCATGACGAAGCACGCGCACGCGCAGGCCCCCGGGGTGAGCGACCTCATGGCCCGGCTGGTGGACGGCCTCGGCGAGCTGCTCGCGCAGCACGTGGCCCTTCTGCGGCTGGAGCTCCGCGACGAGGCGCACGGCGTGGCGCGCGTCTTCGGGACGGTGGCGCTCGTCGTGCCGCTCCTCGTCGTCGGCTACGCCATGCTGTGCTTCGCGGTGGCCTTCGCCCTGGCGCCTGGCTTGGGCGTGCCGGGCGCGGTGGCGCTGGTGGGCGCCGCCAACGTCGTTGCCGGGGGCTTGGGCCTGTGGGGCGTGCGCCGGACGCTGCAGCGTCCTCACCTTCCGCAGTCGTCGGAGGCGGCGCGCGAAAGCGCCGCGGTCCTGGTGGCCGAGGCCCGGGAGGTGCGCGGTGTCCATTGAGCCGGCCGAGTTGGACAAGGCGCGCCTGCGGGCCGACATCTCCCGGACGCGGGAGGCACTGGTCGACACCGCCGAGGAGCTGAAGCACACCGTCCGGGCCACCCTGGACTGGCGGACCTGGGTGGGGCGCCATCCGGCGCTCACCCTGGGGGCCGCACTGGGGGTCGGGGTATGGCTCGGAAGCCGTCGGCGGTAGGGTAGCTGCTTCCGCCCCCCCGCACCAGCGGGGAGGGGGAGCGAGGCCAGCTTCTTTCACTGGAGACTATGGGCATGGACGCGCAGACGCTGCAGCAGACGCTCAAGGAGCAGCAGGCCCGTCTCGAGCAAGGCCTCGAGCAGGCCCAGGAAGAGTTGTCGGACCTCAACCAGCGCGTGGTGGACGTCATCAAACGGCGTCCCGGCACCTGCCTCCTCATCGCCCTGGCGGCCGGCTTCCTCATCGGCCGGATGGCGTCGCGCTGATGGGCTCCAAGGCGCAACCGCCCTCGGAGGCGTCCGGCAACGGGCGCGCCCCCGGCTTTGCCGGGCGCGTCGACTCGCTGGGGCGGGCGGCGGCCTCCCTCACCGAGGAGCTCCGCGCGACGGCGGCGGACTTCGGCCGGGCGCTCGACTTGCGGGGCCGGGCGCAGCGCCACCCCTACCTCATGGTGGCGGCAGCCGCCGGGCTGGGCTACGTGCTGGGCGGCGGCCTCTTCACCCGCAGCACGGCGCGGCTGTTGGGCCTGGCCGGGCGCGTGGCGGCCTTTCCTATGGTACGCAGCGAGCTGGTCAGCCTGGCCGAGGCTGTCCTTTCCGGCTCCCCCGACGCCCAGGACGAAGACCGCTCGCGGCCCTCGGACGTGCCCTCGCCGTCCTGACTTTCACCCCTCACCCACAGCGCTCGTCCCCGTGCAGCGGGGAGGAGCGGGAGACGGACATGCTGAGCCTCAAGGACTTGCGGAACCTCGACCGGGATGACCTCCTCGACGCGTTGGGGATGCAGCGAAAGGGAAGCGGCGACTGGGTGGTGCCGGCGGTGACGGCGCTGGGCGTGGGCCTCCTGGTCGGCGCCGGCCTCGGGCTGCTGCTGGCCCCCAAGCCGGGAAGCGCCCTGCGGGATGACCTCCGCGAGCGACTCCACGGCGGGCCGGACGCGCTGCCCCCAGCGGCTGGGACGGCCAAGTCGGCGCGGACTCCCTCCAGCAGCTAGCGCTTGGCCCCGCCCCTCCTCCCCTTTGCGGCGCGGCGCACGCTGCGCGTGCTGGGCTTCAGCCTGGTGCAGGCCGCCGTCTTCGGCAGTCTGCTCGGCTTCCTCGTCTCGGTGCGTCCTTTGCCCTCCCCCGGGCTTCTGGGCGAGGAGGACGCGCCCACGCCGCGCTGGCGCGCCTTCCTCGGTGCGCCGGTGGATGCGGTGGACCGCTGGACATACGACTGGCGGATGCGGGAACTCGCACGGCGCGCCGAGCCGGCGGACGCGGTGGTGCTGGTGGGCGTCGACGACGAGACGCTGGCCAGCGCGCGGGAGGACCCGCGCCCGGACATTGCCCAGCAGCCCTGGGCCGGTGCGCTGGTGGGCCGGCTGGTGGGGGAATTGGGACGGGAGGGGGCGGCCGCGGTGGTGCTGGACAGCCGGCTGGTGGAAGGCCCCCCGGCACCGCCGGCCAGCGAGGCCGAGGCCCTGCACGCCCAGCTGGAGAGGGCGAAGACGGCAGCGGCCCTCGGCTTTCGCGCCTCGGCCGCGCCGCCGCCCCCGGTGGTGCACCCGCTGCGCCCCTCGGTGCTGCGGGTGGCGACGGCCCAGGATGAGGTGTCGATGCAGGAGTGGGTGCGCCGCGTCCTCGTCGACCGTCGGCCTGCCTACACCATTCCCGACGGCGCCGTGACGCGCGTCTGGGCGGGCGTGGCTTCCGAGGAAGAGGGAAAGGCGGTGGCGCACCGGCTGGGGCTTTCTGGCACGCCCGAGGTGCGCGACCTCTCCGCCCAGGACCGGGCGTGGGAGGTCACGGCCACCGACCTGCTCGTCGCGCTGGCCGAGGTGGAGGTGCCCGGGCTGGACCCGCAGCGGCTTCCGTTGGTGCGCTCGCTGCAGGCCCCGCCGGTGGCGCTGTTGGGCCAGGGCGTGCGCTTCGGCCACACCGCCCTGGCTTCCGACGCGGACGGGAAGGTGCGGGGCGTCTACCACCTGGTGCGCTACCTCTCGCCCCGCGGCCGCGTGAAGCTGCTGCCATCGCTGCCGCTGGCGGCAGCGATGGGGGCCCTCGGCGCGCCCAGGCGGCTTCTGTACGCCGGCGGACGGCTGGAACTGGCCCCGGGCCACAGCGTCCCCCTGGCGCCGGACGGCTACGCGGCGGTGCGCCTGGACGCCGCGGAGCCCGGGCGTTCCGGCCGCGGGTCTCTGGCCCGCGCGGTGTCCGCCTGGCGGCTGGTGCAGAACCTGTCCGACGCGGAGGCCGGGGTGCCCTTGCACTACCGCAATGACTTCGAAAAGCGGGTGGCGCTGCTGGCCGACACCGCGCAGTCCACGGCCAGCCTGGCGCCCACCCCTTTGGGGCCCGGCGTCACCGCGGCGGCTGTCAGTGGGCAGTCCATCGCCAATCTGCTGTCCGGCACGGGGCTGTCGCGGGCGCCGGTACGCCTGGACGTGCTGGCCACCTTCGCCATGGCCTTCCTCGGCGCCTTCCTCGCGCTCAGCTTCAGCCAGCTCGTCCGCAGCGCCCTGGGAGCGCTTCTGTACGTCAGCAGCGGCGCGCTCGGCCTCGGCGCCTACCTGGTGTGGGCCCGCCACGCGCTGTTGGCGGAGGGGCAGGTGGTGGCCGCCGGCGGGCCGCTGGTGGCCTTCGCCGTCACCTTTTTACTCACCACCGGGTATGCGCTGCGCACCGAGCAGAAGATGCGGGACTTCGTCTACGGCACGCTGGGCCGGTACGTCAGCCCGGAGACGGCGGCGGAGGTGTTTCGCAACGTCCACCTCATCCGCCCGCAGCGCTGCGAGGTGACGCTGGTGTACGCCGACGTGGAGGGGTTCGCCTCCCTGTGCCGGGAGATGGCGCCCGCGCCGCTGGTGGACCTCTTGAACGCCTACTTCACCGAACTCACCACCCTCGTCCGCAAGAGCGGCGGCCACGTCGAGTACGTGGGGGATGCCCTCCTGGCGTTCTGGGGCGCGCCGGTGCGGCTCGACCAGCATGCGCAAGTGGCCTGCCGCACCGCCTTCGCCTTCCGCGACGTGCTGGAGCAGCTGGCGCCCAGCTGGCTGCGGCGCTTCGGGGCGACGGCGCGCTGCCGGCTGGCGCTGCACACCGGCGAGGTGGTGGCCGGAGACATCGGCAGCGCCCACAAGTCCCACTATTCGGTGCTGGGGGCCGCGGTGACCTTCTGCGCGCGGCTGGAGGCCGCCAACCGCGACTACGGCACGCACATGCTGGCCACGGCGGAGACGGTGAAGAAGGCGGGCCCGGGTTTCGTCGTCCGCTGCGTGGACAGCCTGAAGGCGGACGACGGGGGGCTGCGAAGCGTCTATGAATTGGTGGCGAAGCAGGGGGCCGTGCCCCCGGAGCTCCGCGAGGTGCTGGCCGGCTGGGACGCGGCGCGGGCGCGGTACCTGGCGCGGGACTTCCAGGGCGCGCTGGCCTTCTTCCAGCGCCATGCCCAGGTGGACCCGCCGAGCGCGACCTACGCCGAGCGCTGCCGTCGCTTCCTGAGCAATCCTCCCCCGCCCGCGTGGGACGGGCGGGGGGAGCTGCCGCAGCTGGCGCTGCCCTAGTTGGTGGGCTTGAGGAGAATAATCTCGACGCGCCGGTTCAGCTGGCGGCCCTCGGCGGTCTTGTTGTCGCCGATGGGGTTCTGCGAGCCCATTCCCTGAGCCGAGATTTTGTCAGCGGGAATGTTGCCGTACTTAATCATGTCATTCATGACCGTGTCGGCGCGGTCCTGGGACAGCTTCTGGTTGAAGGCCGCCTTGCCGGTGGAGTCGGTGAAGCCCTCGATGAGAATCTTCCGCGGGTCAGTGCGGAGGAACTCCATCAGCGGGTCGAGGTTGCGCTTGCCACCCGCGGTGAGGTTGCCCTTCCCGGTGGGGAAGAGGAGCGCGCCCGGCAGGGTGATGACGGTCCCGCGCTCATCTTGGGTGAGCTTGCCTCGAATCTTGTCCAGGGCGGCCTGGGCCCGGGCCTGGGCGGCTGCGGCCGCGGCGCGGTCGGCGTCCAGCTGGGCTTGCGTCTTGCCGAGTGTGCCAAGGGCGGCGGCAGCGGCCGCATTTTCGGCGGCGACGCGGGCGTTCACGCCAGAGAGGTACTCCTTCTGCAGCGAGGCCAGCTGGACGTCGCCTGCCTCCAGGTCCTTGCCGGCCATGGCGTTGCGGGAGAGGGCGTCGGCGTACTCGGCCTTGCGTAGCGCGACGTAGGCCTTGTCGCGTCCGGCGCTGGTGTCCCAGCAGGAAAAGCAGGCTTCCTCCGCCTGGTCGAGGGACCTCTTGGCGTCCGCCACTTGCACCGGGTTGGTCTTCGCGGCCGGACCGGTGGAGACGCGCTTGTAGGCGGCGCGCGCGTCGACGAGTTCCTTGGGGGTCTCTGCGCAGCCGGAGGCGAGCAGGCCAACCGCGGCAACCCAGGACAGCTTCTTGCTGATGGGGGTCATGGTGGTGGGCTCTCCTTACTTTCCGAGCTGCGTCTTCAGGGTCTGAATCTGGTCCGTCACGGCCTGCAGGTCGCTCTTCGTCTTGGCCTCGGCACCGAGGGCACCCGCCAGCTTGGCATCCGCCTCGGCCTTGGCGAGGGTACGGCTGGCCTCGTCCGTCTTGCCTGCCTTGGCCATTTCCATGGCGGCGTCGTATTCCTTCTTGGCGTCCGCCAGCCGGTCGGCGGCAGGTCCGCCCATGCTTCCGACGGTGTCGGAGGCGCTGGCGATGGCCTTCTGGGCGCCGTCAATCTGCGCCTGGGGGACAGCGGTGGCGCAGCCGGTACTGAGCGCGCACGCAAGAATCAACTTGCTGAGGTGTCGCATTGGGCTCCTCGTCCGTCGTTTGGTTTCCCCCACCCAGCGACTCCTGGCCTCGCCCCAGGGAGCGAGGAGGGGAACGCTCCGTGTGTCTGCCACCTCCCTGGGGGGGCGCACAACACAAATGTGTGGGGTGGTGCGTCACACTCCCGACGCATTCCCCGCCTACCCGCCGCGGCGCGCCATGCGCCTGCCAGGAGGGCGCCGGCTCCCGCGCCGGCGCCGTGGGCGTTCCTGGCGTCGTCTGCTACTTGACGGCCTTCACCATCACCACGTCCACGCGCCGGTTCAGCGCGCGGCCCGCCTTTGTCTTGTTGTCGGCGATGGGGCGTGTCTCGCCGAAGCCCACCGAGGTAATCCGGTCGGGCGAGACGCCCTGGGCGATGAGGTAGTCCATCACGCCCTTGGCCCGCTCTTGGGAGAGCTTCATGTTGTACGCCGGCGTGCCAGTGTTGGAGGTGTGGCCCTCGACCACCGTGGGCCGGGGGTCCAGCTGTAGGTACACCGCCAGTGCAGTCAGTTCCTGGTTGGCGCTCGGGCCGAACTTGGCCGAATTCGTCTTGAAGAGTGTCTCGCCGCCGATGCTGATGACGAGGCCGCGTTCCTTGTCCTCCACCACGTTGGCGAAGAGCTTGAGGGTGTTGAGGGCCTTCTGCCGTTGCGCCTCGGCGTTGGCGATGGCGGCCTGCTCCGCCGAAATCTGCTGCTGTGTGGCGCTGGTGGCGGCGGAGGCCGCGGCGGTCACCCCGGCGGCGGCCATTCCCTTGGCACGGGCGATGGAGATGGCCTCGTTCTGCGTGGCCACCAGCCGTGCCTCGGCGTCGGCCGTGTCGCCGACCACCTGGGCATTCTGCACCTTCAAGTTGGCAATCTGCGCCAGCTGCTGGGCAGTCTGCTCGTTGCCGCCATTCAGCATGGCATTGGCCTTGTTGATGGCCTGCTGGGCCTGCCCGCGCTCGGCGGCGTTGGCCGGGTTGGTGCTGTTGGCCATCGCCGCGTACCCGCTGCGTGCGGCGACCAGGTCCGGGGAGGGGTTGAGGGTGCTGCAGCCCGCGAGGACGGCGAGGGCGAGGACGGCGACGGCAAGCGTCTTGGAGGTCTGGGTCGTCATTGTTTCCTCGGTCACTGGGCCTTCAGCCGGTTGAGCTGGTCGGTCGCGCCCTGCAGGTCAGCCTGTGCCTTGGACTGCTTGGCCAGGTTGCCCGCCAACTGCGCTTCGGCCGTGGCCAGCGAGGCGTTCATCTGCGCGTCGCCCTTGCCGGACTGCGCCGCAGTCAGCGCCGTCTGCGCCTTCTGCAGGTGCTCCTGGGCCGCAGGAACCTGCGCGGCTCCAGCCGCCTGTGCCGACGCCACCGCATCCTGGGCGTCGGTCAGCCACTTCGGTGGGCCCGCGGGAGCGGTGGCGCAGCCGGTGATGAGCGCGCACGCGAGAATCAACTTGCTGAGGTGTCGCATGTCGGTTCCTCGTTGGTATTCGGTCTCAACGGAGAGGCGGCTGCCCCTCGCGGGTCAAACCCTCCGGGTGGAGCGCGTGCCCCCCCCGGTCCGCTCGTTCGCCTACCCCGTTCAGGGCCGGACGTCCAGCATCAACTCAGCCAATTGCCCAGCCCGGGGGGGCCCCCGGGTGGCCCACCCCACCCCAGACGGGGCCCAGGGGGGCGCTGGGGGGGAGGGCCCCCGGCTGGGCCCTTTCGCGGGGCGCGGGCGCCTTTAGTCTTCGCGCGCGCCGCGCAAGCTTTGCACCGGGGCATCCGCCCCGATGTGCTCGGCGATGACGCGGGTCACCTTCTCCGCCGTCATCTCCCCGTAGTGTACTTCGTCCGGCCACCCCATCAGCTGGAAGTCCTCCTGGGCGAAGACGTCCCGGGGCCGTTCGCGCTCCTCGCGCACCACCACGTTGGGCCCAAGGTGGCACAGCCCGTAGCAGCCGCCGCGGGCCAGCACGCACTTCGCCTCCATCCCCTGGCCCTGAAGCGCCTCGCGCGCGGCAACCAGGACGCGCTCCGCGCCATTTCGGCGGCAGTCGGGACCCCGGCACACGGACATGCGGTAGCGCGGCACAGCTTTCTCGTCTTCACCACGGCAGCAGCAACCTTGGTTTACGGGTTGGCTGGCCCAGGCGGAAGTCCCCCCGCCGTGGGCCGTGTCTCCTCGGCCAGCAGCCGTGCGTCATAGCGGCGGACGAAGGGCCAGTAGACGGCCACGCTGAGCGCTAGCGTACAAACTTGCAGCACCACCGCCCGGACGTCGCCCCCGGTGGTGAGGAAGGCCCCCACGGGCGCCGGCAGCGTCCAGGGCACCTCCAGCGTCGGCCGCCGCACCCAGTCCAGCGCGAAGGCCGCGTAGGCCACTGTCGCGCTCACGACGGGGGCCAGGACGAAGGGCACGGCGAGGCTTGGATTGAGGACCACCGGGACACCGAAGAGAAGCGGCTCATTCACGTTGCACACCGCGGGCAACAGGCCAAGCCGCCCCACGCTGCGCAGCTGCGCCGAACGGCAGCGCACAAGAAGAAGCCCGAGCGCCAGCGCCGCGCCGGAGCCCCCCTGCCAGACGAACCACAAATAGAAGTGCAGCGGCGCCACGTGCGGCAGCGCCGCCCCGGCGGCCGCCGCTTCCATGTTTTCCAGCAGCATGGCTTCCCACAGGGGCCGCAGCGAGGCGCCCACTGCCCCGGCATGGACGCCCAGCAGCCATAGGCTACTGTCCAACAGCACCACCCCGAGGACGCCGGGGAGGCTGCCCACCGCGTGCAGCAGCGGCACGGCGGCCCGCTGCAAAAGCCGGATGACGTCCGTGCCCACCACGTGGACGAGGAAGAAGACGAGGCTGACGCACACCAGGCACGGCACCAGGGCCAGGAGGCTGCGCCCGACCGCCTCCGGCGTGCCCGGAGGAAGCCGCACCGTCCAGCGGCGCTGCACCAGAAGCCGGGTGACTTCCACGCTGCCAAGGCCGAGGGCGAGCGCGGCCAGAATGCCGCCGGCCCCAAGCCGCTGCAGCACCAGCGCCGGCAGCTGGCCCGCCGGCGCCGGCTGGACGGCGGCCACCAGGTAGCTGGCCAGGGCCACCAGCCCGCAGGAGGCGGCGTCCAGCGCGTAGCTTTTCGCCAGGGCGTAGGCGGTGCAGAAGGCCACGTAGAGGGAGATGGCGCCCCCCAGCACGCGCGTCGGAAGCAACAGCTGCGCTGCCCAAGGCGCCACCCAGGCCTGCAGCGTGCGCGAGGGGGGCTGGGCGAGGAGGAGAAACACCGAACCGGCCAGCACCAGCGGCAGCGCCCCCACCACCCCGTCGCGGACGGCCAGAAGGTGGCGCTGCTGGCCCAGCGCCTCGCCGAGGGCAAGCAGGCGCGAGCGCCAGGGGGCCGGTGCTACGTGCGGGCGTGCGTCCACGTCTTTGGGGGGGAATGCTCCCCCGGCCAGGGGCCGGCGCCAAATTGACGGCCGGTGGCCCGGTTCCGCGCCCCCCCGGGGGCTGCTCTCGTCAGTCGCGGAGGAACTTGGTGACGGGCACCGGACCGGAGGTGACCTCGGTGCGTACCGGGTGCGCCGGCCGGGGCAGCTTCAGCGGCACCAGCCCCTCGCCGATGCGGGCGTGCTTCTCCAGGTGCGCATGGGCCGGCCTCTCGGAGCCCGGCCGCTTCAGCCAGGGGTCTGACGGGTGATTGACGGGCGGGCCTTCCAGCAGGCGGGGGATGTCCCAGACGAAGCCGGAGCGGGTGTACTCGCTCGGGGTGTGGCGCCCGGTGTCCATGCGGATGGCGTCCTTGGGACAGGCCTCGACGCACAGGCCGCAGACGATGCAGCGCAACTCATCGATGACGAAGCTGGTGGGGTACTTCTCGATGACGCGGCTGTCGGCCGACGCATCCGTCGTCTCATACTCGCCGGCTTCGATGTGGATGCACTGGGCCGGGCAGATGGTGGCGCACAGGTAGCAGGCCACGCAGCGGGGCTTGCCGTCCTCGCGCGGCACCAGCCGGTGCAACCCCCGGTACCCGGGCGGGTACGTCACCTGCTCCTCGGGGTAGGAGACGGTGGTGATTTGACTGGTCCCGGTGCGGTTCAGCACGTCGGTGTTGGTGTCGCGCGGGAAGAAGAGGTTCCGCATGAAGTGGCGGATGGTGACGGCGAGCCCGTGCAGCAGCTCCGGCACGTAGGTGCGCTCGCGGATGTCCGTCGTCGGGTCCTTCGTCGCCTGGTAGTAGGCCATGGGTGCGCTGCTCGCTCTCAGTGATGGGCGGAGGCGGCCGCTGCCGGAAGGGCGTGGACGTCGGGCGTGCCGTGCCCGGCCGCTTCGTGGCCGGAGCCGGACTTGGGCGCCTTGCGGGTGAGGGTGAGTCCGGCCAGGACGGCAATCTCGAGCAGCCCGGCCACCGCCAGCCAGTGCAGGCTGGGGTCCAGGAGCACCAGGGCGGCGGAGGCGAAGAGGTTGAAGAGGCCGAGCGGCAGCAGCACCTTCCAGCCCAGGGTCATAATCTGGTCGTACCGGAAGCGCGGGAACGTCCAGCGCACAATCAGCTGGAACCAGCAGAGGAACACCACCTTCATGGCGAACACCGCGCCGCAGAAGGCCCCGTACAGCACCGGGTGACTCTTCCCGAGGCCCTGGGCGAGCGCCACGTCGCCGGCGAAGCCGAGGTGCCAGCCGCCGAGGAAGATGGCGGTGATGAGGGCCGAGAGCACCACCACCTCGATGAATTCGGAAATCATGAAGGTGCCGAACTTCATCCCCGAGTACTCGAGGAAGTAGCCAATAATCTCGCTCTCCCCCTCCGGCACGTCGAAGGGCGCGCGCTTCGTCTCGGCGAAGGCGGCGGTGAAGAAGAGGAGGAAGCCCAAGGGCTGGAGGAAAATCCCCCACGCCGGGACCCCGAAGTCCAGCCCCAGGACGCTGCCCTGCCACAGGTACTGGGCCTGGCCGGTGCCGGCGGCCGCCGAGCCAATGAGGACGGGCAGCTGCACGGTGGAGAAGGCGACCATCATCCCCACCAGGGACAGGCCCAGGGCCACTTCATAGCTAATCATCTGCGAGGCGGCCCGCACGCCGCCGAGAAGCGCAAACTTGCTGTTGCTGGCCCAGCCGGCGAGCGAGGTGCCGTACACCGCCAGCGAGGCGATGGCCAAGACGTAGAGGAGGCCGAAGTTGGGGTTGGCCACCTGGGCCGAGATGGCATAGCCGTTGACTGGGACGGTGGGGCCGAACGGGATGACGGCGGCCAGGGCAAACACCGGGGCAAAGGCCAGCACCGGCCCCAGCCAGAAGAGAATCCGGTCCCTGTCGGCAGCCTTGGGGCGGGTGTTCTCCTTGAAAATCATCTTCAGCGCATCCGCCGCCACGTGCGGCAGGCCGCCGAAGGAGTGCTTGCGCATCCAGGCCGGGCCGATGCGCGCCCGCTCCGGGCCGATGCGGTCCTGGGTGAAGGCGCTCCACTTGCGCTCGGCCACGGTGAGCAGGGTGGCCAGCACCATGACGAAGAGCAGCATGTGAAACAGAAGCGCGCTCACCCAGGCGAGGCTGGTGCCCCCGGTGTCGCACAGCTGCAGTTGCGTGTGGAAGACGGGGCAGCTCTCGGCCAGCCAGCCGCCGACGCGGTACTGCGCCCAGCTGATGCCAAACAGCACTCCCGGCACGAGGAGAATGGCGACGGAGAGGATTTTGAGAGTGCGATTCATGCGGAGGCCCTTCAAATCCCGCGCACGCGCGGCGCGCCGAATTCGCGGTAGCCCGGCGGCCGCCCGTCGGCGCCGGTGGCCAGCGGTTGGAGGCCGCGCTGCGTCTTCAGCGGCGGCGCCTCGCTGTCCCAGCCGAAGCTGGCCAGCTCCGGCACCTTGGGCGACAGCTCCCGGAAGACGTCGCGGGCCGACTCGTAGGTGAGCGGGAAGCCGAATTCCCGCATGATGTCCACCGCCCAATTCCAGTGCCCGCGCGTGCTGCCGCGCGGCGGGAAGGCGCGCCGGACGCGCTGCACCACGCCGTCCTCCTGGACGAAGCTGCCCTCGTCCTCGACGTGGGTGGCGGTGGGAAGCACGACGTCGGCCGTCTCGGTGAGGGGGGTGACGTTGGTCGCCTGCACCGCGATGAATTCCACCTGGGCCAGCGTCCGGGCGGCCTCCGCCTCGTCCACGGGCACCTCGGCCCCCAGCACGTAGAGTGCCTTCACCGTCCCGGCCTGGACGGCCTTGAGGAGGGCCGCAAACGGCTCGAGGCTGAGGCCGAGCCCAGCGGACACCCAGGCCAGGCCCTTGCGGTTGGGGTTCTTGTCGGCCCGCATGAGGAGCGCGTCCGCGGCGCCGTCCGGCCGGCCGCCCACGTACAGGTGGCGCACGCCCAGTGCGTCCTTGGCGAAGGTGAGGCCGGCCAGCAAGTCCTCATTGGAACAGCTGGGCGATACCAGCACCGCCAGCTCCGCCGTGCCGGCCATCGCCTTCAGCTGCGCGGTGGCCCGCAGCAGCGCCTCGGCCGCCGTCACCTCGCGCCGGTCGTCCGCGCGCCCCAGCGACGGGGCCTGGACGCGGGCCAGGTTGAGGGGCTTGTAGGACAGGCGCCCCTGGTCGCACATCCAGCTCTGGTTGATGGCGTCATTCTCCCGCGGCCGGTAGCGGTAGACGTCCTGCCCCATGAAGTCGACGTAGGTGTTGCAGCCGCGCGAGCACCCGGTGCACACCGAGGCCACCGTGGACAGAAACCAGCTCCGGGCCCGGAAGCGGAAGTCGCGGTTGAGCAGCGCACCCACCGGGCAGAGGTCCACCACGTTGCCGCTGTAGTTGCTGGTGAGCTGCTGGCCGGGGAAGACGTCGATGTACTCCTCGGACCCGCGGGCGAACATCCCGAGCTGTGGCTCCTTGGCCACCTCGTCCATGAAGCGGACGCAGCGCGTGCACTGCACGCAGCGCTCCTGGTCGAGCACCACCAAAGGGCCCAGCACCTTGCGCTTGTTGCGGAGGATTTTACCGCCCTCCAGCCGGGAGGGCTTGTGGTCCAGCCGCTGGTAGTAGTCCTCGAGCTTGCACTCGCCCGCCTGGTCGCAGATGGCGCAATCCACCGGGTGGTTGAGGAGGAGAAATTCCATGACCGAGCGGCGGACTTCCGCCACCCGCTCGGTGTCGGTGCGGATGCTCATCCCCTCCTGGAGCGCGGTCTGGCAGGCCGGGACCAGCTTGGGAGAGGTGCTGCTCTCCACCAGGCACATCCGGCAGTTGGCGGCGATGGAGAGGCGGTGGTGCCAGCAGTAGTAGGGGATGTCCGCGCCCACCGTCTTGGCCGCGGTGATGAGGTTGGTGCCCGGCTTGGCCGTCACTTCCTTGCCGTCGATATTCAGGGTGACGAAGCCCGGGTTCTTCGGCGCGGGCTTGGCCGGGGGCGCCGCGGGCGGCGGCGGCGAAGACGGCTTGTTGTCCTTCGGGCTCACTGTTCCACCTCGCCGCCAATCATGTTGATGGTGTCGAAGGTGGGGATGAGGTCCGCCAGCATCCGCCCCTCCACCATGCGCGGCAGCCCGGACAGCAGCGCGAAGCCCGGTGCGCGCACGTGCACCTTGTAGGGACGGCCCGAGCCGTCGCTCACCAGGTACCAGCCGAGCTCGCCGTTGGCCGCCTCGGAGCTGTCGTACACCTCGCCCGCCGGCACGGGCACCCCCTCCATCACCAGCTTGAAGTGGGCGATGACGCCCTCGATGGTGCCATACACCTCGGACTTCGGCGGTAGCGCAATCCGCCAGTCGTCGACGATGACGGGCCCGGGCGGGATGTCCTTCAGCCCCTGGCGCACAATCGCCTCCGACTGCTTCAACTCCTCCATCCGCATCAGGTAGCGGTCGAAGTTGTCGCCGTTCTTCCCCACCGGCACGTCGAAGGCCATCCGCTCGTACACCCAGTAGGGACGCGCCTTGCGGACGTCATAGGGCACGCCACAGGCCCGGAGGCAGGGCCCGGTGAAGCCGAAGTCCAGCGCGTCCTCGGTGGTGATGACGCCCACCCCCTGCATCCGGTCGACGAAGATGCGGTTGGCGGTGAGCAGCGTGTCCATCTCGCCAATCAGCTCATGGCACTTGTCGAGCGTCTTCAGCACCCGCTCCGCCCAGCCCTCGGGCACATCGCGGTTGAGGCCGCCCACCCGGCCGAAGCTGGTAGTCAGCCGCGCGCCGGTGAGCTCCGTCACCCGGTCCATGATGAGCTCGCGTCCTTCGATGGCGTAGAGGAAGGGGGCGAAGCCGCCCAGCTCGAGGCCGATGCTGCCGACGCAGGTGAGGTGGTCGTGGATGCGGTGCAGCTCCGAGGCGATGACGCGGATGTACTGGGCGCGCTCGGGGATGGTGATGCCGCACAGCATCTCCACCGCCTTGAGGAACCCGAAGTTGTTCATCAACGCGCTGACGTAATTCAGCCGGTCCGTGTACGGCAGGCACTGGTTCCAGGTGACGTTCTCGCAGCTCTTCTGGAAGCCGCGGTGCAGAAACCCAATCTCCGGGATGGCCCGGACGATGGTTTCCCCCTCCAGCTCCACGCGCGTGCGCACCGTGCCGTGCATGGCCGGATGCGAAGGCCCCATGTTGATGAGCATCCGCTTGGTGTGAAGGTGCGCCTCGAGCTCGCCCTCTTCGGCCTGCTGCGGGACGGTGTCCTTTGCGTCTGCCATGGTGGTTGGGGGGGTGCCGGCGCTTGGGGGGGGTGGGAAAAGGCCTTGGGGAGAAGGAAGCCTTCCGGCGTCAGCCGACGCCGGAGGTTCCCGGACCGCGGAAGATGTCCTCGACTGGGCGCTCGGGGGTGAGCGGCTGCCGGCCGCGCAGCGGGTAGTCCTTGCGCAAGGGGTGCCCCTTGAATTCCTCGTACATGAGGATGCGCGTCAAGTCCGGATGGCCCAGGAAGCGAATGCCGTAGAAGTCCCAGACGAAGCGCTCCCACCAGTTGGCGCCCTGGTAGACGTGGGCCAAGCTGGGGACCTCCGGCCGCTCCTCCGGCACCCGCACCTTGAGGCGCAGATGTTCATTCCGGCTGACGGAGTAGGCGAAGTAGACGACTTCGAAGCGCGGCGTGTTGTCGGCCAGCTGCAGCCGGTCCACCGCGTCGATGGAGAGAAACAGCTTGAAGGCGAGTTCGGGGTCGCTCTTGACGAGCTGCGCCACGGCCGGAAGCGTGTCCGGACGCACCAGCCCCCAGTGCCCGCCCGTCCTGTCCACCGGGCGGTCGAGGAGGGCCCCCGGCAGCACTTTGGTGATTCGGTCCAGCGCGAAGGCACTCACGGTGGTGGAAACCCCTTGGGAAGCCTTGGGAAAAAGCCGGCGGGGGGCCGTGCGCGGCCCCCGCGGAGTTCTAGCGGCCTGTTCCACCGGGCGTCAACGCTGGAGGCCTGCCTTGCAGCGGACGCTGGGCGGGGGTGCGAGTAGCCGTCGTTGTCGCCCCGAAGCCGCGGGCGCGCTACATAGGCGGAGGGTGGAAGGGCCCACGCGGGGACTCCAGCAGAGCGCGGCGGGGTTGGCCATGAAGGAGCTGCGACGCATCGCCGAGGCATGGACGGCCCTCAAGGCCCAGGCTAGCCCTGCGCTGTTGGCCACGGTGGTGCAGACGTCTGGCTCCACCTACCGCCGGCCCGGGGCGCGGCTCCTCATGTCCGAGGACCGCTGGCTTGCCGGCGGCATCAGCGGCGGCTGTCTGGAAGGGGAAGTCCTGAAAAAGGCCTGGTGGCGCACGCGCGAGGGCCCGGTGGTGGTGACCTACGACTCCACCACCACCGATGAGGACGTGTCGTGGAGCTTCGGCCTGGGCTGCAACGGGAAGGTGGACGTGCTGCAGGAACGCGTCCTGCCGGACGCTCGCCCCACCCACCCGCTGGACTTCCTCGTCGACCGCCTCGCCGCCCGCCGGCCCGGCGTGCTGGCCACCGTCTTCCGCGCGGGCAGCACTAGCCGCGCCCGGCCGGGGCAGCGCCTGGTGTTGGACGAGTCAGGCGTCCGCACGGACGTGACGGAGGCGGCCCTGCGCGAGCAGCTGCAGGCCGCTGCCGCCGCGGCCCTGGCGGCCGGCCGCAGCAGCGTGCGCCGAGACGGCAGCGGGGAGTCGGCCGTGGAGACGCTGGTGGAGGTGGTGAAGCCGCCGCGGCCCCTCGTCATCTTCGGCAACGGGCAGGACGCGGTATCGCTGGTGCGCCTGGCCGCGGAGCTCGGCTTCCACACCACGGTGGTGGCCAACCGGCCCACCGGCGTCCCCCAGGACGCCTTCCGCGAGGCCGACGTGCGCCTCACCGCCACCCCGGAGACGGCGCTGGGCCGGGTGCCGCTTGGCGAGGACGCCGCCGTCATCGTCATGACGCACAACCTGGTCCATGACAGGGGCTTCCTGCGCCTGGCGCTGGAGTCAGGCTGCGCCTACGTGGGCGCCTTGGGCCCGCGGCTGCGCACCGAACAGATGCTGGCCGAACTGGCCCAGGGCGGCTTCGTCCCCAGCGAGGCGCAGCGCCGGCGGCTGCACAGCCCCACCGGCCTGGACGTGGGCGCCGAGCAGTCCGAGGAGATTGCGCTCGCCATCCTCGGCGAGGTGCTGGCGGCTGTCTCCGGCCGGGAAGGGGCGTCGCTGCGCCGCCGCGCTGGCCCCATTCACCCGCGCGCGGCCGGCTGACTGGGCGCGCGCCGGCGGCGACGCTGCCAGGGCGCGCTTCACCCCTACAGCGCCAGGTGCCGCCCCAGCCGCCCCAGGCTGGCCAGGTCGTGGGCGGGCAGAAAGGCGTCCAGGTGGGGCAGGGCGGCCTGCATGCCCTGCGTCAGGGGCTGGTAGTCCGGGCTGCCCAAGAGCGGGTTGAGCCACACAAGCCGCGCCGCGCGGCGGTGGATGGCCTGTAGCGCCTCGCCCAGCACCGCCGCGTCCCCCGTCTCCCAGCCGTCGCTCAGCACAATAGCCACGGTGTTTCTGTCCAGAAGGCGGGGCCAGTCCCGGAGGAAGGCCTGCAGCGACTCGCCGATGCGGGTACCACCGTGCCAGTCCGTCACCTGGGCCGACAGCTCCGCCAGCGCCTCGCCGTAGCCGCGGGATTTGAGTTGCTCGGTAATCCGCGACAGCCGGGTGGCGAAGACGAAGGTTTCCACCCGGGCGAAGCTGTGCTGGAGGGCGAAGAGAAACTGCAGGAAGAGGCGCGCGTACAAGTCCATGGAGCCCGAGACGTCCGCCAGCACCACCAGCTTGGTGCGGCGGATTTTTCGCCGGCGGAAGGCCAGCTCGCCCAGCTCCCCGCCCGTCTTGACGCTGAGCCGCAGCGTGCGGCGCAGGTGGGGGCGCGCGCCGACGCGGGCCGGCTCCCAGCGGCGGCTGGGGCGCAGCGCCAGCTGGCGGGCAATGCGCCGCGCGACGGCTGTCACCTGCCGCAGGGCCTCGTCGCCAAAGCTGCTGAAGTCCGGTGTGCGCAGCGACTCGAGCGCGCTGGGAGAGGGCAGAAGCGCCTCCTCGCGCTCCTCCTCCTCGACGTCCCCCCGCATCCAGCGGTCCAGGGTGAGAGGCGTGCGCTGCTGCGTCGGTGGGACGAGGGAGGCGTTGCGCCGCAGCCAGGCCGAGGGCGCGGCCCCGGCGCCGCCGAAGAAGGCGTCGAACGCCTCATCGAAGGGGCGGAGGTCCTCCGCCCGGTGGACGAGGACGCTGCGCAGCCCGGTGCGGAAGTCCTCCCGGTCCAGCACGTCCAGAAGCCCCAGCACCCGCGCCGCCTCGAGGGTGTCGGCGGGCGTCGTCTTCAGGCCCTGCTCGCGCAGGAGGCGGCAGAAGCGCGCCGTGTGCACGAGGAGGTCTGCACGTGCTTCCTCGCCCTTCATCCCAGCGGCGAGGCGAGGGCGGCCAGCTCGCCCGCGGCCAGGCGGGCGGACAGGGCGCGGAGGTCGGCCTCGTCTTTCAGGAAGCAGCCCAGCGTCTCCTGCACCAGGGCCGCGTCCAGGTGCGAGGCGTGCAGGGACACCAGCGCTGCTGCCCAGTCCAGGGACTCGGCCACCCCGGGCGTCTTCTGCAGCTTCATCCGCCGCAGCGACTGCATGAAGGTGGTGAGCTCCAGCGCCAGCCTCTCCGGGAGGCCCGGCACGCGGGCGCGCACGATGCGCAATTCCTTGTCCAGGGTCGGGTAGTCAATCCACAGGTACAGGCACCGCCGGCGCAGGGCGTCGGAGAGGTCCCGGCTGCGGTTGGAGGTCAGCACCACGGCCGGCTTCTGCGCCGCGCGCACCGTCCCCACTTCCGGGATGCTGACCTGGAAGTCCGAGAGGACTTCCAGGAGGAAGGCCTCGAATTCCTCGTCGGCGCGGTCCACCTCGTCGATGAGGAGGACGGGCGGCCGACCCTGGTGGGTGATGGCCTGCAGCAGGGGGCGCTTCAGCAGGAAGGCCTCGGAGAAAATATCCGCCTCGCGCTGGTCCACCGGGCGCGCGCTGTGCTCATCCAGTTTGATGTGCAAGAGCTGCTTCGGGTAATTCCACTCGTACAGCGCGGTGGTGGCGTCCAGCCCCTCGTAGCACTGTAGCCGGATGAGGTCCCCGTCCAGCACCCGGGCCAGAACCTTGGCGATGTCCGTCTTGCCCACGCCTGGGTGCCCCTCGACGAGGAGGGGCTTGCCGAGGCTGGTGGCCAGGTACACCGAGGTGGCCACCGCGCGGTCGGTGACGTAGCCCTCGCGCTCCATCAACTCCTGGATGCGACGGATGTCTTCGCGCATGGGTTTTCCACCTTAGGGAGCCGCCCAGCCGAGGACAAGCGGTCTGGCGACCGCGAAGACGAGCCTGCGGAGGGGAGTCGGTTGGGCCACCTCAGGAGCGTTCCGCCTGCAAGCCTTGTGACATGCCTTCCGTCGAGCCCCGGCCAGGGTGTCCCAGAATTCACGCCCTTGTAAGGCCTCGCGCCAGGCGTGGCGTCCCCACCGTGGTCCGTGGGCGCGCCTCACGGCCGCCCCGGCGCGGCACCGCCCGACCGGACGTTGCCCCCAAAGCAGCGGGCTGACTGAGGCGAGCCAGCCTGGAGCTCACGCAGGAGCAACAAGCGGCATCGCCACACGGGCGCAACAACCCCCTTGTGCAGCGGGTCCGAGGGTGAAAATCGCCTCGTCGCCGAACGCGAGCCGCAGTCGCTCGGAGAGGTCCTGCATGCTCGTGCCGTTGCCCCGGTGAGCGGATGCCCCCGGTCCAGGCCCATCATCGCTCACCTTGATGATTGCCCGTTGGCCGTCGCAGCGCGCGACGATGCTGATGCGTCCAGACTTTCGCGTCGACAGCCCGTGGAGAATCGCGTTCTCGACCAACGGTTGAAGGAGCAAAGGTGGCGCCCTCAGGTCAGGGCAGGCCCAAACCCCTTGCACTTCGACGCTCGCACACGCTCGAGCACTGGCTTTCACGCAGGCCTGCGTTAGCTGCCGAACGGTGACGGAGGGCGCGCATGTGGTGCTCCGGTTCGTCGAACCTTTGTAGCGATTTCCCGCACCCCCGCGGGCTGGAGCCGTTCGTCCGAAAAGAGGTGCGCGCAGCCCGGCCGCCGGCCGCACGTCCGCTGCCGCAGCCTAAAGAAGCATGGCGCAATTTCCGAGGTCGGCATGCGAATTCGAAACGATGGTGATGACCCCGTTAGCGCCTTGTCGTGAGCTTTCCGCAACTCTTCATTGACCAGGGCACGGAGCGGGCGAGAGCACGGCCCCAACCACATCGCATGCTACTCACGCATGCGGTCTCGTTTTCGCAAAAACAGCGCAAATATACGACCCGACGAAAACCTCGACCAGACTGAGCGGAATTGCGTATCGTAGAATCGCCCGGGGAAGCACGTTCAAATTCCAGACGACAACCCACATTAAGACAAAGCCCATAAACCAGACGATGAGCGCAGTTTGTACAATACTAAATTTCCTGGAAATGACATAAATCGAGATCGATAGCAGGAATCCCCATCCGACCCAGACCGCGGCGTTCAGCGGCGCCGACGGGAATACCATTCCGAGCGATTGATAGTGAGCTACCCAAGCGTTCTTTAGAAGAAATTCATTTCTGAAGAACTCTGATGTGTTGACCCAGAGACCCGTGACCAGAACCGCAACGATGTGCCGATATTGGAACTTCATGGTGTCATCTCCACTGTTATGTCATCCAGCTCAATCCAAACCAGTGTCGGAAAGGGCACAACGGTCCGCTGGCGCATGAGTGGATAAACTGTCCGGCGGGTATAAAAGCGAAAACCTCCAACTGTTTCGGATGCAAGGCAGCAATTGGCGGCAGTGGCCCATGATCCGATTACGTCGACGGTGTAGTCGTGCCGAACCAGTTGACGCGAAGCATTGAAATGAAAGCTCTGGGTTGCTGAATGCGTCGGTATGCTGCGGTCGAAACTGGCGACCAGACGACTTGAGCTACGGTCATTCAGGGGCGCCCGTTCTGTGAGTGAAACGCCTGGAAGATCGAGGATGAAGGGAAACGACAGTAGTTCCAGAGCGCATACCCGGCAAAGTACAGGATGTCGAGCTTGTCCCAGCGCACCTTGTTGAGCAGCCGACCGAACTGCGCTCGCGGCTCGTGACGCTCCGAGACCGGCGAGTCGTTGTCATCCCTGATCTGGACATGCGTTGGCGTCCATATCCCGAGCCATCCCTCGCGGGAAAAATCTCGGAGGGTGACTCGTCGCGCGTGCGGGTTGACGGAGAGTTTCAAATGACGAAGGGCAAAGGGTTGCAGCCGCGACGCGAACGCAAACCCGCCCGATGAAAGCGAAGCCTCGATGACCTCAAGCTCTTTCCAGCGAGTTCGCCCACCATGTTCCTCCATGACCTCGTCCACCAATTCCTCAGTAGTCATCAGCTCTCCTCGTACTGGTTCCCCGTCGACTCACCGGACGATTTCTGAGAGCTCAGCCGCAGCAGCAGTGAGTGTGGCCGCCGCGGAATCGGAGCTGGCAGTGAGCACGGTGTGTCCTCGGCGCGCGAGTTCGTTGCTTAGGCGGAGACAAAAGAACTCCTGGTGATGCACGCCCAACACCATCGCTTTGTGCCCTTCTTCAATCACTTGAAGGCAGCGTCACGGGTGAACGGGGCTGCCGAAGTCTTCCAAGCGCGAGCGCTCCACCGCGTCGGTCCCGCGTTCTGGCGGAGTTTGATGGGCTGGACGACGACTGGGACGGTGCCGTCACCGCGGGCTTGGACGCAGCCATCAAGAGGCAGCGACCGCGCCACGAGTGGGCTCATGAGTTCTCGAGGCTTGAAGGAAGTGACCGTGGGATCCTCGCGACGGTAGTCGTCGGACCAAGATCGGCTTGGTGCGTCCCGACGAACGGTGGCCCTGCTCCGACCAGTGGCAGCCTTGAACGAGCGATAGGTTCACGCTCGCGAGGGAGGCGAACCGCAGCAACGAACCAGTGGCCTTCCATTCTTGAGGCCGACGTCAGCCCAGCACCTCGCCGTAGCCCCGGCCGCGGAACTCCAGCAGGCAGAAGCCGTGCCCAAAGGGGTCCGCCAGGTTGGCCATCCGCCCCCAGCCGCGCACAAGCACTGGCTGTTCCAGGGTGGCGCCGCAGGCCTGCGCCCGGGCCAGCGCGGCGTCCAAGTCCGCGACGACGATGTCGAGGTGGACGGGTGTCCAATGACGGGCGTAGTGGCGCTGGGGCCCGCCGGCCGGCGTGGCAGCCGTCCCCGGGGGCTTGCCCAGCACGTCGATGGGGACGGCCGCGCCCAGCAACTCTGCCCAGCTGTCGCCCTGGCGGCGCCCGGGCCGAAGCCCCAGCGCGCGGCTGTAGAAGTCGAGGGCCCGGCCCACGTCGTCCACGTCGATGCACACGCGGATGTCCGTCCGCGGCCCTGCGTCAGTGTCCATCCAGGGGGCCCTTCAGCCGCCGGCCCGCTTCGCCGCGCGGGTGAGGGCCCGGGCGGTGAAGGTGACGGCCAGGGAACGGCGGTAGGCGTCCGGCATCTGCGCGGCCGCACGCAGCTTCAGTCCGTCGGTGGCCTTCTCCGCCGCGGCGGCCAGGCTGGCCGCGTCGGCGGCCTTGCCCTGCAGCGCGGCCTCCACGGCCAGGGCCCGGAGGGGCTTGGTGGCCAGCCCCGTCGTGGCCACCCGCGCCGCCGTCACCTTGCCGCCCGCAACGGTGAGTTGCGCCGCCACGCCCACCAGGGCGTAGCGCGAGGCGGGGTTGGGGTACTTCTCATAGGCCCCACCCGAGCCGGCAGGCGGCAGCGGGAAGCGCACTTCCGTCAGCAACTCATCGGGGGCCAGCGCCGTCGTCATGAGCTCCACGAAGAAGTCGTCAGCGTGCACGGTGCGCGCCCCGCGCGGGCCGAGGGCCGCAATCTCGGCGGCCAGGGCGAGGGCGACGGCGGGGAGGTCCCCGGCCGGGTCCGCGTGGGCGAGGCTGCCGCCCAGGGTGCCCATGTTGCGGACCTGGGGGTCTCCAATCTGCGCCGCAGCCTCCGACAGCATGGGCAGCTTCGCCTGCACCAAGGCCGAGGCGGCCAGCGTGGCGTAGGGCGTGGCCGCCCCCACCACCAGCATGCCCTTCTCCTCGCGGATGCCGGAGAGGCCTTGAATGCGCCGCACGTCGATGAGGTGGCGCGGCTGCGCGAAGCGCAGCTTCATCAAGGGCAAGAGCGACTGGCCGCCGGCCAGCAGCTTCGCCTCGTCGCCGTACTTGCCCAGAAGGGCCACCGCGTCCTGGGCGGAGGCAGCTCGGTGGTACTCGAAGGGTGCTGGGTACATGGGCGTTTACCCCTTTCCCTTGCCGCGGGCGTCCTGCACCGCCTGCCACACCTTGGCCGGGGTGAGAGGAATGTCCAGGTGGGTGATGCCGAAAGGCGACAGGGCATCCAGCACCGCGTTGGCCACCGCCGGGGTGGAGGCGATGGTGCCCGCCTCGCCAGCGCCCTTCACGCCGAGGGGGTTGACGGGCGAGGGGGTGACGGTGCGGTCCGTCTCAAACTTCGGCAGTTGGTCCGCCCGCGGCAGCCCGTAGTCCATGAGCGAGCCGGTGAGGAGCTGGCCGTTGTCGTCGTAGGTGGCCCACTCCCAGAGGGCCTGCGCCGCCCCCTGGGCAATGCCGCCGTGCAGCTGGCCGTCGACGATGGTGGGGTTGATGACGTTGCCCACGTCGTCCACCGCGACGTAGCGGAGGAGCTCCGTGCGTCCGGTGGCGATGTCCACCTCGACGACGGCGATGTGGGTGCCGAAGGGGAAGGTGAAGTTGGACGGGTCATAGAAGCTGGTTTCTTCCAGCCCAGGTTCCATGCCGGCGGGCATGCTGTGCGCCAGGTAGGCGGCCAGGGTGACCTCGGCCCAGGCCTTGCCCCGGTCCGGGGCGCCCTTCACGCTGAAGCGCCCGTTCTTGAATTCGACGTCCTCCGGCGCCGCTTCCAACAGGTGCGCCGCCAGCCGGCGCCCCTTGGCCTTCAGCTTCTCCAGACTCATGTGGATGGCCGTCCCGCCCACCGCGCCCGAGCGGCTGCCATAGGTGCCCATGCCGAAGGGGATGCGGCCGGTGTCTCCGTGCACAATCTCCACGTCGTCGATGGGGATGCTCAACTCGTCCGCCACCAGCTGGGCAAACGTCGTCTCGTGCCCCTGGCCGTGGCTGTGCGAGCCGGTGAGGACGGTGACTTTGCCGGTGGGGTGCACACGCACCGTGCCGCTTTCATACAGCCCGGCCTGGGCGCCCAAGGAACCCACCACCTGGCTGGGGGCGATGCCGCAGGCTTCGATGTAGGTGCTGATGCCGAGGCCGAGGTAGCGGCCCTTGGCGCGGGCCTCCGCCTGGCTGGTGCGGAAATGTTCGTAGCCCACCATCTTGAGCGCGCGCTCCAGTGTCGGGGCGTAGTTGCCGCTGTCGTAGACGAGGGCCACCTGCGTCTGGAAGGGGAAGCGGTCCTTGCCGATGTAGTTGCGCCGCCGCAGTTCTGCCGGGTCCAGCTGCAGCGTGCGCGCGGCGATGTCCATGGTGCGCTCGAGCAGGTAGCAGGCCTCCGGCCGTCCCGCGCCGCGGTAGGCGTCCACCGGCGTGGTGTGGGTGAAGACGCCGTCCACCTCGCAGAAAATGCTGGGGAAGTCGTACACCCCATTCAGCAGCGTGCCGTACAGGTAGGTGGGCACCGCCGGGGCGAACAGGGTGAGGTAGGCGCCGAGGTTGGCCACCGTCTTCACCCTCAAGCCCGCCACCTTGCCGTGGGCGTCGAAGCCCATCTCCACCTGGCTGTGGTGGTCGCGGCCGTGACTGTCGGTGAGGAAGCTTTCCCGCCGCTCGGCGGTCCACTTCACCGGGGCCCCCAGCTTTCGCGTCAGCCAGCTGACGGCTACCTCCTCGGGGTAGATGAAGATTTTCGAGCCGAAGCCGCCGCCGACGTCCGGGGCGATGACGCGGAACTTGTGCTCCGGAATGCCGAGGACGAAGGCCCCCATGATGAGGCGGTGGACGTGTGGGTTCTGCGACGTCACCCACAGCGTCAATTCATCGGTGGCCGGGCTGTAGCTGGCCGCGCAAGCGCGCGGCTCAATGGCGTTGGCGATGAGGCGCTGGTTCACCAGCGAGACCTTCACCACCTTGGCCGCCCCCTTCAGCGCGGCCTCCGCCTTAGCCTTGTCCCCAATCTCCCAGTGGAAACAGCGGTTGCCGGGCGCGTTCTCGTGCACCTGGGGGGCCCCCGGGGCGAGGGCCTTCACCGCGTCGGCCACCGCGGGCAACTCCTCGTAGTCCACCTCCACCAGGTCCGCCGCGTCCCGGGCGGCGTAGGGCGTCTCGGCCACCACCACCGCCACCGCGTCGCCGACGTGGCGGACCCTGTCCACGGCCAGCGGGCGATGGTCCGTCAGCTTGATGTCCGGAAGCAGCCAGCCGGCGGGAATGCCCTTCACCCCGCCGTCGGCCATGTCCTTGCCGGTGAAGACGGCCCGGACGCCGGGGACGGCGCGTGCCTTCGCGACGTCAATGCCGCGGATGCGGGCGCTCGCCAGCGGGCTTCGGACGAAGACGGCGTACGTCATTCCCGGCAGCTTGATGTCGTCGGTGAAGGTGGCGCGTCCGGTGATGAAACGCGGGTCCTCGCGCCGCTTCATGGCCTTGCCAAACAGCCGCTCCACGTTGCCCGGTTGCGTTGCCATGGCGGTCCCCTAGGCGGCCCCGACGGTGCGCGCCGGTGCCGCAGTCTTCGACGTCCCCTCGGCCATCGTCTTGGTCGCGTGCTGCACCGCCTTGACGATGTTGTGGTAGCCGGTGCACCGGCAGAGGTTGCCTTCCAGCCCGGCGCGGATGGCATGTTCATCCGGGTGGGGGTTGGACTGGAGCAGCCCGTAGGCCGCCATCAGCATGCCCGGGGTGCAGAAGCCGCACTGCAGCCCGTGCTCCTCCCAAAAGCCCTCCTGCAGCGGGTGCAGCCGCCCGTCCTGGGCCAGGCCCTCGACGGTCTTCACCTCGCTGCCGTCGGCCTGCACGGCCAGCACGCTGCAGGCCTTCACCGCCTTGCCGTCGAGGAGCACCGTGCACGCCCCGCACTGGCTGGTGTCACAGCCGACGTGCGTCCCCGTCAGCGAGAGCACCTCGCGCAGGTAGTGCACGAGCAGCATGCGCGGCTCCACTTCGTGCACGTGCTGCGTGCCGTTCACCTTCAGGCTGATGCGCGCCATGGCGAGCCTCCGACGAAGTCCACGGGGCTGCTTCCCCTAGTGGCGGCGAGAATGGGGACGGCAGCGGACACGGGTCAAGCGACTCTTCGCCTGCCAGCACCGGTGCGGTGCGGCGCGACGCGGTGCGGCGCCGCCCCGGGGTGCACTGAAAGCGGGCGCCCCCCCGGGAGGCGGGCGCCTCCGCTAGTGTGGCCGCTGCTCCCCCATGGGGGGGGACGAAGGACGGCACCATGGTGACGGACAAAAGCCTCCAGGAACGCTACGCGCCGGCCAACGCCTGCTTCGGCTGCGGGCCGGCCAACCCCCAGGGGCTACGCATCCGCAGCTTCGAGGAGGGCGACGCGGTGGTGGCCCACTGGCGCGCCCAGAAGCACCATGAAGCCTTCCCGGGCGTCCTCAACGGCGGCATTGTCGGCGCGCTTTTGGACTGTCACTCCAACTGGGCGGCCCTCGTCGCCCTCATGCGCCAGAGCGGCCAGAGCACCGCGCCCTGCACGGTGACGTCGGACTTCCACGTCACCCTGCGCGCGCCGACGCCCAGTGACGCGGAACTCACCCTGTGGGCCAAGGCGGTGGAGGTGAAGGAGGACCGCGCCACGGTGGAGGCGACGCTCAGTGCCAACGGCAAGGTGTGCGCCCGCTGCACGGGCACCTTCGTCGCGGTGAAGCCGGGGCACCCGGCCTACTACCGCTGGTGAGGCCAGTGGTGGCCGGCCGTTAGCGGCCGTTAGCGGGGCGTCGCCAGGGGCGGGGTGAGGGGCCCGGGGCGGTCCTCCACCATGCGGCCGATGCGGTGCACCTGCCGCTGGATTTTGTCCTGCAGCAGCATCAGCCCGTCCAGCACCTGCTCCGGCCTGGGCGGGCAGCCCGGGATGTAGACGTCCACCGGGAGAATGCGGTCGATGCCCTGCAGCACCGCGTAGTTGTCATAGAAGCCGCCCGAGGACGCGCAGACACCGAAGCTCACCACCCACTTCGGCTCCGTCATCTGCTCATAGACGCGCTTGAGGATGGGGGCCTGCTTCTGGTTGATGGTGCCTACCACCATGAGGAGGTCTGCCTGCCGGGGCGAGAAGCGCGGGTACTCAGCGCCGAAGCGCGCAATGTCATGCCGGCTGCTGGCCACCGACATGTACTCCATCGCGCAGCAGGCGGTGGCGTAGGGGTACATGAAGAGCGAGTACTTGCGCGCCCAGCCGAGGCCTTTACTCAGAAGGCCCTGGAGAAAGCCGATGCTCTCGTCGCGGCGGGTGGTGATGATGGGGGCGAGTTCAATGTCCGACATGGTGCCTTTCAAGTCTCCCAGGAGAGAGCGCCCTTCTTCCAGACGTAGACCAGGCCCACCACCAGCGTTGCGGCAAACACAAACATCTCTGCGTAGCCGAACCAGCCCAGCGCCCGGAAGTTAACGGCCCATGGGTAGAGAAACACCGTCTCCACGTCGAAGACGATGAAGAGCAGCGCCACCACGTAGAATTTCACGGCGAAGCGCTGCCGCGCAGTGCCCGGCGCAGGCTCGCTGCCCGCCTCGAAGATGGTGGACTTGACGGGGTTGGGGTTTTTCGGGCCGAACAGGGACGACAGCGAGCTGACGATGGCGCCCATGGCCACGGCCAGCAGCAGCACCACGGCGATGGGTAGGTAGGAGGCGGCGGGGGAGGAAGTCATGGGGGCAGGGGGCGGGGAGACGCCGGCGCACATTGGCCGAGCGGTGGCGGGGCTGTCAAAGCGGAGCGCTCCGCCCGGCCGCGCGCGCGTGGGCCTCGGCCCGCGCCCGCAGCCGCGCGAAGGCCTCGGGCGGGGTGGTGCAACCGCCCGGACGCCGCCCCGGGGACACCCGGGCGCCGTGGAAGTCGCTGCCGCCGGTGGGGATGAGGCCGAGGGCGTCCGCGGTGCGCAGCAGCGACTCGCGCTGACTGGGCACGTGGTCGGCGTGAAACACTTCCAGGCCATCCAGGCCCGCCCGGGCCAGCGTCTCCAGCGTGGGCCGCGTCACCTGCGAGGGGCCCGGGTGAGCCAGGGTGGCAGTGCCGCCCGCGGCATGCAGCAGCTGCACCGCCTCCTCGGCGGGAACGCGAAAGCGGTCGACGTGCCCCGGACGGCCGTCGGCGAGGAAGCGGTCGAAGGCCTCCTTGGTGGAGCTGACGTAGCCGCGGTTGAGGAGGGCCAGGGCCAGGTGGGGCCGCCCCAGGTGGGCGCCGCCGCCAATGGCCTCCACCTCCTCGAGGGTGAGTGGGAAGCCGAGCTCCCCCATGCGCTGCACCATGCGTCCCATGCGCGCGGCCCGCTCGCCCTTCAGGCGGGCCGAGAAGCGCGCCAGCCCACTCTCCGTGGCGTCGACGAAGTGCCCCAGCACGTGCACCTCGCGCCCGGCGGCGGTGGCCGACACCTCAATCCCCGGGACGAAGGCGAGGCCCTCGGCCTCCGCGGCCGTGGCGGCGCGGGCCAGCCCGGCCACCGTGTCGTGGTCCGTCACCGCCAGCGTCGTCACCCCGGCCGCCCGGGCCAGGGCCAGCAGCGCTTCGGGGGAGTGTTCCCCGTCGCTCGCCGTGGTGTGGCTATGCAGGTCGATGGCCATTTGCGAGGGACACCCCCGAGACGTTATACTTTGTCGCGCTTAACCATCCGTTTTTCAAGCGGTTTCCATGCAGCACCACGCGCTCCAGATTTCGCGAAAAATCGAGTACGGCCTGAGGGCCATGGTGTGCCTTGCGGCGCAGGCGCCCGGCACGGTGGTGCCCTTCCGGGAGATTGCGCGCCGCATGGACGTGCCGGAGGACTACCTGGCCAAAATCCTCAAGACGCTGGTGGGCCGGGGGCTGGTGACGAGTGCGCGCGGCGCCCGGGGCGGCTACCGCCTCACCAAGGCCCCCCGCGAGATTACGTTTCTGGATGTCATTGAAGCCGTGGAAGGGCCCTTCGTCGTCTCCTTGTGCGGGGGCGGGACGGAACATGAGGGCTGCCGCATGACGGCGGCCTGCACCATGTACGGCGTCTGGCGGCGTGGCCAGGAGCGCATGCTGGAGGTGTACCGCAGCGCGACGCTGGACCAGCTGGCGATGGGAGAACTCAAGGCCTCGCGCTTGCCGGTGGTGGCCGTCGCACACGCCTGAGGCCGGGGGGCCTTCCCCCGCCAGGCACAGGCACGCGTTTGGGGCTGGCGCGCCAGGCGCGCCAGGCGTTATGGCCCGTTCCCGCCCGCCATGCCCCCAGCCAAGAAGACGTCGCTTCGCTCGGCCTATGCCAAGGCCCGCCGTGTCGACCCGCGTCCCATCACCGGCAAGGAACGCCCGGCGGAGCTGCTCGCCCAGGCCTTTCCGGCCTACGTCGGCCGGCAGGAGCGGACCGCCTTTGAGTTGATGCGCCGCTCACTGGCCGAGGAGGCCTCCATCTACCTCACCCTCAGCGGCGCCATGACGCCGGCCGGGCTGCACCAGAGCTGTCTCATCCCCCTGGTGGAGCGCGGCGTCCTGAGCGTCCTCACCACCACCGGCGCCAACCTGTACCACGACGCCCACCGTGTGCTCGGGCACGCCATCCGCGAGGTGGCCCCCGACGCCGGGGACCTGGCCATGCGCCTGGCCCGAATTATCCGCATCTACGACTTGGGCTTCTGGGAGGAGGCGCTCCTCGACACCGACCGCCTCTTCTCGGCCATCATCCGGGCCCCGGAATTCCAGCGGAAGATGACGACGCCCGAGTTCCACTTCCTGCTCGGCAAGGTCATGCACCGCATCGAGCGCTCGCTGGGCGTGCGCCAGCCCTCCCTCCTCTCGAGCTGCTACCGCAATGCCGTGCCCATCTTCGTCGGCGCCGTGCAGGACGGGTCCATCTTCCTCAACGTCGTGAAGCTGCGCCGGCTTTTGGGCGAGGACTTCAAGTTCGAGTTGGACATCAACGAGGACGTCTTCGCCATGGCCGCCCTGCAGCACTTCTGCCGCCACCACGGCGGCCGGAAGCTGGCCATCTGGATTCTCGGCGGGGGCGTCCCGAAGAACTACACGCTCCAGGGAGAGCCGCTGCTCGACCAGATTCTGGGCGTGCCGACGGCCGGCTTCGACATCGACTTACAATTCTGCGTGGACCCGGTGGACAACGGCGCCCTCAGCAGCTGCCCGGCCGGCGAGGGGCACACCTGGGGCAAGGTGTCCATGCAGGCCGTGGAGACGGGCAGCGTCTACGTGCACTGCGACGTCACGGCGGTGTTCCCCTGGCTCACCCACGCCCTCTTCTCCACCGGCGCCCGGCGCCCGCCGATGCGGCTGATGGAGCAGCTGCCCCGCGCCGTGCAGCTTCTGGACAAGGACGTCCAGCGGCGGCGCGCCTCGCTCTTGCGCACCATCGAGTGGAACCCGAAGAAGGGCAGGCCCAAGCTTCCCGCGCCGGGGCCCACCGTCCGCTGAAACCGCGGAGCGAGGACCATGACGACTCCCACCTTCGTGGAGATGACGGCGGAAGCCGACGGCACTCTGCAGGTCCGCCTCACCCACGGCCCCAGCGGCAGCGTGCTCTCCACCGACGCCCCGCGGGACAACGGCGGCACTGGCGCCTCCTTCTCCCCGACCGACTTGGTGGCCTCGGGGCTTCTGTCCTGCATGCTCACCACCATGGCCCTCGTCGCCGCCCGGGAAGGGATTGCCTGGGGGCCCAGCCGCGGCCGGGTGGAGAAGCACATGAATGCCTCCCCGCGGCGCATTGGCCGCCTGGAGGTGGAACTGTGGCTTCCGCCGGGCCTGACGCATGAACAGCGGGCGCGCATGCAGCACGTGGCCGAGAGCTGCCCGGTGCACCGAAGCCTGCACCCCGAGGTGCAAATCTCGGTGCAGTACCACTGACGGGCCGCCTTCCTTGCAATTGGCGTCGGGCGGCGCCGTAGGGAGGCTGGTCCTTCCCCCCCTTTCGGGTGCGTCAGGAGTTGCCCATGAAGGTTTGGTGGCCCGTCGTGTTGTGCCTTGGCGTCGGCTGCGCGCACGAGGTGCCGGTGGCCCCTGCCTCCTCGGCGCGGGTGGCCAGCTGGTCAGAAAGCGCCGACGTGACCACCAAGGACACGGCGGCGGCGCTGCAGGAGGCGGTCAACGAGGTCAAGCTGCTGCGCAAGACGCCCCCGACGCCCGAGGAGCTGGGCGGCTTTCAGCGCGACCTCAGCGGCACCTTCGTTCTAAGGAACAGCTCGCGGCCGGGCATCATCTCCCAGCTGCGCTTCATCGAACTGTATGGGCTGTCCCCCGACTGGCTGAGCAGCTACGTGACAAAGGTGAATGCCGTCACCCCGGCCGAGGTGACGCGGGTGGTGAAGAAGTACCTCGACCCGGCGCACATGACACTGGTCGTCGTCGGCGACCGCGCGGTGGTGGGACCGACGCTGTCGCAGTTCGGGCAGGTGACCTTCCTCAAACCCCGGCCGGCCCCGGCGCCCTAGCCGTCCCGCGTGTCGTTAGGTGCCGGTGCGGGTGCTCGCCGGTTCGGCCTTCTCCACCAGGCGCAGCTGGCCGTTGGCGGCCATGGCCGGCGCGTCCACCTCGCGCTCGAGGTAGGTGTAGCCGGCCAGCCCATCTTCATAGGCGCGCAGCAGCTGGCGCGATTCGTCCAGGCTGATGCGGCCGGCCCGCAGCGCCACCTCGGCGAACTTGCGCACCCGGGCCACCAAGTCATCGCGCGAGAAGCTGACGTAGTTGAGGACTTCCATCACCGTGTCGCCCGACACCACGTGGTCGATGAGGTAGCCGCCGTTGGGCGCGAGCGACACCTGCACCGCGTGGGTGTCGCCGAAAAGGTTGTGCAAGTCCCCCAGAATCTCCTGGTAGGCGCCCACCAGAAAAATCCCAATGTAATAGTCGTCCTGGTTGATGGGGTGCAGTTCCAGGACGTCCTTCACCTCGCGCCGGTCGATGAAGTGCTCGATTTTGCCGTCCGAGTCGCAGGTGATGTCGGCCAGCACTGCGCGCCGGGTGGGGGCCTCCAACAGGCGGTGGATGGGCATGACGGGAAACAGCTGGTCGATGGCCCAGCTGTCCGGCAGTGACTGGAAGACGCTGAAGTTGCAGAAGTAGGTGTCGGCCAGCAGGCGCTCCAGCCCCTCGAGCTCCTCCGGCATCTCGTCCAGCTCTCGCGCCATGCGCAGCAGCTTGTGGCAGATGGCCCAGAAGAGGTTCTCCGCCGCCACCCGCTGGTCGAGCGTCAGGTGCCCCAGCGAGAACAGCGTCAGGCACTCCTCCTTGTATTCGGAGGCGTCGTGGTAGCTCTCGATGAGATTCTTCCGCGTCAGCTCGCGGTAGGTGCTCCACAGCTTCTTCACCACCGGGGTGGTGCCTTCCGGCAGCACCTCCGGCACCCCTTGGGTGTTGAACTCGCTCACCCCGAGGACCTCGGTGACGAGGAGCGCGTGCTGGGCCACCACCGCCCGTCCGGACTCCGAGACGAGGGTGGGCTGCGGGACACCCGCTGCCTGGCAGGCCTCCATCACCCCGAAGACGACGTCGTTGGCGTACTCCTCCGGGGTGTAATTCATGGAGGAGGCGAAGTTGGTCTGGCTGCCGTCGTAGTCGACGCCCAGGCCCCCGCCCACGTCCAGGTACTGAAGCGGCGCGCCGGCGCGCACCAGCTCCACGTAGAAGCAGCTCGCCTCGTGCAGCGCATTCTTGAAGCTGCGGATGTTGGACACCTGGCTGCCGAGGTGGAAGTGGAGCAACTCGAAGCAGTCGAGCAGGCCCACCTGGCGCATGAAATTCATCGCGTCCAACAGCTCGCTCGAGGACAGGCCGAACTTGCTGCGGTCCCCGCCGGAAGCTTCCCACTTCCCCGCGCCGCGGGTGGACAGCCGCACCCGGACGCCGATGGTGGGGCGGATGCCCAGCTTGCGTGACACCTCGGCGATGAGGGCCAGCTCGCTCGGCTTCTCCACCACCAGCACCACCTTGCGGCCCAGCTTCGAGGCGAGCAGCGCGTACTCGATGTACTCCTCGTCCTTGTAGCCGTTGCAGATGATGAGGCCGCCGTCGTCCTGCAAAAGCGCCATCACCGCCAGCAGTTCGGGCTTGCTGCCGGCCTCCAGGCCGTAGCCGTAGGGCTTGCCCGCCTCGACGATGGTTTCCACGACGTAGCGGTGCTGGTTCACCTTGATGGGGAAGACGCCCTGGTACACCCCCTTGTAGCCGTGCTCGGCGATGGCGTGGCGGAAGCACTCGTTGAGGTGCACCACCCGACTCTTCAGGATGTCGGTGAAGCGGATGAGCAAGGGGGGGTGGATGCCCCGCCGGCGCACCTCATCCACCAATTCCTTCAAATCCATGGAGGCCGTCCCCGGTCCCCCGGGGTGGATGACGACGTGGCCCTTGTCGTTGATGCCGAAGGAGCCGGCTCCCCAGTAGGGAACCAGGTACGTCTCGAGCGCTTCTTCCTTCGTCCAGGCCTGCGCGGGAAGGTTGTTCATCTCTGGTGTGGTTCTCCAAAGGGCCCCCCGGCAAGCCGGAGTTCGGGCGCCTCGAAAGTCGCGGCACTCTAGGCGAAAACGTCCCGGCCGACGACTGCGCGACCGCCCAGGGTGCAGCCCCGGGCCCCCCCCGGGACGTCATGGGGGCGCGCTTCCTTTCGGCACTGCTGCGCTCCGCGCCCCAACTCCCCGCTACAGGGCGGCCAGCGCCTTCTGCACCTCATCCACGTGCCCGCCCACCTTCACCTTGGGCCACACCTGGGCCACCTTGCCATCGGCGTCGATGAGGAAGGTGGAGCGCACAATCCCCATGTACTTCCGGCCGTACATGGACTTCTCCGCCCACGCCCCGTAGGCCTCCGCGATGCCGTGGTCGGTGTCGGCCAGAAGCGTGAAGGGCAGCTTGTGCTTGCTGGCGAACTTGCCGTGACTCTTCGAATGGTCCGGGCTGACGCCCAGCACCACCGCCCCGGCCTTCTTCAACGACGCGTAGGCGTCGCGGAAGTCGCACGCCTCCTGGGTGCAGCCCGGGGTGTCGTCCTTCGGGTAGAAGTACAGCACCACCGGCTTGCCCTTGAAGGACGCCAGCTTCACCGGCGTGCCGTCCTGGTCCGGGAGGGTGAACGCGGGAGCTTTCTTGCCGACCTCGAGCATCGCCATGGGGCACTTCTTTCTCCAGCGCCGCCGCCGGGCGCAACCTATTTCGCGTCCCGGCCCGCCTCGGCCGGCGCATGCTGGAGGGAGTCCACCGCGGCCTGCAGCTTCGCCCGCGCCTCGCCGTCCTGCAGCAGCTTCAGCACCGAGTCGCTTCTTAAAAGGGACAGCACGTCGTGCTCTTCCACGGCCCGCTTCACCGCCGGGTCCTCGGTGACGACTTTGAAACGCGGGTTCTTCAGCAGCTCCGCCACGGCCTTGTCATTGGCCAGCCGCGCCATGCCCCCGGGCTGCTTCAGGGCCTGCTCCAGCTTCAACAGCGACTGCGTCACGCCGAAGTCGGCCATGCCAAACAGGTTCCAGCGCCGGGCGGCGGAGAAGGCCAGCGAATCCTCGGGGTGAATGCCGAACGCCTTGCCCGACAGGCTGAAGCGCTCCTCGACGAAGGCCAGCGCCGAGAGCGCCACCCAGGCGATGGCCAGGACCTTGGCCGCTCCAAGGACGAAGCCGCCCGCGCGGTCCAGTCCCCGGCGCTCAGGGTTTCCCAGCGTCAAAAGCGATCGCAGCAGCAGGTCCAGCAGAAGGCGCGCCCCCACCAGCACCACCACGAAGGTGGCGAAGCCCGCCGCCACGGCCGAGGTGCCCGGGGCCGCATGCAGAAGCCCCCGGAAGACGGGGCCGAGGGCGGCGGCCCCCGGCCGGATCGCCAGCACGGCCAGCACCAGGGCGCCCCAGCCGGCCAGCTGGGAGGCCGCCCCGCGCCGTGCCCCCAACAGGCCCACCACCGTCGCTAGGACGAGGAGGAAGAGGTCCAGCGTCATTCGATGCGGAAGCCCTTCCCGGACCGCTTGAATTCCTCGTAGGACTTGGCCCGCGCCTCCTCCAGCTTGGCCAGGTAGAGGGGGTTGGTCGGCTCGTAGGTGAGGGCGAGCTTGATGTTGCGCTCGGCCGCGGAGAATCGTCCCGCCTCGAGGTCCCCCAGGCCCACCTGGAAAAACTGGCGGCCCTTGGGGTGCGTCCCAATCTGCTCGGCCACTTCCTTCTTCACCGCGGCCTTCGTCTCGGCCTCGGCCAACTCATCGAAGCGCAGCTTCCGCGGCCGGTCCGGCCCACTGACGTCCGCCAGGTACTTCTTCCGCCGCGCGTCGTCGCGCAGGACGAAGTAGGCCTCGGTGACGCGCTTGTAAACGCTGTGCACCTGGGCCCTTAGGGCAATGTCCGAGGACTGGAAGAAGCGGTCCGGGTGGTAGGTGCGGCTCAGGTGGTGGAAGGCCCGCTTGATGTCGGCCGGCGCGGCCGCCTGCGGAAGGCCCAGCACCTCGAAGTAGTCGAGCCCGTCCAGGCCGAGAAACAGCCGTTCCAGTTCCGCGCGCTCCTCTAGGGCCGTGGGCACGGCCGGCGCAAGCGGGGCCGCTGGCGCGGCCACCGGGGCGATGGCCGGGGGAAGGACGCTAGCGACCTTGGGCACCCCGGGCACGGGTGTTCCGCCCCGGGCGACGGGCACCGCCGTGCCGCTGCCGGCAGTTCGGGCGGGCGGCGGTGGCCGCACCGGCGGCACCGGTGGCACCGGTGGCACAAGGGGGGCCACCTTGGGCACGGCCGGCATGGCCGGAAGGCCGGCGGCGGGCGGCCTTGGGGCGCCAGCGACGGGGGCGCGCGGGGCGGAGGCGGCCGGGTCCACCGGCTCCGGCACGGCCGGCGTCAGCCGGGGAATGCCAGCCGGCGTCGGGCTGGGCGCCTTCGGCGTGCTGCTGTTGTCCTTGGGGTCCGCCATGGCCGGCCTTCAGCACCGTCAGGCGCTTGGCAACTCCGGGAAAACCTCGGGCGTGCTGGCGGCCGCGTGCTGCAGCTGCGTCGCCTGGTTGTCGGCGATGGAGCGCTGGATGTCCGCCTCGCTCAGCCCGGAGGACAGCGAGATGGTGGTGGACGTCTTCTGCCCGGTGTCGAGGTCCGCGGCGGAGACGTGGACGATGCCGTCCGTATTTATCTCGAAGGTGACTTCAATCTTCACGTCCCCGCGGTAGCCCACCTTGAAGCCGGAGAATTCGAATTCGCCCAGCATCTCGCACTCGTCCACCCGGTTCGACTCCCCCTGGTAGACGCGGATTTTCACCTTCTCCTGCAGATCGCGGCTGGTGGTGAAGGTCTTGCTGCGGTCGATGGGGATGGGGGTGTTCTTCTCAATAATCTTCTCGGCGAAGCCGCCCACCGTGCCGATGCGCAGGGACAAGGGCGTCACGTCTACCAGGAAGGTGGCGCTCTTCTCGTTGAGGAGTGCCGCCGCCTGCAGCGCCGCGCCCATGGCCACCACCTGGTCCGGGTCCACGCCCTCCATCGGGTCCTTCTGGAAATAGTGCCGCACCGAGTTGCGGACAATGGGCAGCCGGGTGGGCCCCCCCACCAGGATGACGGCGTCCACGTCGGCCGCGGTCAGCCGGGCGCTCTGCAGCGCCTCGTCGCACACCTTGAAGGTGCGCTGGACGAGGTCCATCACCATGCGGTTGAAGTTCTCCGTGGTGAGCGTCTCGCGCAGGTCCAGCACTTTGCCCGAGGCGTCCTGGCAGATGGCCTCGCAGAGAATCTCCGCCTTGCCATGCCGGCCGACGTCGATTTTGGCCCGCTCGGCCGCTTCCTTCAGCGTCTGCAGGCAGTAGCGGTTGGCCCGCAAGTCCAGGCGCGTCTTGGCCAGGAAGTCCTCCGCCAGCCACGTCATGATGCGGTCGTCGAAGTCGTCGCCGCCGAGGTAGGTGTCGCCCGCGGTGGACAGCACCTCGAAGACGTCCCGGCCAATCTCCAAGATGGACACGTCGAAGGTGCCGCCGCCCAAGTCGTAGATGACGATTTTCTGGTTGACGTCCCGGCCAAAGCCGTAGGACAGCGCCGCGGCTGTCGGCTCATTGAGGATGCGCAGCACGTCCAGCCCGGCGATGCGTCCGGCGTCCTTGGTGGCCTGGCGCTGGTTGTCGTTGAAGTAGGCGGGCACGGTGATGACGGCCCGACTCACCGGCCGGCCGAGGGCCGTCTCGGCGATGGCCTTCATCTCCTTGAGGACCAGGGCGGAAATCTCCGGCAGCGAGTACACCTTGTCCCGCACCTGGAGCCGCACCGAGTTGTTTTCCCCCTCGAGGATTTTGTACGGCATGACGCTCATCGCCTTCTTCACCTCGTCGGAGAAGAAGTACCGGCCGATGAGACGCTTGGTGGAATAGACGGTGGACTCGGCGTTGGTGATGATGTTTTTTTTGGCCGCGTTTCCCACCAGCACCGTGCCGTCCTCCAGGAAGGACACCACCGAGGCGTGGGTCAGCTCGCCCCACTCGTTGGGAAGCACGGTGGGCACGCCGTCCTGGACGATGGAGACGCAGGAGTAGGAAGTGCCGAGGTCGATGCCGATGGCGATGTCGTCGGTCATGAGCGCCAGTGGACGTTAAGCCCTTTCTCCCGAGGTGAATACAACAAGGCCCCCGCGTACCAGGGCCCGGGGGGAGGGCGTTGAGGAGCAGTCCCGCCAGCATTATAGCTTCCACGCGGAGGTCCGTAGCTTGCCATGGCCGTCACCGTTGCCGTCCTGACGTCGCACCCGGGGTTGCTGCCCTGCCAGTTGGCCCGGCTGTCTCCCCAGGTGCACCTGCACCCGGCTTCCACGCGCTTCTCCACCGTCGGCATTGGCTCGGCCGCCGACGACGTCCTGCTGTTGCGCCGGTACGCCGCTGCCGACGCCCCGCGCACGCTGGCCGAGCCGGCGTTCGCCGAGGTGGCCGGAGCCCTGGTGTACCGGGCCGAGCTCTTGTCCCCCAGCGCCTCGGCCGAGGACACCGGCCAGCCGTTGCGCCTGGGGCGCTGGCTGTTTGTGCAGCAAGGCGCCCTGGAGGCCTGGCCCCAGGTGCAGGCGTGGGTGGAGAGTGAATTGCCGCCCCACCTCCTCACCCAGCTGGGCGCCCGGACGCTGGCCGCGGCGGCCTTCTCCCTCTTCCTGAAGGGGCGGCGGGCCCTGGAACGCGGGGAGGGCGAGGTGAGCGCCCCGGACGCCGCGCGCCTTCTGTCGCAGGTGGCCCGGGCCCTGGCACAGCGCGCCGCCGCCGAGGGCGCCGCGCACGCCGCGCGCTTGTTGCTGCTGGCCACCGACGCCCGCTCGCTGGTGGCGGCCCGCCTGGGCGCGGTAGGCGTCCACTTCCGGCTGCTGGAGGGCAGCCGGGAGTGCAGCCGCTGCCAGCTGGGGCCCAGCACCCGGGGCCGCGAGGCGGCCGTGCGCGCGCACCAGCAGTCCCGCGCCGTGGTGGTGGCGACGGCGCCCGAGCCCGGTGCGCACTGGCTGGAACTCAAGGACGGCCAGGCGCTGGCCGTGGGCCCCAGCCTGCAGCCCGAGGTGCTGTAGTCCCTTTCGTCTTTCGAGGACGCGGATGGACCTCGCCTTCAGTGCTGCCGCTGCCACAGCGGCGTGAAGGACGCTTCCAGGAAGAGGGAGTAGAGGTTGAAGATGGCGTGCAGCAGCGTGCTTCCCAGCACCGTTCCCGTCCGTGCGCGCAGGTAGCCGAAGAGGAGGGCGGGGAAGAAGACGGCCAGCCGCCAGGCGTGAAAGACGGCCAGGTGGCCCACGGCAAACAGCACCGCGGTGAGGAGGAAGGCCGGGCCTAGCGTCGCCCCCAGAATGCGCGCCCCCGACGGCCACACCAGCGAGAGGCGGGCCTGCAGGTAGCCGCGGAAGAAGAATTCCTCCGGCAGGGCCACCACGAACAGTTGGTCCACCACCCACAGGCCAAAGTCATCCGGCAGCCGGGCGTGAAAGGCGCGCCCCTGCCCACTCAGCGGCGCCAGCACCAGCTGCGCCCAGCCGGGGAGGCCGGGCCGCAGCTGGGTGGCGGCCCAGAAGCACAACGTGAAGAGGGGCAGCACCAGCAGGCACACCGCCCCTACCAGGCGCACGTCCTGCCGCCAGGCGCGAAAGGTGACGCCGTAGTCCTGGTAGTCCTCCCCCCGCCGCCGCATGGCCCACAGGGGCAGGTAGAGGAAGGCCACCGTCGCCACCGGCTTGGCCAGCCAGGCCACCGTCACGTGCGCGACGAGGATGGCGAGGAAGCTGCAGGCCCACAGCAGGAGGGCCTCGCGCAACGGCGCGCTGTCGAGCAGTCGCCTCACCTTGAGGACGCGCTCTCCAGCTCGGCGCGGACGGCCGCCAGCGGCGCGGCCAGCGCGCTGGCCGCCCGGCTTTCCACCACCACCCCCAACAGCTTTCCCCCGCCGTCCAGCACCAGGCTACCCGGGGGCAGCCGCAGGGAGACCTCCAGCCAGGGCCCCTCCTCGCCGGGCACGTGCAGAAGCCGCCCCAGGTGCGGCGCCGCCACGCCGTCGGCCTGAAGGACAATCGCCACCACCCACGCCCCGGCCGCGGGCGCCTGCAGCCGCACCGGCATGGCCGGGTAGGGCCCGGGGCCCACCATGTGCAGGACGGCCACCCGGAGGGTGGGACTCGCCAGCAACAGCCGCGCCCCCAGCACCGTCGTGCCGAGACGGACGTTGGCGCCGTCGGCGTCGACGAAGCG
Source organism: Myxococcaceae bacterium (assembly GCA_017881265.1). Taxonomy (GTDB): domain Bacteria; phylum Myxococcota; class Myxococcia; order Myxococcales; family Myxococcaceae; genus JADGRA01. The sequence continues at coordinate 26,916 of JADGRA010000035.1, read as the reverse complement.
CAGCGCCGTCAGCACCTGGCCCTCGGCGCCCACCAGCACGCCCGCCCCGCCGAGACGACGCCCGTGCACCTCCACCAGCGCGCGTTCGGCGGCCTCCCGGGCACGCTGCAGCGCCGCCGGGCCGGGGGGCGGCGGCGCGGGTGCGGCGAGAAGCAGGGCAAGCGCGAACAGCGCGGGCATGGGCGTGGTGGGCGTCCCCTTTTTGGAAGTGTTGGCAGGGGAAGGCAAGCGGGCCGGACAGCCCCGCGGTGCCTTCTAGGGACGCAGCGCCTCCGCCTCGAGCCTGCGCCACAGGCCGCTGGAGTGGTGGAAGGTGAGCAGCACCTGGGCCGCCTGGATGCGCGTCCCGTCGACGAGGGGGACGCTCTGCTGCTTGGCCAGCCGCGTGCCGTTCACCCAGGTGCCGTTGGTGGAGCCCACGTCCTCCACCCGCCAGCCGTCCGGGCCCTTCAGGAAGACGCAGTGCAGCTGGCTCAGCGTCCCGTCAGGCAGCTCCAGGTCGCATGCGTGGCCCCGCCCCAGCGTGACTTGCGAGGCGCCGGCCCGCGCCGGCTCCACGGCGATGGCCAGCGTCAGCCCCTCGGGCGTCAACCGGGTGGGCATCGGCATGAGGACGGTGGCGCCGGCGGTGTGGGCAGGCTCCCGCGGCGCGGACTCGCGCACCAGCCAGGGGTGGGGGTAGGCGCGGGTGAAGGCCACCTCGTCGCGGAGGTCCAGCTCCGGCAGCAGGGTGGACAAGAGGAAACTCTTCAAGCCCGGGTTCCTTCCGGCGTCGGTGAGCGGCGCTTGAGCGCCCAGTAGGCCTGGTGCAGGGCCAGGTTGAGCGGGTCCAGCTGCAACCCCCGTTCGTATTCTTCCACGGCCTGCGTCGTCGCGCTCTTTCCCTCCCAGGCCTTGCCCGTCACCCGGTGGACGTGCGCCCGCGCATCCGCCCCCGGGTGGCCCCGCAGGTAGCGCACCCTGCGGGCATCCAGTTCCGTCACCGTCAGCCCGGCGGCGATGCAGCGGGCCACCCCGCGCCAGTTGCCCAGCTCGGCGTCGGTGTCCGCCCGGCGCGCCGGAGTGGAGATGGCGTCGCCGGCCTCCTGCAGCCGGGCCAGCACCCGCTCCAGCTCCCGCCGCTGCGAGGCGGCGAGCGCGCGCTCCTTCAGGGCTTCCACCTCGGCGCGGGCCGAGCGCACGTGCGTGCGGATGTCCGGGAAGTCCGCGTCCTGCGAGCAGCCAAAGAGGGCGTAGGGGGTTTTGTCCAGCTTCGGGCGCAGGGCCGAAAGCGTCCTCTCGCACAAGGTGTCCAGGCGCTCCGCGGCGGGCGTCACGCCGGCCACCTCGCTGGGCGAGCGCCCCTCCATCCTCAAGGCCAGGGCCTCCTTGAAGGCCCGACTTGGGGAGATGAATTGGACGGCGACCCCGGGGGCCATGCCCCAGGCGGCGGCCTGCTCCGCTGTCACCTGGCGCACCACCTCGGCGTCCACCCACTCCCCGGCTGGCGCCTGCAGCGACAGGCGCAACAATGTAAAGGGCGCCGGCTGCGCCCCGTCCAGGCAAATGAAGAGACCGCCGCGGGAGAGGTCCCGCATGGAACCGGCGTGCTGGGCGCCCCCGGGAAACTGCAGCATGCCGGCGAAGGTAGCCGGCATGGCCCGCGCCGGGCCGGACGCTGGGGCCCCCGCCGCCCCGGCCGGGGTGGGGGACGCGGGCGCGGCCGGCGCCGGGGTCGCTGCCGGCGAAGGGCGCGGGGCCTCCACGCGCGTCCCACCCAGCGTGTCCTGCACCGCCTCCAGCGCGAGGCGGAACTCCTCGGCACTCTGGAAACGGTCCTCGGGCCGCTTGGACAGGGCGCGGAGAATGGCGTTGCAGAAGCTGGGCGGAAGCCCGCTCACCAGCTGCTGCGGCGGCTGGGGCGGCTGGTCCCGGTGCGCCAGAAGCACCCCGGTGATGCCCCCGCCGCTGAAGGGCAGCCTGCCAGTGGCCAGCCGGTAGGCGATGACGCCCAGCGCGTAGAGGTCGGCCCGGCCGTCCAGCGCCTCGCCGGTGGCCTGCTCCGGCGCCATGTACTCGGGCGTCCCGACGATGAAGCCCGCCGTCGTCAGGCCGGCCTGTGTGTCTCCACCGAATAGCTTGGCGATGCCGAAGTCGAGAATCTTCACGAAGGGGACGCTGCCCTCGCGCCGGCAGAGGAAGACGTTTTCCGGCTTGAGGTCCCGGTGCAGCACCCCGTGTCGGTGCGCCGCGGTCAGCGCCTGGCACACCTGGATGAGGAGCGGCAGCGCCTCAGCCACCGCCATCCGCCCCGGCGCTGCGGTGGAGAGCGACTCGCCCTCCAGGTATTCCATGACGAGGTAGAAGCGGCGCGGGGGCACCACGTTCATGTCGAAGATGTTGACGATGTTGGGATGAACGATGAGGTTGACGGCCCGCGCCTCGGCGTAGAAACGCGCCACCAGCGACGGGTCCCCCGCCAGGTGCTCATGCAGCACCTTCACCGCCACGCGGCTGCCGATGAGGGTCTGCTCCCCCAGGTAGACAGTGCCCATCCCTCCCTGGCCGATGCGCTTCACCAGGCGGAAGCTGCCAAGCGTCGTCCCCAGGAGCGGGTCAGCCTCGGCGGCGGCGGGCGTGGGGGTGGACATGGCGCGGCAGGAGGGCCCTTGGATGGACGCGTTGCTTCTTTCGGGCGCGTGTCAGTGTCCCACGCCCCTCCACCCAGGCGGAAGCGTTGGCCCGGCTCCAGCCCCGTGGGGGTGGGGTGCTACCCGCGCCGGCCGCGCCGCGGGTGCCGCTCGCGGAGTGCAGTGAGGAAGGCCTCCGTGCCCAAGGTGTTGAGGACGTCGGACCGGCGCGCCCCTCCCTTTCTGGCAGTGCGGGCGGCGTAGTCCACGTTGGCAAAGGACGCCGTGTCGTGGGCGTCGACGCCCGCCACCAGCCGGCAGCCTGCCGAAAGGGCGGCCCGGACGTGGGCGGCATGCAGGTCCAGCCGCTCGGGGTTGCCGTTGACCTCCAGCGCCACGCCGCGCTCGGCGGCCCGGGCGAAGACCTCCTCCATCCGCAGCGGCGAGGGCTCCCTGCGCTGCAGCAGCCGGCCCGTCGGGTGCCCCAGCACGTCCGTGCATGGGTGGTCCAGGGCGCGAAGCACCCGGGCCGTCATGGCGTCGGCGTCCTGCCCGTGCCGGACGTGCACCGAGGCGATGACGATGTCCAGCTGTTCCAGCAGAGCGTCCGGCAAGTCCAGTGCGCCGTTCTGGAGGATGTCCACCTCCAGCCCGCGGAGCAGCCGCACCTGCGGCACCTGCGCCTGCACGGCGTCCACTTCCTGCCACTGCTGGCGCAGGCGCTCGGCGGAGAGGCCGGAGGCGTAGCCGGCCGAGGCGCTGTGGTCGGTGATGGTGAGGTAGGCCAGCCCCCGGGCTGCCGCCGCCCGCGCCATGTCCAGCAGCGAGGCGCGCCCGTCGCTCCAGGTGGTGTGGGCGTGCACGGCCCCTTGGATGTCGGCCGGCTCCACCAGGTCCGTGGGCAGCGTCCCGGCCAAGGCGGCCTCGAATTCGCCTGCGTCCTCGCGCAGCTCCGGTGGCACGTAGGCCATGCCCAGCAGCCGATAGAGCGCCGCCTCCTCCGGGACGGCCAGCTTCTCCTCCCCGCGAAAGACGCCCCACTCGCTGATGGTCAGCCCGAGGTCCCGCGCCCGGCCGCGCAGCCGGACGTGGTGGGCCTTGCTTCCGGTGAAGTGGTGCAGGGCGGTGGCGAAGTCCTCGTCGGGAAGGACGCGGAGGTCCACCTGCAGCCCGTCCTGCAGCCGGACGCTGCACTTGCTGTCGCCCTTGCCCAGGACGGTCGCCACGCCGGGTCGCTGGGCCAGCGCCTCCAGCACCGGGGCGGCCTCCGCCGCCGAGGCGATGACGTCCACGTCGGACACCGTCTCGCAGAAACGCCGGACGCTGCCGGCCACCTCGATGCGCACCACCCCGGGCGCCCGGGCCAGCTCATCGCGCAGGGCCAGTGCGACAGGCAACACGTCGCCCAGCCGTCGCCGAGCGTGCGCGCTGCGGTACTGTTCCAGGCCCGCCAACAGCTTCGCCTCGCTCTTCTCGCCGAAGCCCTTCAGCCCGCGCACGCGCCCCTGGCGCAGGGCCTCCTCCAGGGCGGGGAGGCTGCCCACCCCGAGGGACGTCCACAGGGCCGCCACCTTGCGGGGGCCCAAGTCCGGGAGCTCCAAGAGCGCGAGGATGGCGGGCGGGTAGCTGGCCCGGAGTTCCTCGAGCAGGGGCAGGGTGCCCCTGGTGTGCAGGGTGACGACTTTGTCGGCCAGGGCCTGGCCGATGTTGGGGAGCTCCGCCAGGCGCCCCTCGCGCACCACGTCGGCCAGACGCTCTCCCACGGCCAGGACGCGGTCGGCGGCCAGGTTGTAGGCGCGCACCTTGAACGCGTTCTCGCCCTTCAGCTCGAGGTAGAGGGCAATGTCGCGCAGGGCGCGCGCCACGAAGGCGGAGTCACGGACGTCGGTGGGCATGCGGAGGGTGGGTCGCGGTGGTTATGGTGCGTCTTGTCACATGCGCATCGTTCTGGGAGACGCAGATGTCAAGGAGGGGGAGCTCCGGGCCTTCGAGCACGGGCCCCTCAACGTCTGCGTGGCCCGGGTGCAGGGGCGGCTGAAGGCGCTCGACGACTGGTGTAACCACGCGGGGTGCCTGCTGAGTGGCGGGCGCCTGGAAGGCAACATGGTGGTGTGTCCCTGCCATGAGGTGGGCTTCGACCTCGACACCGGCGAAAACCTCACCAGCCCCGGAGTGTGCGACAACCAGACGACCTTCGAAGTCACCGAGGAAGAGGGCAAGCTGGTGCTCAACACGCTCACCCCCGGGTGATGAAGAAGGAGCCAATGGGACACGAGGACCACGAACACGAGAAGAGCCACGCCCCGAGCGGCGCGGTGGCCGAGCACCGCGCGCACGCCCCGGCGCGCGTGGCCTGCTACATCGTCACCTGCTCCGACAGCCGGGCCCGGGCCGACGACGCCAGTGGCCGGGTCCTCCTGCAGGGGCTGGAGGCCGCCGGGCACCCGGTGGTGGGGCAGGTGATTGTGGAGGACGCCTCCGACGCCATTCGAGGAGCCCTCAAGGCGGCGCAGCTGGCCGGGGCGCGGGCGGTGCTGTTCACCGGCGGGACCGGGCTCACCCGGCGCGACCAGACGGTGGACACGCTGCGGCCGCTGCTCGACCGGGAGCTGCCCGGCTTCGGGGAACTCTTCCGGATGCTCAGCTACCAGGAAATTGGAAGCGCGGCCTGGCTGTCTCGGGCGCTGGCCGGCACGCACGGGGAGCTGCTGGTGTTCCTGTTGCCGGGAAGCCCCACTGCAGCCAAGCTGGCGCTGGAGCGGCTCATCCTTCCCGAGCTCGGCCACGCCATCCGCGAGTTGAGTCGATAGAGGAGCGCCCCACAAGCGTGCCAAGCGTCTGCTCTCTGCGTCTGTCGGAGTCCCGGGCGAACCGTCTCCGCCCCCGGCTCGAGCGCTTTGCGGCCCGGGCCCCCAGCCGCTTGCGCGTGGGCTTCGACCCGGTCCAGTTCCCCCGCCGCTACGCGCGGGGCGAGGACGCGGAGGTCGCGGGCCTGCTCGCCGCCTCGCTGGCCTACGGCCGGGTGGACGGCTTCGTGCCCAAGGTGGAACACCTGCTGTCGCGCATGGGCCGACACCCCGGCGCCTATGTCCGCGGCCTGGACGTCCCGGGGGCCCGCACCTTGCTGCAGGGCTTCGTCTACCGCTTCAACCTCGCCACCGACGTGGCGGTGCTGCTGCTCGGCGCCGGCCGGCTGCTGCGCGAGCGGGGCTCGCTCGAGCCGTGGGTAGCCGAGCCCCTCGCCCGGGGCGAGGACCTGCACGCGGCGCTGACGCAGTTTTCCCGGGCGCTGCGGGACGTCCCGCTACAGCCGCTGGCGGATGCCCTGGGGCCGGCGCGCGGGCTGCAGCACCTGCTGCCGGTGCCGCTCGGTCCTGGCGCCGCCAAGCGCCTCAACATGTTTCTGCGCTGGATGGTGCGCGGGCCGGACGAGGTGGACCTCGGCCTGTGGAAGACCATCCCCGCCTCGGCCCTCGTCATCCCCCTGGACACGCACATCGCCCGCATTTCCCGGCGCCTGGGCCTCACCCGGCGCAAGGATTTGAGTTGGCGGACCGCCCTGGAGATTACAAGAAACCTGGCCCGCATCGACGCGGCGGACCCGGTGCGCTTCGACTTCCCCTTGTGCCACCACGGCATGAGCGGCGTGTGTGCCCCGCGGGCCCGCGCCGAGGCCTGTGCGGGCTGCGAGCTGCGCAGCGTCTGCCGGGTGGGGGCGCGTCTTCTGGCCGGCGCCCAGACGGCCAGGCGCCACTAGATGGAGCGCCGGCGCAGCGAAGTCTTTGAGTTGGACGTGCTGTTGGCGCTGCGGGCCGCCTCCAGCTCCCCCTACCTCGAATTCCTCCGCGTCCCGCACCTCAGCGCCGGCCTCTACGTGCTGGCCGTGGGCAGCGTCGACACCCAGACGCCGCACACCGAGGATGAGCTGTACGTCGTGCTGTCCGGCCGCGGCCAGCTGCGGGTGGGGGAGGTGAGTCGGCCGGTGGGCGTCGGCTCGCTCTGCTACGTCCCGGCCGGCGAGGTGCACGCCTTCCACTCGGTGGTGGAGAGCCTGCGGATGCTCGTCGTCTTCGGTCCGGCCGAGCAGAAGCCCACCGCCGTGGCCGTGGTGTGAGCTGCCTTCGGCCGCAGACGGCTGGGACGTCCCTCAGCTGAGCCCGAAAATCTGCCGCAGGCGCGCCAGGATGCGGTTGGCCTCCGGGTGGTCCGACGGCGGCACGTTCGCATTCGCCACCGCCTGCAGCTGCAGCCGCCGCTCGGCCAGCAAGGTGGACAACTGGGTGGCCAGGCCCGGGTGCCCGACGAAGAGCTCGCCCACCCCGGCGCGGTCCAATTCGAAGAGGACGGAGTCCTCCACCGCCACCACCGTCGCCGAGCGCGGCTCCCCGGTGAGGAGGGACATCTCCCCGAAGTACTGGCCCCGCGACAGCCGCGTCACCTCGACGCCCTTGCGGGTGGTGACGGCCACCGTGCCCGAGGCCACCACGTAGAAAGTTTGTCCGGCCGCGCCCTCCTCGAGGATGCGCTCGCCGGCACCGAAGAAGCGCTGCACCATGGCGTTGGCCAGGTGCTCGCGCTCCTCGTCGCGCAGCACCCGGAAGATGTCCACCAGGCCCAGCAGCGACCGCCGGGCGTCCAGCGGAAGTCCCGCCGACTTGGGCGGCCGCAACAGGTGCATGGTGCGCGGGGCGGCGGGAATCTCGATGTCCTCGCGCCGCAGCCGGTACCACAGCCGGGTTAGCACCTCGTCCCGCACGCGGTTGGCCCGCGAGTAGTCCGCCACGTAGAAGCGGATGCGGTACTTGATGGACGTGTCCTCGTATGCCCACGTGCGGGTGCGGTAGCTGGGCGAGGCGAGGATGAGGGGGACCTCGCCCAGCGTGTCGGCCACCACCTGCTTCACCCGGTTGGGCGGGGCTTCGTAGGAGACGGAGATGAAGACGTCCACCCCCACCGGTTCATTGCCGCGGGAGAAATTCTTCACCGTCTGCTTGGCCAGCTGGTTGTTGGGCAGGGTGATGACTTCGCGCCGCTTGGTTTCCAGGCGCGTGGCCCGCCAGCCGAGTTGCAGCACCCGGCCGCTCTCGGTGCCGACCGCCACCGAGTCCCCCACCTCGAAGGGACGCTCCAGCTGCAGCGACAGGCCGGCGAAGAGGTTGCCCAGCGTGTCCTGCAGCGCGAGGCCCAGCACCACCGAGGCAATGGCCGAGCCGGCGACCAGGCTGGAGAGGTCGAGGTTGAATTCGTGCTTGACGATGACCAGCGCCGCCAGGACGTACAGCGTCGCGTCGACGACGTCCCGGAGGATTTTCGGGGCCGGCCGCTCGCGCGAGCGCACCAGCTTCAACGCCAGCGACACCACGCTGCGGATGACGCCGAAGGACAGCACAATCATCCAGCCGACTTCGAGCGCCTTGGCCCAGGCCCCCTGGATGTTGCTGCCCAGCGCCAGCTGCAGCCCGCGCAGCGCTGCGCCGAGGATGACCAGCCGGATGGCCCCGCGAGCGTCGCGGCGGAAAAGCGGGTCCGCCGTCAGCGCGTGGAAGAGGCCAAGAAGCAGCACCAGCGCTGCGCCGCCGGCGAGGAGCCAATTGCTCTGGAGGGCCTGGAGCACGGGTCGGGCGGGGCAGAATCAGGCCCACCGTCGGGCGGCGTCAAGCACCGCTTGACGAAGTGGGCGTGGAACCCGCATGACAGCGCGGCAATGACGCTGGCGGCGGTGCAGGGACAGGCGCGGGCAGTGGGTGCGTTGCGCAGCGCCCTGCAGCAGGGCGCGCTCCCCCACGCCTGCCTCCTCGCCGGGCCCTCGGGCGTGGGCAAGCAGCTCGCTGCCATCGGCCTGGCGCAGGCCCTCCTCTGCCCGCAGGCGCCGGGCGAGGGCTGCGGGCGCTGCAGTACCTGCCAGCGGGTGGAACGCCTCGCCCACCCGGACGTCCTCTGGCTGATGCCGGAGGAGGAGCAGGTGCGCCGCCGGCTGGCTGGCCGGAGCGACTTCACCCACGTGCCCTCGCGCGACGTCCGGGTGGAGCAGGTGCGCCAGCTCCAAGAAAGGCTGTCGCTGCGGGGGCTGGAGTCGCCGCGCAAGGTGGTGCTGGTGCTGTCGGCCGAGGCGATGAATCCCGCCGCCCAGAATGCCTTCCTCAAGACGCTGGAGGAGCCCCCATCGGACACCACGCTGGTGCTGGTGACGTCCGCGCCGGACCGGCTGCTGCCCACCCTGCGCAGCCGCTGCGTCCGCTACGGCTTCTCCCCCCTGCCCAGGGCGCTGGTGGCCGCCCACCTGGCCAAGGCCCGGGGGCTGGACCCGGCGCAGGCCGAGGCGGTGGCCGCCCTGGCGGACGGAAGCCTGGAGCGGGCGCTGGCCCTGGACCCGGAGCAGCTGGAACGGCGGCGGGCCACCATCCGTGCGTTTGAGGCGGTGACGGGCGAGGACCTGCGCACCGCCTTGCGCTTCGCGGAGCTGACCGGCACCTCCCGGGACGAAGCGGAGGAGGCCCTGGGGGTGCTAGCCATGTGGGTCCGCGACGTGGCGGTGGTGCCCTTTTCTGGGGCCACCCTCTTCCACCCGGAGTTGCGCAGCCTGGCCACCACCGCGGCGGCGCGGCTGGACGAGGACCGCCTGCACCTGCGCTTCCGGCTGCTGGACGAGGCACAGGTGGCCATCTCCAAGCGCAACGCCAGCCCGCGGCTGCAGATGGAGCGGCTGGCCCTGGAGATGGCCGAGGGCGCCCGGCCGTGAGTGACGTCGCCCCGCTGCTGGCCGAAATCCGCGCCGGCACCGTCCGCCCCTTCTACCTGGCCTGGGGGGAGGAGTACCTGGTGCGCCGCGAGGCGGATGCGCTGGTGGAAGCCCTCGTCCCCGGGGCCCTGGCCAGCCTCAACCTCGTCGTCCTGGACGGGGCTTCCCCACGGGAGGTGGCCACGGAGCTGGCCACCCTGCCGCTGCTTCCCGGCAACAAGGTGGTGCTGGTGCGGGACCCGGAATTCCTCGCTCCACGGAAGGGGCGCACCGACGCGCTTGGCAAGGCGCGCGAGGCCTGGAAGGCGGGGCGGCGCAAGGAGGGCGCCCGGCGGCTTCTGGCGCTGGTGGCTCGGGCGGGCTGGGGGCCGGAGGCCTTGGAACCGGGCCAGCCCGGCCGCCCCAGCCTGGACGCCTGGCGGGAGGAACTCTCCGTCAGTTTGGCCGAGGCGGACGTCGACTTCCTGCGCGAGGTCGCCGCCTTCGTCCGCGAGGAGGGGCTGGCCGCTCCCGAGTCCGACGCCTCGGCCCTCCTCAGCCTCCTCGAGGCGGGGCTGCCCAAGGGACATGCGCTGGTGGTGGCGGCCACCGACGTGGAGGCCAAGAATCCCCTGCTGCGGCTGGCGCAGAAGCAGGGTGCGGTGGTGGAGAGGAAGCTGGCCAGCCGTCTGCGCGACCTCGACCTCTCCGGGGTGACGCGCGACTTCCTCGGCCCCTTGAAGAAGCGGCTGGGCCCGGGCGCCGAGGACGTGCTGCGGGAGCGGGTGGGCGGCAACATGCGGCTGCTCCAGTCGGAGTTGGAGAAGCTGGCCCTGCATGCGCCCGGGGCCGTCATTTCCCGCGAGGACGTGGAGCTGCTGGTGGCCCACACCCGCGACGAGGAGTTTCTGGAGCTCTCGGACGCGCTGCAGAAGCGCGACTTGCCCCTGGCGCTGGCCTATGTGGACGAGGCCCTGGCCGGCGGCGCGCCGCCGCTTCTTTTGCTGGGGGCCATCGCCTCGGTGGTGCGGGGCCTGTTGGAGGCCGAGGAGCGCCTGGTGCACCTGGGCGGTGGCCGGCCCCCCAGAAGCTTCGACGAATTCAAGGTCCGGCTGTTTCCCGCCATCGAGCGCGAGGTGAAGTCGGCCGGCGGCAAGGTGCCGCACCCCTATGCCGCCTTCCTCGCCACCCTGGCCGCCGCGCGCTATGGCAAACGGCCGCTGCGTGCCTCGCTGTTGGCCTGCGCGGAGGCGGACCTGGCCCTGAAGTCTTCGGGAGGCGGAAAGCTGGTGCTGGAGCGGCTGTTGTGGACAGTCTGCCCACCTCCGCACAAGGTGCAGGGCCTGGCGTCGCCGGCGCGCCGCCCGGCCCCTTAACCCCGCGGAGGGTGCGGGGTTTCTGTTGTGGAAACGGGCATGCTGGCGAGGCGCATGACAGACGGCGGAGATGCGGCTTCCGGGCAGCAGCGGCCGCGGCGAGGCTGGACGGTGCTGTCCGGCGGCGGCAGCGCGTCGGACGAGAAGGTGCTGGGGGACTTTCTCGGCGGCGACGCGCGGGCCTTTGGCGAGCTGGTGCGACGGCACCAGCGGCTGGTGCAGGCGCTGGTGCGCCGCTACGCGGCGCGGCCGGAGGACACGGCGGACCTCGCCCAGGCCACCTTCCTGCGTGCCTTCGCCGCCGCCCGGCGTTCCCTGGCCCGCGCCGGCGCGGGCCAGCCAGGTCTCTTCCGCGCCTGGCTGGTGCGCATCGCGGTGAATGTCGGAAAAAACCACGCGCGCGACGCCGGGCGCTGGCGCCACGAGGATGCCGAAGTGCTGACGGAGTTGGCCGCCTCCGGGCCCGACGCCCCGGCCCTTCTCGAGCGGGCCGAGCAGCGGCGGCGCCTGCGCGCGGCCATGGCCTGTTTGAGTGCCCGGCAGCGCGAGGTGGTGACGTTGCGCGTGGATGGGGGGCTGCCCTTCAAGGAGGTGGCCGAGGCGCTGCAGATGACGGAAAACAACGCCAAGGTGCACTTCCACCATGCAGTGCGACGTCTGAAGGCGGCCATGGAAGGAGAGGGACCATGAGCGCCACGGACGTCTGCGCGCAGATGAATGAATTGCTGGCCGAACGCGCCAGTGGCCCCCTGGAAGCGGAGGCTGCCGCCGCGCTGGACGCCCACCTTCTGCGCTGCCCCGCCTGCCGGACCGCCGCCACGCACTGGGAGGACTTCTTTTCCCTGGTGGCCCTGCCGCCCCCGACGTTGAAGGAGGAGGCGGCGCTGCGCGGCCTCCCCGAGCGCACGCTGGCCGCCTGGCAGCGGCGGGAGGGCCGCTGGCGTACGGGCCGGGGACTGCTGGCCGTGGCCGGGCTTCTGGCCGCCGCCGCGCTGCCCCTGTGGCTGTGGCAGCCCGCGCCGCCGCCGGGTCATGCGCTGGCCAGCGCGCCGGTGGTGCAGCTTGGCTGGTCCGAGGCGCCCGGGTGGGACGTGGACGAAGGGGTGGACGGCACCGAGGTGGCGTCCACGGACGTGGCGTCCGACGACACGACGCTGCTGGATGGGCTCGCGCTCGAGGGCGATGGCGCTTTTGCACTGGGAGACAGCGGATGAAGACGATGCGTGCAGCACTGTTGGCGGTCCTTGTGGCAGGCAAGCTATGGGCGCAGGAGGGACCGCCCCCGTCGCCGCCCGGGGACGGCCCGGGACCGGCCGGGGAGCAGTGGCAGAAGCGCACGCAGCTGATGCGGACGCTGGCCATCGCCGATGCCCTCGAACTGGACGATGCGGCCACGCTGAAGCTGCGCAGCCGGCTGGCCGCCTTTGAGGAGAAGCGCGCCCCCGTCCAGCGCGAGATGATGGAGCAGACGGTGGTGCTGCGTCGCGCGGCCAAGGGCGACACCACCGCGTTCGCCCAGGTGGACGGCGCCATCCAGAAAGTCCTGGCGCTTCGCGCTCAGCTGGAGCAGCTGGACCGCGGCCTCTTCAATGAGTTGTCGGCCGGCCTGCCGCCGCAGAAGAAGGCCCGCCTGGCCCTGGCCATGGCCCGGCTGCCCCAGCAAGTTCGGGAGATGGCACGGGAGAAGGGCCGCCGCTAGAGTGCGCGGCCCCGCACCCTCCAACCCCGGGTGCGGTCCGCCGCGTTCATGTCCGTCAAAACCCTCGTCACCAGCGCCCTGCCGTACGCCAATGGCCCGCTGCACCTCGGCCACGCCGTGGAGTACGTCCAGACGGACATCCTCGTCCGTTTCCTGAGGTCCGCCGGACGCGACGTGCTGTACGTCTGCGCCGACGACACCCACGGGACGCCCATCGAATTGAGCGCGGCCAAGGATGGAATTCCCCCGGAACAGTACGTCGCCTCCTTCTGGGAGCAGCACCGGCGGGACTTCCAGGACCTGGGCATTGGCCTGGACGCCTTCTACACCACGCACTCGCCGGAGAACCGCGCCTACGCCGAGCTCATCTACGGCCGCCTCAAGGAGGCGGGCGACATCGCTCGCCGCTCGGTGGAACAGACCTACTGCGAGGTGGACCAGCGGTTCCTCCCGGACCGCTTCGTGCGGGGCACCTGCCCCAACTGCAAGAGTCCAGACCAGTACGGCGACGTGTGTGAGGTCTGTGGCAAGACGTACTCGCCGGCGGACTTGATTGACCCGCGCTGTGTCCTCTGTGGCACGCCGCCGGTGCGTCGCAGCTCGGAGCACCTCTTCTTTCGCCTCTCGGCGCACCAGGCCTTCCTGCAGGAGCTCATCCGCGCCCCGGGCTTTCTCCACCCGGCGGTGGCCAACCAGCTGCAGGCCTTCTTCGACCAGGGGCTGAACGACTGGGACATCAGCCGCGACGGTCCTTACTTCGGCTTTCCCATCCCCGGGGAGACGAACAAGTACTTCTACGTCTGGCTGGATGCCCCCATCGGTTACATCGCCACCACCGAGAAGTGGGCCAAGGACTCGGGCCGTGCTGCCAGTGCGCTCGCCTACTGGGCCGAGGACGCTGACGCCGAGATTATTCACGTCATCGGCAAGGACATCGTCTACTTCCACGCCCTCTTCTGGCCAGCGGTGTTGAAGGTGGCACACCTCAAGCGGCCCAGTCGCCTGGTGGTGCACGGCCACCTCACCGTCGACGGCACGAAGATGTCCAAGTCGCGCGGCACCTTCATCACCGCCCGCACCTACCTGGACGCGCTCGACCCGGCCTACCTGCGCTACTTCTTCGCCAGCAACCTCGGGCCCAACCCCGAGGACTTCGACTTGTCGCTGACGGAGTTCCGCCAGCGGGTGAATGGCGAGCTCGTCAACAACGTGTGCAACCTGGCCAACCGCGTCCTGTCGCTGCTCGCCGTCCCCCTCGGCCAGCGCCTCGCTCCGGCCGCAGCCGGCCCCGGGCAGGTGCTGGTGGAGGAGGCGCTGCGCAAGGCCACCGAGGTGCGCGCCGCCTATGAGAAAATCGACTTCCGGACGGCCGTCCGGGGCGCCACGGAGATTTCGCAGAGCGCCAACCAGTTCCTGCAGGCGCGGGCGCCCTGGGCCAAGGTGAAGAGCGAGCCCGAGGTGGCACGGCGCGACCTGTCCGACGCGGCCGAGGTGGCCTACCTGGTGGCTGGCCTCCTGCAGCCGGTGGTGCCCACGGTGGCCGACAAACTCTTCGCGCAGCTGCAGGCCCCGCCCCTCACCTTCGCCCGGCTGAAGGGCGCGGCCTACCCGCTTCTCGACCGGCAGAAGCCCATCGGCACCCCGGCGCCGCTGCTGCCGAGGATGGAGGAGACCCAGGTGAAGTCCCTCATCGTCCCCGCCGCTGCTGCTTCGGCCCCGGCCGCGGCGCCCGCCTCCGCGGCCCCACCGCCCGAAGGCGCTGCCCCCGGCACGCTGTCCCCGGAGGACTTCGCCAAGGTGGCCCTGCGGGTGGGCCTGGTGCGTGCCGCCGAGCGCGTCCCCAAGGCCGACAAGCTGCTGAAGCTGACGGTGGACGTCGGCGAGGCCGAGCCGCGCACCATTGCCGCCGGCATTGCCGAGGCCTACGCGCCGGAGGCGGTGGTGGGCCGCCGCGTGGTGGTGGTGGCCAACCTCGCGCCGCGCACCATCCGCGGCATCCTCTCTCAGGGCATGCTGCTGGCGGCCGGGCCGGGCGGCGCCGCCCTCCGGCTGGTGGACCCTGGCGACTTGCCCCCCGGGAGTGAAGTGCGGTGAGTCTGGCCTCGCGCGAGGGCGCCCTGCGGGCGCTGGCCCGGCCGGGCCCGCCCTCGCTACGACGCGAGGCCGCCGCACGGCTGGTGGAGAGGGCCCGCACCAGCGACGTCGCGGAAGGCTGGGAGGCCACCGCGCGGACGTTGCTGTCGGACGCGGACGCCGAGGTCCGCCGCGCCGGGGTGGCCCTTCTGGCGCTGCAGCCCGGCGACGCTGCGGCACTGGCCGCCCGGCTGGCACCCGCGCTGGCCGACAGCGCGCCCTCCGTGCGGATGGAAGCGGTGGGGCAACTGGCCGACGCCGCCGCGCCGGAATTGCGGCCGCTGTTGGCCGGGGCGCTTCAGGACGGCGCCTTCCTCGTCCGCTTCGAAGCGGCGCGCGGCCTGGCCGCCATCCACCACCCGGCAGGCCTGGACGTCCTGGCCGAAGGGCTGGACAGCCCGACCCTGCGCTTTCGCGCCATCGGTGCCCTGGCCGAATTGGGGGACGCCCGTGCGCTGGTGCCGCTGCGGCGCCTCTTCTCCCGCTTCTTCCTCAACGCCTTCGAGAGGACCCAAACCGCCGGCGCCCTCGCCCTCTTCGGTGACGCCGAGGGCCGGCAGTACCTCCTGTCCCGGCTGCGCCGGCGCCACGCGCTGGACCGCCCGCTGGCGGCGGAATTGTGCGGCGAGGCGGCCGTCCATGAAGCCGAGGAGGCGCTGTTGGCCATGGTGGAGGACGCCTCGGACAAGGCCCGCGGCGCCGCGGCGCGCGCTCTGGGACGGCTGGGCTCGGCCCGCGCCGGCCCCGCGCTGGAACGGCTGGCGCAGGACGCCTCGGTGGCCGAGGGGACGCGCCTGGACGTGGCCGAAGGCCTGGTGTTCCTCCTCGGGGAGAAGGCCCGCGCCCCCCTGGCCGCCGCCCTGGACGTCATGGGCAGTGCGGAGGCGCGCGAGGAGCTGCGCTCGCTGCTGGAGGAGCTGTCGTGAAGCTGGTGGACGCCCACTGTCACCTGGAACCGCGGGACTTCCCGGACGTCGACGCCGTGCTGGCGCGGGCGGCGGCGGCGGGCGTCGTGCAGGCTGTCGTCATTGGCCAGTTTCACGGCCCGGGGGACTGGGGCGTCGCCCTGGAAGTGGCCCGGACCCGGCCCAGCCTGGTGGCGACGCTGGGCATCCATCCCCACGAGGCGGCGCGCGCGCGGCCGGAGGACCTGGCCGAGCTCGCGCAGCTGGCCGCCCGCCCGGAGGTGGTGGCGGTGGGGGAGACGGGGCTGGACTACTACTACGACCGGTCGCCCCGTCCGGCGCAGGCGCGAATCTTCGGCGCGCAAGCGGCGCTGGCGAAGTCGCTGGGCAAGCCGCTGGTGGTGCACGTGCGCGACGCACACGAGGACTGCGCCGTCCTGCTGGCCGCCGAAAACGCGTCCCAGGGCGTCATCCACTGTTTCACCGGGGACGTGGCGGCGGCCCGCCGCTACCTGGACTTGGGCTTTCACCTCTCGCTGTCCGGCGTCGTCACCTACAAGAAGACGGAAGCCCTGGCAGAGGCCGTCCGCTTCGCGCCGCTGGAACGGCTGCTGGTAGAGACGGACAGCCCCTACCTGGCGCCCGTCCCCTACCGCGGAAAGAAGAACGAGCCGGCCTACGTGGTGGAGACGGCCCGACGCGTGGCGGAACTCAAGGGCCTGCCCCTGGAAACGCTGGCCGAGGCCACGACCGCCAACGCCGCGCGGCTGTTTGGCTTCGTCCTGCCGTAGCCCGCCTGGGCCTCAGGCGCCCAGGGCGCGCAGCACCAGTTCCACGTCGGTGTCCAGCTGGGGGACTTCCAAGAGAAGCGCATCCGGCTCGTAGTTAAATTCGGCGATGCAGGACTTCAGCAGCGCGCCGAGGGCGTCCTCCCCCCGCCGCTCGGCCAGCGCCGCGTAGGTGACGCGGCCCCGCTCCAGGTGCACGACGCCCTCGGACTGTTCATCCCGCAGCGTCAGGCAGCCGCTCTTCCGGCCGTCGCCAAGCACGCGCAACACCTCGCGGGTGCCGAGCTCCTCGAAGGTGCCCCACACCGCGTGGGCCGGGCCCCCGTGCGAGACGCGGTCCTGAAACAGTTCGGCCACGCGGAAGGCCACCTCGCTCGCGCTCTCGGCGGGCACCACCACCGTGGCGCCCCCCTGCAGCAGCCGCTCCTGCAGGGCGGCCTCCGGGTCTCCGGTGATGACGACGGGCAGACCGGCCAGGGCGGGCTGCGCCCGCACTTGCGTCACCAGCTCGAGCAAGTCGCTGGCACCAAAGGCGGCGCTCAACACCCACACGTCGCCGTCCCCGGCCAGCGCGGCGTCGGCCACCGTTTCGAGGGAGCTGCAGGCCTGCACCACCAGGCCGCGTTGTTCCAGCGCCTGGACCAGCACGTCCCGGGTGGGCGTGTCGGGCTCGGCCAGCAGCACCATGCGCCCCTCGGCGTCGAGGCGTCGGCGCAGCAGCTCCCCGGAGAGGAGCTGCTCGAGCGTCTGCACCACGCGCGGGTCATAGAGGACGCCGGCCTGCTCGGCCAGGTGGTTGAGCGCCTGGTCGCGGGTGAAGCGCCGGCCGTGGCCGTTGGCAGAATTCCGGGTGAGGTCCAGGTAGCTGTCCACGGCGGCGAGAATGCGGGCGCCCACGGCGATGTCCTCGCCACGCACGCCCTGCGGCGTGCCCGAGCCGTCGAACGCTTCATACATCTGTGCCAGGGCGGCGTTGGCCTGCGCCGGCAGGTGAACCGACTCGAAGAGTTGCAGCGGTGAACGCACCAGCTGCTTGGCCTGTGCCTTCCACTCCGGATTGCGCGAGGTGCCGGCCAGCGTCAGGTGGATGGCGCCCTTGCCGATGTCGTGAACGAAGGCGGCCAGCGCCACGCAGGCCACCTCCCGCGCCGGCAGGGCCATGCGCAGCGCCACCAGGGAACATTGCCGGGCCAGCTGCGCGGAGTGGCCGCGCAAGTCCCCGCGGTCCTTCTCCAGCTGGTCGACCAGGATGCGCAGCGTCTCCAGGTAGTCGTTCTCGCCCACCGCGCCGCGGGAGGAGACGAGCGCGCTGGCCGACTCGCGCTTGCCGCGGACCACCGTGTGCGGCAGCCGGGCCTGGCTGCTCTCGCCCCGCAGGCGCAGGCGCACCGGGGGGGGCGCCGTGCGGTTGCTGCCACTGGCCTCGTAGGCCTGGGCGATGCTGGCCAGGTCGGTGCGGGCCGCCACCGGGGCCCGGAGGGCGCCGGTGGCCAGCTGCTGAAAGGCCGTGGTGTCGCCGTAGTAGTGCTTCTGGATGCCGGCGTAGATGACGCTGCGCAGGCCGACGTAGGCGAAGACCTCGTCCACCTCAGCCACCAGCGCAATCTCGCGCAACAAGTCCTCGTTTTGTGGCTCCGCCGCGACGATGGAGAGGATGCGCCGCTCGTTGTCCACGGCCAGTGGCAGAAACAGGCTGGCCTCGGCCATCCGCACCGGGACGCGGTCGAGCAGTTCCGTCGGGATTTGCGCTCGCGCCAGCTTCTCCGCCGACACGTAGCGCGTCTTGAATTCCGAGGCGAGGAAGCGGAGCAGGGTGGCCTCGGGCAGAAAGCCCATCTCCACCAGGCAGTCCCCAAGGCGGTGGCCGGTGAGGCGCTGCTGTTCCAAGGCCTGGTCCACCGCGGCCGCGGAAATCAGCCCTGCTTCCACCAGCCGCTCGCCGAGTTTCTTGCTCATGCCCTTGTTGCAGACGGCCTTAGCGCAGCCGCGCGTGTAACGTCCATCGCCACCGTGGGGCGCCCGTCACCCCTGGGCGGGGTCAGTCGTGCCGTCGGTGGTCGGCGTGGACCCGGTCAACGACTCGAGCGGCGGCAGCATCAGGCGCGGCACCGGCGCCAACTCGCGCTCCTTGCGCTCGGCGACGTCGCTGCCGCCGGTGCGCTCGTGGGGAAGCCGGCCCTTGCGGCGGCGGCGTGCGCCCACCGGGCTTCTGCCGGCGCGGGTGGGGGAGGGTCCCTTGAAGAGGTGTCGCTCGGTGAGGCGGGTGGGCTCGGCCCAGGTGTCGTTGGGGTCCTTCGCCATCGCCTCCAGCCAGCCGGCCAGCTGCGCGTCCAGGGCGGCCAGGGCGTGGACGGCGTGGGCTTCCAGCGTCACGGGCTGCGTCGGCGCGCCGTGCGCGCCCTGGTGGGCGACGACGAGGTGAGTGAGGTGCTGCTCGAGGGCCCTGGGAA
This sequence comes from Myxococcaceae bacterium, assembly GCA_017881265.1. GTDB lineage: Bacteria > Myxococcota > Myxococcia > Myxococcales > Myxococcaceae > JADGRA01. Next base: position 8,238 of record JADGRA010000035.1, on the reverse strand, counting down.
AATCCGGCAGCTGGGCGGCCTTGGCGTGAATGGCCTGTGCCGTGGTGACGGCGTGGCCCACCAGGCGCCCCTGGTCGGTATAGGCCACGCCGCCGCTGGCGTACGCCAATTCGGACACTTTCCCAATGTCGTGAAGCAGGGCCCCGGCCAGCAGCAGGTCGCGGTCCAGGACCGGGTAGTGGTCGGCCACGCGCAGCGACAGCCGCATGACGGAGAGGAGGTGCTCGGCCAGCCCGCCGCGGTAGGCGTGGTGGGTGCCCTTGCCGGCCGGCGCCAGCGGAAGGCTGCGGGCCGTCTCCGGGTCGTCCAGGAAGGCCAGCAGCAGCGCCTTTACGTGCGGGTCATCCACGCGCTCCACCAGCTCGCGGATTTGCGCCACCGTCCGGGCGCCGTCGGGCGGCTTCGCCTCGGCCGAGCCCGCTGGGCGCGCGGCCTCCAGGCCGGGGGCCGCCTCGGGGGCGGGCGGAGGGGCTGGGACGGCAAACTCCGCCGCGTCAATTGGCTCCGGGTCCAGTCGCTCGAGCGACTCGGCGATGACTTGGGGCTTGCCGTGGAAAGACACCACCTGGCCCTTCACCAGAACGTAGTCGTCCACCTGGAAGGCGTTCTCCAGGGCTTCCACCTTCTCGAAGACGCGGCCGTCCACCTCGCCCGTCCGGTCGCCGAAGCTGAGCACCAGGAAGCTTTTCCCGTTGCGCGACGTCTGGCGCGACTTGCGGGTGACGCGGAAGACGGTGAAGACGGGCTGCTTTTCGCGCAGGTCGCGGACGTAGACTTTTCGAACCGTCTCTTCGGCCGGGTGGCTGGCCTCGTCGGTGGGGGGGGCGGACGTATTCACGGGCCGGGGAACCTACCACTTCTGGCCGTGATGGCTGTCAGTTGGCTGGTTAGCTTGTCTGTGTAACGCCCCATGTTCCCCTTGCGCGACAGCCCGCAGTCCCGCTCCTTCCCGCTGGTGACGGTGGGCCTCATCCTGGCCAACATCCTCGTCTTTCTCGCAGTCGCGCAGCAGGGCCCCGAGGCGAGCCGGCTGTTGGAACCGCTCACCTTCGTGCCCCGACGCTTCTTTCACTGGCGGGGCGGCATGCTGGACTGGGCGCGCTGGCGGCCCCTGCTGACGGCGATGTTTCTGCACGCCAACCTTCTGCACCTCGCCTCCAACCTGTGGTTCCTCTGGGTCTTCGGGGACAACGTCGAGGACCAGCTCGGCCATCTGCGCTACCTCGTCTTCTATCTGGTGTGCGGGGTGGCCTCCTTCTTCGTCCACGGCCTCTCCGCGCCGGATTCCGTCCTCCCCGCGGTCGGCGCCTCGGGCGCCATTTCGGGGGTGCTGGGCGCGTACCTCCTCATGTTCGCCCGGGCGCGCATCCTCACCCTGGTGCCCATCATCATCATCCCGTGGCTGGTGGAGCTCCCCGCCTTCGTCTTCCTCGGCGTGTGGTTGCTGCTTCAGGCCTTCTACGCCACCGCCGCCGGCGCAGGCGCGCAGGGCGGCGTCGCCTGGTGGGCGCACCTGGGCGGCTTCGTCACCGGCTTTGTCCTGTGCGGCCTCATGTGGCGTCGGCGGGCGCCACCACCGCCCCGCCGCTGGGTGGGCTCCGGGCCGCGCAACGCCTGGCTGTCGCGCTAAAGGGCGCAAAAGGGCGGGCGCGCCTCAGCGCCGCCATTCCAGGGGAATGGCCTCGCGCGCCGCCAGCCGCTCCAAGTCGTGCAGCGCCTCGCGTGCCTCCTGCAGCACCCGCTCATCCTCCGCCACCTGCATCCGCAGCGCGGTGGCCTGTCCGGCCGTCATCACCCGGCCATAGGGGTCGACCACCATGTAGGACTCCTGGTTGGCCACCCGCTTCAGCTGCTCCTGGTCCCGCTCCAGCGTCAGTTCCGCGCGGCGCACGCGCTCCGTGCTGCGCTGGAAGCGCTTGCGCCAGCCCGTCTCGTCCAGCGCCGCAGCTTCATTCGCGGACAGCGGAACGGGCGCCGGGGCGGACTCCTCCAAGGGTGGTTCCGCCTGCCGTGCCGGGGCGGCCTTGGGCGCCCCCTCGCCGCCGGCAGGCTTCCCCTCCGGCGGCACCGGCGCGGCCGCCGCCTCCTTGGGCACCACGGGCGCGCCGTCCAGGGTGCGGGCCTTGTCCCGGTAGCGCTGGGGAATGGTGTTGGCGTCGTTGGTGTAGTGGGCGACGCCGTCCGTGTCCGTCCACGTGTACACCTCCTCGCCCGCAGAGGCGCCGGCGAGGAGAAGGAGGGCGGCCTGCACGGCGCGAAGGGGGGGAAGCAGCATGGCGGGGACGGCCTGGTGAGGGGAGTCTACTGTCTGGGACAGCTCAGGGCCGCTTCGTTGCACGCGGGCGTGCCTGCGCGGTGACAGCAACCTGCACCGTCACCACCGCGGCGACGACGGCCGCCGGCAAGGCCAGCCACCACTGCTGCGTCGCCCCGGCCAGGAGCGCGGCCAGCGCCAGCGTCAACGCCACTGCCATCCGTGCCGGCTGCGCTGCGCGGTTGTGCCAGAAGCGCTGGGGTGGGGGCGGGGACAGCGAGGGGTGTTCTCGGGCCCGGTACACGGCGCCCGTCGCCTCATCCACCACCTCGTCTTCGGGGTCCACCAGGCCGAGGTGGAAGGCACGCTCCACGTCCAGCAGCGTCGGGTAGGTGAGCTCCCCGTCAGGTGTCCGTACGCGGAAAGCCATGGAATTCCCTCATTGTCTACCCGCACCTAGCGGGCGTCGCCTCCAGGTTGCAGTGCGCAGCCGGTTACGCACCTCGTCAGCCCCTGGCCGAAACACCGTTTCGTGTTCTCGGGGGGTTACCAGACACCCAGCCCTGGCACGCCCCATGAAGCTATGCCCTGCGCCGGGCGAGATTCCGCCCAAGGAGAAACCCAGTGTCCACGGACGCGAAGGCCAGCAAGATTTTAGCCCGGACCTTCTTCAATCAGCTCCGCGCGAGCGGCTACACGCCGACCCAGGTGATTGGGGTCGCCACTGAGCTCATCGACCTGGTCACCTCGGACATCCGAGAGGAGGGCCGCCGGCCCGAGACCCCGGACCTCTCCCCGGAGGAAGCCTACCCTTCGTTGTGACAAGCGCGTTTGCTGCGTTAGACTGACGTCCAGCGTTGGTCCCCAAGTTGTACCGGACGCGTGCGTTCCGGACGGGTTCCGGGCCTCACGGCCGGGGGGACGCAAGGCTGAAGGCCCCGCGGTGTTTCATGTGCCGCTGGGCCGTTTTTTTTGCCCGCGCCAGGCCCGCTGCCGACGCAGCGCTGCCGCCCCCGCCAGCACCACCAGCCCAAAGGACATGGCGGTGAAGACGCTGCTGGTGGACCGCACGGACAGCACCGCCAGCAGCACCACCCCCAAGCCGAAGGCCAGGACGTCCTGAGCAGCCGGCCGGGGCACCGGCCGCAGCAGCCCCCAGACGCACAAGACTAGCGGCGCGCCCAACGCCACCTGCCGGGGGATGCGCGCACGCTCGGCCATGACGGTGCTCCAGTTGTGCACCAGCAGCGCGGCGAAGATGACGACCGAGCCAATGGACAGCACCAGCACGGCGGCGGCCGCGGCGTCCTTGGTGACCCGGGCCTTCTCGTCAAACTCCCGCGTGGCCAGGTCGACCAGCGCCTCCAAGGCGCTGTTGAGAATCTCCGCGAAGAAAACCAGCAGGACGCAAAAAATCAGCGTCACCCGCTCGGCCAGGCCCAGCGGAATCCCGCTGCCCACCAAGCCCACCAGCAGCGCCGCCAACAAGTGGATGCGCATGTTGGGCTGGTGCTCCACGGTGTGCACCAGCCCATTCCACGCGTGGCGCGCGGAGAACCAGAAGCCCGGCCGGCGCGCGGGGTAGGGCGGGGGGGGAAGCACTCGAGGGGCGGGGCGTGTCATCAACGGGCTGGGTCGGCGCTGACGCAGGATGGCAGGCCTGCGGGAAGCAGGCAGCGTGCTCCCGGGCCAGCACAGTGGTCAACCGGGGCCCCGGTGAGTCGTTGACCGCGCCCGGGGAGCCCCGTATGCAAGGCGCCACTATGGCCTTGAAATTCGCAATCAACGGCTTTGGACGGATTGGTCGCTGCATCCTCCGTGCAGCGCTGGCGCGCAACGAGGCGTTGGACATCGTCGCCATCAACGACCTGGACAGCCCGGCCACCATGGCGCACCTCTTCAAGTACGACTCGGTTCACCGGACCTGGCCCGACGAGGTGACCGCCACCGAGAAGGGCATGCGGGTGGGGGGCAAGACCTTCACCTTCACCGCGGAGAAGGACCCCACCAAACTGCCCTGGAAAGCCATGGGCGTGGACGTGGTCCTCGAATGCACCGGCCACTTCACCGACCGCGAGGGGGCGAACAAGCACCTCGCCGCCGGAGCGAAGAAGGTGCTCATCTCCGCGCCGGCCAAGGGGCAGGACGTCACCATCGCCTACGGCATCAACCACCACCTGTACGACACCGCCAAGCACCAGGTGCTGTCGGCTGCCTCCTGCACCACCAACTGCCTGGCCCCGGTGGCCAAGGTGCTCCTCGATGGCTTCGGCATCGACAAGGGGCTCATGACCACCATCCACAGCTACACCAACGACCAGCGCATCCTCGACCTCACCCACAAGGACCCGCGCCGGGCCCGCGCGGCGGCCATGTCGATGATTCCCACCAGCACTGGCGCGGCCAAGGCCATTGGGGAAGTCATCCCGGCGCTGAAGGGGAAGATGCACGGGGTGAGTGTCCGGGTGCCCACGCCCAACGTCAGCCTGGTGGACCTCACCGTGCAGACCTCCAAGACGGTGACGGCCGAGCAGGTCAACCAGGCGATGAAGGCCGCCGCCGAGGGCCCCCTGAAAGGCGTCCTGGCCTACAGCGAGGCGCTCACCGTCTCCGTCGACTACAACGGCGACCCGCACTCGGCCATCCTCGACGCCACCGGCACCTTCGTCGTCGAGGGCAATCTGGTCAAAGTGATGGCCTGGTACGACAACGAGTGGGGCTTCTCCAACCGGATGGTCGACCTGGCCAAGATGCTCCAGCAGAAGGGCGTCTAGGACGCCTGCCCGGGGGAGGGGCGCCGTGATTCGTTCCATCGACGAGCTACAGCTCACCGGCAAGCGCGTCTTTCTGCGCGCGGACTTCAACGTGCCGCTCGACGATGCGCGCCAGGTGACCGACGACACGCGCATCCGCGAGGTGCTTCCCACCCTGCGGCGGCTGCTGCAGCTGGGCGGCCGGGTGATGGTGGCCTCGCACCTCGGCCGGCCGAAGGGGAAGCCGGACCCGGCGCTGTCGCTGGAGCCGGCCGCCAGCAAGCTGTCGGAGCTGCTCGGCAAGTCCTTCGAGGTGCTGTTTGCCGATGACTGCGTCGGGGACGGCGTCCGCAAGCTGGTGAAGGAGTTGAAGGACGGGCAGGTGGTGATGCTCGAGAACCTGCGCTTCCACAAGGAGGAGGAGGCCAACGACGTCGGCTTCGCGCGCGAGCTGGCCGAGAACGCGGACGTCTACGTCAACGACGCCTTCGGCACGGCCCACCGGGCCCATGCCTCGACGGTGGGCATGGTGCCCTTCGTCAAGGAGCACGCCGGCGGCTACCTGCTGCGGCGCGAGATGGACTTTCTCGGACGGCTGCTGCGCTCGCCCGAGAGGCCCTACGTGGCCGTGCTGGGCGGGGCGAAGGTCTCCGACAAAATCAAAGTCATCGAGAGCCTGCTCCCCCGCGTCAACACCCTCCTGGTCGGCGGGGCAATGGCCTACACGTTTCTCGCCGTGCAGGGCGTGGCCGTCGGTAAGAGTCGCGTGGAGACGGACAAGCTCGACGTCGCCCGGCGCGCGCTGGAGGCCGCCAGCCGTCTCGGCAGGGAGGTCGTCCTGCCCATCGACCACATCGTCGCCAGCGAGGCCACCGCGGCGGCCGTGCCACGGGAAGTGGCCGAACGGGCCATCCCCGCGGAGATGATGGGCCTCGACATCGGCCCGCGGACGCGCGCGCTCTACGCCGAGCACCTGCGCGCGGCGAAGACCATCCTCTGGAACGGGCCTATGGGGCTGTTTGAGATTCCTGCCTTCGCCGCCGGCACCCGCGCCATCGCCGACACCATGGCCCGGTGCCGGGAGGCCACCACCGTCGTCGGAGGCGGCGACAGCGCCGCCGCGGTGCATGCCTTCGGCCTCGCGGAGAAGATGTCCCACGTCTCCACCGGAGGCGGCGCGACCCTCGAGTTCCTCGAGGGCAAGCAATTACCGGGCATCAAAGCGCTCGAGGAGTAGCCATGTCCGCGCGGCGCCCCCTCATTGCCGGGAACTGGAAGATGTACCGGACGCAGGCTGAGGCCGCCGCGCTGGTGACGGCCCTCTGCCAGCGCCTGCCGGCCCAGCCCGCCGCCGAGGTGCTGGTGCTGCCGCCCTTCACCGCCCTGGCCGCGGTGGCCCAAGCGCTGGCCTCCGAGAGTCGGGTCGCCCTGGGCGCCCAGAACTGTCACTGGGCGAAGGAGGGCGCCTACACCGGCGAGGTCTCCCCGTGGATGCTCCTCGACGTGGGCTGCACCTACGTGCTGGCCGGCCACTCCGAGCGGCGCCAGCTGTTTGGCGAGACGGACGCCCTCGTCAACAAGCGCGCCCGCGGGGCGCTGGCCGCCGGGCTGAAGCCCATTGTCTGCATTGGCGAGACGCTGCAGGAGCGGGACGCCGGACGGACGCTGTCGGTAGTGGCGAGCCAGCTGGCTGGAAGCCTGGCCGGGGTGTCCGCCGAGGAGATGGCGCACGTCACCCTGGCCTATGAGCCGGTGTGGGCCATCGGCACCGGTCGCAACGCCACGCCGGCACAGGCGCAGGAAGTGCACGCGCAGGTGCGGGAGGACCTCGGCAGACTTTTCGGGGCGGCTGCGGCCTTGGCCACCCGCATCCTCTATGGAGGGAGCGTCAAGCCGGACAACGCCGCGGCGCTGCTTGGCCAGATGGATGTGGACGGGGCGCTGGTGGGTGGGGCCAGCCTGGACGCCGCTGGCTTCGCTACCATCTGCGCCGCCGTCTGAAACGGGCACCTTAGGGGTGGTGGGGGGTTGTCAGGGCCGACGCCCTTTCGTAGGGTGCGCGCCCCAATGTTGGCCTTTCTCACCTCCGTTCACATCCTGCTCTGCATCTTCATGATTTTCGTCATCCTTCTCCAGCCGGGGAAGGACGCCGGGATGGGGGCTGCCCTGGGCGGAGGCGCCGCCACCAGCGCCTTTGGCGGACGCGGCGCCGTGACCTTCCTCAGCCGGGTAACGGCCGTCTGCGCCGGACTCTTCTTCCTCACGTCCCTTGCCCTGTCCTTCCAGGGGATGCGCACCTCGGTGGCGGCCCGTGCGGCGGCCAGGGCACCCGTGCCGGCCCAGTCGGCCCCGGCCACGCCGCTGCCAAGTGACGCGCCGCTCGCGCCGGCCCCGCTTCCGACGGTTCCCCCAAAGTAGCCGCGCGCGGGCGCAACCCTTGCTCGCATCCGCCCCGCTGCGTTAAGCCGCCCCCCGAAGCGTCTCCCACACGGGGGCGCTGTCGGTCCAAAACCGAATATTCGCCCAGGTGGTGGAATTGGTAGACACACCATCTTGAGGGGGTGGCGCCGAAAGGCATGCGGGTTCGATTCCCGCCCTGGGCACTCTGTAACTGTCGAAAAAGGCTCACCCCGCCGTTTGTATAGTGCGGTCTCGTGCGGTGGCGTGTGGTCCTGTCGGGTGGTTTTGGTCTCGCCGTTTTGTGCCAGACTCAGGGAGCTACTCGGTGGGCGGGGGGGAGGCAAAGAACGTTAACGAGGCGGGCTCCCCGAAGGTGAGTCGCTGGCAGTACGATTGGTGAGTTTCGCTAGCTGGGCCTTCGCAATGACCGAGGCGGCGACCGGTGGCTATTCGGCGTTGTCAGTGGATACCGTTCTGTCGAATGCCGACCTCGCGGCGTCGATCAAGTCGTCCACAAGAACTTCGTTTACTTACTTTCCTGGAGTAGTCCGGCCACAGCCCTGAGAGTAGTACTGCTGCGGCTGAGCCGCCTCCGCCTGCTGATAGGGTTCCGGAATCGGCTTAGGACCGCTGGCGCACGCATTTGCGAGGAGTACGACTACCGCAAGTCGAGGTTTCATTTCCGATTCTCATTTCCACGTTAGCGTGGTGGCGGCACCGCGGTTTCGCTTCGCTCGGCCGTGCGCACGTTTCCCCCGCGGCGCGCGGGCGTAGTCTCGCGTCATCCCGATGTGGCTCCCGGACTCATCCAGGAAGACGAGCCGCTCTGGG
>JADGRA010000034.1 GCA_017881265.1 Myxococcaceae bacterium | reverse complement strand
CCTGCTCGCGCGGCAGTTGCAGGCACAACAGCGTCGCGCGGCGGCGGACGGCCGGGTCCGTGTCCCGGGCCGCGCGCTGCAGCTGCGCCACCGCCCGGGCGGGGTCCAGGGCCACCAGCGCCCGCAGCGCGGCGATGCGCACCTCGGCCTCTCTCGCGTCGGCGAAGGGTTCCACCACCAAGGCGGCCTCCCGGCCGGCCAATAGCCGCAGCGCCTCCAGAAAGGCCACCGCGGCCCCGGGGTTCCGCTCGGCGTGCAGCGCCGCCGTCAGGGCCGGGGCGGCGCTGCGTTCGCCCAGGGCGCCCAGCCGCTCGGCGGCGCGGATACGCGCGCCCACCTCGGGGGCGGACAACTCCCTCACCGAGAAGCCGTACAGCGTGTCGTCCCCGGGCGCCCGGGCCCGCCCGGCGCGCGGCGCGGCGCGAGGACTGCCCAGCCGCCCCTCGGCCAGAAGCCGTTCGGCCTGGGCGGTGGCCACGCCCACGGGCGGCGGGGCGGCGCGCGGCGCGGCGGAGGGCGCCCAGGAACTGGCGGAGGGCCCCTCGGGGTCCAGCTGCAGCACGGCGCGCGCCGGACGCTCGCCCCGCGGACTTGCCTCCTCCGGCCAGGCCACGGCCGCGGGCACGTCCTGGCCGGCGGGCGGCCCAACCGGGGCCTCCGAACCCTCGCCCCACACCCCGCGCGCCATTTGCCGGGCCACCTCCGCCTGGAAGGCCACCGCGTCGTCGGCCTCCTCCGGCGCGTCCGCCCCGTCGGCACTGGCCTGCACGGCCGGCCCCGCACCGGGGGCGCCACGGATGACCAGCACCTCGCTGCGCAGCTGGGAGATGAAGGCCGCCAAGTCGAAGGAACCGTCCTCGTCGGACAGGACGCCCCGGATGCGGGCGGCGTCCAGCAGCTTGTCCAGCTGGGAGGTGCGCTCGGCCCGCAGCGCCTCCACCACCCGGCCCAGCTCCTCGCGGTCCCGGTGCGCCCGGCCCAGGCTGACTTCCAATTCGGCCAGGTGCTGGCGCAACTCCACCTCCCGCGCCCCGGCTGCCCCCAAGTCGGCCTTCAGACGGTCCACCTCGGCACGCGCCGCTGCCGCGTCTCCTTCCAGCTGCCCAGAGCGGGCCTCGAAGTAGACGATTTTCTCGAGAGCGCTCTTGAGAAGCGCCTCCGCGCGCGCGTCGCTCACCGTCTCCACAGCCCTCCGCGCTTCAGTTGGGGTGGCGCAGCTTACAGGACGGATCCGCCATCCGCACCCGGGGAGTGGGTGGGCCGACAGCCCGCGGGCCATGCCCTGGCCGACGGCGCGCGTCAACCCCGGGGCACGACAGGCTTGACAGCCAGCCGGCTGTGCCATGAGCGTGCGCCCGTCGTCTCCCCCGCTCGGAGGTCCCCGCCATGCTGAAGCGCCTCGCCCTCGCCGCCGCCCTGTTCGCCGCTCCCGCCTTCGCCTCCTCGCCGGACGCCTACCAGGTGACTGGCACGGTGAAGGAGACGGACGCCGACACCATCACCGTCATGAAGGGCTCCGAGAAGTTCGAGATTGCCCGCGGCGGGGACACCACCGCCGTCAAGGTCGGCGACAAGGTGACGGTGCACTACAAGATGACGGCGACCAAAATCGAGGTGAAGACGGCGGCCAAGCCGGCCAAGAACTAGTCCGCCGGGGGGGGGCGCCCCGGGGCCCTCAGGCCCGGTGCAGCGGCTTGTAGCGGATGCGCTTCGGCTGAAGCGCCTCCGCCCCCAGCCGCTTCTTCTTGTCGGCTTCGTAGTCCTGGTAGTTGCCCTCGAAGAAGACGGCGCGGCTGTCTCCTTCGAAGGCCAGGATGTGCGTCGCCACCCGGTCGAGAAACCACCGGTCGTGGCTGATGACGACGGCGCAGCCGGCAAAGCCCAGCAGCGCCTCCTCGAGCGAGCGCAGCGTCTCCACGTCGAGGTCGTTGGTAGGCTCGTCCAAGAGCAGCAGGTTTGCTCCGCTCTTCAGCATCTTCGCCAGGTGGACGCGGTTACGCTCGCCGCCGGAGAGGTCCTTCACCCGCTTCTGTTGGTCCTGCCCCTTGAAGTTGAAGGCGGCCAGGTAGGCGCGCGACGGCACCTGCTTGCCCCCCAAGTCGACCAGGTCGAGCCCGCCACTCACCTCCTGGAATGCAGTCTTCTCTCCGTCCAGGGCATCGCGACTCTGGTCGACGTAGGCCAGCTTCACCGTCTCGCCGATGCGGAGCTCCCCGGCGTCGGCCTTCTCCTGGTCGGTCAGCATCCGGAACAGCGTCGTCTTGCCAGCCCCGTTGGGGCCGATGACGCCGACAATGCCGCCCGGGGGAAGCTTGAAGCTGAGGTCATCCACCAGCAGGCGGTCCCCGTAGCCCTTGCGCAGCGCGCGGGCCTCCACCACCAGCCCGCCCAGGTGCGGCCCGGGGGGAATCCAGATTTCGCCCGTCGTCTCCCGCTTGTCCGGACCCGTGGCGGCCAGTTCCTCGTAGGCCTGCAGCCGGGCCTTGCTTTTCGCCTGGCGCGCCTTGGGGCTACTGCGCACCCAAGCCAGCTCCCGCTTCAGCTGCTTCTGGCGGGCCGACTCCGTCTTCTCCTCCATCTCCAGCCGCTTCTGCTTCTGCTCCAGCCAGGAGGAGTAGTTGCCCTTCCAGGGCACGCCCTCCCCTCGGTCCAGCTCCAGAATCCACTCGGCGACGTTGTCGAGGAAGTAGCGGTCGTGGGTGATGCTCACCACCGTCCCGGGGAACTCCTTCAGCGCCTGCTCCAGCCACGCCACGCTCTCGGCGTCCAGGTGGTTGGTGGGCTCATCCAGAAGCAACAGGTCCGGCTTCTCCAGAAGGACGCGGCACAGCGCCACCCGGCGCTTCTCGCCGCCGGACAGCGTGGCCACCGCGGCGTCGGAGGGCGGAAGCCGAAGCGCGTCCATGGCGACCTCGAGCGTGCGGTCCAATTCCCACGCATTGGCCGCGTCGATGGCGTCCTGCAGCCGCGCCTGCTCGGCCAGCAGCTTCTCCATCTGGGCGTCGTCCATCGGCTCGCCCAGCTGCGCCGCCACCGCGTCGAAGCGCAGAAGCAGGTCGCGGATGGGCTTCACCCCCAATTCCACGTTGCCCTTCACGTCCAAGCTGCCGTCCAGCTGCGGCTCCTGGGGCAGGTAGCCCACGCGGGCCGCGGGGTCCTTTCGGGCCACGCCGAAGAATTCCGTGTCCACTCCGGCCATGATGCGGAGCAGCGTCGACTTCCCGGCGCCGTTGGGGCCGATGACGCCGATTTTCGCCCCCGGGAAGAAGGACAGGTAGATGCCCTTGAGGATGTCCTTTCCACCCCGGACCTTCCGCAAGTCCTGCATCGTAAAGATGAAATTCTCGGCCATGGGACTCCTTGCTGACCCGCTTTCTACCCCGCCACGGGAGTGGTAGGGGTCTCTCCTCGCCCCGTGCCATGGCTTCCTCGCTCGACTACCAGCTGATGACGAAGCTTGCCGAAAACGCCGGCAGCGCGGCGTGGCTCGGCCGAAACCTCGGCAGCGGCGCCAACGCCCTGGTGCGCGTCTTCCACGGCACGCTGTGGCGCCGCCCGGACGCGCGCGGACACTTCGTCGACCGGGCCGAGGCCCTCAAAGCCGTCCAGCACCCGCACCTGGCGCGCCAGCTGGAGGCCGGCTGCCTCCCCGACGGGCGGCCCTTCGTGGTGAGCGAGTACCTGGAGGGCGAGGACCTGGCCACCCACCTGCGCCGGGCCGGGCCCCTCACCCCGGACCAGCTGGCCCTCCTCGTCCCGGCCCTGTGCAGCGCCCTCAGTGAATTGCGCAGCGCCGGCATCCTGGTGCACGCGCTGCCCACCGACCAGGTGTTCCTGGTGGGCGGCCTGTCCCGCTACACCCCGAAGCTGGTGGGGCCGGGGCTGGCCGATGAGCCCGGGCCGGACAGCGACACCGACAGCCGCGCCGACGTGCTGGCCCTCGGCCGTCTCATGCGCGAGGCCCTGGGCGGCGGCCCGGGCGGATGGCTCGAGCCCATCATCCGCCGCTGCCTGGAAAGCATCCCCACCGAACGCTTCGCCGACCCCTCGGCGCTGGCCCGGGCGCTGGACGGGGCACAGCCCCGGACACAGGAACTCCGCAACCAGCCGAGCGGCAGCACGCCGCTGCTCCTCGTGGAGGAGGCGGTGCGCGAGCACGAGGGGGACCTGCTGGGGCAGTACCAGCTGGAGCGCCTTCTGGGCGAGGGCTCCATGGGGCGCGTCTTCATGGCCCGCCACGTCACGCTGGGGCGGCCGGCGGCCATCAAGGTGCTGCGCGCCGAGCATGCGCAGAACCAAAACCTCATCCAGCGCTTCTTCCACGAGGCGCGCGCCGTCAACCAGATTAACCACGAGCACATCGTCGAGATTCAGGACTTCGTCCATGAGCCGGGCCCCAGCGGCCGCACGCGCGTCTACTGCGTCATGGAGATGCTGGATGGCCACAGCGTCACCGAGGTGCTGGCGCAGGAACACCTCAGCGTGGCGCGCGCGCTGGACATCGCCCGGCAGGTAGCCCGGGCGCTCGGCGCGGCGCACCAGGTGGGCGTCGTCCACCGCGACGTGAAGCCGGACAACCTCTTCCTCGTCCGCCGCGGCGCCGAGCGCGACTTCGTCAAGGTGCTGGACTTCGGCGTGGCCAAGCTGATGACGCCCATCGGCGACTTGCCCCTCACCTCCACCGTCGAGGGCACGATTGTGGGGACGCCAGCCTACATGGCGCCCGAGCAGGCAAACGGCCTCGGGGCCGACGCGCGGACGGACCAGTACGCGCTGGGGTGCGTGCTGTATGAAATGCTGGCCGGCCACCCACCCTTCTCCGGCAGCAGCTTTGGCCAGCTGGTGGCCCAAGTCCTAACCGAGCCGGCCCCCCCCCTGGCGGCGCGCACCCCGTCCGGCGAGCGGCTGCCGGCCGCCGTGCGCGCGGTGGTGATGCGCTGCCTGGCCAAGGACCCGGTGGACCGCTTCCGGGACATGGAAGCCCTGGGGGCCGCCCTGGCCGCCGCGCTACTGCCGGCCGCCCCGCGACCGTGGACACGCCGCGCCTGGCCCTGGGCCACAGCGGTGGCCGGCTGCCTCCTCGCCCTGGGCGCCGCAGGCCTGCTGCTGCCGCGAAGGCACCGGCCACCACCGGTGGTGGCCGCGCTGCCCGCCGCCCCGGTGGAGGCACCCGCGCGCCCGGAAGCACCGGCGCTGGAGGCGCCTGTGGCCCCGCCCCCGCAGCTGTCGCTGCGCGTCCACAGCACCCCGCGCGGCGCACGCGTCGAGCGCATGGACACAGGCGAGGTGCTGGGGACGACGCCTCTGGAGACGCAGCTTCCCGAGATGGACGGCAAGCTGGTGCTGCGCCTCACCGCGCCCGGCCACGCCCCGGTGGTGCGCAGCGTGGCGGCCCATGGCCACATCCAGCTGGAGGTGCGGCTGCCGGTGCGCCGGCACGCGGCCCAGGCGGTGGCCACGCCGGAACACGGCACCCGCGCCAAGCACCCGGACCCCTTCAAGCTGTAGGGGGCCGCCCATTTCAGGGGGCGGCTCCGCGCCGAGTGCGTTACACGGCCCCGGCACCCGTGGCGGCCCCCGTCCTTCAAGTCGAAAAGCTGGTGAAGCGCTACCGCGACGTGGTGGCGCTGGACGGCGTCTCGCTGCAAATTGGGGCGGGGGAGATTTTCGCCCTCCTCGGCCCCAACGGCGCCGGAAAAACCACCCTCATCGGCGCGGTGTGCGGGCTGGTGAAGAAGACGTCGGGCCGCATCCACCTCTTCGGGACGGACCTCGACGTGGACGCGCTGGGCCCGCGCTTCCAGGTGGGGCTAGTGCCGCAGGAAGTGAACTTCGACCCCTTCTTCACCGTGACGGAGTCGCTGCGCATCCAGCTTGGGTACTACGGCCGTCTGCCGGATGAGGCGCGCATTGCCGAAGTGCTGGAGGCGCTCGACCTCACCGCCAAGGCCAACGCCCAGACGCGGGCGCTCTCCGGCGGCATGAAGCGCCGGCTCCTCATCGCCAAGGCGCTAGTGCACCGGCCGAAGCTTGTGTTTCTGGATGAACCCACCGCCGGGGTGGACGTGGAATTGCGCCGGGACCTCTGGACGTACGTCCGGCAGCTGCGGGCCCAAGGGACGACGGTGGTGCTCACCACCCACTACCTGGAGGAGGCCGAGGAATTGGCCGACCGCGTCGGCATCATCAACGAGGGGCGGCTGCTGCTGGTGGAGGACAAGCGCGCGCTGCTGCAGCGGATGGGCAAGAAGCGCCTGGTGGTGTCCTTCGAGAGGCCCGTCGCCAGGCTGCCGGAGGCGTTCACCGGCGGCAGCGTCCTGTCCGAGGATGGCAAGGGCCTGGTCTACACGGAACGGCCGGGACACCCGCGGGCGGCCGAGGTGCTGCATGCCCTGTACGCGAGCGGCCTGCCGGTCCAGGAAGTCGAGACGCGGGCGAGCAAGCTGGAAGACGTCCTCATCGAAGTGCTGCACGGCCGCGAGGTGGCGCCATGAATGGCCTGGGCCTGCGGACGCTGCTGTCCAAGGAGGTCCGGCGCTTCTTGCGCGTCCCGGGGCAGACGGTGCTCTCGCCCCTCATCTCCACCTCGCTGTACTTCGTCGTCTTCGGCGTCTCCCTGGGCGGGCGGATGGAGCAGGTGACGGGCCAGCCCTACCTGCCCTTCATCGTCCCGGGGCTGGTGTTCCTAGGGATGGCCAACAACGCCTTCCTCAACAGCAGCAGCTCCCTCTTCATCATGAAGATTCAAGGCACGGTGGTGGACCTCTTGGTCGCCCCCTTGGGCGCCGGGGAGATTCTGCTGGGCTTCGTCGGTGGCGCCATGGTGCGCGGCCTGATTGTGGGACTCCTCACCTGGGGCGTGGCCCTCCTCTTCACCCCGCTGCAGCTGGTGCACCCCGGCGCCACCCTCGCCTTCCTGGTGGGGACGGCCTACGTCTTCAGCGTCCTCGGCCTCATCGCCGCGGTGTGGGCGGAGAAGTTCGAGCAAATCAACTTCTTCCCCACCTTCGTCATGCTGCCGCTCACCTTCCTCGGCGGCGTCTTCTACTCGGTGAAGCAGCTGCCGGAGCCCTGGCACACCGTCAGTCTCTTCAACCCCATGGTGTACATGGTGGAGGGGCTGCGCTACGGGATGCTTGGCTCGAGCGTCTTCCCGCCGCTTCTGGGCGGGGCCCTGTTGGCCGCCCTGGCGCTGCTGGCGACCCTCGTCACCTACGCGCTGCTGGCGCGCGGCTACAAGCTGAAGCAGTAACCCCCACCCCTTCCCTGGGGGGGACGGAGGAGCCCCGCGATGAAGCCCACGTCAGGAAAGCGCGTCTGGGCACTGGCCCTGGTCAGCCTCCTCGTCGCCTTGGGGCTTCTCGTCTCCGCGGCCCTGGTGCCAGACATCCCGCTGCAGCAGCTTTTGCCTGCCTACGCCGGCGGAGCGTCGAGATTCCTGAACGTGGACGGCGTGCGCGTCCACTACCGGGACGAAGGCCAGGGGCCGCCGGTGGTGCTGCTGCACGGCACCGGCGCCTCGCTGCACACCTGGGAGGCGTGGACGGCGGTGCTGGGCAGAAGCCACCGCGTCCTGCGCATGGACTTGCCGGGCTTCGGCCTCACCGGGCCCAGCCCCCGCGCCGACTACTCGGTGAAGGCCTACGTGGCCTTCCTCGAATCCTTCCGCCAGGCGCTGGGGCTAGAGCGCTTCGCCCTGGCTGGCAATTCGCTGGGCGGCCAGGTGGCGTGGAATTACGCGGTGGCCCACCCGGAAGTGGTGACGGACCTCATCCTGGTGGACCCGGACGGCTTTCCCAATCCCAAGCCCGCCCTCGTCTTCCGGCTGGCGCGCATTCCTGTCTTGTCCAGGCTGCTGACGGCGCTCGACCCGGGGCCCCTGGTGCGCAAGTCCCTGCAGGATGCCTACGGCGACCCCACCCGGGTGACGGACGAGCAGCTGCAGCGCTACCGGGCCCTGTCGCTGCGGGCCGGCAACCGCGACGCCTTCGTCGCGCGCGTGCAGCATCCGGAACCCGACCGCACCGAGGCGTTGCCCCGCATCTCCGCACGGACGCTGGTCCTGTGGGGGGAAAAGGACCGGCTGATTCCCGCCACGGACGCGGTGCGCTTTGCCCACGCCATCCCCGGCGCCACCCTGCTGGTGTACCCCGGGGTGGGCCACGTGCCGATGGAGGAGATTGGCGAGCGCTCGGCAGCCGACGTGGAGGCCTTCCTCGACGCCGGCCCGCGCTAGGGGGCTACCCCTGGGGCAGGCTCTCGAGGAAGCGTTCC
Organism: Myxococcaceae bacterium; assembly: GCA_017881265.1. Lineage (GTDB taxonomy): Bacteria > Myxococcota > Myxococcia > Myxococcales > Myxococcaceae > JADGRA01. The sequence continues at coordinate 64,890 of JADGRA010000034.1, read as the reverse complement.
AGCGCCGCGTTGACGACGTCCGGCCCGTCCAACTGCAGCCAGTGGCTGACGTCGTCCACGAAGGCGCACGACAACTCGGGCACGGCCTGACGCAGCGACAGCGGCCCGTCCAGGCTTCGCACCGAGAGCAGCGCCTTGGGCCCGGCAAAGCCGCGGATGGCGCCCGCCGGGTCGAAGGCAAACAGCTGCGTCATGGCGCCGACGTATGCCGCGCGCGGCGTGCGGTCCAGGGTGTCCAGCACCCGGGCCCGCGTGGCGGGCGTGGCCGGCGCCAGGAGCTGCACAAACCAGCGCTGGACACTCTCGGCGTAGCGGTCGGGTTCCATGCCGGCCGCCCAGGCCTGCACCGCGTCCTGCGGCAGGCCGCGCAGGTCGCCGGCGCCGTCGAGGAAGAAGGCGCCCAGCAGGCGCTCCGGGATGCGCCCGCACGCGGCGGCCACCACCGAGGCGCCGAAGCTGTGGCCGACGAGGGCGAAGCGCCCGAAGCCGATGGAGTCGGCCACGGCCACCACGTCGTCCACCATGTCCGGAAGGGCGTAGCTGTTGTCCGCCGGGGCGTCCGACTCGCCCATGCCCCGCAAGTCGAAGGCCGCCGTCCAGTGGCTACTCGCCAGCTGGGGCAGCGTCTCGGCCCAGTGCGTGGTGTCGCCGCCGCTGCCGTGGACGAGGAGCACGCTGCAGGGCCCGCTGCCGGCCACCTCCACATGCAGCCGGCCCGCCTTGCCCTGGACGAAGGACCGCATGGGGGCGTGGCTGGCCAAGCCCGAGAGGAGCTACTCGAAAGCCCGCCCCGTGGGCAAGGCGCATGGCCCCGGTGCTAGAGGAGGCACCAGGAAGACGCCCCATGCTGGCCGCACGCCCCCACCTTGAACCGCACCGCCGCCCGGCCGCCGACTCGCTGGTGGTGAAGGAGATTTACCTGTCGCTGCAGGGGGAGTCCTCCCACCAGGGCCTTTTGTGCAGCTTCGTCCGGCTGACGGGGTGCCACCTGCGCTGCAGCTACTGCGACAGCGCCTTTGCCTTCTACGGCGGGGAGCGCCTTTGGGTGGACGAAGTGGTGAGGCGCGTGCGGGCCCTGGGCGCACCCAGGGTGGAAGTCACCGGCGGGGAGCCGCTGCTGCAGCCGGGCGTCTACCCGCTGATGGAGAAGCTGCTGGCCGCCTCCCTCACCGTGCTGCTGGAGACGTCCGGCGCCATCGACGTGAGGCTGGTGCCGCCCCAGGTGCACAAGATTGTCGATTTGAAGACGCCGTCGTCCGGGGAGTCCGACCGCAACGACTTCCGCGTCCTGGACTCCATGACGGCGCGGGATGAATTGAAATTCGTCCTCGGCACGCGCGAGGACTACGACTGGGCACGCGCGCAGATGGCCGCCCACCGCCTGGCGGAACGCCCCTTCGGCCTGCTGATGAGCTGCGTCCACGGCAGCCTGTCCCCAAGGACGCTGGCGGAGTGGATTGTCGCCGACCGCCTCCCGGTGCGCTTTCAGCTGCAGCAGCACAAGGTGGTGTGGGACCCCGACGCCCGGGGCGTCTAGCGCCGCCCATGCCGCTGAAGGCCGCCTACGCCCGGGGGTTTGAGGCGCCACATGGGCTGAAGCGGCAGCCCGGGAAACAAAAGCGACAGGCAGGCCGTAACGCTGACGCAGGTGCTGGCCAGAAAGAAGCCACTGACGGCCGCCAGCCCGCGCGGCCTTGGGGGCGACGCCCCGGCCCCAGCTGGGTGCGGCCTGTGCCACGCCGTTCCCCAAAGGGTGGCCCCCTGCTGCGTAGCCTTTCAGTTGAAGACGTCGGCGGCCAGCAGCCCCGCCGACTGATGGATGGCGAGCAGGATGGCGGCCAGCCCGAGGCAGGCCAGCCAGCCGCACACCAACAGGGCCTTGCGCGGGTGCTGGAAGTGTTTCACGGCGAACCAGAAGACGTAGAAGGGGATGAGGAGAACCATCAGCCCGGTGCCCAGGCTGCGCTGGAACGCGAAGCGGAGAATGGGCAGGGACAGCAGCCCCGCCACCACGGCGAAAAAAGCGCCTCCCCAGCCGAGCAGCGTCACGTAGAGTGCATCCCGCCGCGCCGAATAGCAGGACTCGGGGCGGCTTCCCAACTTGTTTGGAGCCCGCCGATGAATGCCTTTCGCAAGCTGCTGCTCTGGGTGACGACCGGCGGTCTGGTGGGCGGGCTCGGCACGTCGCTGGCCGCGGAGTACCTGGTGCCCAAATTCAACGCCCCCATCAGCGGCGTGTACGCCCAGTGCGACTGCGCCTCTGTCACGCTGGGGACGGCGGGCTCCATGTTCCACTGGACCCTCATCGGGACGCTGGTGGGGTCCGCCGTCGGCCTGGTGCTGGGCGTCCTCGGCGCGATGGCGAGCGAGAAGAAGCCGGCGGGGCCGCCGCCCGTTTCGGCGAAGTGACGCCGCGCACCAGCGCCCACTTCTGCGGCCGGGGAAGACGCTTCAGGGCGGCCTCCCGGCGAAGCGCCGCACTCCTGTCCTTGGCCACCTCCCGGTAGACCAGGCGCACGGGGCAGCGACTGCGGGTGTAGGCGCCTCCCTTGCCCGCGGCATGGGCGGCCAGCCGGCGGGCGACGTCGTTGGTGATGCCGGTGTACAGGCTGCCGTCCCGGCAGCGCAGCATGTAGACCGTCCAGCCCCGCGTCGCCACGGCCGCCCAGGGTAACACCCGGCCCCCGGCATGCTGGCCCCCATGGCACAGCCGTGCTAGGCGAGCCCCCCGCCATGAAAGCACTCTCCACGTCGTTTGCCGCCTGCCTCGCCGCCGCCCTCGCCGCGGCCGGTTGCTCCCGGTCCACCGACCAAGTCACCTTCGACCTGAGGCGCTCCTCGCAGGGCACCCCGGTGGCCACCTACGCCGGCGGCGTCATCACCAGCGAGGACGTCAGCAAGGCCATGGGGCAGCTGCCGCCGATGGTGCGGATGCGCTACCAGACGCCCGCGCAGAAGAAGGAATTCGTCGAGAGACTGGTTATCCTGGACCTGCTGGCCCGCCAGTCGGTGGCCGCCGGCCACGCCAAGGACGCGGACGTGGTGGAAAGCGTGAAGAACGTCCTCGCCCAGAAGGTGGTGAAAGACGAGCGCGACAAGGCGCCGCCTACGGTGAGCGACGAGGACGTGAAGGCCTGGTACGACGCACACACGCAAGACTTCGTCCGGCCGGAAACCTGGCGGGTGAGCATGCTGCTGCTGGCCATTCCGCCCAATGACGCGGCCAAGCAGAAGGCCCAGGACGCCAAGGCGGCCAAGCTTTTGGCAGACGCCAAGAAGCTGAAGCCGGACGACTTCTCCGGCTTCGGCGCGCTGGTGAAGGCCAACTCCGACGACCCCTCCAAGGCGATGGAGGGCGACCTCCGGGCGCTGTCCGCCGTGGAGCTGTCCACCCGCTACGGGCCCGAGGTGGCCCAGGCCGCCCAGGCCCTGAAGGAACCGGGCGAGCTGTCGGGCCTTCTGCACAGCCGCTCGGGCGTCGTCTTCCTGAAGCTGCGCGCCCACACCGCCCAGACGCAGACCAGCCTGAATGAGGTGCAGGGGCAGATTCGCACCCGCCTGCAGAATGAACGGCGCAACCAGGCCTATGAAAAATTCATCGCCGACCTCAAGGCGAAGGCTGACTTCAAGGTGGACGACGCGGCCCTCGCCAAGGTGATGGTGGAGGGCGGCCCCGACCAGCCGGCGCCGCGGGGCATGATGCCCGGCCCCGCCCCCCAGCCCGCACCGCCCCAGGCCCCGCCCGCCAAGCCATGACGCCACGGGCGAGCCAGCTCGCCACCGCCCTGGTGCTGGCGGCGTGCGCGCGGCGTGGCCCGCCCCCCCTCGACCCGGGCGTGGTGGCACTGGTGAACGGCGAGCCCATCCCGGTGGCCGAATTCGAGCGTGAGCTGGCCCTGGCCTATGAGGTGCCCGAGGGGGCCACCGCCCCGGCTCCGGACCAGCTGGTGGCCCTGAAGCAAACCGTGCTGAGGGAATTGGTGGACCGCCAGCTGCTATTGCAGGACGCCAAGGCGAAGGGCATTTCCATCCCGCCCGAGGCGGTGCGCACGGCCGTGACGCAGCTGAAGGCGGAGTACCAGGACGGCCGCTTCCAGGACGCGCTGGCCCAGGGGCGGCTGACGGAACCGGAATTCGAGCAGAAGACGGCCGCCCGTCTCACCGTGGAGAAGCTGGTGGACGAGGTGGTGTACCAACGGGTGGCCGTCACCGAGGAGGAGCTCCAGGGCTACCTGGATGCCCACGCCGCGGAATTCCAGGAGCCAGAACAGGTGCACGCCGCCCAAATCGTGGTGAAGGAGCTGGAGGACGCCCGGCGCCTCCGCGATGAGTTGCACCGCGGGGCGAAATTCGGCGACCTGGCCCGGGCCCACTCCCTCTCCGCGGACGCTCGGCTAGGGGGCGACCTGGGGTGGTTTCCGCGCGGCGTGATGCCCCCGGAGTTCGACGCGGTGGCATTCTCCCTCCAACCAGGGCAAATCTCCGACGTGGTCACCAGCGAATACGGCTTCCATCTCTTCAAAGTCCTCGAGCGCCGGCCGGCGCGGAAGAAGGACCTGGCCCAGGTGCGCCGGGAGGTGGAGCGCCGCCTTCTGCGGGACAAGCAGGAGAAGGCCCAAGCGGCCTACGTCCAGACGCTGCGCGAGCGCGCTGCCTTGCGCACCAACGACGCCGCGCTGGACGCGGTGAAGGGTCCCCCCTCCCCGACGCCCCAGCGCCCTGCGGCTGAGGCCCGACCATGAAGCACTGCTGGACGAAAGCTGCCCGGGCCGCCCTCGCCGGCGCCCTGGGCCTTCTGGCCACCACCGCCTGGGCGGAGATGGTGGACCGCGTGGCGGCGGTGGTGAACAACGAGATTATTACGCTGGGCGACGCGATGAAGCGCGCCGGCCCCGACTTGCAGCGCTCGGACCAGGAGACCGCCCCCGAGAATCGCGCCAGCAAGCACGAGGAGATTATCCGTAAGGCCCTCGACGGCCTGATTGACGAGAAGGTGCTCGACCAGGAGCTGCGCGAGGCCAAAATCATCATCGACGACAAGCAGGTGGACGCGAGCGTGCAGGAGGTGATGAAGCGCTACAACTTCACGGCCGACCAGTTCGCCCAAGCCGTCGCCAACGAGGGACTGAGCCTTTCCGACTACCGCGAGCAGATGCGCAAGCAGCTGGGGCGCTACCAGCTGCTTCGGGAGAAGGTGGCGAAGCTGGTGAAGGTGTCCGAGGCGGACGTCCGCAGCGAGTACGACCGGATGGCGCGGGAGGAGGGCAAGGAACTCGAAGTGCACGTGCGCCACATCGTGGTGCAGGTCCCCGCCAATGCGCCGCAGGCCGACGTGGACAAGGCCTACGCGGTGGCCAAGGCCATCTCCGTCGAGGCCCGCCAGGCCGGCGTGGACTTCGCCGAATTGGCGAAGAAGCGCAGCCAGGGTTCCAGCGCCGCCGACGGCGGCGACCTCGGCTTCTTCCGGCGCGGGGCGATGGTGCCCGCCTTCGAGAAGGTGGCCTTCAGCCTCAAGCCCGGGGAGGTGTCCGACCCGGTGCGCACCAGCCTCGGCTGGCATGTCCTGAAGCTGGAAGAGATGCGCGCCATCGGGCTGTTGCCGCTGGCCGAGCTGAAGCCGCAGATTGAGGAGAAGCTGCGGCGCGAGCAGGGCGAGCGCGCTTCCGTGCAGTACGTGAAGCAGCTGCGGGCGGCGGCCGTGGTGGACATCAAGCTCGGGCCCCCGCCACAGACGGCCCAGAAGACGCCGTGACGCTTCCCCGGGTGGGCATCTCCATGGGCGACCCCTCGGGGATTGGCCCGGAAGTGCTCGCCACGGCGCTCGCCTCCCCCGCGGTGCGGGAGGGCCTCGTCCCCATCCTCTTCGGCGACGGGCCCACCCTGGAGCGCTTCCCCACGCTGCGCGGCCTGACGCGGCTTCTGCCCGGGGAGCTCACCCCACACAGCGGCCCGGCCCTGGTGCTGGTGACGCAGCTTCCGGCCAAGGACGCCCGGCCCGGACGGCCCTCGCGCGCCGGCGGCAAGGCCCAGCTGGCCTACGTCCAGGCGCTGGTGGCGGCGGCCAAGGCCGGCGCCGTGGACGCCCTGTGCACCGCGCCCGTCTCCAAGGAACAGATTCTACGCACCGGCGCGCGCTTCTATGGGCACACGGAACTACTGGCGGAGGCCTTCGGCTGCGAAGTGCTGATGCTGATGGATGGCCCCCGGGTGCGGGTGGCCCTGGCCACCAACCACCTTCCCCTGCGCGACGTCCCGGGAGCCCTCAGCGTCCCCAGGCTGACGGCGCAGCTGCAGCTGTTGTCCGCGGCCCTGAAGCCCAGGTTTCGCCGGCCGCCGCGCTTGGCTGTCACCGGCCTCAACCCCCACGCCGGGGAGGGCGGCCTGCTGGGAGACGAGGAGGTGCGCACCATCGCCCCGGCGGTGGCCCGCGCCAGACGGCGCGGCGTGGACTGCACCGGGCCGCTTCCCGCCGACGGACTCTTCGCCCACCCCGAACGCATGCCCTTCGACGCGGTCCTCGTCATGTACCATGACCAGGGGCTGGTGGTGGCCAAGGCCCTCGACTTCGAGAAGACGGTGAATGTCACCCTGGGCCTGCCGCTGCCACGCACGTCCCCGGACCACGGCGTCGCCTACGCGCTGGCCGGGACGGGACAGGCCAGCGCCACCCCCATGGTGACGGCGCTGCTGCGGGCCGCCGAACTGGCCGCCCCCCGCCGAGCCCGGGGCCCGTCCCGCGGCGCCAGCACCGCCTAGTGCGGATGAACGGGGCCGAGCAGCCGCCCCAGCTTCGCCGCGCACCACACCACCGGCGTCTGCAGCCCCAGGGACTTCTGGCCCGACTCGAAGACGTACAGCACGTCCCCGCCGTAGCGGCACGCCTCGCGCGCCACCAACTGCTGCTTGCACTCCTCCAGGGTGGTGGCCTCCGCCGAGACGGTGGCGATGTCCTCCACCGGCTCGGCCGGGCGGTCCCGCCGCGACAGCAGCAGCACCACCTGGCAGCCGTCCGGCTTGGCCGGCCCCGGGGTGCCGATGAAGGCCGGCGGGCGGCCCTCCGCATTGGGACGCGCCTCCGTCGCGCACCCGGCCAAGGCCACCAGCAACAAGCTGACGCAGAGCGCGCGCGGCACGGCGGCTGGAAATGTTCCCCCCAAGGCCTACACCAGCGCAAGCAGGCCCTGGGCGCTTCAGGCGGCGCGCAGGGTGATTTCGGCAATCTCCGGCGACGCCAGAAGGCGCATCCGCGGCCCCCAGGTGCCAGTGCCGCGGTGGGTGTACACCCAGATGCCAAACAGCTTCCGCAGGCCGCTCAGCACGGGCTGGGTGAGCCACACCAGAAGGTGAAAGGGGAAAATCTGCCCCCCGTGGGTGTGCCCGGACAGCTGCAGGTGCACCCCCGCCCCGGCGGCGGCGCGCGCGGCGGAGGGCTGGTGGGCCAGCAGCACGCGCGGCGCCCCTTCCGGAGCGCCGGCGAAGGCCAAGTCCGGGCGGCAGGCGTGGTCCGGGTGAAAGCGGATGCCCTGCAAGTCCGGCACGCCGCCCAGGGCCAATTCACTTCCCGCATCCCGGATGACGCGGTGGGTGTTGCGCAGCACGGTGAGGCCGAGGCGGTGCACCTCCGCCTCCCACTCCGGCCCGCCCCAGTAGTACTCGTGGTTCCCGGTGACGTAGTAGACGCCGAAGCGTGCCCGCAAGTCCCCAAGCGGCGCGATGAAGTCCCGCACCGCCGACACCGGCCCGTCCACCAAGTCCCCCGTCACCGCCACCACGTCCGGGGCCAGCGCATTCACCCGCCGCACCACGCGGCGGAGGAAGTGCACGTCCAGAGGCCGGTGGATGTGCAAGTCGGAGATTTGGACAATGCGCAGCCCCTCCAGCCCATGGCCGAGGCCGGCCAGGCGCACCGTCACCCGGCGCAGCTGGAGGACGAGCGCCGCACTAAAAAGGGCCCACAGCGTCAGCCCCACGGCCAGGCCCACCGTCAGAAGCGCTTGCACGCGCGCCTGGTGCACCCGGGCCGCGCCCACCGGGGCGCCCTGCAGGGCATTGAAGAGCAGCCGGCCCACGTCCGTGGCCAGAGTGGCGGTGAGGAGAATGCCCGCCGCCCCCAGCCAGAAGGTGGCGAAGGCGAAGAGGGCGCGCGTCAGGCGGTTGCCGGTGGCGCGGACGAGGAAGAAGCCCGAAGGCACCGACGCGACGGCCAGGCCGAGGCACGCCCAGCCGGCCGCCGCCCAGCCCACCGGCAGCTGCGTGTCCGACAGCAGGCGCACCCCAGGGTACAGGTGCAACAGGGCGAAGACGCCCGAGACGAGGAGGAAGAAGGACAGCAGCCGACGACGGCGGGGAAAGGGGTCAGGCATGCGGGATGTTGCCAGCTGTAACACCCGGCCAGCCTGGCTGCAGCGAGTGCGCCTTCTGGCGCAGCCGACGACACCAGGACGTCACGCAATGGCCGGCGCCCTGGAGCGTCCTTCCAGGTGCAGGCGGTCGGAGAGGGCAGCCTGCTTTAGGGAGTGCTGCACTATGAATTCCATCGTCGCCGAGAAGCGCATCGAGTCGTTCGGTTTGCCCCTGCTGGTGATTGCCTTGTGCCTCTTCTACGCGCTCGGCGCTGCGGCGCTGGTGGTGGAGGCGGTGAAGTCCGGCGAGCTCGCGGCAACGGCCTCGCATGCCCGGGCGGTGGCGCTGGTGGCCCAGGCGCACCTGTCCTGAGGCGTCAGTCCGTCACCAGCGCCGAGAGCTCGCTGGCGTTCTCGGCCAAGAGGAAGTCCTCCTTCAGGACGGCCGCCAGCGCGCGCTTGGGGATGCACCACAGCTGACAGCCGTCCTCGTCCACGCCCAGCCTCGCCACCGCCGGGACGCTGGCCTCTGCACGGAAGCAGCGGTTGAGGTGCGTCACCAGCGCGGCCACGTCCGGGGTGGGCCAGCGTTCCTCTTTGGCCCCCACCCGGAGCCACAACTCCGGCGGGTCCGCCCGGGCGTCCAGCACCCGCAGGCGGGCCGCCGGCCCACCGAGGTAGGTGCAGAGGGGGCCCACCAATTCATCCGGCCGCACGTCGGCTGCCACCGACAGGCCTCCCTGCAGCGCGCCCGCGGCGCACAGGGCCCGCAGTGAAGCCTGGCCTTCGGGGACAGGGCCCTTGGGCCGCAGAAGTCCCAGTGCCGCGAGGCGGTGAAGGTCGGCCGCCGTCATCCCTGCCCCTTCCGCTGCCCAAGCGTCCCAGCTGCGGGAACCGCTGGCAGCCCCAAGGGGCCAGAGTCTAGCTGCGGGCCGAGACGTCGGCGCTGGCCGGACTCGGGCCCACCACGCAGTTTTTCCCCAGACGCTTGGCCTCGTAGGTGCGCGCATCGGCCTGGGCCAGGACGCCCTCGAAGTCCTCTCCGTCCGCGGGCCAGGTGGCGACGCCGACACTCATCGTCAGGGTCACCGCGGTGCGCCCCACCGAGACGCGCAGGCCTTCAATCTCCTGCCGCAGGCCGTCCAGCCGCTGCACCGCCTGGGCGACGTCGGTGGCCGGGAAGGCCAGGACAAATTCATCTCCCCCGAGGCGCGCCGCGAGGTCACTCTTCCGGATGCACTGGCGCAGCCGACGGGCCACCGCCCGCAGCGCGAGGTCCCCGCCAGCGTGCCCGTGCGCCGAATTCATCTCCCGGAAGCTGTCCAGGTCCGCGACGGCGATGGCCAGCGACTCGCCGTGCCGGCGCGCGCGGCTCATCTCCTCCTCCAGCCGCTCCTCGAACCAGGCGCGGTTGGCCAGTCCCGTCAGGGCATCCGTCCCGGACAGGTAGCGCCAGCGGTGGCCACGCAGCGCCACCGCGGCCCCCATGACCCCGGCACCCGCCAGCACCACCATGCGCGACACCTGGGAGGCCCAGGAGAAGGCGCCATACCCCGGGTGGGCCCGGACCGCCGCCTCCAGGTCCCAGTGCGTGGCGGCAACCAGCGACAGGCCCAGGTATTCGGACACCGCCAGCGCGGAGGCCAGCACGCACAGCCGCCAGTCGTAGCGCAGCCCCGCGCTGGCAATGGCCAGGAAGTACACCTCGAAGACGACGCGGCTGTTGACGGCGGTGAGGGGACGGTCGAGGAGGAAGAAGACCGCCAGCCCCGCACTCACCAGTGTGACGTCCAGGAAAATACTGAGCACCCCAATCCACGGCCGGTAGCCGTAGCGGACGGTGAGGTAGATGAGGAGTGCCGCCGCCAGCCCGACGCCCGTCAGCCCGCGCCCCACCACCGCCTCCTGGCTGGCGAAGGCTACCTTTGGCGGGACGCCTTCCAGCCCGAGCAGCGGCGTCAGTTGGATGAGCGCCAGAAGCCCGATGGACACCAGGCGCACGCGGGCCACCAGGCGCTCGCCACTCTCGCCCGCCTCGACGACGAGGCGGTTTCGTTCTTGGAGAGCCCGCCGGAAGCGCCCCAGCGCGATGCGCCAGGTCCGAATGAAGCCGGGCGGCGTGCGCCCCGCGATGAGTGCCACGAGGGTACCGACTGTACTTCAGCGCCGAGGAGGCACGGCGGGGGTCTCGGCGACCCCCACCCTGGGGTCGGCCTTTCGTTCAACGCGGGACGCTTCCCCCGGCCCCCTTCGTCGGTGGCAAGCCCCGGTGCCGCGAAGCGCCGACGGCCTCACTTCTCGAGGAGTTGCGACGTCGGCGCGACGCGCTCGGCCACCGAGAGAGCACCTTGCCGGACAGCAGCCGCGAGGAAGGAAAGACGGCCTGGATGGAAACCGAGGGCGGGGCAAAGCCGGCCAGCACTTCCACCAGGTGCTGAATATTTTCACCAACTATTTGAATCTCGTCGCCACGACGGACATCGACTTCCCAGTCGTTCGCGCCGACACCCGCCGGGCCGCCTGAGCGGCCCCGTCCAAGAAGAAAAGGAGCGCGCCATGTCCGACCCCGCCTCGAGCGACGTCGCCTTCACCCCTGCGGTGAAGGCGGTGCAAAGCTGCAAGGGTTCCCGCCTCGCCTACGCGCGCGTGGAAGCCCAAGGGGGCTTCGAGACTGCCGTCACCGCGGAGCTGGCGACCTTCCTGGCCGAAGTGGATACGGCCTACCTGGCCACAGCCAGCGCCGCCGGGCAGCCCTACGCCCAGCACCGGGGCGGGCCCAAGGGCTTCATCCGCGCCCTCGACGACAAGACGCTGGGCTTCATCGACTACGCCGGCAACCGGCAGTACATCTCCGTCGGGAACCTCAGCGAGAACGACCAGGCCTTCCTCTTCCTCATGGACTACGCCCACCGCCGCCGCGTCAAGGTGTGGGGCCATGCCCGCGTCGTCGAGCCGGACGCGGCGCTGCTGGCGAAGCTGATGCCCGAGGGCTACAGCGGCCGGGCGGAGCAGGCCATCCTCTTCCGGGTGACGGCCTGGGACGTCAACTGCCCGCAGCACATCCCGCAGAAGCTGGACGCCCAGGACGTCGCTGCTGCAGTGCACAATCTCGAGGAGGACGTGGCGTCCCTGAAGGCGGAGAATGCACGGCTGCGCACCGCACTTACCCAGGCCCAGGGCCACACGAAGACAGGAGAACGCCCATGACGTCCAGCCCCACCCCGCCGACACCCGTCCGGCCGCCCTTCACTGCCGAGAGCGCGTCGCGCAAGGCACGCCTGGCCGAGAATGCCTGGAATGGCCGGGACCCCGAGCGCGTCGCGCTCGCCTACACGCCGGACAGTATCTGGCGCAACCGGGCGGAGTTCCTCCAGGGCCGGGCGGAAATCATCGCCTTCCTCCGGCGCAAATGGGCGCGCGAGCTGGACTACCGCCTCATCAAGGAGGTGTGGGCCTACACCGACAACCGCATCGCCGTGCGCTTCGTCTATGAATGGCACGACGACAGCGGGCACTGGTTTCGAAGCCACGGCAACGAGCAGTGGGAGTTCGACCCCGAGGGCCTGATGCGCCGGCGCGAGGCCTCCATCAACGACGTCCTCCTCCGGGAGGAGGACAGAAAGTTCCGCTGGCCCCTGGGGGCGAGGCCCGAGGGCCACCCCGGCCTCTCCGTATTGGGCCTCTGACGCTGCCCCGCAAGGGGACGCTTTGGGGGGGACGTCAGACGTTGAAGCGGAAGTGCATGCAGTCGCCGTCCTGCACCACGTACTCCCGGCCCTCGACGCGCAGAAGGCCCTTCTCGCGCACGGCCGCCTCGCTGCCGTACTTGAGGAGGTCCTTCCAGTCGAAGACTTCCGCCTTGATGAAGCCCCGCTCGAAGTCGGAGTGGATGACGCCGGCCGCCTCCGGGGCCTTGGCCCCCTTGTGGAACGTCCAGGCCCGGCACTCCTCCTCGCCGACGGTGAAGTAGGTCTGTAGCCCAAGCAGCGCATAGCCGGCGCGCACCACCTTGTGAAGTCCGGGTTCGGTGAGGCCCACCGAGGTGAGGAACGCCGGCCGTTCCACGGGGGGCAGCTGCTGGATTTCCGCCTCGATGGCCGCGGCCAGCACCACCGCCTCGGCTCCCTCGGCGGTAGCCAGTGCGCGCACTGTCTGCACGTGCGTGTCCTGCTCCTCGTGCCCCAGCTGGGCCTCCGCGATGTTGGCGACGTAGAGGACGGGCTTGTCGGTGAGGAGAAAAAGGTCCCGCAGTCGGACGCGCTCGTCGAAGGAGAGACCCTGCGCCCGCGCCGGCTTGCCGGCGTCAAGGCCGGCCTTCACCCGGTCGAGCAGCAGCAGCTCCAACTTGGCCTCCTCCCCGGCCTTGCCGCCCGCCTTGGCCGCCTTCTGCGTGCGCTCGCGGCGCTTGTCGACGGTGTCCAGGTCCTTGAGGCAGAGCTCCGTGTCCACCACGTCGTGGTCCCGTAGCGGGTCGATGCTGCCCTCGACGTGGACGACGTTGGGGTCCTCGAAGCACCGCAGCACGTGAAGCACCGCGTCGACCTGGCGAATGTTGGCCAGGAACTGGTTGCCCAGGCCCTCGCCCTTGCTGGCCCCGCGCACCAGGCCGGCGATGTCCAAAAACTCCAGCGTCGCGTGCAGCGTCTGCTTCGGCTTCACCAGCGCCGACAGCTGGTCCAGCCGCACGTCCGGCACCGGCACCACGCCTACGTTCGGCTCGATGGTGCAGAAAGGGTAGTTGGCCGCCTGCGCTCCCGCCGCGGAGAGGGCGTTGAAGAGCGTGGACTTGCCCACGTTGGGCAGTCCGACGATGCCGATGCTCAGTCCCACGCCGTCAGGAGGGCCGCGTCGAGGACGGGCGGCCGAGGGAGTCGAGGTACTGCTGCGCCAGCTTGCGCTGCTTGTCGGCGTCGAGGTTCTCGCCGAGCAGCTTCTCGGCGATTTGGATGGCCAGGTCCGCCACCACGCCCTTCACCTCGGCCACCGCCTTCGCCTTCTCGTCCTCGATGGAACGCTTGGCGTCGGCCTTCAACTCCTCGGCCTGGGCCCGGGCCTTGGCCAGGAGGTCGGCGCGCAGCCGTTCCACGTCCTCGGCATTCTTGCGCACCATTTCACCCGCCTCCCGCCGCGCCTGGGCGATGGCCGCCTTCTGCTCACCCAGGAGCTTCTCCGCCTCCGCGCGCTCGTGCTTGGCCGCGTCGATGGCTGCCTGGATGGTCTTCTCCCGCTCGTCCACGCGGGCGACGATGGGGCCCCAGGCCACCCGCCGCAGGACGAGGGCGGCGAGGACGAAGGTGACCAGCGTCCAGAAGATGAGGCCCGGACGGACCTCGAGAAAACTGGTTTCAGCGAGCAGGAGGGGCATGGGCTGGCAGGACAAGAAGTGGGGCCCTCTGGCGCCCCCTTGGGGAGGAGGCCAGAAGGCCAAGTGGGGATTTTTAAGTCTTACCAGCGAGGAGGAAGGCCACCACGATGCCGGCGAAGCCGACGCCTTCGATGAGCGCCGCGGCAATCAGCATGCTGGTGCGGATGTCATTGGTGGCGGCGGGCTGACGGCCGGTTGCCTCGAGCGCCGAGGCAGCGAGGCGGCCGATGCCAACGCCGACGCCGAGGACGGAGAGGCCGGCGGCGATGCCAGCACCGAAGAATGCAAGGGCAAGGTTGGTCATTTCTCTTTCCTAAGGGGCTGCAGTGGGACCCTTGGACGTCAGGGGGGGTCAAGTGTTCCCCAGGGCTACCTCCCGTCGCCGACCATTCGGCCACGGGGTGTGAGAGAGGGCTAGTGCGCGGCGGGCGGGTGCGTGCCCTCCGCTTCATGCGCTTCGGGGTGGTGTCCCATGGCCACGCCCATCCCGATGAAGAGCGAGGACAGCATGGTGAAGATGTAGGCCTGCAGGAAGGCCACGAAGAGTTCCAGGAAGTAGATGGCCATTCCCAGCGGGACCGCCACCGCCGCCACGGCGATGTGGCCAATGAAGAAGATGAGGCCGATGAGACAAAACAGGACGATGTGCCCGGCCAGCATGTTGGCGAACAGACGCAAGGTGAGGGCGAAGGGCTTGGTGAAGAGGCCGAGGACCTCCACCGGAATCATGATGGGCCAGAGAAAGACGGGCACGCCGCCGGTGAGGTGCTTGAGGTAACCCAGAAAGCCCGCCGAGCGGATGCTCGCCACCTGGGTAAGAACGAAGGTGATGGCCGCCAGCGCCCCGGTGACGGCGATGTTGCCGGTGGCACTCGACATCCACGGGAAGAGGCCGAGCAGGTTGATGGTGAGGATGAAGAAGAAGACGGTGAGGAGGTAGGGCACGTAGCGGGGGCCTTCCTCCTTACCGATGTTGGGGATGGCAATCTCGTTGCGGACGAAGACCACCATCATCTCCAGGAAGTTGGCGAGGCGGCCCCGCGGCACCAGGCCGCCTTCCTGCTTGCGCGTGCCCAAAAGGAAGACGAGCACCAGGACCACCGTGGCCAGCACCAGCATCGCGCTCATCTTGGTGAGGCTGAGGTCCAGGCAGCCCGCGCCGAGGGAGGCCTTCTCGTGCACGTTGGCGGGGCAGGCGCCGGCCTTCAGCGGAATTCGCCACACCGGGAAGCGGTACTTGAATTCCTTGTCCCGGAGCGGGACCTGGAATGCCAGAGTCTCCGAGTCGAGGACGTGGTGAAGAATGTAGCCAGCGGTGTCCTGGGGCGGCTCCTCCGTCTCTTCCACCACCGCCTGCAGCTTCCCGGGCGGCACGTGCTTGGCGGCGTGTTCCGCCGGCTCCTCGGCCGCCAGCGCCACCGTGGCCAGCATCCAACCTAACAGCGCCACGTACCGACTCACGCCGCACCTCGCTGCCGGCGGCGGGACGCCACCAGGATAAAGGAGATTTCCAGCCACAGCCCGACGCCGAAGACGGCGCAGAAGCCGGCAGTGAAGGCGGCCACATCCCCGGCCTGGCTTCTCAGCCACAGGACGCCCGCGCCCCACAGCGCCACCCGCGCGAAGAAGAGGGCCACTGTCCAGCCGAGCGCCCCATTGACGCCCTTGCGCAGCGCCTGGGCCTTCACCCAAAGGCCGCCCACGCCCGCCGCGGCGGCCAGGGCAATGCCCGTCCGCGCGCCGGACACGGAAGCCGGCCAGGCCGCCGCGAGCGCCCAGGCGACGGCACCGAGGGCCACCATGGCCGCTGCAAAGGGAAGAAGAACGCGCGTCACGGCTGCTTTCCCAAGGACGCCAGAGTGCGAATCAGCCTCCAGAAGCCCAAGCCCAACCCCAACCCCAACCCGCTCACCACGCCCCAAGGACTACTGCCCAACTTGCGGTCCAACAGCATTCCCACCACCGCGCCGGCCACCAGTGCAGCCACCATCTGCCACACCGCATCCAGGTAAGGCGCCGCCCGGCGCTGGGCGCCGGCCAGCCCTTCGTCCTCTTCGGGCTTTGCCACAAAAAAGGCCACTCCTCCATCAGCCCGGCCGGAGGGGGATTTGGCACGACAACCCCCGTGGCAGGACCGCGGCGCGCTCTAGCACCCGGCCCCAGGGGGCGCAACCGTCCGCAACAGCTACAACTTCTCAAAGGGAACGAAAGGCCTTCCGGGCGGCCTCCAGCGTGTGCGCCACCACGTCCGGCCCCATGGCCAGGGACGCGAAGGCCGCCTCGAATTGACTCGGTGGCAGGTAGACGCCGCCCTCCAGCATGGCGTGGAAGAAGCGCCCGAAGCGCTCCACCGACGCCGTCTTCGCCGTCGGGTAGTCGTACACCGGCCCGGGCGTGAAGAAGAGCGTCCACATGCTGCCGACGCGGTTCAGGGTGACACTGACGCCGGCGGCCTTCGCCTCCGCCAGAAGCCCCTCCTCCAGCGCACGGCCCACCGCCTCCAGCCGTGCGTAGGCCCCCGGTTCCTCCAGCGCCTTTAGGCAGGCCAGGCCGGCGGCGACGGCCAGCGGGTTCCCCGAAAGCGTCCCGGCCTGGTATACCGGCCCAGCCGGCGCCACGTGCTGCATGACGTCCCGCCGGCCCCCGTAGGCGCCCACCGGCAGCCCACCGCCGATGACTTTGCCCAGGCAGGTGAGGTCCGGCTTCAGCCCGTACAGTTCCTGGGCGCCGCCAGGGGCGAGGCGGAAGCCGGTCATGACCTCGTCAAAGATGAGGAGCGCGCCGTGGGCCCGGGCCAGCGACTGCAGGCCCTGAAGAAACCCCGGGGACGGTTTCAGCACCCCCATGTTTCCCACCACCGGTTCGAGGATGACGGCCGCGATGCGCTGGCCCTCCGCGGCGAACAACGCCTTGGCCGCCTCCAGGTTGTTGTAGGGCAGCGTCAGGGTGAGCTGCGCTAGCGTCTTGGGGACGCCCGGAGAGTCCGGCAGGCCCAGCGTCTCCACGCCGCTGCCGGCTTTGACGAGGAAGCTGTCCCCCCAGCCGTGGTAGCAGCCCTCGAATTTCACCAGCGCCTCCCGGCCGGTGAAGCCGCGCGCCAGCCGCACCGCCGCCAGCGTGGCCTCCGTCCCTGAGGAGGTGAGGCGCAGCATCTCCACCGATGGCATGCGGCGGCTGACGAGCTCGGCCAGCTCCACCTCGCCGGCATGGGGGGCCCCGAAGGACGTCCCGCGCTGGGCAGCCTCCATCACCGCGCGCACCACGGCCGGGTAGGCATGCCCGAGGATGAGCGGGCCCCAGCTGCCGACGTGGTCGACGTAGCGGTTGCCGTCGACGTCGGTGAGCCACGGCCCGGCGCCCTCCCGGAAGAAGATGGGCGTGCCACCCACGCCGCGGAAGGCCCGCACCGGCGAATTCACCCCGCCGGGGATGTGCTGCAACGCCCGCGCGAAGAGGCCCTGACTTCCGGAATTTTCCATCGCTAGTCCCCGTGCTCCTTGGCTGCCTCGGCCGCCGTTCCACCGGCAGCCTCCACGCTCGTCTTCGCCTGGTTTTCCCGTGGCCGGTGCGACCCCAGCTCGCCCTTAGAGAAGGCTGCCGCCTGGCCCAGGCCCGCGGGAGTCGTCTGCGCAATCCGCGCCCGGATGCGGGCGATGGCGGCTTGCACCACCTTGGGGTCCGGGTGGTGCGGCAGTGCCGCCACCCAGGCCTTGATGGCGCCCGGGCTGTCCCCGGCTTCGGCCCGCAGCTTGCCCAGTTCAAAGAGGGCGTGCGGGGCGAGCTCGCTGCTCGGGTACTTCTCGGCCAGTGTCTGGAAGGCGCGCTCGGCCTGGCCGTGCATTCCGTCCTGCATGGCGTACGCCTGCCCGGCGAGGAAGAGCGCGTCGGGGATGCGCGGCGAGACGGGGTAGGCCTGCATCAGCTTCTCCGACTCGATGGTGCACTGCTGGTAATCCCCCAGCTCGAAGTACAGCTTGCACACGTCATAGGACAGGTCCGCCGCGCGGGCGGGCTTGCGCGCCAGGGCCGCGGTGAGCTCGGCGATGGCCCCCCGCAAGTCGTGGTAGTGGTGGTGGAGGATGTCGGCCATCAGCACGTGCGCCTCCACCGTCTCTGGGGCCTCCGGCGCCTGGGCCACCAGCTCGCGGTAGATGCCCAGGGCCTTGGCCACGTCGCGCAATTCCAGGTAGTAGGTGTCCGCAGCGCCCCGCAGCGCCCGGGCGCGCAGGGCCAGGCCGGAGGCCGAGTGGTCCTTGTCCACCGCGTCCAGCGCCAGCCGGTACTCGCGCAGGGCCGTCTGCGGCCGTTTTTCAAAGACGGCGTCCTTTGCGGCCACCAGGTGCTCCTCCGGCGAGCGGCTGCAGCCGGTCAGCACTAGCCCCAGAAGAAGCACGCCGGCGGGCCTCACGGACAGGTCTCCACCCTCCGCACGCACGCGGTGGAGACGCAGGCGACGCACGTCCCGGTGTAAATCGGCGGCGAGGTCGTGATGCACACCGTGTCGTTCCCTGTCCGGGGGCAATCCTCGCCGGTGACGCACCGCACGGCACCGCCGTCGGGCTGCAAGACCGAGGAGTGCACGCCCTGGCATGGCGTGCAGGCGACGCCGGCCAGCGCTGCAACGGCGAGGAGGAAGAAGGTGCACCGACGCAAGTGGCTCCCAAGGACGCGGGGGGGGGGGTGTGTGTAGCAACAACCCGGGCGAGGCGGAAACAGCCGTCTTTCAGCTCTTGGGCACGGCCCGCAGGACGGCTTTCCCGTCCTTCACCACGACCTTGTACTCCACGTCGCGCGCCCCGTGTCGCTCGAGGAGCTCCGGAACCTGCTTGCGGAGCGAGTCGGCAACCGACTCGTAGCTGAGGCGACTCACATCCTCCTGGCAGCTCTTCTTCGCCGCGACATAAGCCTCGTACACCGCCCGCAGGCGGGGCTCGGCCAGGGCCTCCGCGGCAGCCCGGGCCACCGCGCCCTGCGTCCCGGTGGGAATGGGCGCCGGCGGCACGCTCGGCCGGCGAGCGCCGCCTTGCGTCCCCAAGGGAATCGCCACCGGCGCCACCGCGGGCACCGGCCCCGGGCGGCTGGCTCCGCCCTGCGTCCCGGTGGGAATGGCCACCGGCGCCACCTTCGGCACGCCGCCCTGCGTCCCCAACGGGATGCCGGCAGCGGGCGGCGCGGGCCGGGGCGTCTCCGGCGGCGGCGCGGGGTCCGCCGGGGCGCGCGCCTCGGCCAGCGGCGTCTCGCCCGTCTTTCGGCGGCGGCGCGCTTTGAAGAGGTCCCGCTGGTAGGTGCCGTTCTCCATCTCGCTCAGCGTCCGCTTCCAGAGCCGGTCGTAGGTGGTGAAGCGCTGCTGCAGCGCCTGGATGCGGAACTTCACCACCGCGCTGCGGGGTTGGCCCCCCCGCAGGCGCGCCAGCCGCTGGCGCATCTCGGCGTCGGCTTGCCGCGGAGGGTGGCGGTCGACGCCCAGGAAATACTGTTCATAGTGCGCCTTGAGCTCGGCCAGAGTCACCTCCAGCTCCTCCAGCTCGCGCGTCAACGCCTCGGCCTCCGCCACCCGCTGCTCCGCTTCAGGACGCTGCACGGCCATACGCCTTTTGGAGGATTTCAGTCCCCCGGGCGGGGCGCAAGCGACGCCCGCACCGGCCGTGGGGGCGCCCTCCGGGGCAGACGCTCCCTACGGCGCCGAGAGCAGCGGGTTGGCGCGGAGGATGGCTGCCTCCTGGGGGGAGAATTGCCCCTTGTCCGCCTGGGTGAGTAACCAGAACATGGCGAGGTTGGCTCCTCCACACTGCGCTGTGGCCCCGGAACACACACTGTCGTCGACGAGGGTGGCCTGTCCACCGTCGCTGCAGTTGGTCGCTGCAACGCCCGTCTCGCAGAGCGCGCAGACGCACGCCGCCGTGTCGACCAGCGGGTCGAAGAAGTCGCCCGTCTGCTCGGTGGGGTGGAAGAGGCCGAGGAAGTGGCCCGTCTCGTGGGCGGCGATGAGGGCCGTGAAGTCGGGGCCGCAAACATAGGGAGAGAAGCCCGAGCCGCAGTTGCCGGTGGCGCTCAGGTCGGCCAGCGACGCCGCCGCACCGCCCACGGTGGCGCCGTTGTAGCTGCCCATCCCGGGGATGGCACCGTCCTGGCCGACCGTCTGGTTGCCCTGCGCATCCACCGGCGCGAGCTCATCCACCAAAAAGAGCGCCATGGTGCGCCCCGGCTCGGCGAGCGTCATCATCTGCCGGAAGTCGCTGCAGGGCTGCTGGACGACGGCGTCGTCCACCGACGACAGCGAGGAGTACTTGTTGATGGCCCACGGTGGTACGTCGTGGAACGTCACCGTCGTCACGCACACGCCCGCGCCGGCGAAGACGCTGGCGTAGGCGTTGGCGAAGCGTTGCACGGCCGGATTGTTAACCGCCGTCGCCGCACGGAATTGCTGGGTCACCAGGTAAACGTCCATGGACAGGTGCGTGGTGGCAAGCAACGGGCCGGGCGAGACCACCACCTGGACGTCATAGGTGTTTCTGAGCGGCCCGGCGTCACACCCTCCCCCGGGACCGGAGAAGACATTGGCGTAGTCGTTCACCTCAAAGCTCCACTGCCCAGTCGGCAGGCCGCCGTCCAGCGCCAGCGCCAGGCCGGCCGAGGTGTTGGGGAAGGTCAGCGCCTGGGAGTAGGGCACCTGGCCGCCTGCCCGGAAGAAGAGAAGGGAGGCGGTGGTCAAGTCGAGCGGCGGCAGGAGAAGCTCGTCGTAGAACGTGGTGCCCGCCGGGGTGAGGATGGGAGATGGCACCGGGATGTTGGGAATGAGGCCGAACCCGGGGCCACAGTCGATGAAGGGATTCACCGTCGTCTCTGCCTGGCTAACGATGGAGAAGCCCGTGGCGCCGGCGGGCACGTGAAACACCACCGACTCGCCCGGGCTGTGCGTGCCGAGCTTCTGCACGTCACTCGCCTGTAGGGCGCTGGCCACTACCGGTATCCGGCACGATGGCTCCGTCGCTGGACCCGCCGTGGCGCCGACCACCAGCTGTGGGGCCGCACAGCTGACGGGCGACGACGGCCCAACGGCCGGGGCCAGACAGAGACTCCCCTTGGAGGTGGGCGTGCACGCCAGCGAGTCGGGGCAGCTTGTGCCCCCCGTGCCGCACGTCGGCAGGCAATAGCTGTTGCCAGTGGAGAGCGGCGGCGTGCACGCCGTGCCGGAGGGACAGCCGCCGCCGGTGCACACCGCGGTGCACACCCCGGTCGGGAAGTCTCCATTGGTGACGCAGCTCAGCCCGCCGCCACAGCCTGCCGCGCACGTCCCCGGACTACTGCTGGAGGTCGAGCAGCCCGCCAACAGCAACAGGACGCCGCACGCGACGGCACCGCAAACACCCGTGTTTCGCACCGGGAACTCTCCTCTTCTCGGGGGGCGCTGGCCTTGGGCCGTGAGGCTACCACGGGCCCTGCGATGGACTTAGGCGGCGGCGGGCACGGCGGTCGGCAAGGGCGGCAGCGGCTGCAGCCCGCGGCGGCCCCGCACCATCAGCGCCGCCCCGGCGGCAAACAGGCCGATGGAGATGAATTGACTGGTGGACAGGTTGTACCAGGCCTCGGGTGGGAACTTGGCCGACAGGCCCTCCAGCCCGAAGGACTCGAGGAAGCCGTGCAGGGTGCCCCGTTCCAGGTCCCCCCGGAACAACTCCACCGTCGTGCGCAGCACGGCGTAGGCCATCAGCCACAGGGCAAGAATCTCTCCGTGAAAGCGCTTATAGCGCCGGGCGACAATCAGCAGCGCGAAGAGCGCCAGCTGACCGATGGACTCGTACAGCTGGGTGGGGTGCAGGGGCAGCGTCGTCCCGTGCTCCGCCACCCACTGGCTGAGCAGGATGGCGCCCGGCTTGGGCTGGCGCAGAATCTCCCCGGTCGACTCCACCACCCAGCGGCGCGTGTCGTTGGCCTCCGAGGTGAACGCGAGGGCGGCGGTGTGCGTCAGCCGGCCCACCACGTCGCGGGCCAGGGAGCCTCCGGGGAAATGCACCGCCCAGGGCACGTGCGCCGCCGGACGCCCCCAGCAGCAGCCGGCACTGAAGCACCCCAGCCGGCCAATGGCTTGGCCCAGGGACACGCTGGGGATGGCGACGTCGGACATGCGCAGGAAGGAGATGTTGTGCTTGCGGGCAAACCACCAGGAGGTCCCCATCGCCCCGAGGAGCCCACCGTAGAAGACGAGGCCACCGAAGAGCCAGTCCACCAGGCGGACGGGAAAGTCCTGGAGCAGCGTCGGGACGGCCGCCACGGTGTCCTGCCAGTTCACCAGCATGAAGAGGATGCGGCTGCCGACGAAGCTTCCGATGAGGGCCCACAGCGCGAGGTCCTGCATCTGGTCCCGCTTGCGCTTGCCCTCCTCGCCCGGCCACTCGCGTTCCGCCAGACGCCCGCACACGGCGGCGCCCACCAGGAACGCCGTCATGAGGAGCAGCCCGTAGGTGTGCAGCGGGAAGCCCTGGCCCCGCTTGCCCAGGAAGGCCTGCGCCGGCAGCGCGTAGTACAGGCCAAAGCGGACGAAGACGGCGAAGATGGCGGCATACGTCAACGCCCGGTTCGCCCGTTCCTTGTCCGTGGCCACCGCCGGGGCCCCAGTCTTCGGGTTGACGGGGCCAACGGCGCTCCGCCAGCCCGCCCAGGCGCCGTAGGCAATGACGAGGATGCCGAGGACGTACAGCACGGCCCAGGACGTGGGCGTCTCAAAGTGGATGTCGAAGAGGACGGGAAGCATGGCTGTGGGGCGAATTCCTAACACACGCCGCGCCCAGGCGCGGGGGCTGCCCGCTCAGCTGCCGGGGGACACCTCGACCTTGCTCTCTCGGCGCAACAGTCCGTCGAGAAGCAAAAGCCCCACCCCCACCACGATGCAGCTGTCGGCCACGTTGAAGGACGGCCAGGTGGCCCGGTCGTGCCAGTGGGCTTCGATGAAGTCGATGACGAAGCCCCGCGCCAGCCGGTCCAGGTAGTTGCCCAAGGCCCCCCCCAGCACCAGCGGAAGGCCGATGCGCGCGAAGCGCTCCTCGGGTGCGGTGCTGGAAAGACGCAGGTAGTACACCGTGATGAGCACCACGGCGCCGAGGGACACCAGGTGAAAGAGGAGCCCGCGCGCCGGCGGAGGCAGCGTCCGGAACAGGCCAAAGGCCGCGCCGGTGTTCTCCGCGTAGCGGATGCGTAAATAGTCCGCGCTCAGCGTGAAGGAGCGCTTGGGCCGGTAGTGCAGCCCGTCGAAGCCCTCGGGCGGGGGCACGCCGTAGAGGGCCTGGAGCCGGGCCCCCACCGTCTGCAGTCCGTCAAAGCGGCTGGTGAGCTCGCCCACCATCCAGAACTTCACCGCTTGGTCGACCACCACCACGGCCAGGGCGATGGCAAACAGCATGGTCAGCTTCTTCTTCACAGCCGGGGGCCTTACCACGGCTCCGCTCGGTCAGCCGAGCGCAGCCTGGCACTTGGCGCACACGGCGGCCCCGGAGGCCACCTCCACCGCATACGTCCAGCAGCGCGGGCACTTCGCCCCGTCGGCCGGCCGGACCTCCACGCCCAGCGTCTCGAAGTGGCTGCCCGCGGGCACCTGCTGCAGCCGCTCGCTCGGCGCGTCCAGCAACTGCACTTGGCTGACGATGAAGAGGCCGGGCAACTCGGCCAGGTGCCGGCCGAGGAATTCCCGGTCCGCCTCCGCCGGGTACAGAAGCACCTGCGCCTCGAGCGAGGCGCCGATGACCTTGTCCCTGCGGGCTACCTCGAGCTGCTTCTGCACCACCGAGCGAATGGCGAACAGCCGCTCGAAGCGCTCGCCTAGCTCGGCCGGCATGCGGCCCTGCACGTCGGGGAAGCCGGCCAGAAAGACGCTGCGCGTGGGGGCGGCGGGCAGAAAGGCCCACGCCTCCTCGGCGGTGAAGGACATCACCGGCGCCAGCAGCCGCAGCAGGTCGGAAGCCACGCGGTACAGCACCGTCTGGCCACTGCGGCGCGGCAGCCCGGCCGTCTTCCAGGTGTAGAGGCGGTCCTTGGAGATGTCGAAGTACAGGGCGCTCAGGTCATTGCCGCAGAAGTCCACCACCGCGTGGTAGACGAGATGAAATTCATAGGCGTCGTAGGCGCGGCGGACGCGCGCCACCAGCTCCTCCAGCCGGCCCTTGGCCCAGCCATCCAGCGGCAGCAGCTGGGCGTCGGGCACCGCGTCGCGGGCCGGGTCGAAGTCGGCCAGGTTGCTGAGCGCGTAGCGCAGGGTGTTGCGGATTTTCCGGTACCCCTCGGCCAGACTCTTCAGGATGCCGTCGGAGAGGCGAATGTCGTCGCGGTAGTCGCTCGAGGCCACCCACAGCCGCAGCAGCTCCGCCCCGTACTGGGAGATGATTTTCTCCGGGGCGACGACGTTGCCGAGACTCTTCGACATCTTCCGGCCCTCGCCGTCGACGACGAAGCCGTGGGTGAGGACGCGCCGGTAGGGCGCCCGGTCGCGCGTCGCCACACTCACCAGCAGCGAGCTATGGAACCAGCCCCGGTGCTGGTCGGACCCCTCCAGGTAGAGGTCCACCGGCCCCGGGCCGTAGCGCGGCTCCATCACCACCGCGAAGGAGCAGGCCGAGTCGAACCAGACATCGAGGATGTCGGTGCCCTTGCTCCAGCGGCGGCCGCCACAGGACGCGCATGGCGGGGGCTCCGGCAGGAAGGCGGCCAGGGGGAGGCGGTACCAGGCCCCGGCGCCCTCCTGCGCGACGGCCTCGGCCACCTTCTCCATCAACGCCGGGCTGACCAGTCCCTCGCCGCAGGAGGCGCACAGGGCCACCGGGATGGGCACGCCCCAAGTGCGCTGCCGGCTCAGCGTCCAGTCCGGCCGGTTCTCCAGCATGCCGCGGATGCGCTGCTTGCCCCAGTCCGGAATCCACTCCACCGCCTCGTCCACCTGCTGCAGCGCCCGGGCGCGCAGGGAGGGGCCCTGCTCGCCGTCCAGCGCTCGGTCCAGGCTGACGAACCACTGGGGGGTGGCCCGGAAGATGACGGGATTCTTGCAGCGGTCGCAGTGGGGGTAGCTGTGGACGACGGATTCGCCGGCCCGGTTGAGCAGCACGCCCTTCTCCAACAGCAGCTGGACAATGGCCGGGTTGGCGTCAAAGACGCGGACGCCCTGCAGCGACGGCGGCTGGACGGTGTCGTCGAAGCGACCGTCGGCCAAGACGGGGTTGTAGGCCTCCAGCCCGTACGCCTCTCCGACGGCGTAGTCCTCCGCCCCGTGCCCGGGCGCGGTGTGCACCAGGCCCGTACCTTGTTCCAGGGTGACGTGCTCGCCCAGCACCACGAAGCCCTGCCGCGGGGCGAAGGGGTGCCGGTAGGCGAAGCCCTCCAAGTCCCTCCCGGCGGCGTAGCCGAGGATGCGCGACGGTTCGACCATGGCCGCCGCACTCACCTGTGCGCCTTGCGCCTTCAGCGTGCGTACTTCCAGCTGCTCGGGCGCAATCTCGGCGAGCAGACGGGGCAGCAAGTCCTTGGCCGCCACCACCACCCGGGGCCCCAAGTCGTAGAAGACGTAGTCCAAGTCCGGGTGGACGGCGACCGCCAGGTTGGCCGGCAGCGTCCAGGGGGTGGTGGTCCAGATGGCCAGGTCCACCGCGCGCCCGTTTAGGAAGGAGAACGCCTCGGCCAGCGCCTCCGGCCGCTCGTGCTTGCCGAGTGGCCCGTGGGCCGCCTCGGTGCGGAAGGCGACGTAGATGGAGGGGCTTTCGTGGTCGGCGTATTCGATGTCCGCTTCGGCCAGCGCGGTTTGGTCGGTGACGCACCAGTACACCGCCTTCTTCTTCCGGAAGAGCAGACCGTGGCGGGCCACCGCCGCCAGCTCGCGAATCTCCTGCGCCTCGTAGCCGAAGGCGAGCGTGGTGTAGGGCGTGTCCCAGTCGGCGAAGAGGCCGAGGCGCCGCAATTCACTGCGCTGGATGTCGATGAATTCCTGGGCGTAGGCCCGGCAGCGCAGAAGGAAGTCCTCCCGGGCCAGGGTGCGGCGGTCGACCTTCTCCTCCTTCAGCCGCTTCTCTACCGCCCGCTCGATGGGCAGGCCGTGGCAATCCCAGCCGGGGATGAAGTCGCACAGACGCCCCGACATGTTCTGCGCCTTCACTACGAAGTCCTTCAGGACGTTGTTGAGCGCAGTGCCGGCGTGGATGTGGCCGTTGGCGTAAGGGGGGCCGTCGTGGAAGAGAAAGCGCGGCCGGCCCGCATTGCCCGCCAGCAGGGCCGCCCAGGTGCCTTCCTCCTGCCACCGGGCGAGCATCCGGGGCTCCAGCGCCTGGAGGTTCCCCTTCATCGGGAAGTCCGTCCGCGGAAGGTTCAGCGTGTGCTTCCAGTCGCGCGGCTCCTCGGCGTCACCCATGGTGTCTAGTGCAAGCGGCTAGCACGCGGCGGCCGGAGGGGGCAATAAAGGCAGCGGCCATGGTAGCTTCCCGCGCCCCCGCCTCCCCCCGGGGGGGGAACCGCTCGCCGTGCCTCCATCGAAGCGAAGCAAGAAGGCGCGCCCGGCGGTGACGCTCCGGCGCTCGCCCGCCGGGCCCGTGGACGCCAAGGTGGTGGCCATCCTCAGCAGGAAGCGTTCGCTCTACTCCACCCGCCGCCTGGTGGAGGCGGTGAAGGCGCGGCACCACCGGCCCCTCGTCCTGGACACCTTGCGCTGCAACCTCATCCTCTCCCGCGGCGAGCCGCGCATGACGTACCGGGGCGTTGCGCTGCGCAACGTGCACGTCGTCATCCCCCGCATCGGTGCCTCCATCACCGGCTACGGCCTGGCGGTGGTGAGCCAGTTCGACATGATGGGCGTAGCCGTGCTGAATGGCGCGGCGCCCATCGCGCGCAGCCGCGACAAGCTGCGGTGTCTGCAGCTGCTCGCCCGCTTCGGCCTGGACATCCCGCGCACGGTGATGGCCCGGGACCGGAGCAACGTGCCACGGCTGCTGGCGGACGTCGGCGGACTGCCCGCCATCGTCAAGCTGGTCCGCGGCACCCAAGGGGTGGGCGTCATGCTCGCCTCCACGTTGCCGGAGCTGGAAGGCATCCTCGCCACCTTCTCGGACTTGGGGCAGGACATCGTCCTTCAGGAATTCATCGCCGAGTCCCGGGGGCGGGACGTCCGGGCGATGGTGGTGGGAGACCGGGTGGTGGCCGCCATGCGCCGGCGGGCCAAGCGCGGCGAGTTCCGCAGCAACCTCCACCGGGGCGGGCGGGGCAAGGCGGCCAAGCTGCCGCCCTCCTACCTGGAGGCGGCCGTCACGGCGGCGCGCCTGGTGGGGCTGGAGGTGGCCGGCGTGGACATGCTGGAGACGCGCGAGGGGCCCAAGGTGTTGGAGGTCAACTCCTCACCCGGCTTCGAGGGGCTGGAGCGGGCCACCGGCGTCGACATCGCCGGTGCCATCGTCGACCATGCGCTGGCCGTGGCGCGGGCGCAGAACGACGCTGCGGCCCGGCGACCGGGGCTGTAGGGGCCGGGCCCCGGGGCTCGAGGCAAGCGGCTACAGTGGGCGGCACCGCCATGCGCCTCTTCGCCATCGGTGACCTGCACCTGCCGTCCAGCCGCGCCAAGGACATGGAGCGCTTCGGCTGGACGGGACACCCGGGCCCGCTCGCCGCGGCCTGGGACGCGCTGGTGCGGCCGGAGGACTTGGTGCTGGTGGTGGGCGACATCTCCTGGGCCACCAAGCCCCACGAGGCGGCAGCGGACCTTGGGTGGATAGAGGCGCGGCCCGGCAAGAAGGTCCTCCTCAAGGGAAACCACGACTACTGGTGGGGGGACTCAGCCAACAAGCTGCGGCAGCTGCTCGCCCCCACCCCCAGCATTGTTGGCTTTCTCCACAACGGCTCGGCGCTGGCCGTCCCGCCCTACCTTCTGGCCGGCTCACGGCTGTGGACGACGGCCGAGGCCCCGCCGCTGCCCGGAGGAGAGATGGGCGACGTCCCGGCCTCGCCGGACTACGTGCTGCGCGAGGCCACACGGCTTTCGCGCTCGCTCGAGGAAGCGCGGGGCCTGCTGCGGCGACAGCCGCAGCTCACCAGGGTGGTGGCCACCCACTTCCCGCCCCTGTACGCGGGCGGAGTACCCACCGCCTTCTCCCCCCTCATCGAGGACTTCGCCCCGGCGGTGTGCGTCTACGGGCACCTGCACGGGCCAGGCATTTCCGCCGGCTTCGTCGGACTGCACGGGGGCGTGCGCTACGTGCTGGCCTCCGCCGACGCCGCCGGCTTCCGGCCGCTGCAGCTGTTGCCCGCCGAGGCCCCGGCCACTGGAGGCTAGAAAGCACGGGTGCACCGGGCGGGCACCTTCGGCGTTGTCCCGAAAGACGTGGCCCCACTAACGTGCCCCGCCCATGAGTTTCATCGCCACACTCCTGCTCGTCTTCGCCGGCCTGGCCTTCTTCGTCCACACCCTGTACGGCCGCACGGCGGCGCTGTTCGCGATGAAGCCCGCCTGGCGCCTGGACCAGCCCGGGCGACGCACCCGGGCCCTTGTGCGCTTCGGCTTCGGGCAGCGGCGCATGGTGGACCCGGAGGAACGCACCCCGGGCCTCATGCACGTCTTCATCTTCGCCGCCTTCGTCGTGCTGGCCCTCCGGACCCTGATGCTGTTCACCATGGGCTTCTCGGAGACGGCCCTGGTGGCGCTGACGGACCCGGGCGACGCCTTCTGGACGGACCACCGGCTGCTGGACGCGGGCTACCAGGCCTACCTGTTGGCCAAGGACTTGGTGGCGCTTCTGGCCCTGGTGGGCGTCGGCTACTTCCTCTACCTGCGCCTTTGGGTGAAGCCCGACCGGCTGACGGCTTCCTGGGAGGCGCTCCTCATCCTCGGCTTCATCGCCGGGCTGATGGTGAGCGAGTACCTCTTCGGCGCCTCGCGCATGGTGCTGGCCACGCAGCCCTTCCGGCCGGAGGAACCCATCACCTCGCTGCTGGCGATGGGGCTGGGGGCGCTGCCGCCGGGCGCGGTGTGGTTTGTGGGTGGGCTGATGTTCTGGACCCACCTCTGCATCATCCTCGCCTTCTTGAATTTCCTGCCGCTGGGCAAACACTTCCACGTCATCACCGGGCTGCCCAACGTCTTCTTGCAGCGCCTCACCCCCAGCGGGCGGCTGACAACCCCCAACCTGGAAGCGGAGGACTTCGGCGTCCGCACCTTCCGCGACCTGTCCTGGAAGCAGGGGCTGGACCTCTACTCCTGCACCGAGTGCGGACGCTGCCAGACGCACTGCCCCACCTACGTCACCGGCAAGCCCCTCACCCACAAGGGGGTCAACCAGACCCTGAAGCACTGGGCCTGGGACCACGAGGAGGAGCTGGTGGGCGTCACGCTGGGCGCCGCTTCCCCGGTCGAGTTTCCGCCGCTGGTGGGGGCCATCCTCCAACCGGAGACAGTCTGGGCCTGCACCTCCTGCGGCTGGTGCGAGACGGCCTGCCCCGTCTTCATCGAAAACATCCCCCGCCTCATCGACATGCGCCGCTACAAAGTCCAGGTGGAGGCGGACTTTCCCCCGGAAGTACAGCGCGTCTTCGAGGGCATGGAACGCCAGGGCAACCCGTGGGGGGTGGCCCAGGAGAGCCGGGACGCCTGGGCGGCGGACTTGAAGCTGCCCGCGTGGGGCGACGGCGGGACGTATGAGTACCTCTTCTTCGTCGGCTGCGCGGGAAGCTACGACGACCGGCAGAAGAAGGTGTCGCGCGCGATGGTGCGGATTCTGCGCGAGGCGGGCGTGTCCTTCGCCACGCTGGGAAAGGCCGAGCTGTGCAATGGCGACAGCGCCCGACGGCTGGGCAATGAATACCTGTACCAGACGCTGGCCAAGGGCAACGTCGAGGCGTGGAACGCCGCCGGGGTGAGGGCCGTCATCACCCAGTGCCCGCACTGCTTCAACACCCTGAAGAATGAGTATCCAGACTTCGGCGGCCACTACCGCGTCATCAACCACACCCAGCTCATCAGCGAGCTGCTGCGCGACAAGCGCCTCAAGCTGTCGCGGGTGATGGACGAGACGCTCACCTACCACGACCCCTGCTACCTGGGCCGGCACAACGGCGTGTACGACGCGCCACGCGCCGCCCTCGGCGCCATCCCCGGGCTGAAGGTGGTGGAGATGCAGCGCAGTGGCCGGCAGTCCTTCTGCTGCGGCGCCGGAGGCGGGCGCATGTGGATGGAGGAACATCTGGGCACGCGCATCAACCACAACCGGATGAACGAGGCGGCCCTCACCCTGGCCCATGCCGCCGACCCGGCCGTGGCCTTCCCCTCCGCCACCGACCGCCACAGGCCGGGCCTGGTGGGCGACTACCACGGGCCGGCCAAGGGCACCGTCGCCGTGGCCTGTCCCTTCTGCGCCACCATGCTGCGGGACGCCGCCAATGACACGGGGCGGGAGGACGTCAAGGTGCGGGACGTGGCGGAGTTGGTGGCGGAGGCCATGGACACAAGTCCCCGCGCCTAAGGCGGGAAGCGGCCCCGCGGACGGCCAGGACGGAACCGACTTCGCCCTTAGGGGTGCGGCCGGCCCTGGTGCTCGAGCAGGGAAAGCTTGGCCAGGGCCTGTTCATACAGTCGGTCGAGCTTGGTGTGCAGCTGCGTCACTTCCAGCCCGGCTTTGATGGTCGCTGCGTACTCCACGTCGCTGCGGATGCGGTCCTTGGACGCCTGGCGCTCCTGGCTGATGAGGACGAAGCAGCTGAGGAAAATGGCTTCCAGGGACGTCACCAGCGTCAGCAGCCCGAAGGGGAACGGGTCGAACGGGCGGAGAAAGGCAATGGCGCCGAGGTTCCACGCCACCCACAGCGCGAAGGCGAAGGCGTGCAGGACGAGGAAGGCGACCGAACCGCTGAAGGCGGCCAGGGCGTCGGCGGACCTTTGGACGGCGGTGGACCGCTCCTCCACTTCCTGGTTGGGGCTGGTGCCGACGCTGGACAACAGGGCCCGGTTGGTGTCCCGCAGCCGCCGCCCGGTGACGCTGAGCACGTCGAGGGCGGCACCGGGGTGGACCTGGAAGAGGTGGGCGAGGTCGGCCCGGTCAATCTCCACCGCGCGCGTGTCCTCAAGCGCGGTGGCATCGGCGCTGCGCGCCCCCCCGTCTAGAAGCGACAGCTCCCCGAAGAATTCCCCCGGACCGGCAGTCCCGAGGACACGCCGCTCCCCGGTGGTGGCTTCCAGCGAAATCTCCACCTTGCCCTGGCTCACCACGTAGAAGCAGTCGCCCGGGTCACCGCGGCTGAAGACCCGTGTCTGGGCGGCCCACGCCCGCTCCTCGGCCTGCGAGGCGAGCACGGCCCGTTCGGCGGCGTCCAGGGTCGCGAACAGCGGCACGGTGCCCAACATGTCCGGTGGAGCGCTCACGGCTGCGGGGAGGACCTCCAGCCCTTCGGAGCAAGTATGACGCACGGTTCAGCCGGCGAAAAACTGCCCGGCCGGGGCAAACGACAGCTAACGGTTCAGCTTGGCCAATTCGTTCCGGCAGATGTGACAGAGGGACGTCTGCTTTCTATCCACGTCCGGCAGGGTGGGGGCGAGGAACATCGCGCAGCGGGCGTCCTCGCAGTAGGAGAGGCCCACCAGGTGCCCGGCCTGGTGCAGGCCTTCCACCTGGACGCGGCGCCGCAGCAGCGCCTCGTCCGCGCCCTGACGAAGCCGGGCGATGGACAGGACGGCCGCCCGGGACTCGCGGTCCGCCTCGCCGAAGACGAAGCCGCTGTCCGGGACGAAGAGGTCCACGTCCACCAGCCCGAGGATGGTTTGCCCCGGCTCGAGCAGGGGCACCAGGCGCCGCATGATGGCGTTGGAGTGGTACTGGTTTCGGTCCTTGTTGTAGGCGTAACTGGGCGCGGCCAGCGAGATGCGCGCGTATAGCGGCGTGACCCCCAGCTGCATCGTGAGCGGGGCTTCCAATTCCCGCAGCAGCGCGGGCGGCGCGGAACCGATGGCGGCCAATTGCATCACCCGGGAGGACATCCGTCAGGACGCATCCTTTCGGGAGCGGACTGGCTGGGGCGCAAGGATTCGAACCTTGATAGTCAGATCCAAAGTCTGACGTCCTGCCGTTAGACGACGCCCCAGAACAGCGAGGGTCCCGCTCCCCCGTCGCCCTTAGGAGCATATGGGCTTCGGACCCGGGGGCAAACGACGGAATGCAGGCGGGACCCGGAAAAGGCGTTCCCCGCCTCAGATGTCCAGGTTCTGCACGTCCAGGGCATTCTTCTCGATGAATTCCCGCCGCGGCTCCACCGCCTCGCCCATCAAAAGGGCGAAGATGTCATCGGATTCCACCGCGTCCTCCACCCGGACTTGAAGCAGCGTCCGGGTCTCCGGATTCATCGTGGTGTCCCACAGCTGCTCGGGATTCATCTCCCCGAGGCCCTTGAAGCGCTGGATGGCCAGCCCGCGCGAGGCATCAGCCCGGACCGCGGCCAGAATCTCCTGCACACTCTTCGCCGACGCTTCGCTTTCCTCGAAGCGCACGCGGTAGGGGGGCGGGCCGCCCTGGGCAAACACCTCCCGCAACGCCACCAGCTCCGCATACTCCGGGCTGGTGAGGAAGGCGTGGTCCACCACCGTCTCCCGGGGACTCCCGTTCATCTCGGTGCGGAACACCAGCTTCTTCGCCTGGTGCTCGGGGTCGTCCTTGCGGAAGGTCTTGAGGTGCCCCAGCACGTCGGGCGTCCTCTCTCCCATCCAGGCGTGCATGGCCTCCACCTGCCGGGCCAGCGCGTCCATGTCGAGTAGCGTCGTCTCGTCGATGCGCGCCGCCTGAACCAGCGCGTCGAGGACGCGCGGGTCCCGGCGACGGCTCAGCTTCGCCAGGCGGTCCTGGTACTGCGCCACCCGCTCGAGCAGCGCCCGCAGCGCCGGGCCCTTCAGCTCGCCAGCCGAGGTCTCCACCACCGCGCGCTCCATGGCAATGCGGAGCAGGTACTCATCCAGACTGCGCTGGTCCTTGAGGAAGAGTTCCTTCTTGCCGCGCGTGACTTTGTAGAGCGGCGGCTGGGCAATGTAGAGGTAGCCCTTGGCGATGAGCTCCGGCATCTGCCGGTAGAAGAACGTCAACAGCAGGGTGCGGATGTGGCTGCCGTCCACGTCCGCGTCGGTCATGAGGATGATGCGGTGGTAGCGGGCCGCGGTCGGGTCGTAGTCCTCCCGGCCCACCCCGGTGCCCAGGGCGGTGATGAGGGCGACAATCTCCCCGCTGGTCAGCATCTTCTCGAAGCGGGCCTTCTCCACGTTGAGGATTTTGCCCTTCAGCGGAAGGATGGCCTGGTTGCGGCGGTCCCGGCCCTGCTTGGCCGAACCGCCGGCGGAATCGCCCTCGACGATGTAGAGCTCGGACTCCGACGGGTCCTTGCTCTGGCAGTCGGCCAGCTTGCCCGGCAGCGACAGCCCATCCAGGGCCCCCTTGCGGCGCACCGTCTCGCGCGCCTTGCGGGCGGCGATGCGCCCCCGGGTCGCGTCGCCGATTTTCGCCATGATTTTGCGGGCGGCCCCGGGGTTCTCCTCGAGGAAGTTGCCGAGGCTTTCATTGACCATCTGCTCGACCAGGCCCTTGAGTTCCGAGTTGCCGAGCTTGGTCTTGGTCTGGCCTTCGAATTGAGGATTGGCCAACTTCACGCTGATGACCGCCGCCAGCCCCTCCCGCGCGTCCTCGCCGGTGGGGGCCTCCTTCAAGTCCTTCCACACCCCACCGCGCTCGGCATAGGCGTTGATGGACCGGGTGAGGGCGCTCTTGAAGCCCACCAGGTGGCTGCCGCCCTCGTGGGTATTGATGTTGTTGGCGAAGGTATAGATGCGCTCGTCGTAGCCGTCGTTCCACTGCATCGCGATTTCGAGCGCGACGTCGTCCTTGACGGCCTTGAAGAAGATGGGCGGGTGCAGCGTCTCCTTCGACTTGTTCAGGTATTCGACGAAGGAAACAATTCCGCCGTCGAACTGGAAGCTGTGGCTCTTGCTGGTGCGCTCGTCAGTGATGGTGATGCTGAGGCCGGCGTTGAGGAAGGCGAGCTCCCGCAGCCGCTGGCTCAGGGTGTCGAAGCTGATGTCGGTGGTTTCGAAGATGGTCGGGTCCGGCTTGAACCACACCGTCGTCCCGCGTCCATCGGTGACCCCCACCTCGGCCACCTGCTGCTGGGGAATGCCGCGCGCGTACCTCTGCTCGTACACCTTCCCATTGCGCTGAATCTCCAGGCGCAGCCATTCCGAGAGCGCGTTGACACAGCTCACCCCGACGCCGTGGAGACCTCCGGAAACCTTGTAGGCCGAATTCTCGAACTTGCCGCCGGCATGCAGCTTGGTCATCACCACATCGACGGTGTCCATCCCGTGCACCGTCGGGTGCGGCCCGACCGGGATGCCCCGGCCGTTGTCCTTGACGCTGACACTGCCGTCGACGTGAATGGTGACCGCGAGCGTGGTGCAGAAGCCGGCCAGGGCCTCGTCCACCGAGTTGTCCACCACTTCGTAAACCAGGTGGTGAAGCCCGTAGACGTTGGTGTCCCCGATGTACATGCTGGGACGCTTCCGGACCGCCTCCAGACCTTCCAGCACCGTAATCTGCGCTGTGCCGTACTCCGCCGGTCCGGAGGTCGTCGAGGCCTCGGCCGCGGGTTTCGAGATACCGTTCAAGAGACTTGTTTCCTAACACGCGACCCGGGGTGCCACAAGGGTGTGGCGCTGGCTCAACCCTTTGAAATGCAAGAGGAAATAAGCCCTCCGCCGACGCCCACGCTCAGCCGTCGCCGGGGGGCCGCGGCATGCGTTCATCGAGCGCCCGCACCAGGTCCGCGAAGGCCTCGCGGCTGCCCACCAGCGGCCGGGCGATGAGGAGTTTGCCCTCCGGTCGCACCTCCAGCACCAGGCGTGTCCACAGGCGGCGCTCGGTGCGGGTGGCCCCGACGTGCGTCCAGGGAATGTGCAACGGCGGCGCCCCCCAGGCGCGGGAAACGTCGATGCCGGCGGGGTCCAGCCGGATGCCGAAGTCCGGCCGGGGACGAAGCAGCACCCAGCCGATGACGAAGCCCACCGCCAGGGCCGCCAGTAGCAGGGCGCGTAGGGCCCCGAAGCGCTCCGCGTGGCGGACGCCCGCGGCCAGCGCCCAGGCCGACAGCACCACGGCGACGGCGGCCGCGGCGACGAGCGCCCGGCGGAGGCCACGGGGACGAAAGGCGAAGAACCGGACGCTCACGGGCGAAGGCGACGGAGTCTAGCCCGGCGGCCCGGAGGCAGGCAGCACTTCTCCATCCGCGACCGTCAGCCAGTGCGTGTCCGCCCCGGCCGCACCGCGCACCAGCGAGGGCTCCGTGGTGGTGAGGAGCACCTGGGCGCCGGAATGCGACAGGTAGCGCATGAGGAAGGTGTTGCGCTCCGGGTCCAGCTCGCTCGAGACGTCGTCCAGGAGCAAAAGCGGCGAGCGGCCCAGGGCCGCGCGGAGGTTTTCGATTTCCCCAATCTTCCACGCCAGCACCAGGGCCCGCGCCTGGCCCTGCGAGGCGTAGGCCCGGGCCGGTTGCCCTTGAAGGCGGATGTCGAGGTCGTCGGCATGCGGCCCCACCGAGGTGAAGCCGCGTTCGCGGTCCCGCCCGAGGCGGGCCTGCAGCGCGGCCAGCAGCGCCGCGGCCAGGGACGGGACGTCGGCCGCGGCAAAGTCCACGTCGAGGTGGGCCGGCCGGTAGCCGTACTGCGTGTCTGGCAGCTGGGCGATGGAGGCGACGGCGGCCTGGGCGCGCGGGGCGAGCTCCTGCAGCAACTCCCGGCGGAGGGCGACAATCCGCGCGCCGGTCTCGGCCAGCGCCTCGTCATACGCGCGGAGGTAGTCCGCTGCAGCGCCGTCTTTGAGAAGACGGTTGCGGCTGCGCAGCGCCCGCAGGTACACCCGCGATGCCCGCAGAAAGCCGGGGAAGCGGTTGAAGACGGCCCGGTCGAGCAGCGTCCGGCGCTCCTCGGGGGCGCCTTTGACGACGGCCAGGTCATCGGGCGTGAAGGCCACCACCGAGACGCCGCCAAAGTAGTCCTCCACGGCCCGCACGAGCTTGCCGTCGACGGAGGCCTCGCGGAGGCCGTCCTGGATGGTGACGGCAATTTCCCGGGTGGCCCCGGCCAGCGCGAACTGGCCGGCGACGCGGGCGGACGGCTGCCCGAAGCGCACAAGTTCCACCAGGCGCGCGGCCCGAAGGGCCTTCAGCGTGCACAGGAAGTACACAGCTTCCAGCAGGTTCGTCTTCCCCTGCCCGTTGCGCCCCACCAGCACGGTGGCGTGGGGGGAGGGGGAGAAGTCCACCTGGGCAAGGTTGCGGAAGTCGCGGAGCTGGAGGCGCTGAAGAAGCAACCCGGGGAACGCCAGCAGCCTCAGACGCGCATCGGCATGACGACGGCCGTGTAGCTGCGGTCGCCGGGGGCATGCAGCACGCCGGGGCTGTGTTCGTCCCCCAGTTCGAGGACCACCTCGTCGTCGTCGAGCGACGAGAGCACGTCGGACAGGTAGCGGGCGTTGAAGCCGATGGTGATTTCTGCGCCGTTGAAGGCCACGTCGAGGTCGTCCTTGGCCTCACCCAGGTCGGGGTTCTGCGAGGTGAGCCGGAGCTGGTTCTCGGTGAGGGTCAGCTTCACGGCGTTGGACTTGTCCACCGACAAGAGGGCGGTGCGCCGCAGCGCTTCGAGGAAGCGCACGCGATTGAGCTGCACCTTGCGGTCGCCTTCCTTGGGGATGACGCGCTGGTACTCGGGGAACTGTCCGTCGATGAGGCGCATCACCATCGTCAGGCCCTTCTTCTTGAAGAGCGCCGAATTCATCGCGAAGCCGAGATGGCATTCCGCGTCCGGGGCTTCTTCTAGCAGGCGCTTGAGCTCGAGCAGTCCCTTGCGGGGAATGATGACGCCGCCCTTGAGCTTGAAGTCCCCCGGCATCGAACGTTCCACGAGCGCGAGACGGTGACCGTCGGTGGCCACCATGCGCACCTTCTCGGTGGGGTGTGGCTCAAAGAAGACGCCGTTGAGGATGTAGCGCGTCTCGTCGCTCGAGATGGCAAAGGACGTCTTGCGAATCATCTCCAGCAGCACTTCCCCGCTCACCGTCACCGAGGGCGCGTCGTCCTCGCGGGGAAGCTTCGGGTACTCATCGGGCGACATCCCGACAATCTTGAAGTGGGCGGTGCCACTGAGAATCTCCGCGTAGTGGTTGGGCAGCTTGCGAATGGTGAGCTGCTGTTCCGGGACATTCTGGACAATGTCGAAGAGGGTCCGGGCCGAGACGGTGATGCTGCCCTGCTTGGTGACTTCGGCGAAATGTTCACTGACCACGCCGACGTCAAGGTCAAAGGCGGTGACCTGGACGGCGGTCTTGGTGGCAGTGATGAGGACGTTGGACAGGATGGGCATCGTCGTCTTGCGCTCGACGATGCCCTGGGCCCGGTAGAGGGCACGCTTGAGCTCGTCGGCTGCGATGCGAAATTCCATGGCCGTCCCTCACTCCCGGAGAGTCTCGTCGTGTAGCGCTGCCATGCGGGGCCAGTCAACGAATGCGCAGCCGCAACTTGGCCTCTCTCTCCGACACTCGGAGGAGGCCGAACCCGGAAGCGGGCCAACACAAACGCGATGGTCACGAGTTCCCCGCCAGCCGAACCCGAGGCCCCGCAGCATTCCCTTGACAGTAGACCCTTATATGAGAATGACTCTCATTCTCAGTGGATCTCCACTCTCTGATGGCTGGCAGCTTCGCCCTCGGCTTTTCGGCCTGTGTCTCCTTGCCTCAACCCACCCCCGTGGACGTAGCCCGGGCGCAGAAGGCGACGCCCGGGGTGACATTGGAAGGACTGACGTCTGACAGAAGGACGTACGTCAAGACGTGCAGCGGCTGTCACGCCCTTCACTTACCGGCGGAATTTCCCAGCCAGCGCTGGCCATCCCTGGTGCAGGAAATGGTGACGGTGCAGAAGGTGAAGCTGACGGGTGAACAGCGACAGCAGATTGAGGAGTTCCTCATGGCCATGGCGCCCTGAAAGGGTGCGGCTGCTTCTTCGTGGGTGGGCGGGTGTTTCAGCACGCCGTCAGATGAAGGGGTGGACTACCCTCGAAGCACTACGGGTTCTTCTCTTAATAAGAGGATTGAATTAACTAGCAGGAGTCGTAGGCCCCGTGGGTGTTGTGGAGAAACAGGCGAAACACATGAAAGCACTCAGCGTTTCACCCTTGCTGGCTGTGGGCTGGGCTGGGGATGGATGACCCCTTGGCCGCCCCCGGCCGGGCCCGGGGCCTGAAACCCCCAGCTGCGGGGGAGATGACGGGGCTGCTCACCACAGCTCTGCCCACAGGTGACGCGGAGGTGACACGAGTGTGGCGCCGGGCCCGCAAAGGCGAAGTTGCCAACAAGTTGACCCTTGGCGGGCGTGGGACCGAGGCCTCGCCGACCAACTCACTCCAATGGCATTGAAGAGCGGCAGGGGGGGCCCTGCCAGTCAGAGGACGCCGAGCTTCGCCTCCAGCTCATCCAGTTCCTTGCGGACGACGGCATCCATCTCCCGAAGACGTTCCACCTTGCGGACGGAGGAGATGACCGTCGAGTGGTCCTTGTTGAAGCGCGCGGCAATCTCCGGGAAGGAGCTGCGCGTCAGTCGGCGGGCCAGGTACATCGCCACCTGGCGGGCATGGGCCAGGTGTTTGGTGCGGCGGTCGGCCCGGAGCTCCTCGACGGCGACCTTGTAATACCGCGCTGTCTCGCGCTGAATCTGCTCGATGTCCACCGGCCGGTGAGCCGGGAGGATGTCGCGCAGCACCTGGGCGGCGAATTCCTCGGTGATGGGCTGTCCGGTGAGGCTGTGCACGGCCGAGATTTTCACCAGCGCGCCCTCCAGCTCCCGGACGTTCTTCTGCACGTGCCGGGCGATGAACTGGCAGACGTTGTCGGGCAGCTCGAACCCCTCGAGCGCGCCCTTCTTCTTGAGAATGGCGATGCGGGTTTCGTAGTTGGGCTCCTGGATGTCGGTGATGAGGCCCTGGGTGAAGCGGCTGCGGAGCCGTTCCTCCAGTCCAGGAATCTCCGCCGGCACCGTGTCCGAGGTGAGCACCATCGCCTTGGACATCTCGTGGAGGGCGTTGAAGGTGTAGAAGAACTCCTTCTGCGTTTCCTCTTTTTTCCCGAGAAACTGGATGTCGTCGACAAGCAGGACATCACACTCTTCACGGAACTTCCGCCGAAACTCGGACATCCGGTGGTCCCGGACACTCTCGACAAACTCGTTCGTGAACTCCTCGCTCGAGAGGTAGACGATGTGGGCCGCCGGGTTGCGGCTGAAGATGGCGTTGCCCACTGCGTGCAGCAGGTGCGTCTTGCCGAGACCCGTCCCGCCGTAGATGAAGAGCGGGTTGTAGGCGCGCCCCGGACTTTCGGCGACCGCCGAGGCGGCCGCGGCCGGCAGCTGGTTGCTCTCGGCGACGACGTAGTTGGTAAAGGTGAAGCGGTCGTTCAGCCGGGGCGGGCGGACGGTGGTGGTGTTGCTCTCGCGCACCGCGGGCAGGGTGACGTCGGCCGTGGTGGCGTCAATGACTTCGTAGCCGACGCCGGTGGGGTTGCCCACCAGACGCAGGAGCGCCTCCTCCAAGAGCGGCCGGTAGTGGTCGTCCACCCAATCGCGGAAGAAGCGGTCCGGGACCCCGAGCACCAGTTGCCCGTCGCGCAGGGCGATGGCCTGCATTCGTTCCAGCCAGGTGAGGGCGTAACTCTTCCCGTCTTCGCGCAGCATGGTGAGGGCTTGCGCCCAAAGCTGTGAGGCACTGGGAGAGCCTGCTGACTTCTCCGCGGGAGCTGACAAGGGAATGGTGCCTCTTCGAACCGGTTGGCGGGCCGGCAGTTGTACGATCGCCTGAAGCCGACGGGGCGAGAAAAAAACTGAGAGG
Source organism: Myxococcaceae bacterium (assembly GCA_017881265.1). GTDB lineage: Bacteria > Myxococcota > Myxococcia > Myxococcales > Myxococcaceae > JADGRA01. Next base: position 25,280 of record JADGRA010000034.1, on the reverse strand, counting down.
TGGGCCGCGACCCCATCCCTTTCCTTCTGGCCCTCGTTGACTCGTGGCACTGCTTTGCGTTAAGGCGCGCCGCCTCCCGAAGGGACGGATCAGGACCTTGCCCAAGCGTACGTACCAGCCCTCCAAGCTGCGAAGGAACCGCACCCACGGTTTCCGCAAGCGCAACTCCACCAAGGCCGGGCGCGCGGTGCTCAAGCGCCGCCGCGCGAAGGGGCGGAAGCGGCTGGCCGCCTCCGCGCCGAAGAAGTAGTCCGGACGGGACGGTCGTGGCCGCCGCCGGCGCCGCGGAGGGGTTTCCCCGGTCGGCGCGCATCCGCAAGCGTGCCGACTTCCTCCGCGTCCAGCAGCGCGGCAAGAAACTCTCGTCCGGGCCCCTGGTGGCCCTGGTGCTGCCGACGGCCGGGCCGACCGCCCGCCTCGGGCTGACGGTCTCGAGCAAGGTGGGCAACGCCGTGGTCCGGGCGCGCGTCAAGCGCCTGCTGCGCGAGGTGTTCCGCCGCCGACGTCTGGCCTGTCCTCCCGTGGAATTGGTGGTCATCGCCCGTCCGGCAGCCGGGGCGGCGACCGCGGCCGAGTTGACCGCAGCCTTCAGCAGCCTGCTGTCGACGTTACAGAGGGCCTCACGTTGAGAGTCCTCGCCTTCCTGCTGGCCATCCCCATCCACCTGTACCGGTGGCTGGTCTCACCGCTTCTCCCGCCGGCGTGCCGCTTCTACCCGTCGTGCTCGGCCTACGCGCTGCAGGCGCTGCGGCTGCACGGCCCGCTGCGCGGCAGCTGGCTGTCGCTGCGGCGCCTCGGCCGCTGCCATCCCCTCAACCCAGGTGGCGTGGACTTGGTACCGCCCACCCCGAGAAGGACATGACCCGACGTGGAGAATGACTCCCAGAAGCGACTGATGCTGGCGCTGATTGCCAGCTTCGCCCTGACGGCCGTCTATATGCTGGTGGCGGGCGGAGGGACCTCCCAGCCGGGGCCGGCCCGCCCGGACGCCGGCGTGGCAGCCCCGATGCTGGCGCAGGCCGAGCACCCAGCCCCGCCCCCGGCCGTCGCCCCGGTGGCGCCCGCGCCGTCGAGCGGGTTGCCCTCGCGCACGCTGCAGGTGGAGCGCCCCGAGGTGCACTTCGCCATCAGCACGGATGGCGCGGGGCTGACGTCGGCGGTGCTGCAGGGCCCGAGAATGCGCGAGGTCAGTCACCTCTCCATTCCCGAGGGCTTCGCCCTGCTGTTGGGCAAGGAGGTCCCGCCGGCGCCGCGCATGAATCTCGCCGGCCCGGTCGATGGGCAGCCCCTGCCGCTGTCGGTCTCGGTGGCCGGTGCCGCGCCGGTGCGCGCGGACCTGCGCTACGCGGTGGCGTCCGAGGGGCCCGAAGGCCTGGTCCTCGTCGGCCGCACGGACGCCTTTGAGGTGACGAAGCGCTTCGAGTGGAGCCGCGAGGGCTTTGAAATCAATGTCACCGTCTCCCTGAAGAATCTCACCCGCACCCCGCTGAGTGGCGAGCTGGGCGTGCATGAAGTGCGGGCCGTCGACCCGACGCGCGAGGAGAAGCCCAGCATGTTTGGCGGGGTGGGGAATCTCTCCGACGCGGCCTGCCTGGTGAAGGACTCGCTGCAGAAGCTGTCGCCCTCGGACAAGCCCGAGACGAAGGACTACGCGGGGGCGGTGTCCTGGGCCGGCGTCAATCAGCAGTACTTCCTGGCGGCCGTCTTCCCGGTGGGCAGCGCCCGCGAGGGGCGGTGCGTCCTCGGCGCCAGTCCCAGCGCGCGGGAGGCGGTGTCCTGGTTTCCCTTCCAGGTGGCGGCCGGGGAAACCGTGACGCAGAGCTTCGGGGCCTTCCTCGGGCCCAAGGACAGCGAGCTGCTGGCCGCGGTGCCCACGCTGGCGTCCAACCGGGGGGCGAGCAGCTGGTCCCCGCGCCTGGAGCGCGCGGTGGACTTCGGCATCTGGGCCGTCATCTGCAAGCTGATGCTGGTGGTGCTCCGCTTCTTCCACGGCCTGGTGGGCAACTGGGGCCTGGCCATCGTCCTTCTGACGGTGCTGGTGAAGGTGCTGCTTCTCCCGCTCACCCACCGGATGATGGTCAGCCAGGAGAAGATGAAGTCGCTTCAGCCGAAGCTGGAGGCGCTCAAGGCCAAGCACCCGAACGACCGCGAGAAGCAGCAGAAGGAGACGATGCGGGTGTACCAGGAAGCGGGCGTCAACCCCTTCGGCAGCTGCCTCATGCTGCTGGTGCAGCTGCCCATCTGGGCGGCCCTCTTCACCACCCTGCGCAACAACTTCGAGATTTACCGCGAGCCCTTCCTCCACACCTACCTGCCCGACCTCACCTTCAAGGACCCGACGTACATTCTTCCGGTACTCCTCGGCCTGTCGCAGATTGTCACCGGGCTGCTGCAGCCGATGGCGATGGATGCCGCGCAGCAGCGCATCATGGTGTGGTTCATGCCGCTCTTCTTCACCGGCATCATGTTGAATTACCCGGCGGGCCTCTTGCTCTACATCTTCACCAACAACGTGCTGACAGTCGCCCAGACCTACACGCTGAAGCGCTGGCTGCAGGCGCAGCCGCCCGCGGAGAAGCGGAAGTGACGGACGCACCCGAACCCGCCGCCCCGGCGACCGCCGATAGGCCCGCGGAGGCCGCCGGAGTGCTGAGGGAGCTGCTGCGTCTGGCCGACGTGCCCGCGACGCTGGACGTGAAGGACGCGGCCGATGGCGGCATCAGCATTGCCATGGCGCTTGGGGTGGAGGTGCCCGGGGTGGTGGCGGGCCGGCGCGGCACCTTCGTGGATGCCCTGCAATTCCTGGTGAACAAGCTGACCCACCGGCCGGGCAGCGAGCGCAGGTGGGTCTCGCTCGGCGTTGGGGAACACCCGCCGCCCCGTGGACCGCGTCCTCCGCCTCCCCGGCCGCCTGCCGACGCACCGGCGCCGGGCCGCCCCTCCGCCCCTCCGCGCACCGTCCCCCAGGCCGCCGTGCCGGTGGCAGCCCCGCCACCACTGCCGCCCCGGGCTAGCGCCCCAGAGGAAGTCGAGGTGAGCGAGGACCCCGAGCTGACGGCGGCGGCCCGTGCCCTGGCGCAGGCGTCGGCTACTGCGGGCCGCTTCTACGGCGTCGTCGGGCTGACGGCGGCGGACGGGGTGCGCATGGTGCGCGCCGTGGCCGGTGTCCCCGGCGTCCGCGCCGCCGTCGAGGGCGAGGGCCGGCTTCGCCGCCTGGTGCTGACGCCGGACCGCCCAACGCCCATGCCCAAGAAGTCGCACCCGATGGGGGTGGACGTGGACGAGGTGGGCAGTGCCGATGAGCCGGGCCGCTGAGGAGGAACGCGATGGGAAAGGCGAAGCCTCTCAAGGACCGCCTCTTCGGGGCGGCCGTCCTCAAGATGAGCTTCCGGTTGCGCGGGGCCGAGGCCTCGCCCGCCTTCAGCGCGATTTACCCGGGCGTCCTGCGGGACCTCGGGCTCGACGACGAAGCCATCGAGCGCTACATCGAAGAACATCGCGCCGCCGTCGAGGCGGCCGCCCGTGGCAGCGCGCCCTGAAATGCTGCCCGGCGAGGATGTTCCACGTGGAACATCCCTGTGTGCCGGGATAGCCGCCTCAGCGGTGCAGCAGCCTGCAGCAGGCAGAGTGGAGCGCGGGCACCCCAATTGTGGAGAAAGTGGGGAAAACCCTGCGAATGGACACATAGGGCCTTGTTACAGGCACTTGGCGTGACCCATTTTAGGTGCGCTTGTGGATAAGCCGGAATTTCTGGAGCGACTTCGCCTGGGGGCTTCCTCGCTCGGCGTCCAGGTCCCGCTGGAGGCCGAAGAGGCGCTGTTCTGGCTTGGGAGCGAGCTGCTCCGCTGGAACGCGAAGGTGAACCTGACAGCCATCGTGGATCCAACTGACGTCGTCGACAAGCACATTCTGGATTCCCTCGGTGCCGCGGCGGTGCTCGCCCCGGAGGCTAGAACGCTTCTGGACGTGGGCACCGGTGCGGGGTTTCCCGGCCTGCCCCTTGCGCTGGTGCGCCCCGCGCTGGAGGTCTGGCTGGTGGAAGCTCGGGCCAAGAAGGTTGGCTTCCTGAAGCATGCCGTGGCCAGCCTGCACCTGGGGCCCCGCGTGCGCGCCGTGCACGCCACGCTGGTGATAGGCGCCTGCGGCCAGGCCGGAGTGCCGAGCGTCGATGCCGCCATCTCCCGCGCCTTCCGGGACGTCCATGGGTGGGCAGCGCTGGCGAGAAGCTACGTGCGCCCGGGCGGCCAGCTGCTGGCCATGGCGGGCGGCGGCATTGAAGCGCCCGCCCTCCCGGGCTGGGGGCCGGCCGAAGTCCGCCGCTTCCAGCTGCCTTCGGGAGCGGGCCGTACCGTGCTTGCCTACCGACGCCTGGACGACGCCGCCTGAGCGCCCCCTCCCCCAAAGGGGGGGTTCCACGTGGAACATCCTCGGGTACCAAGGAATTTCCCCTGTCATCCTAGCGTGGTAGCACCCGCATCCAGCGTCACTGGAGTGGCGCGTCAAGGGAGTCGCCAGGGCATGGGTCGGGTCATCTGCATTTCGAACCAGAAGGGCGGCGTCGGCAAGACCACCACCGCCATCAACCTGGCCGCCAGCCTGGCCGCCGCTGAGAGGCGCACCCTGCTGGTGGACATGGACCCTCAGGGCAATGCCGGCAGCGGGCTCGGCCTGAAGCGGGACGCCATGCACGGCACCGTGTACGAGGCGCTCCTCGGCGGTCGTCCCATGCGGGAGCTGGTGCACGCCACCGAGCTGCGGTTTCTGTCGGTAGTGCCCTCGACGCCGGACCTCACCGGAGCCGAGGTGGAGCTGGTCGGCGTCGAGCGGCGGGAATTCCGGCTGCGGGAAGCGCTGGGGCCGCTGGCGGCGGAGTACGACTACGTCCTCATCGACTGTCCGCCCTCGCTCTGCCTACTCACTCTCAACGCGCTGACCGCCGCGGACTCCGTCCTCATCCCGCTGCAGTGCGAGTACTACGCCCTCGAAGGCCTCTCGCAGCTGATGCACACCGTGGAATTGGTGAAGCGGGGCCTCAACCCGTCCCTGGCCACCGAGGGCATCCTCCTCACCATGTTCGACGTCCGCGCCAACATCGCCCACCAGGTGGCCGACGACGTGCGGGGCTACTTCAAGGACCTCGTTTTCTCCGCGGTGGTGCCGCGCAACGTCCGCCTGTCGGAGTGCCCTAGCTTCGGCAAGCCCATTCTCCTCTACGACATCAAATCCAAGGGCTGCGAGAGTTACCTCGCCCTCGGGCAGGAGATTCTGCGGCGCGGCGCTGGCCCCACCGTCCCGAGGGCCGCCTGAGTATGGCCCCCATTTCCGTGAGTGCCCCCTCCGACCGCCCCGTGAAGCGCGCCCTCGGCCGGGGCCTTTCCGCCCTCATCCCCCAGGCGGACGCCGTGCCCCTCACCGGCGAGCTGGCGCCCGGCATCCTCCGGCTTCCGCTCGAGCGCATCGCGCGCGATCCGCATCAGCCGCGCAAGCACTTCGCGCCGGAGGGCCTGCGGGAGCTGGCCGACTCCATCCAAGCCCAGGGCGTCCTGCAACCCGTGCTGGTCCGCCGCGACGGCGCCGGCTTCCAACTCATCGCCGGAGAGCGGCGCTGGCGTGCGGCGCAAATTGCCGGACTCCATGAAATCCCCGCAATTCTCCGGGACGTCACCGAGGCCGAGGCGTTCGGCCTCGCCCTCGTGGAGAACCTCCAGCGGACGGACCTCAACCCCATCGAGGAGGCGGAAGGCTACCGCCGGCTGGTGGATGAGTTCGGGCTGACGCAGGAGGAAGTGGCCACGCGGGTGGGCAAGGAGCGCTCGACGGTGGCCAATGCCCTGCGCCTTCTTGGACTCCAAGACGCGGTGAAGGCCTCCGTGGCCTCGGGCGCCCTCAGCATGGGCCATGCGCGTGCCCTCCTCGGGGCGGCGGAGGCGGACCGGCTCGGGCTGGCAGAGCGCGTCGTCGCCGCCGGCCTGTCGGTGCGCGAGACGGAGCGCCTCGTCCAGGCCCACCGCCGGCCGGCCAAGAAGGCCTCCTCCGCGCGCAAGCCCCCCACCGTCGCGGCGCGCGCCCTGGTGGAGCAGCTTCAGCGCGCCCTCGGGACCAAGGTGCACCTGGAGGACCGAGGGGGCACGGGGACGCTGGGCATCGACTTCTTCTCGTACGAGGACCTGGAGCGTATTGTTCGCCTCCTGCGCCGGTAAACCGCTTCCCCTCCCGGGAACGGGCGGCGGCAGAGACGAGCGGGAAGACAGCTCCATGCCGGTGCTGAAGCGCGAGGAGGAGAACGTGGTGGTCCGCGGCGGTGACGTGCACACCTTGCTTGGCAAAGGCAGCGAATTCGAAGGGAAGCTGACCTTCGAAGGTCAGGTGCGCATCGACGGGAAGTTCTCGGGACAGATTTTCACCAAGGACACCCTGGTCATTGGCGAGGGTGCGCGGGTCAACGCGGAGATAAATGCCGGCACCGTCATCATCAACGGTGCGGTGGAGGGCAACGTGCGCGCCACGCAACTCATCGAGTTACACCCCCCGGGCCGAATGAAGGGCAACCTGGAAGCCCCGTCGCTGTCCATGGACAAGGGCGTCATGTTCGAGGGCACCTGCAAGATGGAGAGCGCCGGCAAGTCGGGTTCCCCGGCCCCGGCACCAGCGCCCATCGGTCCGCCGTCCGAGCTCCCGCGGCGCTAGCCTCCCCCAAAAACACCGTGGCAGCCCACCGCTCAGCGCCCGTGGCTGCCGCCGTGCTTGTCCTGGCCAGCTTCGGCTGCCGCCCGGCGCGGCCGGCAGCTTCGCCGCTGGACGCCGGCGTGCTGTCCCGGGCGTCGGCGCCTCCCCAAATCTCCCTCAACCTGCCGGCTGGCTGGGTGGTGACGGCGGGCGCCGACGGCGTGGTGCGCGCCTCCGGCCCGCGGGGACAGCCCGTGCTGCGGGCGGAGGTGCAGCGCGGGATGGGCTTGCCCACCCAAGCCACCCTGCGCACCGGCTTCCTCGGGGGGCTGCGCCATTTGCGCGAGCGCTCCGAAAGCGTCGTGGAGGCCCCCGGCTTCATCGCCGTGCGCTTCGTCCTGGCCGAGCCGGACGCGGGGGCCGGCGCGGACACCGAAGCGCTGCTGGCGGCCACCGCCCTCGGGGAGGACACGCTGTTGTGCGCGAGCCTGCGCGGTGCGACGCACGAGGAGCTCGACATGGCGCAGACTGCCTGCCAGGCCGTCGGCAGCGCACCGCGGTGAAGGGGCCCGGCGTCCCCGCTTCAGGCGGTGGGGACGGCCAGCGTGAGGCCGAAGTCTCCCCAGCGGTCCGTCCAGAAGCCGGCGCGGGTGAAGCCGGCCATCGCCAGCTCGCCTTCCACCTGTTCGACCTGGAATTTCGCGCTCACCTCGGTGCGCAGCAGTTCCCCTGCGCTGAAATCCACCTGCAGCGGCAGTCCCGGCAGCTGCACCCGTTGTGCCACGGTGGAGCGCAGAAGCATCTCAATCCACCCCTGGCGCGCGTCGTAGCGGGCGACATGTTCAAAGCGTTCCAGGTCAAAGGTGGCGCCCAGCTCGCGGTTGAGGACGCGGAGGACGTTTCGGTTGAATTCGGCCGTCACGCCCTGCCGGTCGTTGTAGGCGGCCTCCAGGCGGGGGATGTCCTTCACCAAGTCCGTTCCCAACAGCAGCGCGTCGCGGGGGCCTAGCTGCAGGGCGAGGCGGCGGAGGAAGCGGGCGCGGGCCTCTGGCTTGAGGTTGCCCACCGTTCCCCCGAGGAAGGCCACCAGCCGCGCGCTCCCGCGGGGCAGGTGCGCCAGGTGTCTTTCAAAGTCCCCCACCACGGCATGCACGTGGACGCCCGGGTACTCCTGGGCGATGGCCGCCGCGGCCGTCCGCAGTGTGGTTTCGCTGACGTCGAAGGGGACGAAGCGCTCGAGGGTCCCGAGCTCGCGCAGCGCCGACAGCAACAGGCGCGTCTTCTCCGAGGTGCCTGAGCCGAGCTCAACCAGGGTGGCCGCGCGCGTGCGCTGCGCAATCTCCGGTGCGTGCGCGAGCAGAATCTCCCGCTCTCGCCGGGTCGGGTAGTACTCCGGCAGCCGGGTAATCTCCTCGAAGAGGCGACACCCGCGCTCGTCGTACAACCACTTGGGGGGCAGCTCGCGGGGCCGGGTGCCGAGACCGGTGCGTGCGTCGGCCCGAAGGGCGCGTGCCAGGTCCTCCGCCGTGAGGTGCACGTCGAGGCGGACGGACGAGGCGCGGAGCGCTGGGGGGCCGGCGAGCGTGTCGAGGCGCATCTTGGGAGTCCTTTTAAGAGGCTCAGGCGTCACGGGCACAGCGAAAGCCGGAGAAAATCTGCCGGCGGATGGGCAAGTCCCAGTTGCGAAAGGTGGCGCGGGCGGCGAGAGGCGCAACGGCCCAAGAGCTGCCGCGCAGCACCTTGTGGCCACTGCCGAAGAAGACCTCGGAATACTCGCGGTAGGGGAAGGCGTCGAAGCCTGGGTAGGGCTGGAAGTCGGAGTCTGTCCACTCCCAGACGTCTCCCACAAGGCCGAGGGCGCCGCAGGCGCTGGCCCCCGCCGGGAAGCTGCCGACGGCGAGGGGGTGCCCGGCGCGTGGCCAGAGGTTGGCATGCGCGGGCCCGGGGGGCTGCTCCCCCCAGGGGAAGGTGCGGGGCGTCCCTGCCGGCGTCCAGCGCGCCGCCTTCTCCCATTCCGCCTCGGTGGGCAGGCGCTTCTGCACCCATCGCGCATAGGCCGCGGCCTCGTACCAGCACACGTGCGCCACGGGCTCATCCTCCGGCAGCGGCTCCCACTGGCCGAAGCGCCGGCGCTGCCAGCCCGCCGGGGCGTGGCGCCAGTAGGCCGGGTGCTCGAGGCCCGCCGTCAGCCGGTGCTCCCAGCCCGGCCCTGTCCACAGCGCGGCGTCGCGGTAGCCGCCCGCCTCGATGAAGTGGGCGAAGTCAGCGTTGGTGACTGGGGTGCGGTCAATGAAGAAGTCGTTCAGCGTGGTGGTGTGCGCCGGCCGCTCGTTGTCATAGGCCCAGGCGTCGTCCGTCCCCTGGGTGCTTGGACCGCCGGGAACGCGCACCTCGCCGCGGACGGGATGCGCCGGCGGGGGCGGCGCTGCCCCGGCGCCCGCCGGTGGGGCGAGCGGGACACGGGTGATGAGTTGCAGGGTGGCGAGCAACGTCTCGATGTGCTGCTGCTCGTGCTGCGCCACCATTCCGTAGACGAAGCCGCCGGCGAGCAGGCGCTCCGGTGCGCCGGGCCCGGGGCCTCGCTCCAGAAGCGCAAGCGTGCGCTCGCGAACGCGCGCCGCGTAGCGCAGGGACTCCTCCACGCCGAGGAGGGGGAGACTGGAGCGGCCGGGCCGCGGATTGCGGAAGGCGTCATAGAGGGCGTCGAGGCGCGTGTCGCCCACCGCCTCCCCGCCGAGCGCGCGCACCAGCCACTGCTCCTCGTAGTTGGCCACGTGGGCCAAGTCCCAGACGGGCGGTGACATCAGCTTCGAGTGCTGGTGGACGAGTTCCTCCGCCGGGACAGGCGCGAGCAGCGCCAGGAGGCGCTCGCGGGCCAGCGTCAGCTCTTCCCGGGCGCGCTCCCCCCAGGGCAGTGCTGCGCGGCGGCTGGACAGGGGCCTCCGCATGTCAGGACGCAAAGGGTGCGTCAGCTCTCGGGGCCGCGCAACCCGTCGCAGGTGACAAAGTTGTCGGCCTGTGCGCTTTCAAGCAACACTTACAGCGCGAGCGTCGGAATAGACAATGCAAGGCATATGTCTTTAAACGCACCGCCCCCTGTGGCAGTGTCCGCCGCTCGGGTGAAGCACCAGAGAGGAGCGAATCCAGAGATGTCCGTCGACAAGGCCTTTCGTGAAATGATTAGCGCGGAAGTGCAACAGCAGCTGAAGTCGTTTCAGACAACCCTCGTGCGCGACTTGAGCGCCCTGCGCGCGCTGGTCGAGGGTCTCGGTCCCATCGCCAGCTTGCTGGGGGTCTCCTCGCCGAGTGGACGTCGCCGTGGCCCAGGCCGCCCTCCGGGTGCTGGCCGCAAGGCGGGCGGGCGGCGCGGCCGCCGTACCCGGCTGCCGGCCGGGGGCGCCTGCGCCATCATCGGCTGCAAGCGGGCCAGCCGGACCAAGGGCTATTGCTCGGCGCACTACCAGAAGCTGCGCATGCTCAGCCGCAGCGACCGCCGTCCGGCGGACTGGAAGGACTACGCCGCACCCCAGTCGGTGACGGACCTCGTGCTTCCGCGCGGCCGCGCCGCGCACAAGAAGAAGGACTCGAGCGGCAGCTGAGTGCCGTTCGCCCGTCCCAATGCCCGGCCGGGAACTGGAGCCTGGAATCAAGGTGGACCTGGCCGGGTCCACCACCTATGCGGACTACCTGCGCCTGGACCTCGTGCTGTCGGCGCAGCGGCCGCGCTCCAGCCCGGAGCACCACGACGAGTTGCTGTTCATCATCCAGCACCAGACGAGCGAACTGTGGCTGAAGCTTCTCGTCCATGAGTTGTTGGCGGCCCGGCGCCACGTCCAGGCCGACCAGCTGGAACCGACCTTCAAAATCCTGGCGCGGGTGGGGCAGGTCCAGCGGATGCTGTTCGAGCAGTGGGCCGTCCTGGAGACACTGACCCCCAGCGAGTACCTCTCCTTTCGCAACGTCCTGGGGCCGGCCAGTGGCTTTCAGTCCCACCAGTACCGCGCCGTGGAATTCCTGCTCGGCAACAAGGACAGCAAGGCGCTGCTCCCGCACCGGCACACCCCGAACGTCCATGCCTGGCTGAGCGAACTGCTGGCCGCGCCCAGCCTGTATGACGAGTTCCTGCGGCACCTCGCCCGGCGCGGCCTGCCGGTGCCCGCCGAACGGGTGGAGCGCGACTTCACCCTTCCGTATGAAAGACACCCGGGCGTGACGGCAGTGTTCCGAACCATCTACGAGGCCCCCGAGCGCTATTGGGACGGCTATGAGATGGCCGAGAAGCTGGTCGACGTCGAGCAGCGCTTCCAGCTCTGGCGCTTCCGCCACATGCTCACCGTCCGCCGCATCATCGGGGGCCGTCCGGGGACGGGTGGCAGCTCCGGCGTCCCCTTTCTGCAGCGGGCCCTGGACCTCGCCTTCTTCCCGGAGTTGTGGGACGTCCGCACCGAGCTCCAGCCACCGACGTAGAGGCCGTGCGGCGTCGGGGCCGGGCACTACGCTGTCACGCGGCCGCCACAGAGGTCTCCTGCGGGAGGCGCACCCTTGGACCGAGCGACATACGCCGAAGCCGAGCTGGTCCAGAACCGAGTCTCAGTGCTCCTGTTTGGGGGCACGACCGCCGAGCGCCGGGCCTGGGCGGAAGAAGCGGCCATGCGGCTCGGCTGGTCCGTCACCGTGGTGACGACGGCCGCTGCGCTGCCCGCTGCGCTGGCGCTGAAACAGGGCGTCGTCCTGGTCGAGGACGTCCTGGCGCTGGGTGAAGGTGCCCAGCAGCAGTTGGTGCGGTGCCTGCAGACGCAAGAGGAGCGACCGAAGCTGGTGTCGGTGGTGCCGTCTGGTGCGGCGGCCACGGTGGCCAGCGAGGGCCTGCGCCTTGACCTGCACTATGCCTTGCGCCTGGCGCGGGTGGACCTCGAGGAACCCGGCCTGCGCGACATCCTCGCCAAGCGCCGTGCTCGCCGGCCCACCCTTCCGCCGGCGTCCGTGCCCACCGGCCCCCGACCTGGCGCGCGTCCCGCCCCGGTGAGGCGGCCGACGCCCGCCAAGAAGGCGGTGAAGCGCCACAAGCATGCGCCGGCCGCGGCCAAGCGTTCGCGGCGCTAGCGGGCCCGGCGGGGACTTGTCAGTCCAACCGGCGCACGTCGCGGACGAGGCGTTCCAGCGCGGCCGCGTCCGCGGAGTCGTAGTAGCCGCGTATGCGCCCCTGCCCATCCACCAGCACCAGGTGGACGCCGTGGATGAGAGTTAGCACGTCGTCGGCCGCGCCCTCGTGGACGACCGAGATTTTGAAGCCCTCGGTGACGGCGCGCTGGACGCTGGCCGTGTCCCCGGTGAGGAAATGCCAGCGCGGCGAGGTGGCGCCGTGCTCGGCAGCGAAGGCGCGCAGACGCTCCGGCGTGTCGAAGTCCGGGTCCACGCTGACAGACACCAGGTGGACGCGCTCTCCCAGCCGGGGCTGCAGCGCGGCCAGCCCCTCCGTCATGAGGGGGCAGACGCTGGGGCAGCGGGTGAAGACGAAGTCCGCCACCCAGGGCTTGCCGGCCAGCGCCTCGGGGCCGAAGGCCGTTCCGTTCTGGTCGGTGAAGCGGAAGGCCGGCACCGTGCCGAGGACGGGAAGCGGCGGGGCGGGCGGACCGAGTGCCTGGCGCAGGAGCGGCAGGGCGAGGATGGCAGCCAGGAACAACGTCCAGAACGCCGGGTGGCTGATGGCGCGCAACGCAGGGGAGGGGGACTGTTCCATCTTGTCTTCGGGCGGGGCGGTGCAGTAGCCGGCAGGGACGGCGGCGTCAAACGCAAAACGTGCGTCGAAAAGCGCCACCGCGCCGCCCGGTGACAGCCAGTGGAACCCCTTGCCGTTGCAGCCGAATTCAGGCCAGGAAGGGGGCGGGCGGCGCTTGGGTTGACATCCGAGACGCGCAGCAGCAAAACCCCGTCGCCCCAGAGGCGGCAGGAGGGCATTTCCCAAGATGGACTTCGACTACACACGGCACGCACACGCGCGGTTGTTTCAGAATGACTTTCTCGAAGTCACCTCCAAGGTGCACCCGGCGGTGCCCTTCGTGGTGTACCTCCCGGTCGTCGTCGGCACGCTCGCCTGGGGTCTGGCGCGCGGCCTGACCACCCCTTGGGGTGCGGTGGCCTTCTTCCTGGCGGGCTGGCTGGTGTGGGACGTGGCGGAGTACGTCATCCACCGCGGCTTCTTCCACTGGGAGGGCAATGGCCCGCTCACCCGCAAAATCCACGACGTCATCCACGGCTACCACCACCGCTTCCCGGATGACCCGATGCGTCTGGTGATGCCGCTCGGGGCGAGCATCCCGCTGGCTCTCGTCATCGCCGGCGGGCTGTACCTTCTGGGGACGCCCTTCGTCACCCTGCCGCTGTTCGCCGGCTTCGTGAGCGGGTACCTCTGGTACGACTTCGTGCACTACTCCACGCACGCGCGTGAGCCCAGGACGGCCTGGGGCAAAGCCATTCGGTCGCACCATATGGCGCACCACTTCGCATGCCCGGACAAGAATTTCGGCATCAGCCACCGCTGGATTGACGCGCTGGTGGGCACGCTGCGGCAGCGCAGCCGTTCCGCCGCCTGAAGTCCCCCCCGGGCCCGGCCCGGCGGCCGTCCCCGCGTGGGGCTTAGGTGCCGGCGGCGGCCGTCGGCTGGAAGAGCTGGTTGAATTCCCCCAGTGCCTGGTTGAGGGCGGCCTTGGCGTCCGCGGTGAGTTCCTTCTTCTCGCGGATGGTAGCGGGGACGGCGGGGTACTTGCTCTCGACGAATTCGACGAGTTCCGTGGCCCAGCGGGTCATGTCGGCCACCGGGATGTCCCGGGGCCAGCCGCGCTTGGCGGGGTCGTCTCGGTTGCTCGCGCCGTAAATCTGGATGACTTGGTGCTCGACCGGCATGGGCGCGTACTGTCCCTGCTTGAGGACTTCCACCAGCCGCGCCCCGCGGGCCAACGTCTCTTGGGTGCCCTTGTCCAGGTCGCTGCCGAACTGGGCGAAAGCGGCGAGCTCCCGGTACTGGGCCAGGTCCAGCTTGAGCGAGCCGGCCACCTGCTTCATGGCTTTGATTTGCGCTGCGCTGCCCACCCGGCTCACCGAGAGGCCGACGTTGATGGCCGGTCGGACGCCTGAATAGAAGAGGTCGGTCTCGAGAAAAATCTGTCCATCGGTGATGGAGATGACGTTGGTCGGGATGTAGGCCGAGACGTCGCCGGCCTGGGTCTCGATGATGGGAAGCGCGGTGAGGGAGCCGCCGCCTTCGGCATCCGAGAGCTTGGCGGCACGCTCGAGCAGACGGCTGTGAATGTAGAAGACGTCGCCCGGGTACGCCTCGCGGCCCGGGGGCCGGCGCAGCAGCAGCGAGAGCTGCCGGTACGCCACCGCTTGCTTGGAGAGGTCGTCGTAGACAATCAACGCGTGCATCTTGTTGTCGCGGAAGTACTCGCCCATGGTGGCGCCGGCGTAGGGCGCGAAGAACTGCATCGGCGCGGGGTCCGCCGCGGAGGCGACCACCACCACCGTGTATTCCATCGCCCCGTTCTGCGACAGCTTGTCCACCACCTGCGCCACGGTGGACTGCTTCTGCCCGACAGCCACGTAGATGCAGTAAACGCCCTTGCCCTTCTGGTTGATGATGGCGTCGATGGCGACGGCGGTCTTGCCGGTCTGCCGGTCGCCGATGATGAGTTCTCGCTGGCCCCGGCCGATGGGGACGAGGGCGTCGAGGGCCTTGATGCCGGTCTGCAGCGGCTCATGCACGCTGCGCCGCTGGACGATGCCGGGGGCCTTCACCTCCATCCGGCGGGTCTCCGTCGCCTGGATGGGTCCCTTGCCGTCCACCGGCTCTCCCAGCGCGTTGACGACGCGCCCGAGCAGGCCCTTGCCGACCGGGACCGAGGCGATGCTCTTGGTGCGTCGAACGGTGTCGCCCTCGCGCAGGTCCTGGTAGGGGCCCATCACCGCGACGCCGACGTTGTCCTTCTCGAGGTTGAGGACGAGGCCCTTCACACCGCTGGCGAACTCCACCAACTCACCGGCCTGCGCGCCTGCCAGGCCGTAGACGCGGGCAATGCCGTCGCCGATGGAGAGGATGGTTCCCGTCTCGGCGACGGTCACCTTCTTCCCGTAATCCTGAATCTGTTCCTTGAGAATCCTGCTGATTTCGTCGGCGCGAATTTCCATGGCGTCCCGGGTCGCGAAAGGGCGCGCCCTCGTACCACCGGCGGCTCAGGAGGGCAACGCTGGCGCTGGCACGCTGGCGCGGCCCGGGCGCCTGCGCCGGAGCTGTCCCGCTCATTAGCTGCCACCCGGTCGTCCCCAGCGCCGGCGCGGCGTCGCCGCTCGGCCTTGGGGGGCCGTCAGCGCGGCGGGACGAGCTTCACGTTGAAGGTGTAGCCCACCGCGACCGGCTTGCCCTGGAAGGTCACCGGCGCGTAGCGCGAGGAGTAGAGGTTCTCGAGCACCGCCTCCTCGAGGAAAGGCAGTGTCTTAAGGACGGTGCAGCGCTCCACCCGTCCCTCGACGGTGATGGTGCACTTCACAATCATCGTCCCTTCCACGCGCGCTTCGAGGGCCTCGCGGCTGTAGGAGACGGGCTTGCCGGGAGTCGTCAGCACCGGGCGCGTCATTCCCTCGCCGAAGGGCACCACGTCGCCGGGCAGAATCGGGGCGGCCGCGGGCGCCGGCGTGGCGGTGGTGACGGCCGGGGGACCGGCCGCGGGCCGCGCGGGGGCGGTCGCGGCGGCGGCCGCCGCCGGGACGGGGAGGGGCACGGTGGCGTCGCGCTCCTTCTCGCGCTCCTCACGTGTCAAAGGCACCGGGGTGGCGACACGCGTGACCACCTTCTTCTGCAGCTTGGCATTCACCGCCACGTCGCCGGACCCGCCCGAGGTGATGGCCTGGTTCGGGTAGCCCTCCAAGACGAGCACCATCTCCGCACTCGCCATCCCGTCCGCCCCTGCCGGGAGCTCGAAGACGGCAGGCGTGGAGCCGAGGTCATGCCTGCCGACGAAGATGTGGGCGCCCTGCGGGTCCGTCGAGACGTGGAAGCGCACCATCTTGCGTTCCACGGGTGCCGGTGCCTCCGGGGGGGCGGGTGCGGGCTTCACCGCCGGTGCCGGGGTGGCGACGACGGGCGCGGTGCCCTCGGGCTGGGGGTGCGTTCCGTGGGACATGAAGAGCCAGGTGAGAGCGAAGCCGCCGCCCAGGGCCAACAGCAGCCCGGCGATGAGGACGAGGCGCTGCAGCGCACGGGCGCGGACCGCCGCCGGGCCCTCTTCCTCCGCGATGTCGATGGCCATGGTGTTGGCCTCGGGCGGGGGCGTGAGCGAGGCCGCGTGGGCGCCGGTGGTGACCGCCGGAAGCGGCGGGGGCGTGGGGTGCACGCCGGACCTGCGGTCCTGGAAGATGCCGCTCGCTCCGCTGATTTGTGCGGCGTACCGAATGGCCTCCAGCAGCTCATCCATCGACTGGAAGCGTGCCAGGGGGTCCTTCTCCAGGCACTTCAGCAGCACGGCTTCGACCTCGGCCGGGACGTCCAGCCCGGGTCGGGCATCCCGGAGCCGCTTGGGCGGCTCCTTCATGTGCAGGAAGATGACCTCGAGGTAGTCCTTGCCGAGGAAGGGCGGACGCCCGGTGAGCATCTGGTACATCAGGATGCCGAGCGAATAGACGTCGCTCCTCGGGTCAGCGACGTTCCGCGCCTGCTCCGGGGCCATGTACTGGGGGCTGCCGAGGAAGACACCGTTCTGGGTGACTTCCGGGTCCCCCGGCGCGAGGTCGCTCAGGAAGGACTTCACCAGCCCGAAGTCGAGGACCTTCACCATGTCCTGGTCGGCCTCATTGAGCAGCATGACGTTGGCCGGTTTGAGATCTCGGTGGATGACGCCCAGCTTGTGCGCCTCGCGCAGCGAGCGACACACCTGCTGGCCGATGTCGAGGACGCGCGTCCAGGGCAGCGTCTTCTCCAGGGCGAGCACCTCGGCCAGGGTCTGGCCTTCGAGGTACTCCATGGCAATGAAGAAGATGCCGTCGTCCGTCTGGCCGTAGTCGATGACGGTGACGGTGTTGGGGTGACGAAGCTTGGAGGTGAGGCTGGCCTCGAGGAAGAAGCGCCGCTTGAACGCCGGGTCCTTCTCAGCCGGGAAATTGGGGTTGAGGATTTTCAGGGCCACCACGCGCTCGAGCGGCGACTGCATCGCCTTGTAGACCTTGCCCATCCCACCCGAGCCGAGTGGCTCGACGATGCGAAAGCGACCGTTGAGGACTCGGCCAATCAGCGGATCAGCTGCGGGAAACATCGATGCGGAAGGGCCCTGGGGATCGCCCTCGAGCATGGGGTTGTGACTCCTGGAGAGAGAGGCAGCGACAACTTTTGTCGACGCGCGGTTGCCAGCCGATGAAACCACAAGTGGCAAGGGGTGGACAGCATCCGGCCATCCCACCTGGACACCGGTGCGGGAAGGGTGCGCTGCGGATCTGTAGTCAACTCAGCGTTTCAGTGCGCGGCGAATCTCGTCCAGGCCTGTGCGCAGCGTGCCGTCGTACAGCACCGAGCCGACCTGCGCTGAGACGCCGCCGAGCACGGTTGGGTCCACTTCGGTTTCCAGCAGCACGCGGGCGTGGGTGACGGCTTCGAGGGCCTTCTGCAGCTGCTGGAGGGTCTCCGGGGAAAGCGCAGTGGCGCTCACCACCCGGCCGCGGATGCGTCCGGCCCGCTCGTCGGCGAGGTCCCGGAACTGCCGGGTGATGTCGCTCAGCGAGCCGAGGCGTCGGCGGTCGACCAGCAGACGCAGGAAGCGGGGCAGGGGCTCGGCGTCGATGGGAAGCTGCCGGATGAGCACGTCGAGCACCGCGTGCTGCTGTGCGCGCGTGTACGTCGGGTCGTCGATGAAGGCGCGCAACTCCGCGCGTTCGCGCACCAGCGCGGTGAGGGATTCGAGCTGGGCAGAGAGGCGGTCGGTGTCGGCGCCGGCGGCGGCCTCGAGGAGCGCGCGGGCGTAGCGGCGAGCGACGGAGACATTGACCATGGCGAGCGCGCAGTTAGCACACGGTTTGGGCAAGCGGCAACGAATGCAGGCGCGGGTGTCACCTCGGCTGCGCCTTGCTCCCACCCAAAGGCACGGTGGGAAGCTTTCGACGGTCCCCCATGTCCCAGCCCGTCGTTGGCATTGACCTCGGTACCTCCACCAGCGCCGTTGCCACCGTCGACGAGGGAGGCCCGCGCATCATCCCCAACCGGCGGGGGCGCGCCCTCACGCCGTCCCTGGTCGGATTTGCACCCGACGGCATGCGGGTGGTGGGGGACGGGGCCCGGAGTGTCGCCGAGGAGCACCCGGCCGACGTGGCCTCGGCGACCAAGCGCTTCATTGGCCGGCGCTGGACCCCGGAGCTGGCGCGCTCGGCGCGGGCGCTGGTGCCCTACCCGTTGCTGGAAGGACCCAACGGCGAAGTGCGGGTGCGCATCGCGGGCCGGGTGCTTCCGCTGACCCAGGTCTCGGCGATGATTTTGGGAGAGCTGAAGCTGGACGCCGAGGCCCACTTCGGCCGGCCCGTCAGCAACTGCGTCATCACCGTCCCGGCCAACTTCGACGACTTGCAGCGCGCCGCCACGCGGGAGGCGGCGCACATCGCCGGCCTCAACGTCCTGCGCCTGGTGAATGAGCCCACCGCGGCAGCCGTCGCCTACGGGCTGACCTCCAACTTCCGCGGCCGCGCGCTGGTGTTCGACCTCGGCGGCGGCACCTTCGACGTCTCCATCCTGGAGGTGGAGAATGGCGTCTTCCAGGTGAAGGCCACCGGCGGCGACCCCATTCTGGGTGGCGAGGACTTCGACGCCCGGGTGGTGCAGTGGCTGCTCGAGCAGGTGGCGGACAGCCACCGCGAGGCCGCGGCACGGGACACCCTGTCGATGCAGCGGCTGAAGGTGGCGGCCGAGCTGGCCAAGCGCGAGCTCACCGTCAGCGAGGCCGCCCTGGTCTCGGTGACCGGCCTGGGCGACCACCGGCCGGGGGGCACCCTGGTGGACATGGAAGCCTCGCTCAGCCGCGGGGACTTTGAAAAGCTGTGCGAGCCGCTCAGCGAGCGCTGCCGGCAGACCTGCCAGGCGCTGATGGCCGAGGCCCACGCCAACCCGAAGGACTTCGACGTGGTGCTGATGGTGGGGGGGATGACGCGCGTGCCGATGGTGCGCCGGCTGGTGGCGGAGTACTTCGGGCGGTCGCCGGTGGTGGGCGTGAATCCTGACGAGGTGGTGGCCCTCGGCGCGGCCGTGCACGCCAGCGAGCTCTCGGAGCGCGGCGGGGAGGCTCTCCTCATCGACGTGGCCAGCCACTCCATCGGGGTGGCCGTCTACGGCGGGGGTATGCGGTGCCTGGTGGCGAAGAACACGCCCATTCCGGTGGTGGCGCGCGAGGTCTTCCTCCCGGCCAGCGCCGGGCAGGCGCGGGCCCGCATCGAGATTCTCCAAGGCGACGGCGACGGCCGTTCGGACAAGGCCAAGCTCGGCGAGGTGCTGCTCTCGGACCTGCGGGCGCAGACGCGCTCGGAGGCTCCGCTGGAGGTCACCTTTGAGCTGTCCAGCGAGGGCACCCTGAGCGTGCGGGCGATGGACCTGTCCTCCGGGCTGTCGCAGGCGGTGAAGCTCGAGCAGCGCACGGAGCTGTCGCCGACGGAGGTGAAGCAGCTCCGGGCGGAACAGAAGGCCTACCACAAGAACCAATCCCCGCCCGAGGTGCAGGCGATGCGCTCCTTCTCGGAGTTACTGGCGCGCGGCGAACAACTGACGCGCGCGCTGAGCGAGGCCGCCGCCCCCGAGCGTGCCGACGCCCACGCCCTGGTGGAAAGCGTCCGCCGGCTGGTGGCCCTGGGCCGCTCGGCCTTCCGTTCCGGGAACCGCCAGCAGATGGCGGAAGTCACCCGCCGGCTGACGACGCTGATGGAGACGGCCGCCGCCTGACGGGGCGCCTGCGCGCCCCGCGGCGGGGGCTATTTTCCGGGAACGCCTTCCGCGGCGGCCTCGGCGCTGGCCGCCTCGATGAGTTTGTAGAAGGTCTTCCGGTCGACCTCCAGCAGCCGGGCGGCCTCGCTCTTGTTGCCTCCCACCGCCTGCAGCACGTGGGCGGCGTAGCGCCGGCTCAGCTCGGCCAGCGACGGCATGTCGTCGAAGAGGCCTTCGGCCTTGGCCTGGGCATCGCCGATGGGGGCCGGAAAGTCCTGGGGCCCGAGCACGCCGATGACGTTGAGGGCGAGCGCCCGGGCGACGACATTCTCCAGCTGGCGCACGTTGCCCGGCCAGTCGTAGGCCTGCAGCCGCGCCTTGGCCTCCTCCGTCACCACCGGCCGTGCGCCGCCCCGGGCGTGAAGGGCCGCGAAGTGCTCGACCAGCGCCGGAATGTCTCCCCGGCGGTCGCGCAAGGGTGGCAGGTGCAGGTGCACCACGTCCAGCCGGTACAGCAGGTCCTCGCGGAAGCGACCTTCCTTCACTAGATGGGGCAGGTCCTTGTTGGTCGCCGCCACCACACGTACGTCCACCCGCACTGCGGTGCTCTCGCCCACCCGGCGGATGGTGCCCTCTTGCAGAACGCGCAACAGCTGGCTCTGGATTTTCGGGCCGACGTCCCCAATCTCGTCCAGAAACAGCGTCCCGCCGTTGGCCTCCTCGAAGAGGCCGCGCCGGAAGCCGGCGGCGCCGGTGAAGGCGCCCTTGGCGTGGCCGAACAGTTCGCTCTCCATCAACGACTCGCTGATGGCGCCACAGTCCACCGGGACGAAGGGCCCCGCGCTGCGCAGCGAGCGCTGGTGGAGGCTTCGGGCCACCTGTTCCTTGCCGGTGCCGGTCTCTCCGGTGATGAGGACCGGCACGTTGGTGGAGGCGGCGCGGGCCACCTGCTTGTAGACCTCGAGCAGCCCGGCACTGCGCCCCACCAGGTCGGGCTGCTTCACCTGGCTGCGCAGCGTGCGGTTCTCCTCGACCAGCCGCTTCTGCTCGAGCCCGCGGCGCGCCACCCGGACGATGGCGTCGACGTCGAAGGGCTTGGACAGGTAGTCGAAGGCGCCCTGCTGGATGGCGTCGAGGGCGCCCTCCACGTTGCTGAAGGCCGTGATGACCACCACCGCGGTGTCCGGGCTCGCGTCCTGGGTGGTCTTGAGCACCTTCATGCCGTCCTGGGCATCCGGCATGGCCATGTCGGTCAGCACCAGGTCCATCTTGGCGGCGCCGCGCAGCACCTCCTCGGCCTCCGCCACGCCGGCGGCCTCCGTTACCTCGCCCAAGGGGGCGAGGAGGCGGCGCAGCAGGCCCCGGGCGTGGGGGTCGTCGTCGACGACGAGGATTCGGGGAGTCATCGCGGTTCGGCCAGCACTTGAGCTCGGACCGGGGTGGGCCCGGGCGCTCGGACTTCGGGTGGGGACAAGGGCAGCCGCACCGTCACCAGCGTGCCGGCACCCGGTGCGGACTGGACCTGGATGGTGCCGCCGTGCGCCTCCACCAGGCGCTTGGTGGTGGCCAGGCCCAGGCCGTGGCCGGGCAGGCCGCGCGCCTCCGGGCCGCGGAAGAAGGGCTGGAAGAGGCGCTGGCGCGTCTCCTCATTCATCCCCGGCCCGTTGTCGCTGACGTCGAGCACGGCCCAGGGCCCCTCGGCCAGCACGCGCACGGCCACCAGGGCGCTGGCGCGACCGGCGGAATACTTCACGGCGTTGGAGATGAGGTTGCGGGCGATGGACTGCAGCAGGGCCGCGGGCACCTCCACCCGGACGTGGGGCTGCAGCCGCCGGTCCAGCCGCACGTGCTGCAGCGCGGCCACCTGGTCGAGCTCCAGCAGGATGGTGGTGACGGCCGTGTCCACCTCGGCACCGGGGGCCTCGCTGCGGGTGCCGGCGCGACAGAAACGCAAGAGGCCCTCCACCAGCTGGACCATCCGCGTGGCGGAGGCCTCGGCCTCGGCCAGCATCTCCCGCACGTCGGGGTCGTTGACGGCCGGCGAGCGCGCAATCAGCGTGAGGTAGCCCTTGAGGGGGTTGAGGGGGCCGACCAGGTCGTGCGCCACGCGGCTGGCGAAGGCGTCGAGCTCCTTGTTTCGGCGGTCCAGCTCCTCCAGCTGCGCCTCGATGGTGCGCTCCTGGCGCCGCAGGATGCGCACCATGCTGGTGCCCACCAGGAGCGCCATGATGATGGAGATGGCGGCTACCAGGGTGCCAACCAGGGTGGTCTTGGTCCGGAGGTTCTCCCGCTGGTGGAGCAGCTTCCGGGTCTCCTCGCCATTCTTGACCGAGAGCTCGGCGGCCAGCGTGTCCAGCTTGGTGCTGATGGGGCGCAGCTCGGCTTCCAGGTGCTGGCGCGCGCGCTCGAGCTCCTTTCGGCTGCTGAACTTGAGGGCCACCCGGGCGGACTGGGCGAGCTGCCGCGCCGTCTCGTCGAAGCGGTTCCAGACTTCCTTCTCCCCCTCCGGAAGGTCGCGCGTGTACTGGACCCGCGCTTCCTTGGCGTCGGCGAGCACCTCCTCCATGCGGGCGTCGGCTTCCTGTCGCAACTCGTCGGTCAAGGCCTCGATGTGGTCGTTGACCTTGTCCTGCAAGTCGAGGGCGTCGGCGCGAATGCGGCCGATGAGTTGCTCGCGTTCGAGGGCTTGCTCGAACAATTCGTCAATCCGGACGTTGGTGTGCAGCTCGTTCCAGAGGGTGAAGCCAGCCACCAGCGTCAGCAGCCCAACGACGAAGACGAACGCCGCGCGGTACCGGCGAAACGAGGAGTGAAACGCGGAGTCAGTCAAAGGCGAGCGCATCCTGACATAGGCAACCGGGGCCAGCGCAGGCGTTTCCAGTGAGGGTGTAGCGGGTAGTGTGGGGAGTTTGTCCCCAGGTCCGGTGGCCTGGGTGAGGAATCGTTCCTCACATAACAAGTGCCATGATGCGTCATTCCGCATGGCATGGAAGCTGCTCTACCCCCTCGCACAGGGCGGGGCATGACGTTCCGCCGGCTTTCCAAGGGAAGAGACACCGTGAAGAACCTCGTGACCGCGCTGGTGCTTGCGACGTCTTTTGCAGCTTTCGCCGACGACACCAAGGCGGCGGCCCCGGCTGCCGATGCCAAGGCTGCCCCGGCGAAGAAGAGCACCGACAAGAAGGCCGCTGCCCCCGCAGCGAAGCCGGCGAAGGACGCGAAGGCCCCGGCCGCCGCCCCGGCCGCGAAGTAATTCGCTTCACCCATGCTTCATGAGAGAGGCGCTCGCCGGGTCTGCTGGCGCGCGCCTCTCTCTTTTTCTGGCACGGGACGTGCTTAGTCCTCCGACGGGCACCTCAGCCCTTCTCACCCGAAGCCCCCCAGGAGTCCTGACCCATGAAGAATCTCATCACTGCGCTCGTGCTTGCGACCTCGTTTGCTGCCTTCGCCCAGGAGGCCAAGCCGGCCGCGCCAGCTACCACCGACAAGTCGGCGGCGTCGACCTCGACGAAGACCAAGGACGGCACCACGACTACCAAGAAGAGCTCAACGAAGAAGAGCACCACCACCAAGCCGGCCGCGGACAAGCCGGCGGACGCTGCTCCGGCGAAGTAAGCACCCTCTTGAAGTAGACCAGGACGCTGAAGGGATGAAGCCGGTCCCTTCAGCGTTCTCTTTTTTTGGAGCCTCGTCGAGACTCGTTTGCCCCGTTGAGGGGAAGCTCGAGTGGCGCGGCGCTGCCATTTCCCCTCGTCCTTCCCCGCGGGTTTGCCTCCCTTGCCCTCCTCAGCCCGGCAGGGCGCTCGTTTCCTGCGGTGGGCCGGGTGCGGCGTGGATGAGCACCTGGAGTACCGCTAGCGGGCGTGCCAGCAATTCCCGCCACACCGCCAGGGACGTCCAGCGGGGGCGTCCGCCCGCCGCGACGCCCCTGGCAGAGATGCCGGCATGGGCCGCGAGGAAGAGCGCCCGTGGCAAATGAAAGCGCTGGGTAATCAGCAGGGCGTCCTGGACGCCATAGACGCTGCGGGCGCGCCAGCAGCTGTCGAAGGTGGACGTCCCTTCCAGGTCGCCCAGAAGCGCGCGCTCCGGGACCCCGGCGGTCAGCAGGTAGTGCCGCATGGCGCGAATCTCGTCGTGGTATGCGCCGGCGTTCCCGGTGAGGAGCAGCCGCTGGACTTTCCCGGCGTGGAAGAGTGCCAGGGCCGTCTCCAGCCGCTCCGCCAGAAGCGGCGAGGGTTCCCCCCCGGGGGCGAGGCCCGCGCCAAACACCACCCCCACCGGGGCGGCCGGGGCGCTGGCGAGGGGGACAATCTGCGGCGCGTAGGCGACGTCGATGAGAACGGACGGCAGCACGCACAAGGCCACCACGAGGCCCAAGGCAATGAGGGTCAGGCGGCGAAGAGGGCGGCGGGGCATGTCCAAAGGGGGGGTGGCGACGGGGCAACCCCCTGTCAGCATCCAGCAGTCTGACTGTCATCACCGACGTTGATTTTTCGCCAGGGCTGCGACATACGCTGCGCCGCCCCGGGCGGGGCCTGTCTGCCCGGGCCCCGTTCCTCCAGATGGCTAGCCTTCGAGACATCCGCAAGCGTGTGCGCTCCTTCAAGAGCACACAGCAGATTACCAAGGCCATGAAGATGGTCTCGGCGGCCAAGCTGCGCCGGGCCCAGGAGGCGCTCTTCGCCACGCGGCCGTATTCCATGGCGCTCGAGCGCGTGCTCCGCGACGTCGCGGCCCGGCACGGCGACGTCACCCACCCACTGCTCATCCCCCGCGCCCAGCCGAAGCGCGTCGAGGTGCTGGTGCTGTCCTCGGACCGCGGGCTGGCCGGCGCCTTCAACTCCAACGTCCTGCGCCGCGTCTCGCGGTTTCTCTACGAGAAGGGCTCCGCCTATGAGGGTATCCAGCTCTCCACGGTGGGGCGCAAGGGCCTCGAATTCTTCCGGCGCCGCGGTGTCACCATCCGCAAGGACTATCCAGGCCTTCTGAGCAAGGTGAGCTACGCCGCGGCAGCGCAGCTGGCCGCGGAGGTCGGCGAGGAGTTCCTCTCCGGCCGGGTGGATGAGGTGTACATCTGCTTCAACACCTTCCTCTCCGCCATCAGCCAGCGCGTCGAGTTTCTCCGCGTGTTGCCGCTGGAGAACCTCGTCCCGGACAGCGTCACTCCGCCGCAGACCGGTCCGCGCTCGCTGGTGGACTTCGAGTACGAGCCGAGCACAGAGCAGGTGCTGGAACAGCTGCTTCCGCACGTCTGGTCCCTTCGCATCTGGCGGGGCCTGCTCGAGTCGGTGGCCTCCGAGCATGCCGCGCGGATGGCGGCGATGGACAGCGCCACCAACAACGCCAACGACGCAATCGACCGGCTGTCCCTCCTCTACAACCGCACCCGGCAGGCGGCGATTACCAAGGAGTTGATGGAAATCGTCTCCGGCGCCGAGGCGCTGAAATAGCCAACCAGGAAAGTGCCAGGAGCCATGAGCGCGACCGCACACACCGACGGAAAAATCACCCAGGTCCTCGGGCCGGTGGTGGACGTCGAGTTTCCCCCCGGGGCCATCCCGGAGATGTACACCGCCCTGCGCGTCAGCAACGCCAGCCTGGGCGACCAGCCGGACAACCTGGTGCTCGAGGTGGCGCAGGACCTGGGCGAGAACACCGTGCGGACCATCGCCAT
>JADGRA010000033.1 GCA_017881265.1 Myxococcaceae bacterium | reverse complement strand
GGGGATTGTCTGGGTGAACTGCTGGATGCTGCGCGACTTGCGCACCCCCTTCGGGGGGATGAAGGACTCGGGCGTGGGGCGCGAGGGGGGCGTGGAGTCGCTACGCTTCTTCACCGAAGCCCAGAACGTCTGCGTCCAGCTGTAGGAGGGGAGGGAGAAGGCCGTGTCGTCCGTCACCTCCGAGCGAGCTGCCGCGCCGGTGGGGCTGTTTCCCCACGCCCGCCGCGTCGGGAACCTTCTCTTCCTGTCTGGCATTGGCCCGCGCGTCCGCGGCAGTCAGGACATTCCCGGTGTCACGCTGGACGCCGCTGGCAACGTCGTGGCCAAGGACATTGTGGCGCAGTGCCACAGCGTCTTCGCCAACGTCCGCGCCATTCTGGAGGACGCCGGCACCACCTGGGACCGCCTGGTGGACGTCACGGTTTTCCTCACCGACATGAAGACGGACTTCGCGGCTTACAACCGGCTGTGGGCCGAGTACTTCGCCGACGCCCAGCCCTGCCGCACCACGGTGGAGGTGAATTGTCTGCCCACCCCCATCGCCATTGAGTTGAAGTGCATCGCGACAATGCCTGAGGAAGCACCATGACGAGCCGGCTGGAAGCGTTGAATTTCAAGCGCTGGATTGACGAGCACCGCCACCTGCTGAAGCCGCCCGTGGGCAACCAGCAGATTTGGGCCGACCGCGAATTCATGGTGACGGTGGTGGGGGGGCCCAACGCCCGCGCCGACTTCCACGTCAACCAGGGCGAGGAGTTTTTCTACCAGCTGGAAGGCGACATGGTGCTTCGCTGCATCGACGACGGACACAGGGTGGACGTGCCCATCCGCGAGGGGGAGATTTTCCTGCTTCCCCCGCGAGTGCCGCACTCCCCCCAGCGCCCGGCGGGGACGGTGGGCCTGGTGCTGGAGCGCAAGCGGCTGTGGCACGAGAAGGACGGCTTCGTCTGGTTCTGCCAGAAGTGCGGCGAGAAGCTGCACGAGGAATTCTTCCACCTGGAGAACCTGGTCACCCAGCTGCCGCCGGCCTTCGACCGCTTCTACGGAAGCACCGAGGCCTCCACCTGTAAGAAGTGCGGAACGCGGGCCGAGCGGGGCTGATGGCCACCGTCGACGTCCACACGCACCTGTTGCCACCCGAATTGCCGCGGTGGCGCGAGAAATTCGGCTACGGCGGCTTCATCCAGCTGGAACCCTGTGGGCCGGGACGCGCCCGCATGCTGCGCGACGACGGGACGCCCTTCCGCGAGGTGCAGAGCAACCTGTGGGACGCCGAGGCGCGGCTGTCGGACTGCGACGCCGCCGGCGTCGACGTGCAGGTGCTGTCCACCGTCCCCGTCATGTTTTCCTACTGGGCCAAGCCGCGCGACGGGTTGGAACTGGCCCGCTACCTGAATGACCACCTGGCCTCGGTGGTGAGGAGCCGCCCGAAGCGCTTCCTCGGCCTGGGGACGCTGCCGCTGCAGGACGCCGCGCTGGCGACGGCCGAGTTGGAGCGCTGCGTGCGGCAGCTGGGCCTGGCCGGCGTGCAGATTGGAAGCCACGTCAACGAGTGGAACCTGAGTGACCCGGCCCTCTTCGACGTCTTCGCCGCCGCGGCGGAACTGGGCGCCGCCGTCTTCGTCCACCCCTGGGACATGATGGGCGAGGCGCGCATGCGCAAGTATTGGCTGCCCTGGCTGGTGGGGATGCCGGCCGAGGTGTCCCTCGCCATCTGCAGCATTCTCTTCGGCGGGGTGCTGGAGCGGCTTCCCAAGCTGCGCATCGCCTTTGCCCACGGGGGCGGCGCCTTCCCGGGCACCTTTGCCCGCATCGCCCACGGCTTCGAGGTGCGTCCGGACCTGGTCGCGGTGGACAACCCGGTGCACCCGCGCGCCTACCTGGGGCGCTTCTGGGTGGACAGCCTGGTGCACGACGCGGACACGCTGCAGCGCATCCTCGGCCTCTTCGGGGCTTCCAAAGTCATGCTGGGCAGCGACTACCCCTTCCCGCTGGGCGAGGAGTCCCCGGGTGCCCTCATCCGCTCGCTCCCCGACCTCGCGCCTTCCAGCCGGCAGGCCCTCCTCTCCGACAACGCCTGGGCGTGGCTCGGACGCAAGCCGGTGGCCTAAAGTGACGTTCGAGGATTCAGAGGCGTTTGCCCGGGGCCTGGACGCCGCCGACCTCCTCGCCCGCTTCCGCGAGTCCTTCTTCATTCCCCCGGGGCCGGACGGGAGCCCGTGCGTCTACCTCGCCGGCAACAGCCTCGGGCTACAGCCCCGGAAGGCGCGCGGCTACGTCAACGAGGCGCTGGAGGCGTGGGAGAAGCTGGGCGTGGAAGGGCACGTGCAGGGGGCCCAGCCGTGGCTGCCGTACCATGAGTTATTGACCGCCTCGACGGCGCGCCTGGTGGGGGCGGAGCCGGAGGAGGTGGTGGTGATGAACACCCTCACCGTCAACCTCCACCTGATGATGGTGAGCTTCTACCGGCCGACGCCCAAGCGCTTCCGAGTGTTGATGGAGGCGGACGCCTTCCCCTCCGACCGCTATGCGGTCGCCTCCCAGGTGCGGTTCCACGGCTTTGCGCCCGAGGCGGCAGTCGTGGAGGTGCCTCCCCGCCCCGGGGAGGACGCGCTGCGGCCCGAAGACATTCTCGGCGCCATTGAACGGGAGGGGCCGAAGCTGGCCCTGGTGCTCCTCGGCAACGTGAATTACCTGACCGGCCAGGCCTTCGACGTGGCGGCGGTGACGCGCGCCGCCCGGACGGCGGGAGCCCTCGTCGGCTTCGACCTCGCCCACGGCGCGGGCAACCTGCGCTTCCGGCTGCACGACGACGGGCCGGACTTCGCGGTGTGGTGCTCCTACAAGTACCTCAACGGTGGCCCAGGTTCTCTGGGGGGCGTCTTCGTCCACGCCCGCCACCGGGACGGGCACGCCCTTCCGCGCTTCGAGGGGTGGTGGGGGCATGACAAG
The DNA here is from genome assembly GCA_017881265.1 of Myxococcaceae bacterium. Lineage (GTDB taxonomy): Bacteria > Myxococcota > Myxococcia > Myxococcales > Myxococcaceae > JADGRA01. The sequence goes on along the minus strand of JADGRA010000033.1, from coordinate 4,565 downwards.
TCCTCGCGTTTCCAGATGCCGGCGCGCTTTGCCTCGCTTCCGGGCGCCGAGGGCTGGCAGCTGAGCAACCCGCCCATCCTCCAGCTGGCCGCCCTGCGGGCTTCCATGGAGCTGTTTGCGGAGGCGGGCATGGGCGCCTTGGAGGAGAAGCGGGAGCGCCTCAGCAGCTTCCTGCACTTCCTCCTCGCCGGGCTGCCCCGGGGCGCCGCCCGCGTCATTACCCCGGCGGACCCGAAGCAGCGCGGCGCCCAGCTTTCCATCCGCATCCGCAAGGACGCGCGGACCCTGGTGCAGCGCCTTGGCCAGGCGGGCATGGTGGTGGACTTCCGCGCGCCGGACATTGTCCGTGCTGCGCCGGTGCCGCTGTACAACTCCTACATGGACGTCTGGCGCTTCGCCCGGGCCGTGCGCACCCATGTCTCGGCCTGACCGCTACACCCTTGTCGGCGCGGGGCTGGTGGGCTCGCTCTTGTCGCTGTACCTGGCCCGTCGGGGCGCGGACGTGCGGGTCCTCGAGCGGCGGGCGGACATGCGCAAGGAACGCATCCGCGCCGGGCGCAGCATCAACCTGGCCATCAGCGTCCGCGGCCTTCACGCCCTGGGCCGGGTGGGCCTCGGGGAAAAGGCGCTCCAGCACGCCATCCCCATGCGCGGGCGTGCCATTCACCCGGCTGACGGCCCCCTGGTCTTCCAGCCCTACGGGAAGGACGACACCCAAGTCATCCACGCCATCTCCCGCGGCTGGCTGAATGCCCTGCTGATGTCCGAGGCGGAGGCGACGGGCAGGGTACGCCTGGACTTTCACCACCGCGTCACCGCCATGGACGTCGCCTCCGGACGCCTGAGGGTGGTGAATGAGAGGGACGGCCACGAGGAGGCGCTGCACGGCTCGGCCGTGGTGGGCACCGATGGGGCCAGCTCCATCGTGCGCGAGTCCGTCGTCGCGGCCGCGGGCGGCCGCAGCAGCGAGGAGCGACTGGACCACGGCTACAAGGAATTGACGCTGCCGGCTGGGCCGGGGGGCAGCTTCCGGTTGGAGAAGCACGCACTGCACATCTGGCCCCGGCGGGACTTCATGCTGATTGCGCTGCCCAACCTGGACGGCAGCTTCACCTGCACCCTCTTCCTGCGCTTTTCTGGAAGCCCGTCCTTCGAGACGCTGAAGGCGCCGGAGGACGTGCGTGGTTTTTTTGCCACGCAGTTTCCGGACGCGCTCGCGCTTCTTCCAGACCTTGAGACGCAATTCTTCGAGAATCCCACCGGCACCATGGTGACGGTGAAGTGCTGGCCGTGGGCGGCGGAGTCGCGTGCCGTGCTGCTGGGGGACGCGGCGCACGCCATCGTCCCCTTCTTCGGACAGGGGATGAATTGCGGCTTCGAGGATTGCGAGGTCCTGGACGACGTCCTCGGGCAAACGGAGGACTTGGGCGCGGCCTTCGCGGAGTTTTCCCGGTTGCGCAAGCCCAACGCCGACGCCATTGCGGACATGGCGGTGGAAAACTTCGTGGAGATGCGCGACAGCGTGGCGGACGCCCGGTTTCTTCTCGAGAAGTCCATCGAGCGGCGGCTCCTCAACGCCTTTCCGGGGGAGTTTCTCTCCCGCTACGCGCTGGTGACTTTCAGCCGCGCCCCGTACCGCCTGGCCTATGACATTGGACGCGTCGCGGCGGGCCTTGTCTCGGAACTTGCGGCCGGCGTGACGACTGCCGAGTCGGTGGACCTCGCGGCGGCCAAGCAGCTGGTCCATGCGCGGCTGCAGCCCCTCGTCCGCCAGTTGCCGCAAGGCGCGCTGGGCTAATAAGGGGACGTCAGGCCAGGGACTCGACGGCTTCCACCACCTGGGGCCAGTAAGGCGACGACGGTGTGGTGACGTCGAAGTGACCGCCGCCCTCAAGCGTCACCAGCCGCGTCGCGTCCCCGGCCGCCCGGGCGCGCTCCACATAGGCTGGACTCAGGGCGTACGGGACGTCCTCGTCTGCCGTCCCGTGGACGAGGACGGTGGGCACCCCCAGCGGCAGCAGCTCCACCGGGGAGGCCGCCTGGTAGCGTTCCGGGACTTGCTCCGGGCTACCACCCAATAGCTCGCCCACCACGCCGCTGCTGAGGTGGAGACGGAAGGCCTCCACCAAGTCACTCACCGGCGCCAGCCCGACGACGCCCACCAGTGGGAGCCCTGGCAACGAAGAGGCCTTGCCGCGGGCGGCGGCCCACAAGGCCAGCTGGCCGCCCGCCGAATGCCCTACCAGCAGGGCGCCGGAAGGTTGCAGGCCCCGGTCGGCCGCACCGGCCGGAAGGGAGGCCAGCGCAGCCTCGACGTCGTCCAGCGTCCCCGGCCACCCGCCCCCCGCTTCTCCCAGTCGGCGGTACTCCAGGGAGGCAACCGGGAAACCGCGGGCCGCGAAGGCCGCGCACAGCAGCTCGGTTTGTTCTAGCCCGTACCGCACGCGCCAGTAGCCACCGTGCACGGCCACCAGGAGAACGCGCCGCACCGGCCCCGTCGGGGTCACCCACTCCACGCGTTGCGACGGACTCGGGCCGTATGGCGCAAGGCGTCGAGGGGTGGGTGGGGCTCCCAACGCTCTGGTGAAGTCGGCTACCCTCATTTGCAGAAGACGCTAGCAGCCCGCGCGAGGGCGTGAGGCTGTTCGAAGTCCGTGGTGGAGGCGCCTGTCGTGGCGCCTCCAGCCCGCAGGACGAGGAGGGGAAGACATGGCCCGTGGATTCGAAGACCGTCAGGCTGAGCTGGAGACGCCGGATGTTTGCTACGAAGAGAGACTACGGGAGCATTTTAGCGAGAACCTCAAGGGCACCGCGAAAGTGAAGAAACTCTCCTACCTGGTCATGGGGGAGCGCTGTACTCTCAAGCGCCGCAAACTGGACCGGGTTGAGCTGGCATTCCTCATCCAGGTCGACACCGACGCTGCCATTCCAACCGCCCTGCAGGGCCGAACCAAGACGAAACTGGGCGACCGTTTCACGCTCGTGCAAGTGGCGAACTCGGTCAAGACGAAAAGCCACACGACGACGTTCATCGGCACCTACACCGGGCGCGATCCGCCAACCATGCCCTGACGCCGCCCGCCGCCTTCCCAAAGGTTGGCTCGCAGGAGTGTCCCCAAGGCATACTCTCGGCCGCCGTGTGGGGGACCTGGTCACTCCTTCTTCTCGTCGCCGTCGCGACCGCCCTGGGCCACGACGGATGGACGCCGTCCGGCGCCGGGTGTGTCGGTGGCGATTCGCTGCAGAAGGCCCAGCGCTGTGCAGCCGTCAGTCGGCGGTTGTCTTCGAAGGAAACCGCCATCCGCGCGGCGCAGGCCTTTTTCCTCTCGGGTCACTACGCCGACGCCAGAGACGTGCTGCAGCCGTTTGAAGCAAGCGGCGACGTCGAGGTGCGCTTCAAGCTGGCATACGTGGATTCATTGCTTGGCAAGCATGACCTCGCACTGGCCGAGTACCGGCAAGCCTTCGCAGCTGCCCAGCGTGTGGTGGATGTCTCGCTCGTCGCTAAGCTGACCACCCGTTTCGCGTATGAACTCTACGAAGCGGGCGAGTATGCAGAAGCAATAGGCATCCTGGACGCGTTGTTGCGTGCCCATGCCGGCGCTCTGGAACTGGTCGACGAGCGAGACGCGCGGATGCGCCTGGCCCGAGCATTGAACTACCTGGGCGACGGTCCGGCCTCGGCAGGGGAGCTTCGCCGACTCAGAGGCATCCTGGGCGCGGAGCCACTCAAGGCGACCGAGCTCCTCCTGGATGCCCAGCTACACATGGACGCGAACCAGCTGCGTTCGGCAAAGGAGCTGCTGCAGCAAGCGCACGCCGCGGCCCGGCGGGACGGGATTCGCCTCTACGAGGCGAGCGCCGTCATGAACCAAATCGAGGTGGCGGCCAAAGAGGCCGACTGGCAGCAGGTGCACGCCCTCTCGACACAGGCCGAGGGCTTTGGCGACGTCTTCGGGGTGGACGACCGAAGCGTGCTCGCCTTTCTGGAGGGAGTCGCCGCCCGTGGCGAAGGCCGACTCGAGGAGTCTCGCCACCTGCTCGAGCAAGCCCGTGCGCTGTCCCCGCCCCCGAACCGACTCTGGGAAATCGAGTCCGAGCTGGGCCGAACGCTGTGGGCGCTGGGGAAGGCGGACGAGGCACGACAGACGTTCCAAGAGGCGGTGTCGAAACTCGAGGCGCAGCGGAAGCAACTCAGCGAAACGGGGTTGGCGGACACTCCCAATGGCAACCGCGAAGCGCCGTATGAGGGGCTCTTCGAAGCCTTCGCCGAAGCGGGAGATTCTGAAGGCGCGCTGTCCACGCTGCAGAGGTCGCTGGCCCGTCGCCTCAGCGAGCAGGTCGCTGAAGTCTCGAGCAGTGCGGGCCATGAGGTCAGCGATGCACTCGACCGCAGCGCTGCAACGAAGAAGCTGGACGAGGCGAGTCGCGCGTTGCCAGAACGCAAGAACGACACACCCGCGGACGCGCGCTTCGTGGCCTTCGTCACGACGGAGACCCACTCGTGGGCAATCCTCCACTCGCCCCACGGCACCACCACCCTCCCGGTCGAACTGGCCCCCAAG
>JADGRA010000032.1 GCA_017881265.1 Myxococcaceae bacterium | reverse complement strand
CCGGGCCTGGAAGCGGACGAAGTTGGGAATGGCAATAGCCGCGAGAATGCCGATGATGGCGACCACAATCATCAACTCGATGAGCGTGAAGCCGCGCTTGAGGGTACGACGGGTCATGACTGCTCCTAGGTGTGCCAGTGTGAGAGAACGCCAAAGCCTTTCGCGAAGGCCTTCCTAGGCAGCCGACGTGCCAAGGCTCCCTCCCGCGTGTTTTCGCTTGGTTAAGGCCCCGAGACGGTCAGCGGACCGACCAATTTTGGCAAGCGGCCGCTGTTCGCGCCCTTAACCCGAGTCCCGGTTGCCCCAGGGAATGCCGCTGCTCTGCTGAAGCTTACGGGCAGTTCACGTCATTGTAGTTGTTGTGCGGCTGACCGGCCGGGGTCTGGGCGTCGGTCGGGTCGCCGCAAGCCGGGACCGAAGTGAAGTCGATGCTTGCCACAACCCAGTGGTCGATGCCGACTGCCTCGTTGTCGATGTCGCCCACCGCGCTCGCGACGAAGTTGCAGTTCGGGCAGCCCGCGGTCACGCCATAGATGGGCGGTGCTGCGCCTTCGTTGCCCGACCACGCAGTCACGGCGAAGGCCGGGACCGCCGGAATGGCCACTGCGGTGGGGTACTTGTAGGTATCGACCGTGATGGCTTCGTCGGTGGCTGCTGTCGCCGCGGTCACGGCCGCGCGGGTCTCCGTCGAAGCCGGAGGGCTATTGAGCTGATAATAGTAGCGGTTGCCCCGCTCGGGCGAGAAGCCCAGCGTGCGGACGTTGGTGAGGTAGACGTCCTTCTCCTGATACCTCGAACGCTGAGCGGTAAACAACGACTTAAGGTTCGCTTTCGCCTCTGACTGTTTGGACCGAGCCTGAAACCGCACGAAATTGGGAATCGCGATGGCGGCGAGAATGCCAATAATCGTGACCACCAACATCAACTCGATGAGTGTGAAGCCCCGGTTGCTGCGATGGGCCATAGCAGGCTCCAAGTGTCTGCCGGTCCTACGAGACGGCGCAAGGTTTTGGTCCGCGAGGGCCACAGCAGTACGCGTGCCAAGTTCGAGGTTTTGTCGTTGCGGAAGGTTGTCGCCGAAGGCCAAGCGTCCCGAGCGACCAAATTTGTCAGTGGACTGGCCATTCGCGGTCCACGACGACCCACTTCCGTGCAAAGTGCGCCGTCGCCGTCGCCACGCAGACCCCTGTCCCCTCGTGAGTTGCCGTGGGACTCCTCTTCTCCGACCCGAACGGCCGGCCTGCGTGGCCGCCGGTTCACGTAGGCCCTTTGTTCCGTTGCAGGAAATTGGCCAAAACCGATGGAAGAGCGTCCTATGAGCGCTGAGCGTCAAAAGCAGCGCGCAGCGGAGGCCTGTGCCTCACGTGAAGGGAGCTAGGGGAACCTGGGCTCGGCCTCCTCTCTGCCAATGACTATGCCCTTGAATCTCTGGCTCGCGGCCTTCGCGTTCGTTCTTGGCCTGCTTGTCGGGAGCTTTCTCAACGTCGTCATTGCGCGCTTGCCGGAAGGCCAATCCATCGTCTACCCGGGTTCGCGCTGCCCCCGGTGTGGCCATGCCCTCGCCTGGTTCGAGAACGTGCCGCTCCTCTCCTGGCTCGTCCTTCGTTCCCGCTGCCGCGCGTGCCGCGCCCCAATTTCGGCGCGCTACCCAACGGTGGAACTGCTTACCGGCTGCCTTTTCCTGGCGTGCTGGCTCCGCTTCGGGATGTCCTGGAGCCTGCTCCGGGGGCTGCTGCTAGTCGGCTTCCTGGTCCCGCTGTCCTTCATCGACCTCGACCATTGGCTGCTGCCGTTTGAACTCACGATTCCCGGGCTTGCCGTCGGAATTCTCTCCGCCGCGCTGTTGGGCATGGACGCCCTGCGGGACGCGGTGCTCGGGGCTGCCGCAGGCTTCCTCTTCTTCTGGGGCTTGGAAACACTGGTCAAGCTCGTCCTGCGCAGGGAGGGGCTCGGCGCCGGAGACAAATGGCTGGTCGCCTTGCTCGGAGCCTTTCTCGGGTGGCAGCCGCTGTTTGGCCTCGTGCTGCTGAGCAACGTCCAGGGGGCCGTGGTGGGCAGTGCCCTCCTCCTCTTCCGCGGCCGCGCGGGTCCGGCCGCGCCCGCGCCCGGCGTCACCGCGCCCGAGGTGGCCCGCCCCCACCCGGCGAAGGCAGGCCCCGAGGAAGAGGACGACTGGAGTCCCGGTCCCACCCATTTGCCCTTTGGACCCTGGCTTGCGTTGGCCGGACTCGAACTGGCCCTCCTCGGACCGCTTCTCGCGCGGCTACTTCCCGAGTCCCTCGCTCGGGTGTTGATGGGCGGTTTGGCCGGATGAGACTTCGCTTGGCCGCCATCGTCTTTCTCGTTGCCGTGCTCGCCACCGGCCTGACGTCGCTGTCCTTTCAACCTCTTCTGGCCGGGCTGATGGAGGCGCTGCGACGCGCCGCGGTGCCCGGAACTGCGCCGGCCCTGGTGCGCACCGGTGCGCGGCAGGCGCTGCCACTGCTGCTCGGGCTCGACTTGCTCCTCGTCGGACTGTGCGCGTATGCCATTCTCTGGTTGGCGGTCGCCCGCCCCGTCCAGCGGCTGGAAGCCGAGATGCGCCAACTCGAGCGGCTCGACCTCCAGCTGGGTCCCCGTGGCTCCGGAGGGCCGCTGCTCGCTCGCGTGGAGGCGTCGCTGCGGCGGACCGCCGCCGCGCTGCAGGAAGAACGCACGGTCACGCACCAGCAACTGGAGGACCTGCGCTTAGCCAACGAACAACTCACCCGGGCCCAGGCGGAGCTCGTCGCGGCCGAACGGTTGGCCTCCGTGGGTCGCCTCGCGGCTGGGGTGGCACATGAGGTAGGCAACCCCCTCTCCGGCATCCTCGGCTACCTGAGCCTGCTTCGGGGGCTGACGGGCTCGGCGTCAGAAGCACGGGAGTACGTCGACCGAATCGAGACCGAGGTCCATCGCATCAACGCCATTGTCCGTGGGTTGCTCGACCTTGGCCGGCCCCCGCGGCCAGTTCTAGCGCCTGTCGAGGTGGCCCCGGTTATCGAGACCTCCCTCCGGCTGGTGTCGGCCGGTCCTGACTTCCAGGGCCTCGAGGTGCGGGTCGAGGTGGCCCCCGGGCTGGTGGTGCTCGCAGACGCCGGTCCTTTGAGTCAGGTCCTCATCAACCTGCTGCTCAACGCGGCGCAGGCCATGGGCGGGCAGGGCGTACTCCGCGTCCAGGCCCGCGGGGAGGAGGCGACCATCCGGCTGGACGTCCTCGACAGTGGCCCCGGTATTTCTCCCGAAGTGCGACCTCGGCTGTTCGAACCGTTCTTCACCACCCGGTCGGGTGGGAAGGGCACCGGCCTGGGTCTGGCCGTCAGCCAGAGCTTGGTACGAAGCATGGGCGGGACGTTGGAGGCCGCCGAAGCGCCGGGTGGGGGGAGCTGCTTCAGCGTGCGCCTTCCGGCCGCTTGACCCGCGTTGGGCCGTTCACCCGGTCGGCGCCGGGCGGCTGCCGCGGCCGGGAAAATTACCGCCCCTTCAACCTTTCGTCCCACTTCTGGCCCGGTCTCTCGCCGGTTGGGAGTTTTGGGGGAGAATGGCCCTCCCACGGGATGTCCGCCATCCGCACCATCCTCGTCGCCGACGACGAGGCATCCATCCGCCACGTCCTGACGCTGGTTCTCGCCCAGCGCGGCTTCGACGTGCGCGCCGTCTCCAATGGCCAAGAGGCGCTGGCTGAACTCGCCTCGCGCCCGTACGACGCGGTCATCTCCGACGTGCGGATGCCCGGCGTCGACGGGCTGTCCCTTCTACGGCGTGCCCTGGCCGCATACCCGGCGCTCACCTTCGTGGTGATGAGCGCCTACGGGGCCCCCGACGCGGCATTGGAGGCGGTCGCGCAGGGCGCGTACGACTACGTCGCCAAGCCCTTCAAACCCGAGGAGATGGTGCTGGTCCTCCGCAAGGCGGAGGAGCGGCGGCGGCTCGTCGCGGAGAACCAGCGTCTCCGCGGAGGGGGAGCCGGGCAACGTGCGCTGGAGCGTATCCTCGGTACCTCAGAAGTGGTGAGGGTGTTGCAGCGTCAGATTGGGAAAGTGGCTCCCGTGTCCACCACCGTGCTCATCACCGGAGAAAGCGGCACGGGCAAGGAACTGGTCGCGCGCGCCATTCACGAGCTCAGCACGCGCTCGGCCATGCCCTTCGTTGCGGTGAACTGCGGTGCGATTCCCCCGGGGCTCATCGAGTCCGAGCTCTTCGGACACGCGCGCGGCGCCTTCACCGACGCCAGGACGGCGAAGCGGGGGCTCTTCACCGAGGCGGATGGAGGAACGCTCCTGCTCGACGAGGTGGGCGAACTACCCGCGCCTGCCCAGACCAAGCTTCTGCGCTTCCTCCAGGAGGGGGAAATTCGGCCCGTCGGTGAAAACCGTGCGGAAAAGGTGGACGTGCGGGTCTTGGCCGCCACGCACCGGGACCTTGGCAAGCTGGTGGAGCGTTCGGAGTTTCGTGAGGACCTCTTCTACCGGCTGCACGTGGTCAACCTGAAAGTCCCCCCGTTGCGTGAGCGGCGGGAGGACATCGCGCTCCTCGCTCGGACGTTCGTCGAGCGATTCAACCGGGAGCTCAACCGCGACGTCCCCGTCACTGATTTCAGCCCGGACGCGCAGGCGTTGCTCACCGCCTACGACTGGCCAGGGAACGTGCGCGAGTTGGAGAACGCGATGGAGCGCGCGGTGCTTCTGGCCGAAGGGCCCATCGTCCTCCTAGAGAACCTTCCGGAGAAACTGTGGGGCCCGAAGCCGGCCGGTGGAGGGGCAGGTTCAACCGGCGGAGCAGATGCGGAGTCGCTGGCCCCCGGGTTGTTCCGCGATCTCTCGCTGAAGCGCGCCGCCCGCGAATTGGAAGAGGCGTTCATCCGCGCCGCCCTGCGGCAGACGCGCGGAAACCGCACCCGTGCTGCCGAGTTGCTGGAAATCAGCCACCGCGCGCTTCTCTACAAGGTGAAGGAGTACGGGGTCGACCCGGACTCGGAGGCGGAGCGTGGCTAGAACGACTGCCACTAGTGGTGGGTGGGCGAGGTGAACCCACACGCAGCCGCTAGTGCTTTGACATGTCAAAGACATGTCATTGTTCTCACGGTGAGATCAACCCGGTATTTGACGGGACTGCAAACCCGCGGGGATACTCGTCCGATTCGCGAGCCGGCCCACCTGGACCGGGCTCGAAGGAAGGGCATGGGCCAGCGACTCAAGAATGCGGTGCAGCGGCTGCGCGAAGAGCAGCTGCTCTCCAAGGCAGAGTTGGCGCGGCGCGCCGGCGTCTCCGTCCTCACCATCGATCGAGTGGAGAGGGGCAGCGCCTGCCGCGTGGATACGAAACGGAAAATCATTCTGGCACTGGGCATGGACGTCGCTGAGCGTAAACGGGTGTTTTTCGAGGACGACGCCGACCGGCGCTAGAGCGCCCACGGCGAGGAGAAGGCATGGCGCGGGGCAAACTGGCCATCGGTCTCGACATCGGGTCGACCTCGGTGAAGATGATCCAGCTCAAGGAAACCCGCCGCCGCGGCCAGATCGGCTATTCCCTGATGAACTTCGGGATGAAGCCGCTGCCGCCCGAATCCATCGTCGACAACACGTTGATGAACTCAACGGCCATCGTTCAGGCCGTGCAGGAGCTGCTGGGCGAGCTGCGCATCAAGCAGAAGGAGGTCGCCATCGGCGTGAGCGGCCACTCGGTCATCATCAAGAAGATTGCGATGCCGCGGATGAGCCAGGACGAGCTGGAAGAGTCCATCCAGTGGGAGGCGGAGCAGTACATCCCCTTCGACGTCAAAGACGTCCACATCGACACCCAAATCCTTACACCCGAGGGGACTGACGCGACCGGTCAGATGGACGTGCTGCTGGTGGCCGCAAAGAAGGACATGATCAACGACTACACAACCGTCGTCGCCGAGGCGGGTTTGGTGCCAGTGGTCGTCGACGTCGATGCCTTTGCCGTCCAGAACATGTTCAGCGTGAACTATGAGCTGCCTGCCACCGAGTCGGTGGTGCTCATCAACGCCGGCGCTTCGGTGGTGAACATCAACATCATCAGCCGCGGGGCGACGGTGTTTACCCGCGACGTCACCATTGGTGGAAATCAGTTCACCGAGGAGATTCAGAAGCAGCTCAACGTCTCCTACGAGGAAGCCGAAGCGCTGAAGATCGGCGGAGGCCGCGGCGACTCGGACGCTGTGGTGCCGCAAGAAGTGGAGCGGGTGATGGCGGCCGTGGCCGAGCAGGTGGCCGGCGAAATCCAACGGTCCCTGGACTTCTACGCTGGTACCGCCGCCGATGCGACCTTCTCCAAGGTGTACCTCTCGGGAGGGACGGCAAAGATTCCGGCACTGTTCAAGACCATCGAGGCACGCACTGGCGTACCGGTGGAGATTCTCAATCCCTTCAAGAACATCGAAATCGACAATCGCAAGTTTGACCCCGCTTTCGTGATGGACGTGGCCCCGATGGCGGCGGTGGCGGTCGGGCTCGCTTTGCGCCGCCCTGGGGACAAGCTCGAATGATGATCCACATCAACCTCCTTCCCGTCCGGCAGGTGAAGAAGCGCGAGGTGGGCCGCCAGGCGCTGGTGGTCATCGCGGGTGTTCTTGCCTTTGGCGTGATCGCCAACTGGATCTGGTACGACTCGCGCGCGAGCGAGCAGCGGAAGAACGCTCAACGGATCACCGCGACACAATCTCGCATCGCCGAACTGGAAAAGGTGATCGGCGAGGTCAACAACATCAATGCTCGGAAGAAGGATGTCCAGGCGAAGCTGGTGATTCTGAACGACCTGCGCAAGCAGCGCACGGGCCCCGTTCGCATGCTCGACGCGCTGGCCACGGCGACGCCAAAGAAGGTTTGGCTGACGAAATTCGAAGAAAAGCAGAACGCGGTGGTGGTCGACGGCCGAGCCGCCTCGGTGGATGACGTGTCCGAGTTCATGCGCGGACTGCAGAACATGGTCTGGACGCCCAAGGGCATGGGCAGGTTGGTGGACCAAAAGCGCGACACCCAGACGTCCCGCGTCGAGTTGCTCTCCGCAGAAGGAGCAATCGAGGACTTCCCATCGAAGGACGTGGCCACCTTCTTCACCAATATCCAGCTGAAGAAGGCCGAACAGCGGGAAGTCAAAGACGTGTCCGGTTCCACCAAGCTCGTGGATTTCGAACTCAACCTCAACGCCAACTACACCATCTAGGCAATACACACCCCGGCACGCAGACGACGATGGACGAGCTGATTAACAGACTGCTCAAGGCCCCTCCGCTCTACCGGTGGGGAGGCCTGGCCGCCGCCCTGGTCCTGCTGACGCTGGCCAACTTCCTCCTGTTCGTGAACCCGGTGGAAGGCGAAATCGGCGCCCAGCAGGGGCGCCAGCGTGCTCTCGACGCGCAGCTGCAGGAGAAGTCCGAAATCGCTCAAAACCTGAACGAGCGACGGCGGGAAATGGACGTCCTGCAGCAGAAGCTCGACGAGGCGCTTTCCGAGTTGCCGGAGGAGGCCGATGTTGACGGGCTCTTGGCCAGCCTGAACGACGTGGGCCGCAAGAGCGGGCTCGAGATTGCGAGCGTCGAGCCGACGCCCGAACAGCCCGCTCAAATCTACGTCAAGATTCCCATCCGGATGTCGGTCACCGGCAACTACAACGAAGTGGCGCTCTTCCTCCAGGAAGTCGCAAACATGCGCCGCATCGTCAATGTCAACAATCTCCGCTTGGGCTCGCCCCAAGTCCGGTCGGAGAAGGTGGTTCTGAGCGCTGATTTCATCGCCACCGCGTTCCGCTTCCTCGACGCCAACACCGCCAAAGCCATGGCGGATAAGAAGGCGACGCCGTGACGCGCCTGCTTGCCAACGCGGGGGTGCTGGCCCTGGTCGCCGCCGGCGTTCTGGCCGGCTGCGGCAGCGACCAGGCCACGCCGGCAGTCGCTGCCAAGGGCGCCCCGCCCCCGAAGGCGGCGCCGCTTCCCCCACCGGCCGTGACGCCGACAGGCCCCGCGTACATCTACAATCCCATCGGCAAGCGCGACCCGTTCCGGAGCCCGGACCTGGACCTCGCGCGTGCCTCCGCGGTCAGCAACTCCGCTTGCAACGAGCCGCTCTGCAAGTACGACCTCGACCAGCTGACGCTGGTTGCAGTCGTCTCCGGGGACAGCAATCCGGTCGCGATGGTTCAGGATCCACAGGGACGCGGCTACATCCTGCACCGCAACACGCGCATCGGCCGCCAGGGCGGCAAGGTGACTCAAATCCTCCGGGACTCGGTGACCGTCACCGAGTACTTCACTTCACCCGACGGAAAGTCCAACGCAAACCAGCTCACGCTGGCCATCAAGGCGGACCGCCAGGCTCCGCCGGAGCTCGACCTCTCCACTGGAAAGACCTACTAGCGGGCCGTCTGGCGACGACCCGCCTGCAGCAGCAAGTCGAGGAAAGCCATGCGCAACACGCGCGTCACGTCGAAGGGGCTGAAAGTGCTGGCGGGCGCCGGCTGGTGGTTGCTCGCCCAGGGCGCTTTTGCCACGGAACTCAACGCGCTCACGGAGGTGAAGGTCTCGGCCACGCCTACCGGCGCGCAGGTTTTGGTCACCGGGAGTCGGCCTCCCATCTTCACAGTCTTCCGCTTGCCTGATCCGGACCGGCTGGTGGTGGATGTGACGTCCGCCGATGCCGCTGCGGTCAAGGGCGTGCGCGACGGCGTCGGGCCAGTGGGCGGGGTCGTCATCTCCCAGTTCTCCGACGAACACGGCAACGTCTCGCGATTCCTGGTCAGTCTGCGACAAGCCGGCTCATATGACGTCCACGCAGACGGCAAGCAGGTGATGATTCTCGTGCAAGCAGCGGCTGCATCCGCCCCCGCGCCTGCTTCGCTCGCAAGCGCGGTCGCCCCATCCAATCCGCCGGTGTCGAAGCCAGCGAGCCCGGCCGTCGAGGCGGTGACGCCCACCCCCGTCGTGCCCGCCGGCGAGGCCATTCTCGCCGAGCACGACACGCGCAAAGTCCAACACCCGGCACACCACCTGACGCAGGTACACCTTGCGCCTCACCGCCTGCAGCTGGTCGCCGATGGGCAGGTGAGCCGCTTCGAGGTGCTGGAACTGTCGGCTCCCTCGCGGCTCGCGCTGGACGTGTACGGAGTGACGCTCACGGCAAAGCTGCCGGGAAACCGCCCGGCACCATTTTCGACCCTGCGTTCCGGCGCGCACCCGGACAAGATTCGTCTGGTCCTCGAGGTCGAGGGACCGATGCCGAGCCACTCCGTCGCCTGGACCGTCAATGGGCTGGTCTGGACGGTCGGTGCGTCAGCACCACTCCCGGCGGTCGCCAAGGCGCTGGCGGCAGAGTTGGGCGACGGCGAAATCGAAATCGACGGGAAGCGCGTGACGGTAAGTACCGTCGCTGCGTCTGCCCCGCACGCGGCTGCCTCGCACGCGGCAGCCCCGCACGCGGCTGCCCCGACGGGAGAGGTCCAGGATGTCACTTTCGTCGAATCCGCGAGCGGGGGCCTGGTGGAAATCAAGCTCACCGGCGAGGCCTCCTGGAGTGTGGACCGGCCCGAGCCGAACGGGGCCGTGCTCACCCTGACGGGTGCGAAGCTCCCCCGCCGCCTCGAGCGGAGCCTCGACACAAGCGCGCTCGAAGGCCCGGTGAAGATGGTGAGCACCTTCGCTGTCCCCGGCGACGCAAACCAGGTCCGGGTGGTCGTGGCCGGAGACAAGCCCCTGGCCGAGAAGCTGGAACGCACGCCGCAGGGCCTCGCCTGGCGCTTCCATGCGAAGGGCGCAGAGGTGGAGGAGGTGGCAGTGGCAGACCGCACGGCTGGCTTCACGACCGAGGCCAAGTCCTATGCCGCCCAGGCGGCGCCGGCGCGAGCGCAGTACAGCGGCAAGAAGGTGTCCTTCGAGTTCAAGGACATCGACATCCACAACCTGCTGCGCATCATCTCCGAGGTCAGCAAGCTCAACATCGTCGTTGCGGACGACGTGAAGGGCACCGTCACCATTCGGCTCCGGAACGTGCCGTGGGACGAGGCGCTGGACATCATCCTGGCCAGCAAGGGGCTCGGGAAGGAAGTGATTGGGACCGTCATCCGCGTCGCGCCCCTCAAGACGCTCGAGGAAGAAGCGCGCCTTCGAGAAGAGCGAAAGAAGGCGCTGCGGCGACAGGAGGACCTGGTGGTCCAGCTCCTGCCGGTCAACTACGCTGAAGCGACTAGCCTTCGCGACCGCGTGAAGGACGTGCTGTCCGAGCGCGGAACGGTGGCAGTCGACGTCCGCACCAACACGCTCCTGGTGCGCGACATCGCCTCCAACATCGGAAAGGCCCGCTCCCTGGTGGAGCATCTGGACACCATCACGCCCCAAGTGCTCATCGAGTCCCGCATTGTCGAGGCGAACACCAACTTCGTGCGCGAGATTGGCGTCCAGTGGGGCGGCTATGCCCAGCAGGCGTCGGGAACGAACAACTCCACGGGGCTGGTGTTCCCCAACAACTACCGCATCGGAGGCGGTGTCGACACGGGCACCGCGCCCGCCACCGGCACCTCGAGTACGCCAAACTTCGCCGTCAACCTGCCCGCCGCCGTCGGTGCCGGGTCCGGCGGCGCCCTCGGCATGACGTTCGGCTCGGTCAACGGAGCGTTCCAGCTGAACCTGCGGCTTTCGGCGCTCGAGACCAAAGGTCAAATCCGGACCATCAGCTCGCCCAAAGTCACCACCGTTCACAACGCAACGGCGAAGATTACCCAGGGTCTGTCGATTCCGTTCAGCCAAGTGTCCGCCCAGGGCGTGAACACGGTGTTCGTCGATGCCCAGCTCTCGCTGGAGGTCACGCCCCACATCACGTCGGATGGCAGCGTTCTGATGCTCGTGCACGCCACCAATAACCAGCCCGACCCGGCCTTGACTGGCGCCAACGGTCAGCCCGCCATTTCCAAGAAGGAAGCCACCACCCAGGTGCTCGTGAGGGATGGTGACACCACCGTCATCGGTGGCATCTACGTGCGGAGCACCTCAAATCAGGAGGACAGCGTCCCGTTCCTCGGGAGCATTCCCTTCCTGGGCTTCTTCTTCCGACACACCAGCACCACCGATACCCGCCAGGAACTGCTCATCTTCATTACCCCCCGCATCCTGGGGATCGCCAACAAGCCCGTCACGGCGGCAAACCCATGAGCCGAGGAACGTCGATGAAGCACACATGGTCAGTTCGTCTTTTCTTGCCGGCGTTGGTGCTCGTCTCGGCCTGCACAGCGCCCCCAGACCAATCCATCATCGTCACGGTGGCGCGTGCACCCGGAGATAAGTGTGACTTCTCCGACCCGACCAAGTACGTCGAAGGCGGTGCTATCGACCTCGCGGCTCTAGGGTCGTTCAGCAGTTACTACCAAGTGTTCGGCTGGGAAAACGACCTTGAGAACATCGCGGTGTCTGTCAATGGTCAGCAAATTACCTCAGATACCCCCAATACGTTCGTGGCCAGTTCCATCAAAAACAGCTACCAGGTCGTCGGTGGGGCCGTCCCGACTCCGCCGCCGGGGGTGGTCAACATCTCAGCAACCCTCGCGCCCGGAGCGACTCCGACCACCAACACCGTTGGAGTTCAGTTAATCACCCAGCAGGCCGCCCAGATGATTTGCGGCAGCACCAACTATACCTGTCCGAACTTCCCCCCGGGTCACCCTTCGGTCACGCTGAACGTCACCTTCCAACTCGCCGGAGCCCTTGTTGGGGGGGGCGCCGCGCAGACGAATCCGATTACCTACCCGATCACCTTGGCGAACTACGGGAATGTCTTGCCCACGAACCCTCCCACCTGCATCCCTGCCGCCACGACAGAGGTGACGAGTTGCGGTATCCCCGGGCGCGACATCCCCTACTGCGTCGTCCCATAGCGCACGCCCTTGTCCTTCCTTGCACATCTTCAGGCAGTGGTGTCGCAGGTCGATGGCGCTCTTGCCTGCAGCGTCATGGGCTTCGACGGTATCGCGGTCGAGACGTTTCAAGACCAGGCCGCCGTCGACCTCGACCTCGGCACCGCCTGGGTAGAGTACGCTGCGGTGCTCGCCCAGCTGAAGAATGCGGCTCCGCTTCTGAAGACCGGCGGTGTCGCCGAGGTCAGCGTCAACACCGAGAAGCTCATCACGGTGATGCGCCTAGTGTCCCCGGACTACTTCCTGGTGCTCGCCCTCCGGCCCGAGGGGAACTACGGCAAGGGGCGTTACGCGCTGCGCATCGCAGCGCCAAAGATTCGCGCCGAGCTCTGAACGCCCTTCCCAAGGCGCCCAGGCCAGGCTAGACACCCCAGCCGCAATGGCCGGCGTCATCGACACATCCGAGTTCCGCAAAGGCCTGAAGATTGAGGTCGACGGGGAACCCTTCGAAATCATCGAATTCCAGCACGTGAAGCCCGGAAAGGGCTCGGCGTTCGTGCGGACGAGCATCAAGAGCTTGCTCAGCGGCCGCCTCCTGCAGCCGACCTTCAAGAGCGGCGACAAGGTTGGAAAGCCGGACATCGAGGAACGCACCATGCAGTTCCTCTACCGCCAGGGCGACGACTACTACTTCATGGACACCCGGAACTACGAGCAGACTTTCCTCGGCGAGAAGGTGCTGGGAGAGTCCAAGAATTTCCTCAAAGAGAACCTTGAGGCCTCAGTACTGTTTTACAACGGCAAGGCATTGGGGGTGTCGCTCCCCAACTCCGTCGACTTGAAGGTGACCAAGTGCGACCCGGGCGTGCGGGGCGACACGGTGTCCGGTGCAAGCAAGCCCGCTGAGCTCGACACTGGCTATGTGGTCAACGTGCCCCTCTTCATCAACGAGGGGGATGTCCTCAAGATTGACACGCGCGACGGGAAATACCTGACGCGCGTCTCCACCGCGCAGTAGGCCCCGGGCTCCTCCGGAGAGCCGGCAAGAGGGGCGTTCAGCGATGGCGGGAAAGAAGAAGTTCGACGACGACGCTGAGGCAGCTCGCCGCACATCCGCGAGCCCGTTCAGTCTCGACACCATCCAACAGCTCGCCGATTTGCTCGAGCGCTCGAGCGTCACCCGCATCTCTTGGCGGCGTGGCTCGGAGCGCCTGGTCCTTCAAAAGGGGTTTCCAGCCGCCCAGGTGGCTCCCGCTGCTGCCCATGCGCCCCTCCATCCTCCGGCGGCCGCTGCGTCCCATGGGAGTAGCGCCGGCCCCCGGGTGTCTGCTCCGGAGCCGCCGCCGGCGGCTCCCGCCGCCGAGCGACCTGGCGTCCTGGTCACCTCGCCCTTCGTCGGGACATTCTACCGGGCAGCGGGGCCCGACCAGCCGGTCTTCGTCGAGTTGGGCTCGGTGGTGAAGAAGGGTCAGGCCATCTGCATCATCGAAGCGATGAAGCTGATGAACGAGATTGAGTCGGAAGTTGCCGGGAAAGTGACCGAGATTCTCGCCGAGAACGCACAGCCGGTGGAGTTCGGGCAGGCACTCTTCCGCATCGAGCCGCTCTAGGTGATGTTCAAGAAAATTCTCATCGCCAACCGGGGCGAAATCGCGCTGCGCATCATCCGCGCCGCCCGGGAGCTCGGCATCCGTACCGTGGCGGTCCATTCCACCGCCGACGCCAATGCCCTCCACGTCCGGTTTGCCGACGAGGCGGTCTGCATCGGCCCGCCGCCATCCAAGGAAAGCTACCTCAACATCCCGGCCATCCTTTCGGCCGCGGAGATTACCCGCGCCGACGCCATCCATCCGGGGTACGGCTTTCTGTCGGAGAATGCCGGGTTCGCTGAGGTCTGCGAGAACTGCAAAATCCGCTTCATCGGTCCGCGTCCGGACATGTTGCGGCTCATGGGCAACAAGGTGAGTGCCCGCGTCGCTGCCAAGGAGGCGGGGCTTCCCCTGCTTCCCGGAAGCGAGGGCGTGCTCAAGAGCCCGGCCGAGGCCCGTGCCCTCGCCGAATCCATCGGCTTTCCGGTCATCCTCAAGGCGGCGGCGGGCGGTGGGGGCCGAGGGATGAAGATTGTCCGTGAGAAATCCGTCGTGGCAGCGGCCTTCGCCACGGCGTCCGCCGAGGCGGCCAATGCCTTTGGCAACGGGGACATGTACCTCGAGCGCTACGTGGAGAAGCCCCGCCACATCGAGATTCAGATTGTTGCCGACGAGCACGGCCACGTCATTCACCTGGGCGAGCGGGAGTGCTCCGTGCAGCGCCGTCACCAGAAACTCATCGAGGAGAGCCCCTCGTCGGCCGTCTCCGCCGCACTGCGCCGCCGGATGGGAGAGGTCAGCGTCCGGGCGATGGAGCGCATCCGGTACAACAACCTCGGGACAATCGAGTACCTGCTCGACGAACGGGGCGACTTCTACTTCATGGAGATGAACACCCGTGTCCAGGTCGAGCATCCGGTCACGGAGATGGTGACCGGCATAGACCTCGTGTCCATGCAGATTCGCCTCGCCGCCGGGGAGCCGCTGACAGTGGCCCAGTCCGACGTGCTCTGGCGGGGCGCCTCCATCGAGTGCCGAGTCAATGCCGAGGATCCCGTCACGTTCGCGCCATGGCCCGGGAGGATTACCGGGTACTCCGTGCCGGGTGGTTACGGCGTCCGGGTGGATTCGGCAGCCTACGAGAACTATTCCGTGCTGCCGTACTACGACTCGCTGCTCGCCAAGTTGGTGGTGTACGCAGATGACCGACAGACGGCCATCGCCCGCATGCAGCGCGCCTTGGGGGAGTATGTGGTCGAGGGTATCCGCACCAACATCCCCTTCCATCGGGCCGCCCTCGCCGACGAGGCCTTCGTGTCGGGCGCCTATGACACGCGCTTCGTGGAGCGGCTGCTGGCGAGCGAGAGCGGGACGCGGCGGCTCCGGCGGGCCATCGAAGAGACACCCTGAGGCCGGCTGGGAGGGGTCCTGAGCGGGGGCCGAGAAGGCGGGCTAACCCCCCGGACTCCCTGGAAAACCCTTTGGTCGTAACCTTGACCCGGCCAGAGGCGTTCCGCTACCGTTTCACACCTCAGGGTACGCCAGCGTCCCGGGGTGGGACGAGGGGCCCCCGGCCGGGGCTTCCCTGGAGCCGGCTGCCGGTGCTCCCGGAAGTCGGCCCACCCGCCCGCGCCCGATGGACAAGAACAAGATCATCGAAGGCGCCACCAAGCTCGTTGCCAAGGGCGCCTACGACAAAGCGATCAAGGAGTACCAAAAGGTACTCGATGCGGACCCGCGCGACGTGCGGGTGCTGCAGAAGATGGGCGAGCTGTTTCAGAAGAAGAATGACAACGTCCAAGCTGCGGCGTTCTTCACCCGGGTGGCGGAATGCTATTCGGGCGACGGCTTCTTCCTCAAGGCCGTCGCACTCTACAAGCAGGTCCTCCGGCTCAACCCCGAGCTGGTCGAGGTGAACGTCAAGCTGGCAGAGCTGCACCAGCAGCTCGGCCTGCTCACCGAGGCGATGGCCTTCTTCCAGACGGTGGTGGCGCACCACGAGAAGCGGGGAGATACACGGGCCACCTTCGACACCCTCAAGAAGATGGTGGACCTGGACCCGGAAAACGTGGCCAGCCGCCTCAAGCTCGCCGAGCTCTACGCGCGAGAGGGAATGGGAGGCGAGGCGCTGCTCGAGTTCCGCCGGGCCGCGGACTACTTTCAGAAGAATGGCCGGACGGATGAGCGGCTCCGGGTCCTGGAGCGAATTGCTGCCCTGGAGCCCGACAACGTTCCTCTGGCACGGGACCTGGCGCGAGACTACCTCGCCCGCGGGGATGCCAAGCGGGCTCTCGCCAAGCTGCAGCTGTGCTTCAAGGTCGACCCGCGTGACCTGGAGACTCTGAAGCTCCTCGCCGAGGCCTTCACCGCCCTCGGCCACACCAGCAAGACCCTCAGCGTCTACAAGGAAATGGCGAAGCTCCACGCCGAGCGAAATCACATCGCCGAGGCGCGGGCTGCCTGGGCCCGGGTCGAGCAGCTGGACCCGGGCGACCCGGACCTGCTCGGCTGGCGTACCGATGCGGCGCGGGGGCCCGTCGCGCACCCTGGCCCCATCCCGGCAGCGGCCGCCCCGGCTCCGCCCCCGCCTCCTCCTCCACCGGCGGCGCCGCCCTTGCGGCCGGAGCAGGTGCAGAAGCTTCTGACGGAGACCGACGTCTACGTGAAGTATGGGCTCCACGAAAAGGCGCTGGAACACCTGCGACGCATCTTCTCCGTCGACCCGGAGAATCTCGCGGCGCACGAGAAGGCGTACCACATCTACCGCAGCGCTGGTCAGTCGGCGCAGGCCAGCGAGCAGCTGCTCAACGTGCTGCGACTCTTCACGCGGCGACTCGAATCCGAGCGTGCCCAGCCCTACCTGGACACCTTGCTGGCTGAGGCCCCGGACCACCCGGAGGTCCCGGCGTTCCTGGCCGTGCTGCGTCCGGACGGCGTCGTTGCCGATGAGGGGCTGGCCGCCGTCTCGTCCGAGGACGAGATGCTGCTGCCGGACGACGGCAACGAGCCAGAGGCGGACCTGGGACTGGCGTCGGCCGCGTCCGGAGTTTCCGAGGAGCTGGTTTCCGACGAGACGGTGTTGATGTCGGACGAGGACGAGGAGGGACAGCTCACGGCTCCGGACGACGAGCCGCTGACGCCGGCCCCACAGCCGGCTCCACCAGAGCTCGCTCGGGCCCTCCGCGCCGACAAGCTGCCCCTGGGCGGGAACTTCGGCGAAGCGGTGCCCTTCTCAGAGCCAGAGGCAGACGGGGTGGCGGAGGAGGAGCCGCCGGAGCCGCTTGGCACCTACGAAGCAGGGGTCGAGTCGCCGGTAGAGCTTCCTCCGGAGGAGCCCGTCGAGGAGGTCGAGGCCGAAGCAATCGAGGAGGAGCCTTTCGAGGAAGAGGTTGAGGCGGTCGAAGAAGAGGAGGCCCCGACGGAGCAGGTGGAGGAGGAGGTCTCCCTGCAGACTCCGGTGGAGAGCGGGCCAGTCTCCGAAGAGTTGAACGAGGCAACCTTCTTCCTCGAGCAAGGACTGGTCGACGAGGCAAGGGAGATTCTGGAGACGGTCGAGGTGGTCCGGCCCGGACTGCCCCGAACGGCCGCGCTGCTGCGTCGGCTGGAGGAGGTGGAACGCGAGGGGCGGGCGCTTCCGCAGGCGCCGCCGGGCCGCGGGAGCGACCGTCCCCCGGGCATCGAACCCATCCCCATCCGGACTGGCTCCTACAACTTGGCCGAGGAGCTAGCCGAGGAGCTCGCCGCCCTGCCCGAGGAAGAGCCCATCCCCCAGGCGTCAGAGGGAGACTTCCAGTACTCGGTGGACGAAGTGTTCTCCGAGTTCAAGAAGGGGCTCGAAAAGATCGTCAAGCCCTCAGACGTCGACACGCATTACGACCTCGGCATCGCCTACAAGGAAATGGGCCTGGTCGATGATGCCATCGAGATGTTCCAGGTGGCCCGCAAAGGCTGCGCCGGACAGCGCAAGGAGCTCGACTGCTTGACGATGATTGCACTCTTGGAGGGCATGAAGGGCGACTGGGACAAGGCCGTGGATGCCTACCGGCGTGCCCTCGCCAGCGAGCATGCGTCGGGGCCGACCCTGGTGGCCCTGCGCTACGACTTGGGGGCGGCCTACGAGGCTGCTGGCGCCCCGGGGCGGGCCCTCTACCAGTACCAGCGCGTTGCGGAATTGGACCCCCAGCACCGCGACGTCCAGAAGTTGTTGGCGCGACTGTCTTCGGTCACCCAGCCAGAGGATGATGAGGTGGCGTCGCCTCGCGCCGGCGTGGCGCAGGGGGAGCCGACGTCAGACGGGCCACTGGCTGGTTCACGGGCACGCAAGGTGGGGTACCTGTAAGTCACCAGGGAACGATCGATGAGCTACCTGGACCATTTCGGCCTCACCGAGGAGCCCTTCTCCAACGCGCCGGTGACGCGCTTCTACTTCGAGTCGCCGCAGCACGCGCAGGCGCTGGTGCGACTGCGGCACGCGGTGTCGAACATGAAGGGCCTTTGCGTGCTGGTGGGGGACATTGGCGCCGGCAAGACGACGTTGGCACGTCGGCTACTCGACGCGCTCCCCGAGGAGGAATACGAGGCAGCGCTGTTCGTTATTATCCACTCCGGGGTCACCGCTGGCTGGCTCCTGAAGCGCATTGCTTTGCAGCTTGGGGTGGAGAACCCCGCCAACGAGAAGCTTGCTCTGCTCGGGCAGCTCTACCAGCGCCTGATGCAAATCCACGAGCAAGGACGAAAGGCGGTCGTGCTCATCGACGAAGCACAGATGCTCGCGTCCCGGGAGCTAATGGAGGAATTTCGCGGGCTCCTCAACCTCGAGGTGCCCGAGCGAAAGCTGATCAGCTTCGTCTTCTTTGGCCTGCCCGACGTCGAGCAGAACCTCAGACTGGACCGGCCGCTCGCGCAGCGGGTGGCGATGCGCTACCGCTTGGAGCCCTTCACCCTGGCTTCCACGGAAGCCTACGTCCGTCACCGCGTTCAGACCGCTGGCGGCACCCGGATTCCCTTCACGCCCGAGGCCATCGCAGCCCTCCACCAGCTGAGTGGGGGCAGCCCGAGAGTCATCAACACGCTGTGTGACAACGCCCTCTTCGAGGCCTACCTGTCGCGGGAGACGTTGGTGGATGCGGCGCGTATCGGCGAGATAGCGCGTTCCCTCTCCATCGGGACGTCGTCCCCTGAGCCAGCCGCCGGGCCGCCTCGGACCAAGACCTCATCGGCCGAGGACCGGGTCGATCTCGCTGAAATCGACCGTTACCTCGACGACCTCGAGGCTTGAGGAAGCACGGGTCGTGACAGGCTCAGGTTCCCGAAAGTTTCTCCTCGCCACCCTGCTGGTCGTGCTGGCGGCGGGCGCAGGAATGCTCGTCCTGCGCTCTCAGGTGGCCTGGGACCAACTGTGCACGCTCGCCCGGCGGGAGCTTCCCAAGGCGCTCGGTGCCGAGGTCGGGATTGGCCGCTGCGAAGTGGACGCCGCGGCGCGCACGGTTCGTTTTGGCGGTGTGTCGGTCTACGCCCCGGGGGAAGAAGCGCCGCTCTTTAGCGCCGACCAGGTGGAAGTCCGGCTCGGCGGCTTCGAGCCGTTCACCGGGAGGGTCCTGGTCGACAAGCTCCAGGTGACACGGCCGCGCCTGCGCCTCGACCTGTCGCGGCCTTCCCCCGCCCGGGCACCTGGCGCCTGTCCCTTCCAGGCGCTTCAGGCCGTGAGCATCGACAACTTTGATGTTCGCGGGGGAGAGGCGCATGTGCTGCTTCCCGGAGGGCGGGGGGCCGACGTCGAGGAAATCTCCGTGGCCTGGCGGATGCGGCGGAACGTCGCGGAGTTCCGCGTCGAGACCTCCCACGGCTCCTTGGACCCCGGCGGCGGCATTGCGTCACTTCCCCTCACTGGGCTGCGCGTCGAGGCTGAACTAGCACGGGGAGGGCGCGACCTGGAAGTGACGCGTGGCGAGCTGTCCGTGGGCGAGACGGAGCTCTCGTTCAGCGGCCGCATCGACGACCTGTGCCATCCAACGCTGGCGATGGATGCGCAGGTTTTCCTCCCCGTGCGCGCGGTCACCCGTGCGACCGGCGCGCTTCCGGGCTCGGCAGGACACCTGTGGGCACGCCTTGCGGTCAGCGGTCACGCTCCGGACCTCCGACTTAGTGGGGAAGTCTTGGGGAAGGGGGTGGACTTGCCTCCGGCGCGTCCCGGGGATTTCAGCGCGCATTTCGCGGTGGTGGGCGACACCCTGACGCTGGCTGACCTCGTCGTTCCGGTGGCCCCCGGCCAAGTCAAAGTCTCCGGAACAGCCCGTTTGGTGGCCGGGCTCCCGGTCAAGCTGAAGGTGGACCTCGACTCGGCCAGCCTCGCGCGCGTTCTGGAACGGGCCGGTATCCCTGGCCCCTGGGTGGATTTCGCCGTCTCCGGGCAGGTGACGGCCCAGGGCAAGCTCAGTCCGACTCCACAGCTGCAAGGCGAGGCCACGCTGCATGCGGAGAACTTCCTGTTCACGCCCGAGCCTGTAGACAAGCACCCGCGCGGAGAGCCGCCGGTCCTGGCCTTCCACGGCGGTGACATTCATCTTGAGTTGCACGTGTTGCCCGACCGTGTCGAGCTGCGGGATGCCGAGATTCGGGTGGGCGAGGGTCGCGCGAAAGTCAACGCGACATTCGGCTTCCAACAGGCGCTCGGGCTGTCTATCTCCGGGGTGATCGACCCGCTCGAGCTCGGCGAGGTGGGGCCGCTGATTGGCATCCCCTGGTCGGGCGTCGGTTCGGCACGCTTCTCGCTTGGCATGGCCTGGGGCCAGATGGTCCACATCGATGCAGACGTGGTGATGCGCGACGCCGAATTCCGCCGCTTTGCCCTCGGGACGGTGAAGAGTCCCCTGCACTTCGCCGATGGCGTGCTCAGCTTCCCGGACGTCGCGGGCCTGCGAGGCCACTCGGCGTACACCGGTTCCGCAAAGCTCGACTTTCGCGGAGAGTCACTGGTGCTGGAAGCGCGCGCACGGATGCCCGAGGGGAAGGTGGAGGACCTGGTGGAGGTGGTCGCCCCCCTGTCCCAGGTCTGGCAACCCCTGCGACGCGTGCTCACCGGGAATGCCAGCGGCGATTTGCACCTGTGGGGCCCTTCCGGCGAGCTCGCCGCGGATGTCGACTTCAACGCCACCGACGTCGCCTTCTACGAGCGAAGGATGGGCAACGGCGGCATGCACCTGCGGATTCGGGGGGACACCCTCGAGCTGTTGCCCATGACCCTGCGCGGCCCGCTCGGCACGAGCCAGGGCGATGGGCGCCTAACCACCGGGGATGTTCTCGATTTTCGTTTTCGCGTCGACGGCATGTCCCTGGAGGAGTTGCTGGGCCCCGGTGCGAGGCGGACGAAGGCCCGCGGCGTCCTGACGCTGGTGGGGACGGTGCAAGGGACCTCCGACGTGCCGGACGTCCGCGCGACGCTGACGTCGCCGCAGACGACGCTGGCGGGTCGTTCCCTGGGGCCGGTCCGCCTCGAGGGTCGCCTTCTCGGAGAGCGACTCGAAGTCTCAGGGCACCCCATCGCCGAAGCCGACGCACGCATGACCGTCGAGGTCCACCGGCCATACCCCTTCGATGCCAGGCTCGACCTGGCACTCAGCGACGTCCGGCCGCTCCTCGGCGAGGGCTGGCAGGGGGCGCTACGGGGAACGCTCAGTGCCTCTGGCTCGCTGTTGGAGTTCGAAGCGACGGAAGGGAAGCTGCACCTGGAACAGGTGCGACTCCAGCGCTCCGAGGTCCGCGCCGAGAATGATGGAGTATGGGATTTCCGCTTCGGGAAGGGGCGCGTGGAGACGGCCGGCGTTTCGCTCCGCGGTCCGGACACGGCATTCAGCGTCTCTGGCTCTGCTTCGGCGCGTGCGCTGGACGTGAAGGTGAGCGGCACCTTGGACGTGCGCCTGGCGGAGCCATTCACGCACTCCCTGGAACGCCTGGCGGGTCGCATCGAGCTGTCCGGCACGGCGGAGGGAAACCCGCGGGAGCCGTCCTTCTTGGGAAGCGCCACACTGATCGACGTCGGCTTCGTCGTTCGCGACACGGGCGTCGAGCTCCGGGGTCTCAGCGGGCGAGTCGACTTCAGCGAGACCCGCGTGTTGTGGACCGACGTCCGCGGGCAACTGAACGACGGGAACCTCACCAGCCGCGGCGACCTGTCCTGGGGTGGATTTGCCATGACGCAGCTGGATGCCTCCGCCCACCTGGACGACGTCACCCTGCGGCTGCTCGAGGACGCGCCCTTCAGCGCGACGGGCGAGCTGCTGCTGACGGGCAAACCGGGGGCGCTCCGCCTTTCCGGAGACCTGGACGTGGCGCGTTTGCGCTACGTGCGGCCCTTCGGGGTCGACGCGCTCATGCGCCAGAGGACCGGAGGTGGAGGTGCCGAAGGAGAGCGCGGCGCGGAGTGGCTGACGCTGGACGTGGCACTGCACCTGAAGGACGCCAGGGTGGAGAACAACGTTGCGCGAGCGCGGCTTTTGGGCGACCTGCGCGTCACCGGAACCAATCTTCACCCGGGCCTGGTGGGCACGGTGGAAGCAGGGGAGGGGAGCCAGGCCTTCTTTCGCGGGAATGCCTTCGCCATCACCCAGGGCGTGGCCGACTTCAAGGACCACCACGGCCTGGAGGGTGTCTTCGACGTCTACGCGGACACCCAGGTCCGCGACTACCAAATCCGCCTTCACGCCTTCGGGCGCTCGAGCGCTCCGCAGGTCCAGTTCTCCAGCGACCCAGCACTCCCGGAGCGAGACGTTCTCTCGTTGCTCACGCTGGGACTGACCGCGCGCGAGCAGGCAGGCATCTCAGGCACGGCGGGCGCCGGCGCCGGCCTGGCGGCAGAGGCGCTCTACCAGGCCTCCGGGCTGGACCGGCAGGTGCAGCGCTTCCTGCCCAACAACACCGTTCTTCGCGACCCGGCCTTCCGCATTTCCACCCAGTACAGCGAGGGGACGGGACTGGTCGAGCCGACGGCGCAATTGGAGTCGAAGTTCCTGGTCGATCAGCTTAAGCTCAGCGTCAGTCAGCCTGTGTCCGGCAAGGGTACACACGCACAGGCCGAGTACCGTTTTGACAACCGGCTGTCCGCACAGGCTCAGTGGGACAACGCCTACAACGACCTCCCCATCGGCAACCTGGGAATCGACCTGAAGCTTCGTTGGGAAGTCGAGTAACGCTCGCCCTGTTGCTTCTCGTCGCCGGGCACGCAAGTGCCCGGGCGGCGCAGGCCCTTCCCTCGTCGCGGCCGATGGTCACGAAAGTGGCGCTGCACTTGCCCGAGGGCATGCCATCCGCGGAGTTTCGGCCGCTGGTGGTGCTTCAAGCGGGCCAGCCTCTCGACCCCCAGGCAGTCCGACGCAGCATCGAGCTGCTGTTCGCCACCGGCCGGTTTGCCGACGTGGTTGTCCAATCCCGTCCGGACGGCGAGGGCATCGCAGTCCAGTTCGACTGCACGCCGGTCGCCAAGGTGCACCTGGTGGCGGTCACTGGAAACACGGAGTTGACGCGGGGAGACGTCCTTGCCGCGGCGCGACTCACCGAGGGCAGCGACTTCTACGCCGAGAAGCTCGACGAGGCCAAGACGGGCATCCTTCAGGCGTACGCCCGCCGGGGCTGGAACCAGGCGCAGGTCACCATCACCGTCGTGCGGAACGGCCCGCAAGTGGACATCGGGCTGACCTTATTCGAGGGATTGCCGACCCGGGTGGCGGAGGTGCAGTTCCAGGGCACCCCCGGACTTCCGGAGCTGCAGTTGCGAGATGCCTTCGGGCTGCCGAGCGGCACTATCCTCGACCAGACTGTTCTGCAGAAGGGGACTGACCGCCTCCGCAGCCTCTACCGAGAGACACGGCACTTCCGCGCCCGGGTTGGTGCTCCCAGCGTGGAGGACGGCCCGGCTGGTGCCATCGTCAGAGTCCCGGTGGACGCCGGACCGGTGCTCACCTTCACGGTCAGCGGGAACCGGCGCTTTGCATCGCGTCAGCTCCTCGACGTGCTGGACTATGACCCGGCAGAGACGCTGGACCATGCCACCGAGGCTCGGCTGGCGCGGCGCCTGGAAAACTTCTACCGCTACCGAGGCTTCGCCGACGTCCAGGTCGCACCGACCGAGGTTCCTGACCCGCGGGGGGGACCTACCGAGGTGGTCTTCGCCGTGGATGAAGGTCCGGTCTTGCGGGTGACCGACATTGCCTTCGACGGCGCAAGGTCGCTGTCCGAGGCCAGACTCCGGCGGGTCCTAGCGGAGGTCATCGAGGCGCGCACGCCACCGTTGCCGGGCGACGCGCGACTGGTGGATGACCCCATTGACTCGAGAAGCCAGTCGCAGAGGACCGACCTCGGGCCTCCCCCAAACCTTGGCCCCCTCGGCGTCTTCGTCGAGGAGGCGTACCGCGCTGGGGCCGAAGCGCTCCAGGCCAACTACCGTGACGAAGGGTTCCTGTCGGCCCGAGTGCAGCTCACCATTCTGGACTGGGACGTCGTGCACCACCGGGCGCAGGTGCGCTTTCGCATCGAGGAGGGCGTCCAGACGCGAGTCCAGACAGTCGCTTTCGAAGGACTTCCTCAAGGTTTCACCCCGCCGCCTCTTTCGCAGCCCACGCCGGGAGCGCCGCTCTCGACCCGAGGCATGGAGCAGCTTCGACTCGAGCTCCTGCAACGGCTCGCGCGCGCCAGCTACCTGTTCGCCCGGGTCGACGTCGTCCCAAGCCTGGTGGATGAGGGACGCGGCGCTCAAGTGGTGGTCCGGACCCAGCCCGGGCCGGCGGTCCGGGTCGGGCAGATTGTCATCCGCGGCCTGCAGCGCACCAACGAGACGCTGGTTCGCGAGAACCTCGTCGTTCGGTCGGGACGACCGCTGGACCCGGAGGAGGTCTACGCGAGCCAGGCCAACCTCCTCGCCCTGGGCATCTTCCGTCAGGTGTCGGTGACGCTGCTCAACCCGGATGCCGAGGAGCCGGTGAAGGACGTCCTCATCGAGGCGCGCGAGCGTGCGCTGCTCTCTGGCTCCGGTGGTTTCGGGTACTCGACACTGGACGGACCTCGCGTGGTGGGTGACCTGGTCTTCCCCAATATTTTTGGTCAGGCCATCGCCTTCACCGCTCGCGGCAAGGTGAACTACGTCGGCTGGAGTCTGTTGCCGCTGCAGCAATTCACGCCCGCTTCGGAACTGCAGGGGCTCAACGGCATCGACTTCAACTTCAACGCCACGTTCTCTCAGGCGCGCATTCCCTGGCTGTTGCCGCAGGAAATCAGCGCCCGGCTGACCTTCGTCGCCGAACGTGTCCACCGCCCGTCCTATTTCTTCAGCCGGGTGGCGGCCATCGGAGGGATGGTGTGGCAGCTCACGTCCTGGCTGAGTTTCACCGGGCAGTACACGGTGGAGGGCGTGCTCGTGCGCGAGTACGACGCCCTCTCCGCCCTCCTCGCGACGACAAGCGCGGACATTTCACGTCTCCGCTTCCCCACCGGGAACTATGCGCTTCAGACGCTCAGTCCCGCCTTCACGCTGGATTTCCGCGACAATCCCCTCAACCCTCACAAGGGCGTGGTGATTACGGCAGTGGGGGAGCTCACCAAGGACTTCAGCGCCGAGACGACAGATGCCCTGGGAAACAACCCCGTCCCAACGTCCATCTTCACCTGGAAGCTCTCGGGCGGGATTACCGGCTACGTCCCGGTCTCCGACAAGGTTGTCTTCGCCGTGTCGCTCCGGGCGGGGCAGATTTACAATCTCATTAAGGGTGGTCAAGTCATTCCGCCCGAACGCTTCTACCTCGGCGGAGTCACCACGCTGCGGGGCTTCCCGGAGGATGGCGTCATTCCTCAGGATGTGCGCGGGGATTACGCCCAGCAGCGGGCCAACTGTGCCTCCCTGGTCTGGTCGGGCGGATGTACCCCCACTGGCATCGTCCTCAACGAGGGCCGGCAGGTCCCGAGCCAGGGGGGGCAGCTCTTCACACTCATCAAGACGGAGCTTCGCTTCCCGGCCATTCTGGGCTTCGACCTAGGTATCTTCTTCGAGGCCGGCAACCTCTGGGCCGACCCCAGTCTGTATCGCCCCTTCGTTCTCCGTCCTGTCGCTGGCATCGGTTTGCGCTACGTGACGCCCATCGGGCCGCTGGCGCTGGACCTCGGGTTCAACCTCGCGCCGGACGCAGCCTTGAACGAGCAGCTCGCCGCCATCCAGTTCAGCGTTGGACTCTTCTGATGAGACGCTAGAGTCCGCGCCTCTCTTCCACCCCCGGGAGCACCACCGCATGGCACGGACCTCGAGACGCAAATTCATCGCTGGTACCGCCTTGCTGGCAGGGGCCGCCGTCGTGCGCCCCGCTTCCGCGGCGGGCATGGACGGTGGAGCAGCACCGTCCGAAGCACCTGCCAGTCCGGCAGCGGCTATTGGACCCACCACCATCGCCGAGGCGGAGAAGCTGGCCGAAGTGCAGTACACGGCGGCGGAGCGGTCGGAGGCGGCCAGTTCCTGGGACGTCAACATGGGGGCCCTGTTGAGGGATCGGCGTGCCTACCACCCGGCTGCCTCCGTGGTGCCGGGCAGCCTCTGGGACCCGCGCATTCCCGGTGCACCACGAGGCCCTTCGCGCACCCAAACCAAGTTCACGCGCTCGAGCGTCCCGCTGCCGACGAGCGATGTGGACATCGCCTACGCGCCGGTCACAGCCCTGTCGGAGTGGGTGCGGACCCGAAAAATCTCCTCCCTGCGGCTGACCGAGCTGTACCTGGAGCGCCTGCAGCGCTTCGGCCCGAAGCTGGAATGCGTCATCACGCTCACGCCGGAGCTTGCGCGCGAGCAAGCGCGGAGAGCCGACGCGGAGATTGCGCAGGGAAAGTGGCGCGGCCCCCTGCACGGCATCCCCTGGGGGGTGAAGGACCTCCTGGACACCGCGGGCATCCGCACCACCTGGGGAGCGGAGCCGTTCAAGGACCGGGTGCCAGACAAGGACGGGACGGTGGTGGAACGGCTCCACGCGGCGGGGGCCGTTCTGCTGGCCAAGCTGTCCCTGGGAGCGCTCGCTCTGAATGACATCTGGTTCGGTGGCGAGACCAGGAACCCGTGGCTATTGGCGGAGGGTGCCAGCGGCTCGAGCGCCGGCTCCGGGGCTGCGACGGCGGCTGGTCTGGTGGGCTTTGCCATTGGGAGTGAAACGGGAGGCAGCATCGTCTCGCCCTCTTCGCGGTGCGGGGTCACCGGGCTGCGTCCGACGTTTGGCCGTGTTCCCCGCACCGGCGCAATGACGCTGTGCTGGTCGCTGGACAAGCTCGGGGCCATGGCACGCAGCGTGGAGGACACGATGATGGTGCTGGCCGCCATTACCGGACCCGACGGCAAGGACCTGGGCTGCGTCCCGAGCCATCTCGACTTTGACGCGGCCAAGCCCGTCGAGAAGCTGCGGGTTGGGTACGTGCCGGCGTGGCTGGAAAAGCCGGCCAACGACTGGGACAAGCAGTCCCTGCCGGTGGACAAGGCCGTGGTGGACGCCGTGAAGAAGGCCGGAATGACACCGTTGGCCGTCGACGTTCCCGCCCTTCCGTACTTCGCGCTCTACACCATCCTCAACGCCGAAGCCGCGGCCTCCTTCGAAGAGCTAACGCTGTCGCACAAGGTCGACGAGCTGAAGATGCAGGTCTTCGACGCCTGGCCCAATCTCTTCCGCCAGGCGCGCTTCCTCACGGCGGTCGACTATGTTCAGGCGGACCGCCTGCGGCGCCAGGCCGCGGCGGCGATGAACCTGCTCCTCAGCCAGGTTGACGTCTTGCTGGTGCCCTTCCTGCGTGACGAGACACTCATCGGCACCAACTGCACCGGCCACCCCTCGCTGACCCTCCGGGCTGGCTTCATCGAGGTGGACCGTATCCGCAGTGACTGGCTCCCCCCACCTGGGCAGCAATGGCCGATGCTTCCGGCAAAGCACCGGGTACCCCAGGGCGTGACGCTGGTGGGGCGGCTCTTCGACGAGGGGACGCTGGCCCGCGCCGGCATGGCCCTGGAGAGGGTGCTGGCGGTGGCCGCCGAGAGACCGCCGGGCTTCTGACCGCGGTGAAGTCCACGCCTCCGCGCAACTCATGTGCCGGCGTCGGGCTTTGCGGCGGTCTTGTCTACCGTGCGCGGGTCGATGCCGAGCTTCCGCAGCGTCTCGTGGTCCGGGAAGCCGGTGGCGGCGAGTCCCTGGGACTCCTGGAAGGCACGAAGGGCGGCTTCCAGTTCTTTGCTGCTGGAAGCGTCGGAGGCGAGCAGCCCGCGCTTGCGCAGCGCCTGCGCAATGGCGTCCTGGGAGCCGGGCGCCATCAGTTGCGCGGGCGAGCTTGCGAGCGGGCGGTGGCCAGGCTCGCTCTCGGGCGTCACCGCACTCGGGGCTGGCAGGCGGGTTGGTCCATCCGGCGGACTGGGTGCGGTGGGCGAGGCGACCGTCGTGGGGTGTGCACAAGCCAAGAGAGGAACGAAAAGGAGGCGAAGGAGTCTGCGCATTGGCGTCTCTAGTGGTGCCCGGCGCTCGTGGAGTTCAGGCTTTCCGGGTGGGGCGCCGGAAGCTGCTGGAGGCTTTCTGACAGGCCGACGACGAAGGCGTTGCGCAGCACGCCAGACACGGCCGCCCAGACGTCGAGCTTGGGACGGTTGAGGTTCCCATGCATGGGAATGATGGTGACCAGGGCATCACGCCCGGGGACGCGGTCTGAGAGCAGCTGGATGCCGTCATCGGCCAGCGCGAGTTCCAGCTTCTTTCCCAAGTCGCCGCCGAGCGCCTCCACATGGCCGTGCTTCAACACAGGCTCGAGCGCACCAGTCAGTTTCCCGTGGTCGACGCCAAACCGCGCCTTCAAGTCGAACGTGCCGGCAAGGCGCAGGCCAGCGGGCGCAAGCACCGAGTCGAGGTCCGCCAGGCTCAGGTCGACGAGCTGGAGTTGGCCCGAAAAGGTGATGGCGCCCTGCGTGAGCAAGTCGACGGTGACGAACGCCGAGACCTTCCCCGTGCGCGCCATGGTGGACCGCAGCGCAAGCGTTGTCGCGTGCCGCTCCAGCTCAGGCCTTGTGGCGAGGCCTTCCAGCGTCGCTTCGAGGTCGTGAAACCACAGCTGGGGACCATCACCCTCCGGCTTCGCCGTGTCGTCGCTTCGGCTATGCCGGAATGCGACCGTGATTTCTCCGTGCTTGCACTGCATCCGCTCGATGGACAGTGGCATGACCTTCTGCAACATGGCGGCGAGGTCCGGGATGTGGATGGGGATGAGGAAGAAAGTCATCTTCACGTGCTCGAGGTTGGCCCACGCGTCGAGGTGTTCGCGGAGGAGGTCGCCCCAGAACACGCCGGTGTCCAGGCGCTCGACGTAGAAGATGGGCAAGCTCTTGTCCTCGGGCACGAGGTGCAGGCGACTGACCGAATAGACGAGCGGGAAGAAGCTGAGGTGGGCGTCGGCTACGTCGGCCTCCCACCCCGGGATGGCGCCGAGGGCCTTGTGCGTCGCGTAGCGGGTGAGCGGCTGTCGCACTAGCAGCACTGTCAACCAGAGGACACCGACGGCGAAGAGACACCAGTGCCACCAGCGGAGGTGGCGGAGGACTTCCCACGTTCTCTTCGCCAGCAAGCTGGTTTGCATGGGGCCATTTGGCAACCTAGGCATCGCCCCGGGCTGCCAACAGCCCGGGGGAGGAACCAGACTGCACCGCGGTGTGCCGGGGGGTTGTCGCCTCGCCCGGGTGCGTCGCCCCTTAAGGACCGTCCCGCCAGCGCGAGTCAGACATGGCGTCGGCTGCGACGTGCAGCGCTCGTTCAGCGGACCGCCGAGGTCAGGGGCGAGCAGGTGCGGCTCGGACCGAAGCCCCGTGTGCCGGCTCTGAGATTGCACTGGACGCCGCAGCCCCGTCACATCGAGGCTGCGGGCCTGGGCACGATGCCCGAGCAGTTCAATTCGTTCGAGGGGAACACATGAAGCGAAGAAGAGACTCACTCCGTTGGCTCGGGCTGCTGCTGCTCGCCACGGGCCTGCTTGTCCCGGGGCTGGCGCACGCACAAAAGAAGCCCAACATCCTGTTCATCATGGGCGACGATATCGGGTGGATGCAGCCGAGCATCTATCACCGCGGTCTCATGGTGGGTGAGACGCCCAACATCGACCGCATCGGAAACGAGGGGGCCATCTTCATGGACTATGTCGCCATGCAGAGCTGCACCTCGGGTCGCAACGCCTTCTTCACCGGCATGTACCCACTGCGCACGGGGATGATTCCGCCGCAGCTTCCGGGCAGCCCGTCGTACCTGCGCCCCGGGACGCCGGCGCTGGCGGTCTTCCTGCGCGACCTCGGCTACACCACCGGGGAATTGGGAAAGAATCACCTCGGCGACCACACCGCGTCGTTGCCGACTGCGCATGGCTTCCAGTAATACTGGGGCTACCTGTACCACCTGGACGCGATGCAGCAGGTCAGCTTTCCTGACATCAACAGCACGCCAACCGTGCAAGGCGTCGCCCCCCCTTGCAAGAACACTCCAGTGCCGGGACTTCCCGAGGTCCCCGGCGCCGTCGACGCAAGGACAACCCGCTGTCTAACGCCCCCGCGACCAGTCATCTGGTGCAAGTCCTCTGACGGGACGGAGAAGAACCAATCCTGCAAGGACGAGGGTCCGCTCACGCTCGAGCGCTCCAAGACGGTGGATGAGGAAATCTCGGCCAAAGTCGTCGATTTCCTCGACCGCAACGACCCCAAGAAGACCGGCAAGCCTTTCTTCGTCTGGTACAACCCTGCGCGGATGCACGTGGTCACCGTGCTGTCTCCCAAGTACGAGGCCATGCTCGGCGTTCGCGGGGGGAAGGACTGGGGTGTCAACGAGGCGGGCATGAAGCAGATGGACGACAACATCGGTGTCGTCCTGAAGAAGTTGGAGGACATGGGCCAGCTCGACAACACCATCGTCGTCTTCACGACGGACAACGGTGCCGAAGCCATCAGCTTCCCCGACGGTGGCGTCACGCCGTTCAAGGGCCAGAAGGGCGAAGCCTGGGAGGGTGGCTACCGGGCCCCATTGGTCGTGCGCTGGCCCGGTCACATCAAGCCGGGGACCGTCAAGAACCAGCTGTTCGCTGCCTTGGACTGGGTGCCGACCTTCGTGGACATCGCTGGCGGTCCAAAGGGGGAGGGACTCAAGAAGCAAATCGAGGCTGGCAAGTACCCTGGCATCGTCAAGACCACGCTCGATGGCTTTGACCAGCGGGACTACCTCGAGGGGACCTCGGACAAGTCAGCGCGCGACGTCTTCTTTTACTTCTCCGGGTCGACGCCGTCGGCCGTTCGCTACAAGAATTGGAAGATGTACTACACGATGTCGCAGCCTGGCCCGGCCGGCTGGATTCTGCCGCTCATCCCCTTCCACTTCACGCTGGTGCAAAACATCAAGCGGGACCCCTTTGAACAGGCGGTGGGAGTCGACCAGAAGAGCGCGATGAGTTTGGGCGGAGCTTTGGGTGGCCCCATGACGGCCTTCCAATATGACTGGAACATGCTCCCCATCGGCCAGCAGCTCTGGGAGGAGCATCTTTTTAGCTACAAAGCATTCCCGCCACTCCAGGCACCCGAGACCTACAACCTCGGTCAAATCCTCGAGAAGATGAAGGACAAGGGTCACTCGAGCGACTAGCGCTGCGTCCTAAAGTTGTCCTCACCGAGCCGGGCTGTTTCATGAGGGGACCGCCCGGCTTTTTTGCTGACCCGCGCCCGCTCCCAGCGCCGGAGTGGACTCAACAACAACCGAGGACCGCCTCAGGCGACGGTATGGGCCAGAAGCCACGAGAAGACTTCTGGGCTCAACCCCAGCGTGGCAAGGGCAGCCCGGCGGAGCCTTGGGTGCCGCGCGAGCGCAAGGACGGTGCTGGCGACCACCGCGTAGCGCCGGTACTCGCGGCGGCAGGTGGCCAGATACGGCCGGAAGGCGGCTGGTTCGCCTCCGCGGGAGACGGCGTCCGGCAGGCAGGCCCCTAGGGCCTCAGCACACACCAGGGCGAGGGACAGGCCTTCGCCCGTAATCGCATCGACGTAGCCGGCCGCATCGCCCAGAAGCACGAAGCGCGGCCGGACGCGCGCCCGCACGCGACGCCGCAGCGGGCCTGCCCCGCGCGGCGTGGAGTCGCTCTCGGCGCCTTGCATCTGTGCGGCCAACGCCGGGACGCGATGCACCAGGGAGGGCCAGGAGATTTGCGGTGGGACGCGCCCATCCTCCCAGAGGAACGCGACGCCGACGCGTTCCGGGCCGGCCGGCGTGACGTAGGCTTCCAGCCCGTCTGAGAGGTGGACCTCCACGAAGTCCGTCCAGGGACGCAACCGCATGTGCTGGCGGAGCCCATAGCGTCGCGGTCCCCTGGCAGGGAGGTCCAGGCCTTCCGCCGCGCGCAGGGGCGATGCCAGCCCATCGGCAGCGACGAGGACCGCCGCCTCCCAAGTGCCTGCATCCGTGTCGAGGTGGACGGCGGCGTCGCTGCGGTGGTGGGCGCGCACTGCCGTGCGCGCGAGCACGGAGACCCCGGCCGTCCGGGCCGTGTCCAAGAGGGCCTGGGCCAGTGCCGTGCGTCGCACGCCGATGCCCCCGTCGCCAGGAAGCCGCCCCTCCAGGGCAGTGCCGTCTTCCTGAACGTAACGAATGCCGCGGATGGGTGCCCAATCTGCTGGGGACAGGGCAGCTCGCGCCCCGAGCCGCTCCAGTGCTTGCAGCCCGGACGGCATGAGACCCTCTCCGCAGGCCTTGTCGCGGGGCAGCTCCTCGCGGTCGAAGACTGCGACCGAGAGGCCCGCACGCGCTGCGTGAATTGCCGCCGCAAGGCCGGCTGGGCCCGCGCCCGCGATGGCGACATCTATTTTCACGGGTCCCGTTCTGCGCGCGCGAGGGCCACGGCACTTTTCACCATGGCCCCCGCCAGGCCGAGCCAACGCACCTTCCGCGGGGGCGTCAACGTCCCCGTCTGCCACCGCCGGAGGGCTTCCCGCCGCCGCAGCTTCCCGCTGGAGGTACGAGGAAGCGTCCCCGGAAGAAGAAGTTCGACGCTGTGGGGACGGATGCCGGTTCGCTCCAGGACCCGGGTCCGGATTCGGTCCGCGAGGTCCGCCGGCGGGTCGGGGCTCAGCTCCACCAGCAGCACCAGGACCTCGCCCTCGGCGCCCTGGGGGATGGTGCCCAAGGCGACGGCACACCCGGTGCGGACGCCTTCCAGGCCTTCGAGGGCCTCTTCAAATTCCTGGGGCACGTGGTTGGCGCCGCGCAGGATGATGACGTCCTTGGCGCGGCCAGACACGACGAGCTCACCCTCAGCGACGAAACCGAGGTCCCCCGTGTCCAGCCACCCGTCGACGAGCACCGCCCGCGTCGCCTCGGGCTGTCCGAGGTAGCCCACCATCACCGAAGGCCCCCGGACGTGGATGCGTCCCACCGTCCGGGCCGGCACCACCTCTCCGGACTCTCCCCGGATTTCCACCTCCGCCCCCGGCACCGGCCGCCCCACCGAAACCAGGGTGCGCTCGCCGGGGCGGACCTGGCCCTCCGCAGCGAGGGCGTGCGCGTCGATGGACAGCGTGCGCAACGTCGCCCGGCTGGGGGCGAAGGTGACGGCCAGCGACGCCTCGGCGAGGCCATACGCTGGGACGAGGGCACGCGCGTCGAAGCCATACGGACCGAAGCGCTCCACGAAGCGCCGTGCCACCTCAGCCGAGATGGACTCGGCTCCGTTGAGCGCGAGGGCCCATGAGGACAGGTCCACGCCCTCGAGTTCCTCGGCGCGGATGCGGCGGACGCACAGGGCGTAGGCGAAGTTGGGTGCGGCCGAGACGGTGCCCCGGTGGCGGGACAGCGCCCTCAGCCAGAGGGCCGGTCGTGCCAGGAATTGTTCCGGCCGGAGAAGCACCAGCGGGCCGGGGTAGGCGACGGCACTCACCAGACAGCCGATGAGGCCCATGTCGTGGTACAGCGGAAGCCAGCTTACGCCGAGGGGCCGCACTCCCTCGCGCACCGGCATGAGAGCCCGGATGGTTTCCACCTGGGCCATCACGTTGGCGTGACTCAAAGCCACCGGTTTCGGGTCCACCGTGCTGCCGGAGGAGAATTGCACGACCGCCAGCGCATCTGGCGCGACGGAGGCTTCATGCGGCACGTCGCCCGCCTCCCGCAGCTTCGAGACGCGGTGGCAGCCAAGCCGGGGCCGGGCCGCGGCGACGGCCTGTCCGAGCAGCCGTCCGATTAACCCGTCGGTGAGAACCAGCACGGCGCCCGACAGCTGCAGCATGCGGGCGGTGGCGCGGTGGTACTCCTCAAGGCGCCCGAGGCGCACGGGCGGGTAGAGGGGCACCGGCACCGCGCCGGCCAGCAGCGCCCCGAAGAAGGCGTCCATGAAGTCCGGGGCGGTGGGCAGCACGATGGCCACGCGGTCGCCAGGGAAGACGCCCAGGCGACGCAGCGCGCCGGCCGTCGCGCGGGCCCGCGCCAGCACCTCGGACCAGGACAGCGTCTCCTCGGCCTCCGAAGCGTCGACGAAGGTGAGCCCGGACGGATGCTCGGCTGCCCGACCCAGCGCCTCGAGGAGGGAGGCGTGGCGCGGGGGCGGCTGCGTCGAGCCCACCAGTCGCGAAGGCGCGTTCATGCTGAGGCCCCGCTGCGCCGTACCACCAGCTTCGCGAGGTCTTCCACCGTACGCACGCCAACTGCGTCCTCCTGGGACAGCTTCACCCGGAAGCGGTTCTCCAGCCCGACGGCCAGGACGGTGAGGCCGAGACTGTCCAGCCCGAGGTCGGCCAGTAAGTCATCCCCTGGCTGCACGGGGCGCTCCACCTCGAGCTCGCTCTGAGCAATGGAGCGGATTGCGTCCAGGACGTCGGCCTCACTCGCCACGGTGGAGTTCCGGAAGCAGGCGCGGACGGCTGCCGAAGGCCTCGGCCCATGCAGGGCCCAGGGCCGCCTCCTCGGAGCGGATGCGAACACGCAGGAGGAGCAGATTGCCGAACGAGAACACCACAGCGGTCACCCAGGCTCCGTGCACGAGTGGAACGGCAAGCATCTCTAAGACGACGGCCAGGTAGTTTGGGTGACGCAAGAAACGGTAGGGGCCTGAAGTCACTGGCGGAAGTCCGGGCCACACCAGCACCCGGGTGTTCCAGCGCACCCCCAGCGACGCCACGGCCCAGTACCGCAGCCCCTGGGCTGCCACCGCGACGCCGAGGGCCGTCCAGCCGAGGGCCCCCGGAAAGGAGCGCGGGACGAGGACGACTTCCACCGCACAGGACACGAGGAACGCCGAGTGGAAGGCCACCATCACCGGGTAGTGGCCCTGGCCGGCCTCGCGCGCTCCTGCCGCCCGGGCCTGGCGTGCGTTGTGCAGCGACAGCAGCAGTTCCACCAGTCGCTCGAGGCCCAGCAGGGCCAGAAACCCGAGGTAGAGCTCCAGCGACGTCACCATTGCAGCAGCACCAGCTCGGAGCAGAACCCGGGACCCATCGCCATGAGCAGACCGTAGTCTCCGGGCTGTGCCTCGCCGGAGGCGAGCATGGACTCGAGGACGAAGAGGACGGAGGCCGAGGAAAGGTTGCCGGTCTCGCGCAGCGACTTCCACGAGCGCTCGAGCGCTCCGGTGGGCAGTTCCAGGGTGCTCTCGAATGCCTCCAGCACCTTCGGCCCGCCGGTATGTGCCACCCAGTGGCGGATGTCCGTCGTCCGGAGCCCGTGGCGCGCCAGGAAGGCGCCGACGTCCTCGCGCACGTGGGCGCGCACCACGTCTGGCACCTTCGCGCTGAGCACCACCTTGAAGCCCCCATTCACGACGTCCCACCCCATCACCCGTTCGGTGTCTGGGTAGAAAACGCTGCTCGTGCCGAGGATGCGTGGGGCGCCGGGGGCAGGTAGCTCTCCCCCGGACAGCACCATGGCCGCCGCGCCGTCGCCGAACAGTCCACTGGCGATGATGTTGGCGATGGAGAGGTCCTCGCGCTGCAGGGTCAGCGAGCACAGCTCGACGGACAGCAGCACCGCCACCTGGTTGGGAAAGGCCCGGAGCACGTCGCTGGCGCGAGCCGTCCCGGCTGCGCCAGCCACACACCCCAGCCCGAAAATGGGGGTTCGCTTGACGTCCGGGCGCAGTCCCAGCCGGTTCATCAGCCGTGCATCCACCGATGGCGTGGCAATTCCTGTGACGGTGACGAAGAAGAGGTGATCGACCTCGCTCACGGAGAGTCCGGCGCGCTCCAGCGCCTGACGGACAGCCTCCTCTCCCAGGTCGGTGGCGACGCGAATCCACGCGTCGTTGCGCGCTCGAAGGTCGGTCAGCCCGGGGTAGTCCTCGAGCGGAACGGCCAGGTGTCGCCCGCCCACCTGCACCGCGCGGTGCAGCTCCTCGAGGCGCTCGACGTTGAAGTGCTCCTTGGCCCAGTGGGTCCGAAACGCGGTGATGAGCGTCTCCTGGTCCGCGTAATGCGGCGGCAAGGCGGTGCCAACGCTGCGGATTGAGGGGTTGGGCAGAGGAGCCATGCTGGTCTCTGGCTAACCGAGTCAGCGCTCCCGAGCAACCGTCCCCCCCTATTTTGGGGAGCCAGCAGGATTCCTGACTGGCCCGGTCGGACGACCGAGTGCCCGGGCGGCGACCACGAGGAGCAGCCCGCCCAGTCCCACCGGCAGGGCATTCAGCAGGATGGCCGTCCCCAGGCTGGAGCGGTCGGCAATCGCACCGATGATGGGCGGCGAGATGGCGTCGCCGAGGGCATGGTAGGCGAGGACGCTGAGACCGACGGCGAAGCTTCGGACATCGCCAGGTACCGCGCTGACGATGGCGGCGTTGAGCGGACCGTTGTTGAGGAAGATGCAGAACTGGGCGGCCGCGACGGCCGCGAAGATGACGGGCGGCGAGTGCGACAGGGCGACCAGGGCCATGAACGGGACGGCGAGGAGGAGCCCCCAGCCCGAAAGGGACATGCCTCCGGTGGTGGACTTGCGGTCGGCGACGTCTCCCAGCCAGC
Organism: Myxococcaceae bacterium; assembly: GCA_017881265.1. Lineage (GTDB taxonomy): Bacteria > Myxococcota > Myxococcia > Myxococcales > Myxococcaceae > JADGRA01. Next base: position 70,135 of record JADGRA010000032.1, on the reverse strand, counting down.
CGCCCACCAGGGTGCCGACGATGCCAGCCACCGCGGTGATGCCTCCAAAGTACAGTCCGGCAATCTCCGGGTTGACGCCGCGTTCCAGCTCGAGAAAGGCGGGCATCCAATTGGCGAGACCGCCAATGGAAAACGTCATCAGGGTGAGCCCGGCGACGGCCGCCCAGTACGTCGCGTTGCTCCTCAGGCGGAGCAGGCCCTGCATGAAGGGCAGCTTCGGCTGTGGGGGCCCCTCGTCGGTGGCTCCACGCGGCGGGTCCGGGACCCGCAGCGCCAGCACTGCCACCAGCAGGCCCGGAATTCCGGCCACCCAGAAAGCGTGCTGCCAGCTGTACCGGTGGCCCAGCCACCCGCCGAGAGCGAAGCCCATCGCCGAGCCCACCGGGATGGCGATGTAGAAGTAGGAGAGCATGCGCGAGCGCTCCTGGCGCGGAAACAAGTCGGCGATGAGACCGGGCGCCACCGTCCCGTAGCCGGCCTCGCCGATGCCGACGATGGAGCGCGCGAGGAGGAGCGCGGCGAAGCTGCCCGCGAAACCGCCGCCCACCGTGGCTAGGCTCCACAGGAAAACGCCGCCCGCCAGCACCAGGCGCCTGGGGAACCTGTCTCCAATGACGCCGGCCAGCGGGGCAAACAGCATGTAGACGATGATGAAGACGGAACCGAGCAACCCCGCTGCCGCTTTGTCGATGCGGAACGCCTCCATGATGCGGGGCATCATCCCGGCGGCGATGTACCGGTCGAGGTAGTTGAGCAGGTTGATGAGGGTGAGGATGGCGAGCCCGTAGCGCGCCTGACCTCGTGTGATGCCGGGCTGCTCGCCACTCATGGGGCAGTCCCTCCGAAGCGTCCGGCGAGCAGCCCCCAGCGCAGGCCGTGGTCACTCACCCGGGTGCCATTGACGCGCAGGTGGTCGAGCGCGTGCTCCAGCAGCACGGCCCCGGCGATGATGACGTCGGCGCGCTCGGGCTGTAGCCCTGGGAGGCCTCGCCGCTCCGCGAGTGGCACCGCGGCCAGCCTCTCGCGCGTCTGCGCCAGCGCTTCGCGGCTCAGCCAGCCCCCGTGGACCCGGGCCGCGTCGTACGGGGCGATGGCATTGGCCACGGCGTACAGCGTGGTCAGGGTTCCGGCGACTCCTACCACCAGGGCACCGGCCTCCGGCGCCGGAATCCGGGCCAGTGCCGGCGCGAGTTCGGCATGGAGCCGGGCGAAGTCCTCCGGCGAGGGTGGATCCGAGCGGATGCACCGCTCGGTCAGCCGCACCGAGCCGATGTTGATGCTGCTGTGAAAGCGCACGCTCCGGCCGCGTCCGAAGATGAACTCGGTGGAGCCGCCGCCGATGTCGATGGCGACCAGCTCACGCTCACCCGCCTCGGGGCCGAAGTCGTCGGACACCGCCCGGTAAGAGAGCTGCGCTTCCTCGTCGCCGGAGAGGACTTCCACGTCGACGCCGGTCCGCGCGCGGGCGGCGGCGAGAAACTCAGCCCCGTTGTCTGCATCCCGCGCGGCGGAGGTTGCAGTGATGGCGAGACCGACCGCGCCCAAAGAGCGCGCCTCATCCGCGAAACGACCGACGACCTCCAGGGTACGTGCCATGGCATCCGCTGCGAGCTGGCGGCTCGCATCGACCCCCTTCCCCAGCCGGGTGATGACCCCGCGCTCGGCCACCGGGCGAAAGCCGGAGGGGGTGCGTTCGGCCACGAGAAGCAGCACCGTGTTCGTCCCGACGTCGATGGCGGCGTAGCGGGCCATGCCGGCACGGGACACTAGCAGCGGACTACGGCGATGGAGCGTCAACTTCCACCCGTTCCGGCGCGAGGCAAAGCGCCTCGGGAGGGGGCTGTCTGGCGCTAAACGCCCTCGGCCAGCAACTCCGTCACGCACTGGGCCAGGTAGGCATACTGCTCGGGCGCGTTGTACAGCTGCGCCGAGACCCGCAGACACCGGTCCGGGGCCGCGGGCCAGTTGAAGACTGGAACCTCGATGGACTTCCGGTGGAAGAGGGCGTCCTGCAGCGGGTCGAGTCCGGGCGGAGGGCGTCGCCGTCCGTCGCCAGGCGGCAGGGGCACCGCCGCCAGGGACCCGAGCATGTCCTCTGGGCACGGCGGAGGAATGTCCAGCGCCTCGCACAGGGTGTGGCGCGCAGACAGGGCCAGGGCATGGTTTCTTGCCATCACCTGCGGCATGCCCCCTGGAACGAGCGCGCCGAGCGCCTCGAGCGACGACGGGATGCACAGCCAGGCGGTCGGGTCGTCCGTCCCGCACCAGTCGAACTCGACACGAAAATGCGCGCGGTCGGTGCGGGCCGTGTTCAGGCCGTGGCTGATAGTCAAGGGATGGATGCGCTGCTGGCGGTCGCGGCGCACGTGGAGGAAGGCGGCGCCCTTGGGCGTGCACAGCCACTTGTGGCAATTGGCCGTGTAGTAGGCTGCGCCCAGGGCGTCGAGCTGCACCGGAACCATGCCCGGGGCATGCGCCCCATCCACCAGCACGTCCACCCCCCGCCCCTGCAGCAACGGCACCAAGCGCTCCACCGGAAACACCAGGCCCGTCTGGCTGGTGACGTGGTCGATGAGGGCGAAGCGGGTGCGCGGGGTGACGGCGGCAAGGACGGCCTCCACCACCGCGTCCGGCCCCGGCAGGGGAAACGGCACCTTGGCCCGCACCACCCGCGCCCCTGTCCGGCTCGCGACATAGCGCAGGGCGTTTTCGCAGGCGTTGTAGGCGTGGTCGGTGGTGAGCAACTCGTCCCCCGGGCCGAAGTCTAGGGAACGAACCACCGTGTTGACGCCACTGGTGGCGTTGGGCACCGCGGCCAAGTCATCCGGGTGGGCGCCCAGCAAGGCGCCCAACGTGCCCCGGACGCTGTCCAATGACCCTTCGAGGTCGCGGTCGAAGAAACGGACTGGTTCGCGCTCCAGCTGCGCGCGCAGCTCGGTTTGCCGCGCAAGGACGGAGCGCGGGGTCGCCCCGAAGCTTCCGTGGTTGAGGTAGACGACGCCCGGGTCGAGCGTCCAGGCATGGGCCAGAGGCGACGGAGCAGGCAGAGTCGGGTGGGCGTCAGTCATGGGTCCAGTGGCAAGTCGAAGGTGAGGTTGACTTCGTCGAAGCCCAGCATCCGGTAGAAGTCATGAGACTCGGTGCGCCGGCGGTCGCTGCGTACGAAGAGGCGCTCGCAGCGGGCGTTGCGAGCGAGCTCCGCAGCGGCCCTCACCAGGGCCCGGCCCACCCCGAGCTGCCGCGCCTCGGCGTCGGTCACCAGGGCGGTGAGTTGGGCCACCGGCCGGGCGGCATACAGCCGCTGCTGGATGCTCACCGTTGCCGCGCCGACCAGCCGGGGTGCTCCGTCGGCCGGGTGGTGCTCGGCGGCCAAGGCATGGAAGGACGCGCCCGGGTGGTAGAGGGCAAACTGCGCGGCGACGACCGGGCCAGTGGTGGCGTAGCCCAGGCGTCCGAAGAGGCCCGCCAGGCTGTCGGCGTCCTCGGGCTGAGCCGGGCGGACTGTGACTGGCTCGGGTCGGCTCATGGTCGCTTTCCCCCATGCCACACGCTGACCGGCACAGTCGAGCCCTCGGGGAAAGGTCTGGGCGCCCCTCACTCCCCTTGCATCAGCCCGGTGACACGGCCGTCCGGATGGACGACCACCCGCGCCGCCGCGGGCTCCTTGGGCAGCCCGGGGAGGGTGAGGATTTCCCCGGTGAGCGCGACGACGAAGCCGGCGCCCGCGGAGAGGTGGAGCTCACGCACGGTGACGACGAAGTCGCGCGGCCGTCCGGCTCGGGTCGGGTCATCCGAGAGCGACAGGTGCGTCTTGGCCATGCAGATGGGAAGGCGCCCGGCGCCGAGCTTCTCCACGGCGGCCAGGTCCCGCTCCGCGCCCGCGGTGAAGGCGACGTCCCCTGCGCCGTAGGCGATGCGCGCCACGGCGCGAATCTTGTCCTTGAGGGGCGCCTCGAGTGGATAGAGGAACTTCGGCGTGGCGGGCGCAGCGTCGCGGTCGAGCATGTGCAGGACCGCGTCGGCGAGTTCCAGGGCTCCCTCGCCGCCATGGGCGTAGCCCTCGCACACTGCCACCGCCACGCCGGCCGATTTGCCCCAGCCCTTCAGCTTCTGAAGCTCTGCCTCGCTGTCCTGGGGAAAGCGGTTGACGGCCACCACCGCTGGCAGGCCGAAGGCGGCCAGGGTCTCCAGGTGCTTCTCGAGGTTCTGGAATCCGCGCTGCAGCGCATCGGCGTCCGGCTCGGCGACCCGCGCGAGGGGCGCGCCGCCGTGAAACTTGAGCGCCCGCAGCGTGGCGACCAGCGTCACGCCTCGCGGCCACAGGCCGGCCGCGCGGCATTTGATGTCGAGGAATTTCTCCGCCCCCAGCTCGAAGCCGAAGCCGGCCTCGGTGATGACCTCGTCCGCATAGGCCAGCCCGAGGCGCGTGCCGAGGATGCTGGAGCAGCCGTGGGCAATGTTGGCGAAGGGTCCGGTGTGGACGATGGCGGGCCCCCCTTCGCGGGTCTGCACCAGGTTGGGCAGCAGGGCGTCCTGCAACAGCGCAGCCATCGCGCTCGACGCCTTGAGCTGGCCGGCGGTGACGGGCTCGCCGCCGAAGGTCTGGCCGACGATGATTCTTGCGCAGCGCGCCTCCAAGTCCTTGGGCCCCTCGGCCAGGGCGAGGATGGCCATCACCTCGCTCGCCGCGGTGATGTCGAAGCCGGTCTCGCGCACCACGCCATTGGCCCGCCCACCGAGGCCGGTGATGGTCTGGCGCAGCGACCGGTCATTCATGTCCAGGCACCGCCGCCAGCGCACACTCCGCGGGTCGAGCTCCACCGGCTGGCGAAAGTGCAGCGCGTTGTCCACCAAGGCGGCCAGCAGGTTGTTCGCCGCGCTCACCGCGTGGATGTCGCCGGTGAAGTGCAGGTTAATGTCCTGGGCAGGCTCGAGCGTAGCCAGCCCGCCTCCCGTTCCGCCCCCCTTCATGCCGAACACCGGGCCCAGCGAGGGCTCGCGCAGGACGGCGACGGCGTTCCGACCCCGCCGGCACAGCCCCATCGCCAGCGCCACCGAGGTTGTGGTCTTCCCCTCCCCGGGGGGCGTTGGGGTGATGGCCGAAACCAGCACCAGGCGTCCGCGCGCCGGCCGCCCCTCGAACGCGGCGAGCTCCACCTTGGCCCGGTGTCGGCCCCAGGGGATGACGTGCTCTGAGCGCAGGCCAAGCCGTGCGGCAACCTCGTGGATGGGACGAAGAATGGACATGGCGTGTCAGGGTCCCCAGTCGGCTGTGTCGAACTCCCCGCGCTCCATCGGCAGGGCCATCTGGTTCTTGCCGTCGGCTGTCATGACGAAGAGTTGGGGCGGGCCGTTGCGCGTGCTGGTGAAGACAATCAACCGCCCGTTGGGCGAGAAGGACGGCTCGGAGTTGTTCCCCTGGTCCTGGGTGAGCCGGTTGACCTTGCCCGTGTCGACGTTGACCGTGAACAAGTCGAAGGCATTGCGCTCGTCGCGGGCGGTGAAGGCGATGAGGTCCCCGCGTGGCGACCAGCTGGGCGTCTGGTTGTAGTTGCCCTGGAAGGTGAGGCGGCGAGGGTCCTTCGGGTTGTCGAGGCTGAGCAGGTACAGCTGCGGGCTGCCCGCGCGCGTGCTGACAATGGCCAGCCGCTTGCCGTCCGGGGCCCAGCTCGGGCTGCTGTTGATGAAGTAGGAGGTGTCCGTGACGGCGTGTGCATCCGTGCCGTCGGGGTTGGCCATCCAGATGTTGGTGCCATCCCCCTGCGCCAGGCTGTAGGCGATGTGCTTGCCGTCCGGGGCGTAGGCGATGCCGGTGGCCATCTGCCCGGCGGAGACGAGCAGGACGGGTGGCGCGCCAGGGCGCTCCCGGTAGAGGTCCGGCTTGCCGCTGCGGTAGCTGGTGAAGGCCACCGAGTTACCATCCGGCGCGACCGCGGGAAGCACGTTGAGGCCGTCTTTGGCGATGACGACTGCGTCGCGGCCATCCCAGGCCGAGAGCCAGATTTCGCGGTTCTTGCCGACCCGGTGAATGAAGGCCAGGTGAGTCTGAAACGGGCCAGGCTCGCGCGTGTAGTGGCGATAGAGCGCGTCGGCGAAGAAGTGGGCCAGCTTCCGGGGCTCGCTCAGAGGGACGACGTGCACCAGGCGAAGCTCCTCCTTCCCCGAAGCCACGCTGAAGAGTCGCATCTCGCCGCGCAGGCTGGTGCCGTCCACGGCCAGCTGCACCTTTACCAGCGCATCGGCGCCGACGTCGGCCCAGCGCGAGAAGGTGATGCTGGCGGCCGTGAAGCCCTCACGGGCGTCGGCGAGGAAGCTCTTGCGGTCGAGTACCTGAAAAATGGCTGCGGCGGTGGCGTCGAGGACCAACGCCTCATCGAAGCTGGCAGCCGCCGGCCGGGCGTCGTCGGACAACGCCTGCGGCGCGGGGATGGCGATGGGGAGGGGTCGGAAGTTGGCCCCGGAAATCTCCAGGATGGGCGCCTGGGCGTACCCGCGGCTGGCCAGCAAGGCGAGGGGGAACAGGAGGAGGCGGGCGAGTCGAGTCGGCTGCACGGGGAGAGAGTCTCCTTCAGGGCCGGAACTGAAGCACGATTCCGTACTTCTGCAGCGCGTTGCGAAGGTGGCCGGGGGGTGGGGCGAAGGGTGCCGCCCGTTTCACCGCTTCCAAGACGGCACTGTCGAAGAGGTCATTGCCGCTCGACTTCACCAGCCGGCTACGCGCCAGCTGGCCGCTCGGGTCGATGAAGAGGGCCACCTGGGCGACGAGCCGAGTCCGCTCCTGGTCCGGGATGGTCTCCGAGACGTTATAGAAGCGCTTGACCTGTCCGCTGAGCTGGCCGTAGTAGCGCTCGCCTTCGGACTCTGCCGCGTCGCCGGACGGGTCGCCGTCCAGCGCGCCGGACGTCTCCGGGGGCCGCTTCGACTTGCTGAGCTGGTCGAAGGCGCCCAGCAGCTTCTGCCGGTCATCGCCGGTCTTCTGGCCGGTCGTCTTGGTCTTGGCTGCCGCGGCTGGCGTCGGTAGGGCGGGGACGACCGCTGGCGCGGGTGCCGGAGGAGGGGCCTGCTCCTTGGGAGGCGGCGGCGCCTCCTCGATGCGCGGGAGCAGCTTCTCGTCGCGTGGCGCGCCCTGCCTCACCAAGGTCGCCCGGATGGGCTTCTGGTCGAGGTCCAGCATGGGTCGAGCGGTGAGAGCGCCATAGCCAAGCACCATCCCGAGCAGGACGGCGTGGACGAGCAGCGACGGCACAAGGAAGCGCCCCAGGGGCTGGGGTGGGGTGCCGAGGAGACTGGTCGGGGAGGGTGCGGTCACGTCATCCGTTCCCGAACAAACCGCTTACCGCCGGTCTTTCTTCCTGGGAGCGCCGGCCGGGTCGGTAATCATTCCCACTGCGGGGATTCCCGCCCGCTGGGCGGCGGCCATGACTTCCACCACAGCGCCATAGGGAACGTCCCGGTCGGCGTGAAGGTAAATTTCCTTGTCGGCTTGCGCCTTGGCGTTGGCCCGGAGTTTCTCCTCCAACTGGTCGCTGGGGACGGGCGTGTCGCCGATGTAGGTGTTCCCCTCGCGGTCGACGCTCAGCACCAGGCGCTTCTCGGTGGCTTCCACCGGCTGGGCCCGCGCGTCGGGCAAGTTCACCTTCACCCCTTGCTGGATGAGTGGGGCGGTGACCATGAAGATGATGAGGAGTACCAGCATCACGTCCACCATGGGCGTGACGTTGATTTCGCTCATCGTCGTGCGGCCGGGAGCGCCGCGGCCTCCGCTCATCGCCATGGTGTGCTGGACGCTCCGGTCATTTGAAGAAGTGGCGCTTGACGATGTTGAGGAAGTCCGAGGAGAAGTTTGCCATCTCCACGTCGAAGACGCGGATTCGGCTGACGAAGGCGTTGTAGGCCACCACCGCGGGGATGGCGGCGAACAGGCCGGCCGCGGTCGCGAACAGGGCGTTGCCGATGGGCGCAGCCACCGTCGAGAGGCTGGCGTTGCCCTTCTCGGCGATTTCATTGAAGGCCCCGAGGATGCCCATCACCGTGCCGAAGAGGCCGACGAAGGGTGCGGTGGCTCCCACGGTGCCGAGGAAGCTGACCCGGGACTCGAGCTCGCTAATCTGCGAGGAGGAGGCGCGGTTGAGCGCACGTTCGACATTTTCGATGCCTCCCAGTCGTTCGGACATTGGCCCGGCGTCCGGGTCCTTGGACTGGGCGAGCTTGGAAAGCTCCTCGTAGCCGGCGCAGAAGACCTTGGAGAGCGGCGAGGAGTCCAGGCCGCGGGCGGACTGGTAGATGGCGTCCAGACGGCTGGCCTTCCAGAAGGTGTCGAGGAAGGTGACCGACTGGGCACGGGCTCGGGAGAGCTGTCGGCCCTTCAGGGCGATGAGCGCCCAGGACACTACCGAGACGACGACCAGCAGCACGAGCACGGCAATCTCGACCGCCGAGCTCTTCTCGACGAGGTCCAGGTAGTTAATGGCCGCGACCAACGGGGGGAGCTGAGTCATCACTCCCAAGGGGCTACCAGCAGTCCCGGGGACGGTCAAACGCTCGACCACAGCTTTTTCGCCCATCGGCGAGGGGCTCGGCTGGTGCCCGCCCGAGTGAATAGGAGCGCGCCCCCCCACGTATGTTAGGGGAATAAGAGGAGACCCCGCCTCATGCGCCTACCTGCTCGTGCCTTTCTCGTTCTCGGCGCCGTCGGCGCCGGCTGTTACCCCACCTACTACTACGGGCCCCCGCCGCCCGGCCACGGCGCCACCGGCAACATCGCGGTCAGCTGGACGTTCGCAGGAGCGAGCTGCGCGCAGACGCCGGCGGTGGTGCAAGTCCGGGTGAGCATCCCCAGCGACCCGGCCCCCATCGTCCCGGACACCTTTGGTTGTTCGGTAGGGAACCCGCCTGGCCAGGTGGTGGTCTACGGCTACGCGCCGGGCAGCTACGTGGTGAATCTCACCGGCCTGGATGTCAGCGGAAACGCCATTTGGACGGGAAGCGGGACGGCCAATGTCGTCGCCTACAGCACGGCCCCCCTCAGCATCGACCTGAAATCCGGGGGCGGAGGCGCTGCGGTCGCCAACCTCTCCTGGACCTTCGCTCCCACCGTGGGCAGCTACGCCCCGCCCTGCACCGTCTCCGGGAGCTCGGACCCGGACCGAATGGACTCCGTGGCCCTCTACGTCGACGGGGCCAACACCCCCGCGCAAACCTACGACTGCAGCCAGGGCACCGAGGCGGGGCAAGTCTCCACGCCCCCCCTGTCGGCGGGCGCGCATACCCTGCAGCTGGTTGCCTACCAGACGGGGCTCTCGTACGCCTTCGCACAGAGCCAGAGCGTCCCGGTCACCCTGACGAGCACACCCGTCTCCCAGAGCGTCACGTTGGATTGGACGGTGGGCGGGGTGGGGGTTGCCTGGACATACCCGGGCTCCACGGCCTGCAGCGCCGGCCAGGTGGCCTCGGTGACCGTGGGTTTCCTGGCCTCCGGCAACTTGGGCTACAACGTCGCGGGATGGCCGTGCGACACGGTCGTGGCGCCCTTCAAGCACCTGCCCGCCCTCCCCGCCGGCACGACGTACGGGCTCACCGTCAACGCCCTCGGCGCTCCCCCCTCCCCCGTACTTCACTCCGGCACCGGGACGACGGTGATTGAGCCGGGCCACTTCTACGACGGCACCTCCGCGACTGTGGTGACCGTCCCGCTGAACTGAGCTGGCACGCTTCGTGGTAGGGCAGGGCGGATGACTTCTGTCGACCGCCGCCCGCTGGGTGTCTTCGACTCCGGTGTCGGGGGGCTGACGGTGCTGCGCTCGCTGCGGGCCCGGCTGCCGGACGAATCCATCGTCTACCTCGGCGACACCGCCCGGGTGCCCTACGGCACCAAGAGCGCCGGGGTGGTGACGCGCTACGCCCAGCTCAACGCCGCCTTCCTCACCTCCCTGGACGTGAAGCTTCTCGTCGTCGCCTGCAACACGGCCTCGGCGGTGGCACTGCCGGCGCTGCGTGCGACGCTGAGCGTTCCGGTGGTGGGCGTCATCGAACCGGGGGCGCGGGCGGCCGCGGCGCGGACCCGCACCGGGGTGGTGGGCGTCCTCGGTACCCCGGGCACCATCCGTTCGGGCGCCTACCAGCGTGCACTGGCCGCGGAGCGCTCCGGACTCACTGTGCATGCCCGGGCCTGCCCCCTCTTCGTCCCGCTGGCCGAGGAGGGGTGGCTGACAGGAGACGTCCCGCGGCTCATCGCCCGCAGCTACCTGGAGCCCTTGCTGGGCCATGGCATGGACACCGTCGTTCTGGGCTGCACGCATTACCCGCTGCTGCGCGGGGTCCTCCAGGAGGTGCTCGGCGCGGACGTGGCCCTGGTGGACTCGGGGGACGCCACCGCCGAGGCCGTTTCGCAGGTGCTGGCCGCGGGCAAGGCGGGAACCGCCGGCCCGGGGGGGCGGACCGAACGCTTCTACGTCACCGACATCCCGGACCGCTTCGTCGACGTGAGCGCGCGCTTTCTCGGGACACCCGTCTCGGACGCCCAGCAAGTCGACCTGGCGGTCGGCTAGGCGTCACTCGAGCCGCTCGGCGTGGGTGTAGACGTTGAAGGTCCCACTGCGCACGAAGGCGGCCAGCGTGACGCCGGCCCGCTGCGCCAAGTCGATGGCCAGCGTGCTCGCGGCGCCGACACTGGCCAGGACGGGAATCCGCGCCATCGCCGCCTTCTGCACCATCTCGAAGCTGGAGCGCCCACTGACCACCAGCATCGCCGGTGGCAGTCCGGCGGCCGGAGCGCGAGGGTGGCCCAGTCGGGCCTGCAGCAGCAGCGTGCCCACCACCTTGTCCACCGCGTTGTGGCGCCCGACGTCCTCGTGGACGGCCAGGGTGCTGCCATCGGCGGCGAGAATTGCCGCGGCGTGCGTGCCGCCGGTACGGCTGAAGGTGCCCTGGGCAGCCCGCAGCAGCTCTGGCGAGGCCCCGACCAGCTGGCGCGGGATGCGTTCCGCCACCGGAAGGGCCTCCACCAGCGCCAGCAGGTCGTCGACGCTGCGCCGCCCGCACACGCCACAGGCAGCGGTGGTGAGGCTTCCCCGCCGGGTGGCTTGAACGCGCTCCAGGTCCAGGTGCACGCCGGGCGCTGGGATGACGTCGAGGACGTTGCCGTAGCCTTCCTCGTCCACCCGGCCGCAGTGGCTCAGCGTCCCGAGGTCGTCCACGCTTCGGATGATGCCCTCGGCGTACAAGAAACCGGCGGCCAGCGGGGCGTCGGCCCCTGGCGTGCGCATGGTGACGGCGACCGCGTCGCCGGCGACGCGAATCTCGAGCGGCTCCTCGATGGCCACCACATCGGTGACCACCGAGGCGAGGTTCCCCGCCTGGATGCGGCGCACGGGCCGCTCCGACATTCCCGGCTTTGCCATGGCAGCTGAGCAGGCTAACCCCTCCTCGGCCCGCATGCGATGCTGCCGCGCGGGGCAAGGAGGGGCGCACGCCATGGCGACGCGAATGTCCGAGGCGAAGGAACTGATGCAAGAGGCGCGGGCGAGCGCACGCGAGGCGCGCGAGGCGCAAACTCAACGCGCCTACGCCCGACCCACCTTCGAACACGTGTCACTCGGGCGCCCGCTGCGCGCGGTGGTGTTCCTGGTGGTGTGGGCAGCGGGAACGGCCATTGCGGCGGCGGTGGGCCTCGGGTCGGGCGGCGTTTCCGGCGTCGGCCTGGTCCTCCCCCTCGGCAGCATCCTCGCACTGGTGCTGGCCACATGGGTCAGCCGCATCATCCGCATCGCCGCGCAGTGGGAGCGCGGCGTCATCCTGCGGCTGGGGCGCTATCACGGGCTGAAGGGGCCCGGGCTGATGCTGGTGTTCCCGGTGTTCGACAACGTGCGCTTCGTCGACACGCGGCTGCTCACCCTGGACGTGCCGCACCAGCAGGTCATCACCCGCGACAATGTCCCGGTCCAGGTCGACGGCGTCATCTTCTTCATGGTGAAGGACCCCGAACGCGCCGTCATCACCGTGCAGGACTACCGCTACGCCATCTCACAGTACGCCCAGGCCTCGCTGCGCGACGTCATCGGCAGCATGACGCTGGATGAGCTCCTCAGCGAGAGAGACCAGATTCAGGCGAAGATTGCCCAGGTGGTGGAGAGCCGCGCCAGCGCCTGGGGCATCCACGTCGACTCCATCCGGCTGTTGGACATCAACATGCCGGAGGACCTCAAGCGGATGATGTCGCGGCAAGCGTCGGCCGAGCGAGAGAAGCGCGCCACCATCACCAAGGCCGAGGGCGACCGCGACGCGGCCATCAACCTGGCCCAGGCGGCGGACACCATGTCGCGCAGCATCGGCGCGATGCAGTTGCGCACCCTGCAGACGCTCGACGGGCTGGGCTCCTCGGTGGCCAACACCGTCGTCATCGCCGTGCCGGTCGAGGTGCTGGAGCTGGCCAAGGTGGTGGCGAACAAGGTGGGCGGGTGAAGCCCTTGGGCAGGCGCCTACCGGCCGGGCCCGGCTCCGGGAGCGGTCGCTGACACCCGGGCCCGCGTCCGCCCGCCCGCACGGCGACGTCACGCTGGCCATCCTCGCCGGCGGACGGGGGCGCCGGCTGGGCGGGGTGGCCAAGGGCCTGTTGCAGCGAGATGGGCGACCGCTGCTGGCCGACCTGCTGACGCTGGCGCCGCGCTTCGCCGAGGCGCTACTGGTGACCTCGGACCCGGCCCCCTACGCCGGCTTCGCGGTGCGGTCCGTGCCCGACGTCGTCCCGGACCGCGGCGCCCCGGGAGGGGTGCAGGCCGCGCTCGCCCATGCGCACACCGTGTGGGTGTTGGTGGTGGCGGCCGACATGCCCTTCGTCACCGCGGCCGTGGTCGAACGTCTGGTTGCCGAGCGAAGCGAGGGCGTGGACGCCGTCGGCTTCGATGTGGACGGGCGGCTCGAGCCCCTGCTGGCGTGCTACCGCTCGGCTCTGGCGCCCGGGTGGCAGAAGGCCCTGGCCAGCAGCCCGTCGCTGCGCGAGCTGTGGCAGACGGTGCGCACGCGGCGGCTGGGCAAGTCGGCGCTGCTCGAGGTGGACCCGCTGGGCCGTGCCCTGCTGAGCGTGAATACACCCGAGGAGGCGGCTGCCTTGTCTGTCACCGTGGCCCGGTAGGCTGTGTACTCCACGAGGAATTCGTCCCGGTTTCTTGCGCCCGGCGCGACGGCGTTGCTACCGTCCTGTGGCGTCTAGCGCTCGAGTGCGCTGTCCGGATGGCCAGAACCTTCGATCGAGCCGTCTCCGGCTTCAACCACAACATCACCCACCGTCAGCGGGTGTACCACGTGCAGACGGAGGACTCGGGGGTCAACAACCCCACCATCGTGACGCTGCTGTACGTCGGGGGAAACATCCTCGCCCAGAAGAAGACGTCGTACGCCGAGCTGCTCGGCGCGCCCAATCTGGCCGAGCAAGTCCGTCAGCGCATGGAGGAGCAACACAAGGAGATGCTGTACGCCGTCCGCGCCGGCCGGTACGACGGCACGGACATGGCCAATGCTGCGCGGGCCTACCAGCCCGGCCAGCTCGCCGACGACGTGCCGAAGGCCCCGCCCAGCGCCCCCGCTCCCCCGGTGGCCCCGTTGCCCATTCCCCTCCTTGAGCTTGCGCCGGTGGAGGCCTCAGGCGTCGAGGAGACCCTGTTCGGGGAGGACCTCGTGTCCGAGAAGTCCCTGGATGAGGTCATTCTCGGCTACCTCACCTCCGAGAAGGACGGTTAGCGGCGCCTCGTCTGGCCGGCCGTCGGGCCAGGGTTTCCCCCGACGTCCCGGGCGAAGGCCCGGAAGTGCCCGAGGACGAGGAGAACGAGGGCCGCTTCGATGGCGACGGCCGCTGGACGAAGCTCCCCCATGGCAGCTAGCACCCCATCGTCCAGCAACAGGGCGGCCGGGAAGGCCCACAGCGCCCAGCGCCGCAGCCGCCAGAGGCCCCACAGCGCTCCCGCCAGCGCCCCGCTGGTGGCGACGAGATAAGCCCAGTAGCCCGGGCCGAAGGCCCGGGCCGCCCCGCCCGTCAGTGCCAGCCACCAAGTCAACGCGAGCGCGAGGAGACTGCCCAGGCAGAGCAGGGTGAGCGGCCAGGGCCTGGTCCGGGTGCGCTCTGCCCGAAAGAGAGGCACCGGGGAGGGGTTGAGGTTAGGCAGTGGGCCCGTTGGGGTTGTCTCGTCCACTTCTCGGAGAACTGTAGAATGCGCACCCAGCTACTCGGTACTCTCGCTGTTGCCCTGCCGTTCCTCGCCTCGGCCACCCTCGCCGGCGAGGCGGCTGCCCAAGGAACGCCCATGTCCGTCTACGACTTCAAGGTGAAGACCATCGACGGCAAGGACGCCTCGCTCGCGCAGTACAAGGGCAAGGCCCTCCTCATCGTCAACACCGCCTCGCAGTGCGGCTACACCCCGCAGTACGCCGGGCTCGAGACTCTCTACGAGAAGTACAAGGACAAGGGCCTGGTGGTGCTGGCCTTCCCGTCGAATGATTTCGGTGGGCAGGAGCCGGGGAGCAACGCCGAAATCAAGAATTTCTGCGAGCTCAAGTACAAGACGACGTTTCCGCTCTTCGAGAAAATCGACGTGAAGGGCGAATCGGCCGCACCACTCTACAAGTACCTCACCAGTCTTCCCGGAAAGCAGGGCGGTCCCATTACATGGAATTTCAACAAGTTCCTGGTGGCGCCCGACGGCACCGTGGTGGAACACTTCGACAGCAAGACCGACCCGACGGGCGCTGTGCTGACGCAGAAGCTCGAGCAAGTCCTGCCGAAGTCCTAAGGCAGTCCGGGCACCACCGCCGCGGGAGGCGTCGGGTCAGCCGCCCGCCCTTCCCCGGCCTGCTGTGCGCCCTCCTCATCGGCGCCAGTGGCGCCTTCGCCGGGGACGCCGTCGTCGCGGTCGGGCTTCCGGACCGGCCGTGGAAGCTGCTGGTGGAGCTTCCCGGCTTCGAGATGAGCCCGGTGCAACAACTCAAGGGAGGCGCGCGGGTGTCCGGCACTGCCGAGCGCGCCGGCCTCGTCGTCTCCCTGACGTTGGCAGCCAGCCCAGGCGACCCGAGCCCACGCTCCTGCCGCGACCACGACTGGGCTGGCCGGCAGCTCGCCCAGCCGCTGCGTGAGGACACCCGCCTTTCCCAGCAGGGCGACCGGGCGCGGGTGGAGTTCATCGTCCCGGCGAGCGCGGGGGAAACGGCGCGCGAGAAGCACGTCCTGCTCTACCTTCAGCGCGACGGCGTGTGCGCCATCGTCCATCTCTTCAAGCTGCGCTACGAGCCAGGCGACGCAGCAGTCTTTGAAACGCTGCTTGCCTCTGTACGCCTCGCCAGCTGAGGACGCCGTCCGTCCCGGCGCGGGGCGTCAGTCGTTCTTCGGGACGACTTCGATGTTCACCAGCACCGTGGGCCCCGGGACGGGCATCCCGGCGCGGCAGTACGTGCGCCCGGGCTTCAGCCCGGTGATGACGAGCTGATTCGTCTTGGCCGTCGCGGACCGAATCTCCACCCGGGCCACCGACAGGTCGTCGCAGTTCAGTCCCTTGGCGTGGCCGACATCCACCACCACCGTCTTTCCCACTTCGACGCTGATCGAGTCGTCGGCCCACACCGGCGCTCCGGCGAGCAGGGCGGCGAGAGCGAAGCGCAGGGGCGGTAGCTTCATGACAGGCACCTCCTCATTGGCTGCGGGAATGCGGATGCGGTCGGGCCGCGGTGGCCGCGCCCGCATCGGGTGCGGCGGCGGAGGCATCATGGCTCAGCGCCAAGGCAATGCGCTTCTGCAGGGCAGCCTTGTTCTTGGCCGTCCGGACCGCGGCACGAAGCTCGGTCAACAGGGCGTCGTGCCGCTGGCTGAGGTTGGCGAGGGCGCTTTCCTTGTCCTTCAGCTGGTCGGCCAGGGCAGCGCGTGCGGCGCCCACTTCTTCCAGCTTCTGGGACAGGTCCATCGACTGGCGGAGGGCGTCCTTTCGGTCCTGCTCCAGCCGACCGGTGCGGGCGCCGTACTCCTCGGCCAGCCGCTGCGCATTCAGGGTGCGCGCCGCTTGGTCGTCGACGACCTTCTTCCCGTAGACGAAGACGCCCCCCAGCACGGCTACCGCGATGAAGGCCAGCAGCCAGGGCAGCAGCGCGCCCCCGGCTCGCGGAGGACGGTCGGGCTCGGGCCCGAGCTCAGGAGGCTCGAGCTGAGGGGGACCTCCTGGGAGGTCGAGTAGGTCGGACATCCGGGCTCCTCGTCGAAGGCCGAGTCTAGTGGAAATCGCGGCCGGGGTGCCCCCTGTGCGATGATCTCCACCGATGATTCAAATGTTTCACGTCACCAAGTCCTACCCTGGGGACCCCCCGGTGTTGACTGACGTGAATCTCACCGTCGACAAGGGTGAATTCGTCTTCCTGACCGGCCCCTCCGGGGCCGGGAAGACGACGCTGCTGCGGCTGGTGTTCTGCGACGAGAAGCCCACCCGGGGTCAGATTCTGGTGGGAGGTCGCAACGTGGCGCGTATCCGCGCCGCCTCTGTGCCGTACCTCCGGCGCAACATCGGCGTCGTCTTCCAGGACTTCAAACTTCTTCCCCACCGGACGGTGCTGGACAACGTGGCCTTCACGCTCGACGTCCTGGGCACGCCGCGCTCCGAGTCCCGGGAGCGCGTGCTGCGCATGCTCAAGCTGGTCGGCCTGCAGCACAAAGCGGAGTCGCTGCCGCTGAAATTGTCCGGTGGTGAGCAGCAACGGGTCGTCATCGCGAGGGCGCTGGTCAACGACCCGACCATCCTCCTCGCGGATGAGCCGACTGGAAATCTCGACCCTGGCCTGACAGTCGAGATTCTGGACCTCCTCTGTGAGGTGAATGTGCGTGGGACGACGGTGGTTGTCGCCACCCACGACGCGACGCTGCTCGAGCGCTACCAGAAGCGCGTCATTCGCCTGGAGCGCGGGCGGGTGGTCTCCGACACCGCTCAGTCCGAGGCCGTTCGTCGCACCGGCTAGCAGGCGAGGGGAGAAGCCAAGGCCAGATGGGTGGAGTTGCGAAGGCGGAAGTCTTCTGGCGCTCGGCGCTGCAGGGCATTCGCCACCAGCCCTTTCCACATGTGGTGGCGGTGCTCACCCTGGGCATCGCCCTCTTCACCTTGGGTCTCGGCCGCGCCGGCTCGCTGGCGGTCGAGCACTTGCTGAGGAGCCTCGGGACCGAGGTGCAGGTGACGGTGTGGCTGCGGCCAGGGGCTCCGCAAGCCGACGTGGACGTGCTGTCCGCCGCCCTGCGGGGACGGGGCTTCGGGGTGCAGCTGGTGACGCCCCGGGCCGCGGTGGAGCGGTTGACCCGCGAGCTCGGACCGGCGGCGGATGCCCTCCGGGGCCTGGCGAGTGAGCCGTTGCCACCCTCGCTCGAGCTGCAAGTGCCCCCGGCCTGGCGGGACCCAGCTGCGCTGCGCCAGCTTGCCGATGAGCTGCAGAGGCAGGCCCCGGTGACCGCCGTGGACTGGGGCGAGGCGGCGGTGGAGCGCCTCGGCGCGTTGGCCCGCGCGCTGCGCTGGGGGGGCCTCTTCGCCTTCGCCATCCTCTTGTGCGCGACGGTGGTGGTGGTGAGCGCGACGTTGCAGCTGGCGATTTATGCGCGGCGGGAGGAAGTCGAAATTCAGAAGCTGGTCGGCGCCACGGACCGCTTCGTCCGGGCGCCATTTCTCATCGAGGGCCTGTTGCAGGGGATGGCGGGCGCTGCGCTGGCGCTGGTCGGCCTGGCCGCGGTGCTGCACTGGGTGGCGCCACCGCTCGAGACGCTCTTCGCGTTCCTCAGGGTCCCCAGCCCGGCCGCCGCGCTGTGGGGGCTCCGGAGCACGCTGGAGCTGTTGGGCGTCGGGGCCTTGCTGGGGCTTTTGGGCAGCTTCCTCGCTGTCAGCCGGGCCCTGCGCGCATGAGGCGGGCGTGGTTGCTGCTCGCCCTGCTGCCGCTCGGGAGCGCACGGCCGGAGGACGTCCGTGCCGAGCGCAGCCGCGGGGAGCAGCGTCTGGCCGCGCAGCGCTCCGCCTTGGCGCTGCTTCAGGCGCAGCAGGGGGGCACCCTGGCGGTGCTCGACGTGTACGAGCGTCTGGCGCGGGGGGCGGCGTCGCGGGCTGAGGCGCTGGCCGCCCAGGTACGTGCCCTCCGCGGACGCCTGGCCACCGTCGAGGTCCAAGAGGCCCTGGCGCGGGCCGTCCTCGAGACGCGGGTGCACCAGATGGAGCCGCGCCTGTGGGCGCTGGACCGCCTCACCCGGAGAAGTGCCCTGGAAGTGTTGCTTCCGGCGCGCGACCTCGCCTCGCTGGTCTGGCGGACGCGGGCCCTGTCCACCTTGCTCCACGGCGACATGGTGGCGCTCGAGGAAATGCGCGCGGTGGAGGAATTTCAGCGCGCCTCGCTGGCCGAGCTGGACGGGTTGAAGGTCTCGCTCGCCGAGCGCCTGGACGGACTCCGGGAGGAAAGCGCGCTGGCCAACGAGCAAAAGGGTGAGCTGTCCGAGGCACTGCTGCTGCTGCAGGCCAAGGCGCGCGCCAGCCGAGGCGTTCTCGCTGAACTGGACCGAGCCCAGAGTCGGCTCGACCAGCTGGTGGCGGAGCTCGACGCGCGGCCGGAAACCAGCGGGTTCGGCGCCCTGCGCGGACGCCTTCCGCTTCCGGCTCCCGGCCACATCGAGGCGGGCTTTGGCAAGGTGCTCGAGCCACGCTTCAACACGGTGACGTTGCGTCGCGGCATCGACATCCGTGCCCCGAGTGGCACGCCGGTGCACGCCGTGGCGCCGGGCACCGTCGTCTGGACCGGGTGGATGCGCGGTTATGGCAACGTCGTGATTGTCGACCAGGGCGACGGCTACCACTCGGTGGTGGCCCACCTGGCCGAGGTGATGCGGCCGCTCGGTGCGCACGTCTTCGAAGGCGATGTGCTGGGTACGGTGGGGGATACCGGCTCGCTGCAGGGGCCGCTGCTCTACTTCGAAATTCGCCGGCAGGGCCTTGCGGTGGACCCCGCGCCATGGCTCGGCGCCGCCGCGTACAGCCGGGCCGCGGGCGCGGACGCGACGGCAGCGCATGGCGAAGTGCGCTAGGAAGGCGCGACGATGGACCTGCTGGAGACGCTGCACACCGTGGTGCGCCGGGCGCTGGTCGCGCGGGGTGTCGAGTCGTCCACCCAACGTGTCGGCGGTCATGCCGTCCATTTCTACCGGCTCGCCGGACGCGGCACGGGGGCCCCGGTGCTGCTGCTGCACGGGCTTGGCGGCAACGCCAACGGGTTTGCGCGAATGTTTTTCGGCCTGGCGGCGCGCTTCTCGTGCGTCTACGCCCTCGACCTGCCGGGCAATGGGTTTTCCCCGCTTCCGGAGTCCGGGCCGCTGGCCCTCGACGAGCACCTGGCCGTCCTGCACGGATTCTGCCAGCAGGTGGTGAAGGAGCCGGCGCTGGTGGTGGGGAACTCGCTCGGCGGCGCACTGGCGCTGACGCTGGCGGTCGACCATCCCGAGGATGTCTGCGCGCTTGGACTGCTGGCTCCGGCGGGGGCCCGGCTGCCGCCGGAACGCTTCGCGGAGTTGATGGGGCGCCTCGAAGTCCACACCGCCCGCGACGGACTGGCCTTCACCCGGCGCCTCTTCCACCGTGCGCCGGTGACCGCGCTCCTCTTCGCCCCGCAGATGCGCAAGGTGCACAACACCCCGGCGGTGCGAGCCATCCGCGCGAAGGCGACGGTGGAAGACCACCTGTCCCCGGAGACGCTGGCACGCGTCGACGTCCCGACGCTGCTGTTGTGGGGTGGCAGCGAGAAGCTGCTGCCGGCGGAGATGCTGGCCTACTACCGGGCGCACCTGCCGGCGAGCGCCCGCATCGAGGTGGTGGAGGCGGTGGGACACGTGCCGCAGATGGAACGGCCCCGCGAGATGGTGCGCCGCCTGGGGGACTTCGCCGAGGCGGAAGGCCTCATGGGTGGGGTGCGTCCAGTTTCCGGCCCGTCCGTAGGAAGTGGTTCAGCGCGCGCTCCCAGTCCCTCATGACATCGGCGAAGTGCTGCTCGGTCATCTCGGCGATGCGTGCGTTGCCTCGCTCGGAGAGCGCGGTGAAGGTGTAGCGGACCTCGCCGCGCGTCCGTTCCTCCGGCAGGGGCAGAAGGGTGATGCTGAGTTCCACCAGGAGCACGCCCAGGCGCAGGTGCGTGTAGGCGACGCGGAGGTTCACGGCGTCGACGGTTTGCTGCACCCACAGGGTCTCGTTCCCGCCGTGCGAGCGCGTGACAAAGAGGGTGCCTTCGCCGTTGCCTGGAGCCTGCCAGCGGATGTCGGGCGCCCAGTCCGCGGCCCAGGCCTTTTCTCCGAGCGGCGTCAGCAGCGGAAGGACCCGCTCCGGCGGCGCCTCCCACGTCTGGACGCCCACGCGCGTGGCCCGCTCGAGTGCCACGTCGGGGCCGGGCGCGGTGGCGAGGACTTCCGCAGCGACGCGGAGGGCAAGTCCGGAGGTCACCGGGAAACTCCCTTCTTTCGGGTGGGGCGGCGCTTGGGCTCGGTCGCGTCCTGCAGGGCCTGGAGCGCGGCGCGCACGGCGAGGACATCCCGGTCGCTGAGCTGCCGCAGGGTCGCCAACTCCAGCGCGGCCAGCCGCCGGTGGACCCGGCCCGCGGCAGCACTGCCTGCAGGGGTCAGCGCCACGAGGAAGGAGCGGCGGTCCTCCGGGTGCGCGGTGCGCAGGACGTAGGCGCGGCGTTCCAGCCGGTCGAGGTAGGTGGTGAGGGACGACCGCTTGTGGGCGAACGCCCGGTGCAGCTGCGCGACGGAGCAGGTGCCCGCCTCGGCCAGGTGTGCGAGCAGGTGCGCCTCGCCCTGGCTGACGTCGAGGCGGGGCTGGGCCGCTTCCAGCCAGAGGCCGATGCGGTGGGTGGCCCGGTGGATGCCCGGGATGAGGGCGAGTCGGCGGACGGCGGCTTTCATCCGTTAACGTATAGTACGTATACGTAATATTTTAAAGGATGGTGTCCGGGGCGCTCCCCCGGGGCGGCCCGTCGGCCCCCGGGGGGTTCGCCCCGCGCGGCGGCGGTCGACTAAGCTTGCCGAGGTGTTCTCCCTCCGCCGTGCCGCTGCCGTCCTGGTGCTCGCCGCCGCGCACGCGGTGGCCGCCCCGGCGACGCCCCCCGCGCCTGCTCAGACCGAGACGACGTACAAGCAGCTCGAGCTCTTCGCCCGCGTCCTCAGCTACGTGCAGAACAATTACGTGGAGAAAGTGGACGACAAGCAGCTCATGTACGGCGCCATCAAGGGGATGCTCGACACGCTGGACCCGCACACCGTCTTCATGCCGCCCGACGTCTTCAAGGAGATGAAGATTGACACCTCCGGCGAGTTCGGCGGGCTGGGGCTCGACATCGCCAAGAAGGGCGAGGTGCTGGTGGTGGTCGCCCCGATGGACGACACGCCCGCGGCGCGTGCCGGCGTGCACGCCGGCGACGAGATTCTCGCCATCGACGGCGAGAGCACCCGCCTGATGGACGTGGCCCGCGCGGCCGCGAAGATGCGCGGGCCGGCCGGCAAGCGGGTGACGCTGACGCTGATGCGCGCTGGCTTCGCCCAGCCCCAGGACATCACCATCCTGAGGGACCACGTGCGGATTGTCTCGGCGGAGGGGTCGCTCTACGGGACCATCGGCTACGTCCGGTTGAAGAACTTCCAGGAGCGCACCGACATCTACCTGAAGCGGGAACTCGACCGGCTGCGGACGCTCAACGGCGGGCACGAGTTGCGGGGGCTGGTGCTCGACCTGCGCAACAACCCGGGTGGCTTGCTCGACCAGGCGGTGGCGGTGAGCGACCGCTTTCTTCCGGGCAAGCTCACCATCGTCACCACCCGCGGGCGAGGGCCGCACAACGTCACCGAGGAGAAGAGCCACGACCGGGACACCGAGAAGCCCTACCCTCTGGTGGTCCTCGTCAATGGCGGCTGCGCCTCGGCGGCGGAGATTGTGGCCGGCGCGCTGCAGGACCACGCCCGCGCCCTCATCGTCGGCTCGCCCACCTTTGGCAAGGGCTCGGTCCAGACGGTCATCGAGTTGGAGGACGGAAGCGGCCTGAAGCTCACCATCGCGCGCTACTTCACGCCCAAGGGCCGCAGCATCCAGGAGTCCGGCATCCAGCCCGACGTCGTCGTCCCCGATAGCCGCGACGGCGCCAGCACGCACATGCCTCGCGAGAAGGACCTGCGTCACCACCTGCGCAACCCGGGTGCCGTGGACGCCCGGGTTCCCCGGGTGCTGCAGGCGCATGACTGGCCCCTCACGGCCAGCCTCAACGACGAGCAGCTGCGCCTGGCCCTCAACTACCTGCACGATGTGTCGGGGGAGTCCCCAGGACGGCCGACGGCCTCCGCCAGCCCTGGTGTCACCGCCAACCCGCCCGCCGCCCAGGGCGAGCCCCCCGCCGGGCCTGCGAGCCCGCAGGCGGCGGGACGCGCCCAGTAAGTCGGGCACCGCGCCGCGACGCTGGAGTGTGACGCAAACGGACAAGCTTGCAGGGCCAACTCTGCTAAGCCACCGGAATCGCTAGAATCGTTTGACAGGGGAAGGGCCCATCCCTATTGTCCCGCGCCGCCGCGTCCAGGGAAGGGGAGCGGCAGACATCGGAGACGCCAGCCGTTGGGCCCTGGGGCTGGGGCCTGAGGGGTATTTCGTCCCTCGGCGGTCGTGAAGCGAACCGCGGGACGGGTTCTCGCGGGAGGGGCCTGCGCCAAAGATGACCACGGTCGAATTCGTTTTTCTCGGCGTCTACTTCGCCGTCCTGTGCGTTTTGGCCGTGTACGGGTCACATCGCTACCGGATGGCGTTTCTGTATTACCGCCACAAATTCAATCTTCCGACGCCCAACGGGCGCCTGACCCGGCTGCCCCGGGTCACCATCCAGCTGCCCGTCTTCAACGAGATGTACGTCGTGGAGCGGCTGATTGAGGCGGTGTGTCGCATCGAGTACCCACGCGACCTCCTCGAGGTCCAGGTGTTGGACGACTCGACGGACGAAACCACCGGCATCGCCCGCGCGGCGGTGGAGCGCGCCCGGACCCACGGCACGGACATCTCTTACGTCCGCCGCACCAACCGCCTGGGCTTCAAGGCGGGAGCGCTGGCCCATGGCCTGACGCTGGCCACCGGCGAATTCGTCGCCGTCTTCGACGCCGACTTCGTCCCGACCCCGGATTTCCTCGAGCGCACCGTGCCCTTCTTTGCCGACACGAAGGTGGGCATGGTGCAGGTGCGCTGGGGACACCTCAACCGCGACTTCTCCATCCTAACCCAGGCCCAGAGCATTTTTCTCGATGGCCACTTCATCATCGAGCACACCGCGCGCAACCGTTCCGGCTGCTTCTTCAACTTCAACGGGACGGCGGGCATCTGGCGGCGCACCTGCATCACCGACGCCGGCGGCTGGCAGCATGACACCCTCACCGAGGACCTGGACCTGAGCTACCGCGCCCAGCTGCGCGGGTGGCAATTCGTGTTTCTGCCGGAGGTGGTCTCGCCAGCCGAAGTGCCGGTGGACATGAACGCCTTCAAGAGCCAGCAGCACCGCTGGGCCAAGGGCTCCATCCAGACGGCGCGCAAGCTGCTCCCCACCATCCTGCGGAGCAACCTGCC
Source organism: Myxococcaceae bacterium (assembly GCA_017881265.1). Taxonomy (GTDB): domain Bacteria; phylum Myxococcota; class Myxococcia; order Myxococcales; family Myxococcaceae; genus JADGRA01. The sequence goes on along the minus strand of JADGRA010000032.1, from coordinate 46,514 downwards.
CTTCGCCCTGAAGCAGGAGGCGTTCTTTCATCTCACCAACAACCTGGCCTACCTGTTGATGGTGCTGCTCTCGGTCCTGATGCCGCTGTCGATGGTGGTCCGCTTCAACCATGGGCTCTACTCGACGCTGTTCCTGGACCTGCCCTTCTGCATCACTGCCACCGCCTCGGTGTGCTTCTTCTACGTCGCCGCGCAACGGGAGCAGGGACTCAACTGGTGGGAGCGCGTCCGCTACCTGCCCTTTCTCATGTCGCTCGGCATCGGGCTCGCCATCAACAACGCCAAGGCCGTGGTCGAGGCGCTCCTCAGCCAGGAGAGCGGCTTCACCCGCACCCCCAAGACGGGGAGCGAAGGCAAGGACGTCCTCGGCCCGGTGAAGCGCGGCTACCGCGGCAAGAAGACGCTGATGCCAGTGGTGGAGCTGTGCTTCGGCCTGTACTTCACCGGAGCGCTTTGGTTTGCCGTGGACGCGGGCATCTGGACGTCGGTTCCCTTCCTGGTGCTCTTCCAGGTGGGCTTCCTCTACGTCGGGCTGATGAGCCTCTTCCAGGGCCGGATGCCCGTCCGGCGCGAAGTCCGCGTCGCCCTGGCAGCCGAAGCGTAAAGCCCGCCCAGGACTTCCCGCCCCCCGCCGGGCCCTAAGGGGCGGAGAGGGGCCGACGCTGGCAGCGGCACCCCCCCTAGCCTGCGTCTGGGGGCACGCGGACCAGGCGGTGCAGCCGGTGGACACCGGGCTCGACGGGCCGGCAGGCCCCGTCCACCCTCAAGCGCTGGACGGTGTACACGACAAGCCCGGCATCGGCGCAGCTGACGACTTCGGCGGGGAAGAGCGCGGCGCACCCGGCGTCGCCGTTGAAGCGGGCGACCCCCACCGCCCCGACGAAGCTGCCCGGGGAACGCACCAGCACCAACTGCGAGGCCTCCGTGCCCCCGTCGGCCGCCACGTGGTGCACCTCGAGGAGGAGGACGCCGCCGTCATCCCGCGCCAGGTAGCGGAAGCTGTCGTCCTCGCTGTGACGCCAAACCCCGGAGAGGTCAGCCGGGCAGCCGGCGAGGGGACTGGGCGGCGGGGCTGGGCGCGCCGGCGGCTCGGGGGGAGGCGCCGGCGGCGCGGCACAGCCGCAGGCCCACAGCAGCAGCAGCACCCAGGGACGCACGCGCGGGGGCCAGGCTAGCCCACCTCAGCCGGGCGGCGGCACATGCGTCCGTCGCCGTGCGTCCAGCCACGCTGCGAGAAGCCCGAGGAGGGGCGCCTGCAACAGCCAGGTGGCCGCCAGCAAGTGCGTCGGCGGGGCCTCGGCGCCCAGCAGCTGGCCGGGAAGGGCCACCGCCGCCACGCCCAGAAGCAGAAAGGCCATCCCCCAGGGGAAGCCGCCGGGTGTCGCGCGGCGGTACAGCCACAGGCCGAGGGCAGCCAGGGCGACCTCCAGTGCCAGGGCCAGTGGCATCCAGCGCCACAGGCCCAAGCCCACCCGGGCCGAGGAGGGGCCCAGCAGCGGGAGCTCCGGCACGTGCTCGACGGCATCGCAGAGGAAGTGCGAGGTCACCGCCGCGGCCACCACCAGCGCGCCGGCAGCCCGGGCCCGACCGCGCAAAAGCGCCGCGGCCAAGGCCGCGGCCAGGGCCGACCAACCGAGGGTCGCCAGCAGCCCGTGGGACCACGGGAAGGTGAAGGTGAGGAAGTGTGCCCGCGCGAAGTCGGAGGGGACGTGGACCTCCTCGAGGCCTGCCAGGACGAAGAGGCCGAGAAGCCAGTCCAGCAGCAGCGCGCCCGCCACCAGGACGCCTGCGCTACAGGCAGGCGCCGCGCGCTTGAGCGCGAGTCCCACGCCGACATGTCCAAGAAACATTTTGGACGACTCCCCGAGGCCGTGTTGGGTTCAGCCCACACGTGCCTACTGCAGGCCGGGACAGAAGCGCCACAAAGGGGGGCGCACCGCAGGGGTACCTGCCTCGGGCGCGCTGCTAGCATGGGCGTCGAATCAGCATGCGCTCCACCATGCCCCTCCTCGCGCTCTGGCTTGCCCTGCAGCCGCCGGCGGGGGCGGCGGAAGTGGCCTCGCCGGAGGTCCAGGCGTGCCTCACGTCGCTGCGCGAGGGCGAGCGCGGCCGTGCCGAGGCGGTGCTCGGCCCCTTGCAGGCGCTGCCCTTTCTCGAGGCGGACCTCGTCGTGGAGCCGGCCGAGCGCAGCGTGGCGGGCCGGGTGTCGCTTGCCTGGACGCCCAAGGCGGCGAGTCGCTCCCTGGAGCTGCGCCTCACGCCGAACGCCTTCGGCAGCGCCGTCGTGCGGCTGCACCAGCCGCTGGTGAATGGGGAGCCGGCCACGCTGGTGCCCGTGGCCGATGACCTGGTGCGGGTGGAGTTCCCGAGGGCCCTTCCAGCCGGCGAGCGCGTGCGGGTGGAGCTGCAGCTGCTGGCCCGGGTCCCGCGCGGCGAGACGGGCAGCTCGCCTCTCTCGGCGCTCGCGCCGAGCAGCGTCGGCGGCCGGGCGGACCACGGGGCCTTCGCGGCCTACCCGGAGGCGCTGAGCCTGGTGGGCATTCTGCCGAGGCCCCCCGTCACCTTGCCCGACGGGAGCCGGGGCGCCGGGCCCACCGGAATTGGCGACCTGGCCCTGTACGACGCGGCCAATGTCCTGCTCTCCGTCACCGTCCCGCGCGGCTGGGCTGCGGTGTCGGCCGGAGCGGCGCTCGGCGAGACGGCGACGGCCCAAGGGGGAACCCGCTTTCGCTTCGGCATCGCCGCAACCCGCGACGTGGCGCTGCTGGTGACGCGCGGCTACCGAAGCGCACGGCGCCAGCTGGCGGACGTCACGGTGGAAAGCCTCTTCCCGGGCGACCTCGCCCGTCCCGCCGAGCGGCTGCTGGATGAGGCGGCGGAGTTGCTCTCCGCGATGGAGCGCCGGCTGGGGCCCACCCCCTACCGGACGCTGCGCCTGGTGGCGGCGCCCCTCACCGGCGGTGCCGGCGGGATGGAGTTTCCAGGCCTGGTGACGCTGTCCACCCCGCTGGTGCAACTCACCGAACATCCCGGGCGCACCCTCGGCCTCTCTGAGGCCGACGTGCCCGCCGGCGCCACGGAAACCCTGGGCGCGCTGTTGGACTTCGCCCTCGCCCATGAGTTGGCACACCAGTGGTTTCCGGGCCTCGTCGGCTCGGACCCCATCGCCGCACCGGTGGCGGACGAGGCCCTGGCGCAGGCGGTGGCGCTGCTGGCCGTCGAGTGGACGCACGGCGCCGAGGCCGCCCGGGCGGTGGATGCCCAGCAGGTGAGCGGGGCGTACCGCATGTGGCGGATGCTGGGGGGGCAGGACGCCGCCGCGGACCGGGCGACGTCGGCCTTCCCCGACGAGACGACGTACGCCGCGCTGGTGTACGGCAAGGCGCCCGGGCTGCATGTCCGGCAGCGCGCGTTGCTGGGCGACAGCGTCTTCGTCCGGGACTTGCGCGCCTACGTCGACACCCACCGCTGGGGTTGGGCGGATGCGAACAGCCTCACCGCCCTGCTGTCACAGCGGCACCCGGGCCAGGCCGAGACGCTGCGGGCGCTGCAGCGGCGCTGGTGGTCCGAGGCACACGGCGACGAGGACCTCGGGGCGGCGGAGGTTCCGGGCATGCCGTCCGAGGCCGAGGTGGAGAAGCTGATGCGGCAGATAGAACGGTAGCGGCGTCAACTCAACGGCCCCGGACGTAGGAGTTCCGCTCGCTGCCCTCGTACCTTCCGGCTTGCAGGCAGCAACGCTTGAAACCGCTTACCCGTGCCGCACGGGCAGGGGTCGTTCCGTCCGAGCTTCTCGAGCAGCTCCTTGTTCCCGTGGACGACCCGGTCCCCGCGTCGGACCTGCGTCTCGGAGGGATACCCCTCGCCTCCGTTTACGCGAGTGCTCGAAACCCGGGGAAGTCGTCTTGGCATTCTGTCTTGCGGCTCATGGCGCACCTCCTCCGAAGGTCGTAGCCCGGTCCTAGCACGACCCCGGGAAAGCGACAGAGGGTACGGGCTACGTGGCTGATGGGTGCCGGGGCGGCGGTCTTAGGGACACACGGGAGCGCCTGTTCATTGGAGGCCGAGTGTTTCGACAGGGCGAAGAGGGGCCCCCAACAACACCGGGGCGGGGATTGTCTCCAAGGATGCGATAGCACCTGCGCGCCGGGCGCCGGCAGCAGGTCAGGGCGCGAAGAGCGCCTGGACGAATTCGGACGGCGAGAAGGGGCGCAAGTCCTCCACCTTCTCGCCGACGCCCACCCAGGAGACGGGCAGCTTCAATTCGTCGGCGATGCCGATGATGACGCCTCCCTTGGCCGTGCCGTCGAGCTTGGTGAGGACGATGGAGGTGACGCCCACCGCCTCGTGAAAGCGCTGCGCCTGGGCAATGGCGTTCTGGCCCACCGTGGCGTCCAGGACGAGGAGCACCTCGTGGGGAGCCCCGGGGAGGGCCTTGCCCAGCACGCGCTTGATTTTCTGCAGCTCCTCCATGAGCGGCGCCTTGGTGTGCAGTCGTCCCGCGGTGTCGGCGAGCACGACGTCGGCGTGCGAGGCCACCGCCTGCTGCACCGCCTGGTAGACGACGGCGCCGGGGTCTGAGTCCTCGGCGCCCTTCACCAGCTGGGCCCCGGCCCGGCCTGCCCAGATGTCGAGTTGCTCCGTCGCGCCAGCCCGGAAGGTGTCACCGGCGGCCAGCACCACCTGCTTCCCGGCCCGCGAAAGCCGGGCCGCCAGCTTGCCGATGGTGGTGGTCTTCCCGGCGCCGTTGACGCCCACCACCATCACCACGTGCGGCGGCCCTCCGCCTTGAAGAGACTGTGGCGTCGGCAGCTCCACCATGCGGGCCACCTCCGCCTCGATGAGCGCCTTCACCCGGGAGGCATCGGCCAGCTCGCTGCCCCGGGCCTGCTCCCGCGCCGTCTCCACTAGCCGGGCCGCGGTGCGCACGCCGATGTCCGCGGTGAAGAGGGCCTCCTCAAGCTCGGCCAGCACCGCCGCGTCGACTTTCCGGTGGCCCCCGAGGACGCCGTTGAGGCGCGCCACGAAGCCCAGGGAGCGCGTCTTTTCCAGGCCGGCGGCCAGCGTCTGTCCGGCTTCGGCCCGACGGCGCGCCTGGGCGGCCTCCGCCTCGGCCTGGGCGGCCCGGGCGGCCCGCTCGCGCGCCTGCGCCTCGGCCAGCTCTTTCAGCCGGGCGGCCTCCACGTCCGCGGCGGCCCGCGCCGCGCGCGCCTCCTGCACCACGGCTTTCTCCGCACGGTAGGCCGCGCGCTTGGCCTCCTCCTCAGCTTCCTTGAGGCGGCGGGTCTCCGCCTCCAGCGCTCCCCGGCTGGCGGCGTCACTTGAACGCTCGGCCAGGGCGGCCCGCTCGTTCCGTTCCGCGGCCAGGGCCGCCGCGCGCTCGCGGGCCGCGTGCGCCTCGGCGCGGTGCTGCAGGGCCTCCGGGGCGGCCGGCGGCCGCAGCACCGGCGGGGCTTCTTTCGGGGCCGGCGGGGGACGGGGGCGGCTCGACTGGTGCCACAGGCGCCAACCGAGCGCGGCCCCGCCCAACAGCACGCCCAGGGCGGTGAGGGTAGTGGCGTCCAGGCCCAGCGGCGTCGAGAGGGCAAGCAGGGGGAAAGAGGCGGCCGGCATGGGGGCGCCTCGAATACAACAAGACGCTGGCGGTTGCAGCGTCGAGCGCCTATTGGTGGAAGGGCACCCACCCTCATGCGACACCTCCGTCTCCTCCTCGCCCTCCTCCCTCTTGGCTGCATCGTCGAAGCGCCCGGGGGCGACAAGCAGTCCCCCGGCGCCTCGGCGCCGGCGGCGCGTCCCGGCAGCCGCGCGGCGGGCGTGCGCAATGGCGCCAACTTCGACGGGAAGGTGGAGCTGCTGGCCGCCTCCTTCAACCCGCCGGTGCTGACCCCCGGGGACGTGACCGAGGTGAAGCTGTACTTCCGGGTGTTGCAGCCGCTGCCCGAGGACTGGCAAGTCTTCGTCCACGCCGAGGACCCAGAAGGAAAGGGGGCGCGCACCAACTACGACCACGTCCCGGGAGGCGGCAAGCGCCCCACCAGCAGCTGGCGCGTCGGGGAAACCATCGAGGACACCTTCGCCATTGGCCTTCCGGCCGGCAGCACCCAGCGGGCGGTGGACCTCTGGGTGGGCTTCTGGCTACCGCGCACCGATGGGCGGCTTCCGGTGCGGGCCGCCCCCGAAGGCGTGCGCACGGACAACAACCGCGTGCTGCTGGCAAGGGTGCTGGCCCAGCCCTAAAAAAACAGCGCCGGAGTGGCCCTGTAAGCCGAGTTCTGTTCGCGGCAGAGCGTCCTGCCGCGCGGCGAACATTCCTCTAGGGCCCCGGTTGCCCGGGGGCCTCCTCAGCGAGCGACCCGGAGGCATCGGGGCGGGCAACCCCGGTCCGTCCCTCGCGGGGCGGACAGCCTCCCTATTGGCTCTTGCTCCAGGTGGGGTTTGCCGTGCCGTCCAAGTCACCCTGGACGCGGTGCGCTCTTACCGCACCGTTTCACCCTTACCCCGGCGAACCGGGGCGGTTTCTTTTCTGTGGCACTTTCCTGCGACTCGCGCCGACTGGTCGTTAACCAGCACCCTGCCCTGTGGAGCTCGGACTTTCCTCCCGCCCCAGGCTGTACCAGCCTGAAGCCAGCGTTCACCCGGGCCACTCCGGCAAGTGCAGGCTCTAGCAGGAGGCGGGCCCGGCGCGCCAGCGAGGGGCCCAACCCCCGGGGGGGGCTACACCGGCTGGCCGTCCAGGCGCTCGTCAATGGCCCGGTTGCTCATCGCGTCGGCCTCGCGGTTCTCCTCCCGCGGCAGGTGCGTCAGCCGGTGTCGGCGGAAGGAGGCCAGAAGCGTCCGGGCCTCCTCGTACAGTGGCCGCAGGGTGGCACTCTTCACCTGGTAGCGCCCGCCCAGCTGACGGATGAGGAGCTGGCTGTCGGCCACCAAGTCGACTTCCTCCGCCCCCAACGCCTGGGCGCGTCGAAGCCCGACAATGGCGCCCATGTACTCGGCGTGGTTGTTGGTTTGCCGGCCCAGGTACAGCCCCAGACGTTCCACCACCTCGCCCGAAGGCAGCGCCAGCACCGCCCCGGCGCCGGCCGGGCCCGGGTTGCCGCGGCTCGCCCCGTCCGAGAAGACGCGCAGGTGCCGAGGCGGGTGGTGCGAGGAGGCCGCGGAAGGGGCGTCACGCGTGCGCTGCGCGCCGTCACCCGGGGGCCGGACGTCGGCGGCCTCCAGCGTGTTGGCGGCCGAAAGCAACAGGCCGCGGGCGTGCGTGGCGTCCAGGCCGGGGAGGGCCAGCAGGGTGCGTTCCAGGGCTTCCAGGCGGGCGATGGCCCGCAGCAGCTGCGCCGGGGAAGTCTCCGCTGCGCTCATCCCTTGGCGGCAGGGGCCCGGGCGGGCGCGACCGGCTCAATGGCCTCGGGCGCGCAAATAATCCGGTGGCAGGACGGGCAGACGTCCGTCCCCAGCGTCGTCTTGAGGGTGTTGTACAGCTGGGGGGGGACGTTCATGTTGCAGCCCTGGCAGGTGCCGGCCACCACCGTCACCAGCGCCGGCATCCTCCGCCGGCGCACCGTCTCGTAGCGCTGCAGCAGCGGCGGGTGGACTTGGGCGGCCGCGGCCGCGCGGCGGCCGTCGAGGCCCTTCACCTGGGCGGCGAAATTCTCCGACTCGCGGCGCAGCTCGGCGAGTCGACCGGCCACCTGTTCGACGCGGGCCAGGTGCTCCTGCTCCTTCTGCTTGACGGTTTCGCGCAGGGTGGCCATCCCCTTGCCCAGCTCGACCAGCTCCTCGGCCATGGTGAGGTTGGCCTTCTTGGCAATGTCGATTTCGCGCGCCAGCGCGGCGTACTCGCGGGTCGAGCGCTGCTCCGCCAGCCGACCCTCCCACTTCTTCACCTTCTCCTTCTCGTCGGCGATGTTCTGCTCCAGAGTGCGGCGCTGTCGCTCGACGTCGAGGAGTCGGGCCCGCTCGGCTTCCACCGCTCCGCGTGCCGCGCCGAACTCGCGCTCGAGCTCTGCCATCTGTCTTGGGTACACCTCCGCGGCCTTGCGGAGTGCGGCGGATTCCAGGTCCAGCTTCTGGAGCTCTGCCAGGGCCATCAGTTTGTCCTGCACGGGGGGCCTTCTAACAGCAACCCCTCTGCGCGCCAACGCCCACGTCGTCATGGCAAGTTTGGGCCCGTGCCCACCTTCCACCGACTTGCCCTTCCGGCGCTTCTTGGCGCCTCGCTCGGCTGTTCCCAGCCGACACCCACCGCCTCCGACGCCGGTTCCCGCGCGGCGCAAGCGGCCGAGCGACCTCTCGAGCGCCGCTCGGCGCCCACGGCCGCCGCCGCGGAGGCAGCAAGCCTCGACGGCCGCGTCTTGTGGCGCGGGCCGCGGCCGGTGCTGCTGGCGCTCGCCACCAACGCCTCGGTCCAAAGTGTCTGCGGCGCCTCGGTGACCGAGAATGCTTTCCGGGTGGATGGGGCGGGCGGGGTGGCGGATGTGGTGGTGTGGGTGGACGCGCCCGCCGAGGCTTCCCCGGCGGCCCCCGCCGGGCCCACCGTGGTGCTCGACCAGCGGGGGTGCCTGTACTGGCCTCCCGTCCTGGCGGCCCGGGCGGGTGGCAGTTTGCACATTCGTAACTCGGACCCCCTCACCCACACCGTGCACGGCTTCATGCAGGGGCAGACGGCCTTCAACGTGGCGATGCCGCTCGAGCACATGCAGCTCCAGCGTCCGCTGCCCCAGGAGCCCCAAGTGCTGGACATCCGCTGCGACGTGCACCCGTGGATGCACGCCGTCGTCCGCACCTTCGCGCATTCCCACTTCACCACCACCGGGCCGGACGGACACTTCCGGCTGACCGGCCTGGCCCCAGGCGAGGCCTTAGTCCACGTCTGGCACCCGAGGCTGGGCGAGGCCTCCCAGCGGGTGCAGGTGGGGCAGGCAGGCGCGCCCATCGACTTCAGCTTTGGAGGCAAGCCATGAGGTACTGCCCCCGGTGCGCCCGAGCGCTCGAGTCACGCGAGCAGGGCGGCCGTGCGCGCAGCAGCTGCCCGGACGCGGACTGCGGCTTCGTCTTCTACGACAACCCGCTGCCGGTGGTGGCGGCGCTGGTGGAGCACGAGGGGCACGTGCTGCTGGTGCGCAACCACGGCTGGCCGGAGAAATGGTTCGGCCTCGTCAGCGGGTTTCTCGAGCGCGGCGAGACGCCGGCCGAAGGCGCCCTCCGGGAGTTGAAGGAGGAAGTGGGCCTGGCCGGCGAGGTGGTTCGGCTGCTCGGCGTCTACGGTTTCAGCGAGCGCAACGAAGTCATCATCGCCTTCCACGTGCGGGCCAGTGGCACCATCCAGCTGGGCGAGGAAATCGCCGAGCTGCGGAAGGTTCTCCCCGAACGCCTTCGCCCGTGGCCCTTCGGGACGGGACAGGCGGTGGCGGACTGGCTCGCTACCCGGGGGTAGCCGAGGACTCAGGCTTCGTCTTCTTCGACCTCGGCCTCGTCCTCGAAGGTCTCGAGCTCCTCCTCCTCGACGACGCCCTCAGGTTCTGCGGGCACCACCGGCTCGATGACTTTGGGGACGGCCGCCAGTCGGCCCTTGCGGGGCTCGGGCGCCGGGCGGTTGGCCGGGCTCTGTTTCTGGTCCGCGCCACACTTCGGGCACAACGCCTCGGGCTTCTTGAGGTCGTAGAACTTGGTGCCACACTTGAAACAAACGTGCTTGTTGCCGAGGTCCATCGCGGGCATTGCCCCCACCTGTTCTAAAGGGCGGCGTCCTTAGTGGCGCTTCCCCCCGAAGTCAACCGACACGGGTTACCATGGGGACAGGCGCTTGAGCATCCCCTGCAACAGCTGTGGACGCGCCCTCTCCCTGCCCAAGGGGGGGGACCGACCCGAGGCGGTGACGTGTCCGGAGTGTGGGGCCCGCGTCCGTGTCTCCGCGGGCCGGGCCTCCTGGGAGGACGCCGAGCCGGAACCGGTGCCCTCCGACCCGGACTGGTTCATCCTCGTGCAGACCAGGCAGGTGGGCCCCCTGGACGCCCGGACCCTGGTGGACAAAATCCGCACCGGCGAGGTGCACGGGCGCACCTTCGTCTGGCGGGATGGCTTCGATGGCTGGCGACGGGCCCTCGAAGTGCCGGAACTGTTTCCCGTGCTGGAGGAGGCCGGCTTCCCGGCCACCCCGGCCCACGGCCCCCTGACGCCCGCGGAGGCGATTTCCGCCGCCGGGCCCCGCACGCCGGCGCGCTCCTCCACGCCGGCGGAGATTGCCAAAACACCCCGGCGGACGGGCGCCGCCCCGGCTGCCCCGGCGGAGGAGGAGTTGGAGCTGGACTTGGCCCGCGCCCGGCCCCGGGGACGGACGCCGCGGCCGGAGTCGGACGTCGTCTCCTCGGGGCTGCAGCGCCGCAGCCCCTGGAAGCTGGCCATCGCGCTGTCGGCAGCGCTGGTGCTGCCGGTGGGGGGCCTCGGACTTCTGGTTTCCCTGCGCAAGGAGCCCGTGGTGGTGCAGGCGCACGCTGAGCCGACCGACCCGGCCGCTGCCCCCACGCCCGCCCCACCGGTGCCGGTGCCGCGGGTGCAGCAGCTGCGGGAGATGCTGCTCGGCAAGCCAACGACGCCCGCGCCGGCCCCCGCCGCGCCCCCCAAGCATCCGGCGCCGGCCCCGGCCCCGGAGGCGAAGGCGGCGCCGGCCAAGCCCGCCCCGGACGGGCCGAAGACGGCTGAGCTGCGGGCCCTCTACGGGGACGCGCAGAAGCCCGATGTCGGCCCTCGGGTGCGACGCGCCGACACCTCGACGGCGGCGCGGGGGGGCGGCGGCCCCAGCAACCAGGAGGTGGCGCGCGTCGTTGGCCAAACGCAGAGCGCGTTTCAGTCCTGCATCGAGGCGCAGCTGCGGAAAAACCCCGGCTTTCGTGGGGGCAAGGTCAGCCTGCTGGCCACCGTAGGCAGCTCCGGCACGGTGAAGCAGGTGCAGCTGGACCGCCGGGACCTCGAAGGGACCGACCTCGGCAGCTGCCTCAAGGCCCGGGCCCGCCGCATGGTGTTCGCGGCCTTCAGTGGCGGCGACGTGGACGTGGAGATTCCGCTCGTTCTCACCACCAGCCTGTGAGTGCGTCTCTCGACTGGGCTGCGCTGCGCGCCTGGGCGGCGGCCGTGGCGGCCTGGCCCGGCTCGGCAGACTTTCCGCCCGCGCTGCGGCCCGCGGCCTTCGGCCTGCAGCGTCCAGGGGGCGGGGTGCCCCAGCTGCCCTCGGGCCCGGCGGCGGCGTCGGCGCTGACCTCAGCCGCGGCGCTCGCGCCCTACCTCGACCACACGCTGCTGCGGCCGGATGCGCTGGGCGCGGAGATGCGGCAGCTCGCCGCCGAGGCGGCGGCCCATGGTTTTGCCGGTTGCTGCGTGCACCCGGCCCACGTCCGTACCGTTGTGGACGCCCTCGGGGGCGCCCCGGTGGTGCCCATCTGTGTGGTGGGCTTTCCGCACGGGGCCCACCGGCCCGAGGTGAAGGCCTTGGAGGTGCGGCTGGCGCTGGCCGACGGGGCCCGGGAATTCGACGCGGTGGCCGCCTTGGGGGCGCTGCGGGAAGGCGACGTGGACGCGGCCCTGGCGGACCTGCGCGCGGTAGTGGAGGCGGCCGGGCCGTGGCCGGTGAAACTCATTTTGGAGACGGGCCTCCTCGCCCGTCCGGCGGTGGCGCTGGGCGCCGGACTCGCCCTTGTCGCCGGGTGCGCCGCGGTGAAGACGTCCACCGGCGTGGGCCACCCCGGCGCGCGCCTGGAAGACGTCGCCCTCCTCCGGGCCGTCGTCGGCGACGCCCTCGGCGTGAAGGCCTCGGGGGGCATCCGCACGCGCGCGCAGGCGCTGGCCATGGTGGCCGCCGGCGCCAGCCGCCTTGGCACCTCAGCCTCGGTGTCCCTGGTTACCGAATAGTGAGGAGGGCCCGGGGCCCCGGGGCGTTCACAAACGGACAGTTGAGGGCGCACCTGAAAGTTCTCCGGACGCCGAGACGAAAGCTGTGGGCAGCCACCCGCGCTTCGCGGCACAGTCCACCCCGAAACTGCTCCCCCCCGTGTCCCGTGAGCCTGTGGCCGGCAGGCCGGATGCGCCCCGAAGCCCACCATGACTCAACCCGAGTTGCGTGAGGCCATTGACGGCTGGCTGGCCGGCGACCCGGACCCGTCGACGCGTGCGGAGTTGCAGGGCCTGGTGCGCGCCGAGCAGCTGTCCGAAGTGCACGAGCGCTTCGCCCGACCGGTGGCCTTTGGCACGGCGGGCCTGCGGGCGCTGATGGGGGCGGGGCCCGGGCGGATGAACCGGGCCGTGGTCCGCCGGGCCACCGCTGGCCTGGTGCGCTGGCTTCTGCGCAGCGTCCCGGAGGCGGCCCGGCGCGGCGTGGTGGTGGCGCGCGACGGCCGCCACCACAGCGTCGCGTTTGCCGCGGAGACGGCCGGGGTGCTGGCCGCGGCCGGCATTCCGGCATGGGTGTTTCCGGCTGGGACGCCCACGCCGCTCGCCGCCTTCGCCGTGGAGGCCCTCAGGGCAGCCGCCGGCGTGGTGGTAACGGCCAGCCACAACCCGAAGGGCTACAACGGCTACAAGGTGTACGGGCCCAACGGCGCCCAGGTGCTACCCGCGGACGAGGCCCTCATCGCCGCGGAGATGGCACGGGCGGGCCCGGCGACTGCCGTGCCCGTTCTCGCCGCGGACGAGGCGCGCGCGCAGGGGCTGCTGCGCGAGGTGGGGCCGGATGTGCGCCAGCGCTACCTCGACGCCATCCTCGCCGAGTGTCGACACCCGGGACGGGGCAGAGACGTCGTCGTCTGTTACACGGCCATGCACGGGGTGGGCGGTAGCCTCGCCGTGGAGGCCCTGCAGCGCGCCGGCTTCGAAAGCGTGCACGTCGTCGAAGAGCAGCAAGAGCCCGACCCGGACTTTCCGACGGTGGACTTTCCCAATCCGGAGGAACCCGGGGCCCTGGACCGGGCCCGGCGCCTGGCAGACATGGTGGGGGCGGACCTGTTGCTCGCCAATGACCCGGATGCCGACCGGCTGGCGGTGGCCGTCCGCACGCGCCGGGGCGACTTGCGGCAACTCAGTGGGAACGAGGTCGGCGTCCTCCTCGGCCACTACCTGTTGACGCAAGGGCCGCGGAAGCCGAGGCCGTTGGTGCTGGCGACGGTGGTGTCCTCGCCGCAGCTGGGGCACATCGCCCAGCACCTGGGCGCCGAGTACGCCGAGACGCTGACCGGCTTCAAGTGGATTTCCAACGCGGCGCTTGCACGCGAGGCGTCCGGTGCGCACCTCGTCTTCGCGTACGAGGAAGCGCTTGGCTACGCGGTGGGGCCGGCCGTCCACGACAAGGACGGGATGGGAGCCGCTGTGGCCATGGCGGACCTGGCGGGGTGGGCGCGCGCGCGCGGGCAGACGGTGGCCGACGTCCTCGATGAAATCTCGCAGAAGTACGGCGTGTATGCCTCGCTGCAGCGCAGCATCACCTTACCCGGGGCCTCCGGCGTGACCACCATTGCCCGGGTGATGGAGGGCTTCCGCCAGGACCCACCGGCGGCCATTGCCGAGCGGCCGGTGCTTGCCCTGCGGGACTACGCGACGGGGCGGCGCACGTCCTTGGGGGAGAGCCGGGCGCTCGAGCTGCCCAAGTCGGACCTGCTCGCCTTCGAGTTGGCGGGCGGCGCCCGGGTGATGCTGCGCCCCTCCGGCACCGAGCCGAAGCTCAAACTGTACCTGGAGGCCCAAGGCGCGCCCGGTGCGGGTGAGGCGCTTCAGGACGTCCGCGTGCGCGTCTCGGCCACGGTGGCGGCGCTGGCAGACAGTCTGTTGGCCCTGGCGTGCGCGCGCGGCCTCGAGAAGGACCGTGGCTGAACGTGGGAGCGCGAGGGTGGAGCGGGCGTGCGGCGGTGCGGGGTGCGACGCTGGGAGTCTTGCTCCTGGCGCTCCCGCTAAAGGCCGCCGAGGAGCCGTCGTGGAGTGTCGAGTCCGGGAAGATGGTGGGAAGCGGCAACACCGTCTTCTGGGGCCAGGTCGGCTTCCCGGGCGTCTGGGCGGAACTCATCCACGGCACCGACCCAACAACGGAAATTGGCGGCAAGTTTGCTTTCAACTACGCGCCGGAGGGGGTGGTGGAGGCCTGCTGCATTCCCGGGATGGATTTTCAGTTTCTCGCCCGGACGTCTTTGTTCGACAACGGCCGGGTGCGCATCGCGGCCCGCTTCGACCCCGGGTTTCTGCTGTACTTCCCCTCGCGATTCACGCTGTTTGGCATCACCTTCCCGGTGGGCATCGAGTTCGGCTTCCCGGTGAATCGCCTCTTGTCGCTGAATGCCTCGTTCGACTTGCCGATGTACGTCCTGTTTGCCGGCGGGGGCCACGCCACCACCTTTGCCATCCCGATTCTGTTTGGTGGCGGCGTGGAGTACCTGCTGCGAAGGGATTTCGCGCTGACCTTCAAATTGAAGCTCGGACCGACCGTTTTTACCGGCGGAGGCTACATCGGCGGGAACGCTCAATTTTCGCTGTACGCACTGATGGGCGCGGCGTACAAGTTCTGACCTAGACCTACGCGCTCAATGGAAAGGGAGGGAGAATGCGCAACAACAGGGTGGTTCGAGGGGCAGTCCTCTGCGTGGCATTGGTGGCTGGGGCGGCCGGCGCTCAAACCCAGACGACGGCGACGCCGCCGCGCTGGACGGTCGATTCGGGCCAGACGGTGGGTGAGGGCGCCAACGTCGTCCGCGCCCAGATAGCCTGGCCGGGCCTGTGGCTCGACTACGTCTACGGCGTCAATCCGACGTTCGACATTGGCGGCCGGCTTGCCATGAACTGGGGCGGCCCGGCCGGCGAGCTGAACTACTGCTTCAGCAATGGGTTCGCATCTGCTTGCGGCGGAAGTACCTTCAACTTCGACTTCCAACTGCTGCTCCGGATGAAAATCGCCGAAATCTCCGGCCTGAAGCTGGCAGGCACCTTCAACCCGGGCTTCCTGGTCTACACGAGCGGTAACGTCACGGGCATCAACCTCCCCTTGGGCGTACAGCTGGGCATTCCGTTCAACGACAAGCTCATCTTCAACGCGTCCATCGAGCTGCCCATGTACATGACGTTCGCAAACAGCGTCACCAACTTCACCATCCCCATCCTCTTCGGCGGCGGCGCGGAATACGCCGTGATGCCGGAACTGCTCATTACCTTCAAGCTGGCGATGGGCCCGAGCATCCCCACCCACGCCAACACCGCGACGTCGTTCGCGCTCGAGGCCCTGGCCGGCGTCGCCTACAAGTTCCACTAGGCCGCCCGCGTTTCGGCCTCGCATCTCCTGGGCGCGCCGCCACCCCCGAAGCGAGGGGGGTGGCAGCGCGCCGAGCTGGCGTCTGACGGATGCTGCACCGTGACGCCCGCCGAACTCATCCAAGCGAAGCGCGATGGAGGCGTCCTCTCCGACGTCGACATCCGCTCGCTGCTGCGTGACTACGCCGAAGGCCGGGTGCCGGATTACCAGATGGCGGCGCTGTGCATGGCCATCTACTTCCGGGGACTCTCTTCGGCCGAGCTGCGCGCCTGGACGGAGGCCATGCTGCATTCGGGCGCCTCGCTGGACTTACGCCGGGTACCCGGGAAGAAGGTGGACAAGCACAGCACCGGCGGCGTCGGCGACAAGGTGTCCCTGGTGCTGGCGCCGCTGGTGGCATCCTGCGGCGTCCGGGTGCCGATGGTGTCTGGCCGGGGCCTGGGACACACCGGCGGGACGCTGGACAAGCTGGCCTCCATTCCCGGCTTCTGTAGCGCGCTGCCCCTGCGCGAGGCCGAGGCCATGGTGGAGGACTTGGGCATGTGCTTCGCCGCACAAACCGAAGCCCTTGCCCCGCTGGACCGCCGCCTGTACGCGCTGCGGGACGTCACCGCCACCGTCGCCTCGGTGCCCCTCATCGCCTCCAGCATTCTCAGTAAGAAGCTGGCCGAGGACCTCGACGGCCTGGTGCTGGACGTGAAGGTGGGCTCGGGCGCCTTTATGAAGCGGCCGGAAGACGCGAGGGCGCTGGCCCGCACGCTGGTGGACCTCGCCGCGGCCATGGGGTGTCCAGCGGTGGCCTGGCTCACCCGCATGGACCGGCCGCTGGGCCAGGCGGTGGGCAACGCGCTGGAAGTGGCCGAGGCGGTGGAAGTGCTCTCCGGCCGCGGCCCGGAGGACGTCCGGGAGGTTACCCTCGCCTTGGGGGCGGAGATGCTGTGCCTGGGTGGCGTCAGCCCGGAGCCGGAACAGGCGCGGGGGCTGCTCGCGCGCGCCTTGTCCGAGGGGCGCGGTCTCGACCGCCTGCGCGCCGTGGTGAAGCGCCAGGGAGGCGACGCCCAGGCGCTTCTGGCAGGCCTTCCGCGCGCCCCGCTGCACACCGACGTCCGGGCGACGGCCGACGGCGTGGTGGCCAGCATCGACACCGAAGCGCTCGGCCGCGCCGCCGTGCTTTTGGGGGCTGGGCGCCTCCGCGCGGAGGACAGCGTCGACCCGGCCGTCGGCTTCACCGTGCTGCGCACCCAAGGGGACCGCGTGCGCCAGGGCGAGGCTCTGCTTCGGGTGCACCACCACGCGCCAGGGCCGGTGCTGTCGGAGGTACTGGCCCGGGCGGCCGGCGCCTACCGCCTCGCCGACGTGGCCCCCCCGGCCGTCCCGCTGCTGCTGGAGCGGCTCGAGGCCCATCCGTGAGGCTGAAGGAACAGCTCGACGCGGCGGCGGCCGTGGTGCGCGCACGCGCCCCCGGATTCTCTCCCAAGGTGGGACTGGTGCTGGGCAGTGGCCTTCACGCCGTGGCGGACAGCTGCACTGGCGCGGTGGCCATCCCCTTCGGCGACATCCCCCACCTGGGGCAGGCTTCCGTCCAGGGACACCCGGGGCAGCTGTTGCTGGGGACTCTGGCTGGCGTCCCGGTGGCGGTGCTGCAGGGAAGGCTTCACCCCTATGAAGGCTATAGCGCCGCGGAGGCCGCCGTCCCGGTGCGCCTGTTGTGCTGGCTGGGCATCCGGGCCCTGGTCCTCACCAACGCCTCGGGCGGCATCCGCCAGGGGCTGCAGCCCGGGGACCTGCTGCTGGTGACGGACCACCTCAACCTCTCTGGCGGTAACCCCCTGCACGGGCCCAACGAGGAGGCGGTCGGCCCCCGCTTTCCGGATTTGACGGCGGCCTACTCCCCCGCGCTTCGCGCGTCGCTGAAGGCCACCGCCGCGGGCCTTCGCATCCCCCTTGCCGAGGGCGTCTACGCCATGGTGGCCGGCCCGTCCTATGAAACCCCTGCCGAGGTGCGGATGCTTCGGCAGTTGGGGGCGGACTGCGTCGGGATGAGTACCGTTCCCGAAGTCATCGCCGCAGTGCACCAGGGCGTGCCCGTCCTCGCCCTGAGCTGCATCGCCAACCCCGCGGCAGGCCTGGGGAACGGCCCGCTGCAGCATGAGGACGTCCAGGCGGCCGCTGGTGGGGCGGCGGCGACCCTGCTGCGCCTCTTGACGGGCTTTCTTCCAGGTGCAGCAAGCATGTAGAATTCAACCTATGATGACGGTAGTGGGGTCGGCATCCATGTCCATCGCTCCCTCAGGCGTCCATGACCGCCGGGACTCCCCGCGCGTGCCCTTCACCTTCCGCGTCCGCTGTGACCGGGAGGCGGAACAATTCGAGCAAACCTCCGGGGATTTGAGTACCGGGGGCGTCTTTTGGGCGGCCGGCCACCCGGTGGCCTGCCGGGACGTCGAAGTCCGCGTCACGCTGCCCGGGCAGGAGGAGGAAATCGCGGCCCGGGGCGAGATTGTGGGAAGCCGCGAGCGCCAAGGTGCACTCGGCTTTCACGTGCGCTTCGTCGAGCTCAGCACCGAAGGCGAACTGGCCATCGCGCGCTACATCGACGAAGTCGTCATCGGCTGGGAGTAGCCGGCCGGGCGACTGGCCAGCCCCACCAGGGCACACCCCAAGCCGGCCAGCCCGTAGTGCCTTTGGCGCAGCCAGAAGACGAAGGCGTCGGGGGAGATGAATTCGGCCGTCAGAACGGCCACGGCGCCAAGGCCGAGAAGGGCCACCGCAGCGGCCAGCCGCCAGCGGTGCGGGCTGCCCAGGGCACGGGCGAGAAGTCCGTACACCAGCGGCGCCAGGGCGATGAAATTCGTCCACCACCCCAAGGGCGAAACTAGTGCCGTGGCGGCAAGCGCGGCCGAGGTGCCGGTGGCAGTTGCGTCCGCCGGCGCGGCCCGGGCCGCCGATACGGCCACCGCGGTCAGGGCCAGCGTGCCGAGGGCGACGGTGGCGGCAATGCCCAGCGCCCCCGGTGGCCCGTAGCGGCAGCCCAGTGCCCACAGCGACTGGTTTTGGGGCGAGCAGAGGAGTTCCGGGGTGCTTTGCCCGAGGACTGCCACCCAGGCCTGCAGCGCCTGTACGCCCCACACCGGCAGTGCCAGGGCGCTGAGGGCCGCCAGCCCTCCCAAAAGCGCCAGCAGCCGTGGCCACTGCCGGGCCGGCACGGCCACGGCGAGGAAGACGAGGTAGGGCGGCTTGGTCAGCACCACCAGCGCCCACAGGAGGCCGGACAGCAGGGGGCGGCGCGCGGCCCAGCGCTCGCTCAGCGCCATGGCGGCCAGGAGAAAGCCGTCGATTTGGCCCAGCGAGAAGAGGTGCCAGACGTAGGGCAACAGCAGCAACAGGATGAGGGGGTGCAGCGCCCGGTATGGGGGCGGACTGGCGAGGCGGGCCGCCTCGCGCAGGAAGGCAAAGACGGCCAGCGCCGAGGCCAGCACCCAGACCGCCTTCGCCGGGCGGACTGGCAGGGCCCCCACTGGCGCCAGCAGCAGGGCCACCACCGGGGCGTACTTGAAGGGGAAGCGCCCGTCCTCGGCCCGGTACAGGGGCTCGCCGCGAAGCGCCCGGGCCCCGGCGGTGTGGAAGACTTGAAAGTCGTTGGTGCGCAGCGCCAGCGCGTTGAGGAGGGCGAGGACCAGCAGCCCCAGAAGGAGCGCTGCCCCAGGAAGCCTGCCGGACGCCGAGGAGGGAGTCATCGAGGAGCGCGCCACTGTAGCAACCGCTGCGCTCGCCGCCTGCAGCCCCCACCGGGACTGTTAGAAAGGGCATGCCATGGCCGACACCTCCATCGACTGGGAGGCACTCGCGAGCGCCGCCGCCGCGGCCCGCGCCCGTGCCTACGCGCCGTACTCGGGCTTCGCCGTCGGCGCCGCAGCCCTCTTCCAAGACGGCAGCGTCAGCGTGGGCGCCAACCTCGAAAATGCCTCCTACGGCCTCACCGTGTGTGCCGAGCGCCACGCGGTGGCGGCGGGCGTCGCGGGCGGACATGGCCGGCTGCGCGCGCTGTTGGTGCTTGCCGACGGGCCGCAGCCCGTGCCGCCGTGCGGAGCCTGCCGGCAGGTGCTGGCGGAATTCGCCGATGCAGCGTTGCCCATCCACAGCCGCACCGTGTCGGGTGCAGTGTCGACGTCCACCCTCGGGGCCCTGCTTCCGGACGCCTTCGGCCCACAATGGCTTCCGAAGCGGTGAGGCGCCCCACGGGCGTCACAAAGGCAATGGAGCGCCCCGCCGGACGTCGTCTTCGGGCGGGAACGTGCTAAATCCACCAGGCGTCAGACCGGCCCAGGAACGAGAACCCCATGTGGAACCGCTTCCGACGTGCGATGCGCAGCTTCTTCGGCTTCTTCGTGAGCAGCATCGAAGACCCGGAGCTCATCCTCGAACAGAACATCCGCGACCTGAACGACCAGGTTCCGCGGATGAACGAATCCATCGCCATGGTGCGGGCCAACGTCACCCTGCTCGAGAAGGAAAACCTCAAGTACCGCACCGAGGTGAATGACCTCACCGCCAAGGTGAAGGCCTCCATCCAGGCCAGCCGCGACGACCTCGCCGCCCAGTACGCCACCCGGCTGCAGATGGAGAAGTCGGCGCTCGCCCGCAACGAGGAGCAGCTGAGCACCGCCCGGGCCGCCTACGACAAGGCGCTGACCGTCAAGAAGATGTTCATGCGGGAGAAGGACAAGAAGACCCAGGAGGCGATGGGCGCCATCCGCGACGCGCGGCGCGCCAAGTGGCAAGCGAAGGTTGCCGACGCCATGGAGTCCTTCCAGGTCGCCGGCATCGACGCCACCCACGACGAGATGCTGCGCAAGGTGCAGGAGTCGGCGGCCGTCAACGAGGCGCGCATGCAGATGGCGCTGGAAGGCGTCGACCACCAGTCGCTGCAGATTGAAGAAGAGGCCGAGAAGCTGCAGGCGATGGAACTGGTGAAGCAGTTCAAGATGGAGATGGGCATCTCCAGCCCCGCTCCCGTCTCCGAGACGGGCGAGGCGGCAGAGAAGACCATCGGCAAGAAGGTCGAGGTCAAGTAGCGCCTCCCGTCCTGCGGGGAGGCGCGACGTCCGTGGCCTGGCGACGCAAAGGCGGGCTGTACCTCTTCCTGGCCCTTGTGCTGCTCATCGGCCTGTGGGCCCTCGCCTCCGCCACCGGCTGGCTGGAGGTGCTGCAGGGCCGGGTGTTCCCCTCGCTGCGCCAGCGGGCCCTCCTGTCCGCGGGGGATTTTCCGGCCGGGGTGACCGCCCCCGGGGACGAGGTGGCCTCCATCCCGCTTCGGCCCACCGCCATCGGCTTCGTCCCCCGGGGCAGCGCCGCGCCGCTGCTGTTGGCCACCGGGGACACCGGGCCCGACCCGCGGCCGGGGCTCCTCAAGTCCGCCTACGCCATTGACGCCCGGGCCATTCCCTTCGCGCGCGAGGAGGAGTTGCGCGCCGCCCTGGCCGCGGGTGGCGAGCACGGTGGGGTGGACCTGGCGGCCGTCACCGTGGACCGACTCGCCGCCTGGGCGGTCGCCCTTCGGGATGCGGCCCCGCGGGTGGAGATGCTGCTGGGGCGCAGCCGGGGGGAGGACGTCCTCGCCGCGGTGGGGGTGTCCAGCCTGGGCGGGCTGAAGGGCAAGCGACTGGGGACGGCGCCCCAGTCCTCCGGCCAGTACTTCGCGCTGTGGCTGCTGATGCGGGCCGGCCTGGCGCCCTCGGAAGTGCGCTGGGTGGACCTGGCCTCCGCCTTCGACGCCGGGCGCGCCCTGCGCGAGGGGCGGGCGGACGCGGTGGTGGGGATGGCGGCGGACGTGGAGGCGGCGGCTCGGGAGCGAGGCGGCACGGTGCTGGCCACCACGGCGGATGCCCCCCACCTGGTGGCCACCGTCCTCGTGGCGCGCGGGGAATTCGCCGCCCGCTACCCGGACGCCGTCCGGCGCATCGTCCGGGGGCTTCTGGACGCGGACACGGCCCAGCTGAAGGACCCCGCCCCGGGAGCCCGCCTGCTGGGCGACGTGGCCCCCCAGCTGGGGGACCCCTCGGAGGCGGTGCGGAGCAGCGCTCCAGCCACCCTGAAGGACAACCTGGCCTTCTTCGGACTGGCGGGCGAGGCCCCAGTCACGTACGAGGAGCTGTACCAGAGTGCGCTGCAGCTGTTTGCCAAGCTGGAGCGTCGGACGGAGCCGCTGCGCGGGGCCGGCGAGACGCTTGACCTCTCGGCGCTGCGCGGCCTGGTGGAGGCACGCGGACCTTGAGTGACACAGCCCCTTCTTCCCTCGCCTGGCTGAAGACGGCGCTTCTGGCGCCAGCCAACCTCATCGGACTGTCCGGTGCGGTGGGGGCCACCCTGGTGACTGGCCAGACGCTTCCGGTGGCGGTGGCGGCTGCCCTGGAAGGCTTCTACCTGCTGGTGGTGGGCATCGACCCGCGCTTCCGCCGGGCGGCACGGGCCAGGGGCGCCCCGGCCAGCGGCGAGGCGGAGGTGGAGAGCCTCTTGGCCGAGCTCGCTCCCAGCCAGCGCGAGCACTACCACCAGCTGCGCGACCTCAAGGAGAAGATTGAAGCCAACTACCGCCGGCTTCCCGGCGGCCGCGTGCTGGCGGCCTCCAGCGAGAGCCGGGTCGACGCGCTCCTCACCTCCTTCCTGCGGCTGCTCAGCACGCTGAATGGCTACCGGCGCTACCTCAGCGTCGCCGACCGCCAGGCGCTGGACGCCGAGCTGAAGGAGCTCCGGACGGATGCGGGCAACGAGGCCAGCGCGCGCCTTCGCGAGGTGAAGCAGAAGCGGGTGGAGATTCTCAGCAAGCGCCTGCAGCGCTTCACCCAGGCCGAGGAGAGCCGCGCGGTGGTGAGCCACCAGCTGGCCAGCATCGAGGACCTCCTCCGGCTGACGCACGAGCAGTCCATCGCCATTCGCGACCCGGAGCACATCACCCGGCAGCTGGACGCGCTCTCGGTGGAGGTGCAGGCCACCGAGGACACCGTGCGCGAGATGGAAAACTTCATGGACTTCGCCGACGAGACCGCCGCCCCGCTGCCGCACGGCGTGCGCGTGCGCTGAAGGGCACGCGGGCCACCCCCCAAAGGGTGCGTCGAGGCGCTTGCGCCCCCTCGCCCCGCCCATTCAAACTGCGGCCCCTATGGGTTCCACCGAAGTCCTCGTCCGTGACGACGGCACCATCCGCTGGATTACGCTGAACCGCCCGGAGACGAAGAACGCGCTCACCGTCCCCGTCAACCAGGCCGTGCGCGAGGCCGTGCAGGCCGCCCCGGAGGCGGGGGCCCTGGTGGTGGCGCTCGGCGGCGCGGGCGGGGCCTTCTGCTCCGGGCTCGACCTCAAGTGGGCCGCCGCCGAGGGCCTGGACGCGAGCACCGTCGAGGGCCGGATGCGCACCCACTTTCACGGCCTCATCCGTGCCCTGCGCGACAGCCCGCTGCCCACAGTGGCGGTGGTGGACGGGGTGGCCGCCGGCTTCGGGTGCGACCTGGCGCTGGCCTGCGACCTTCGCCTCTGTTCGGACCGGGCGCGCTTCGGCGAAATCTTCGTCAAGCGCGGGCTGATGCCCGACGGCGGTGGGAGCTGGACGCTGCCGCGGCTGGTGGGCCTCGGCCGGGCGCTGGAGCTGATGTTCACCGGGGACATGGTGGACGCGGCCGAGGCGAAGTCCATCGGCCTGGCCAACCGGGTGTTTCCGGCGGCGCAGCTGGAAGCCGGGGCGACGGACTTTCTCCGCGCTCTGGCGGCCGGGCCGCCGCTGGTGCACCAGGCGGTGAAGAAGAGCGTCTATGGCGCGCTCGCCAGCTCCTTCGATGCCGCGCTCGAGGCCGAGGTCCACGGGCAGCTCAAGCTGCTCGGCTCCAAGGATTTCCTGGAAGGGGTGGCCGCCTTCCTGGAAAAGCGCCCCCCGCGCTTCACGGGAGAGTAGGATGTGCACCGCCATCGCGCGTTGACCGGGTCGGCGGCGCGTCGCTACCATTGCGGGTCCTCTGCCCACTCCCAGCTCTCCTGCGTTGACCGCCCCGGCTCTGAAGAAGCAGCCGATTCCTTTCGGGCGCTACCTGCTGCTCGACCGCATCAACATCGGCGGCATGGCCGAGGTGTGGCGCGGAAAGGCCTTCGGCGCGGGCGGCTTCGAGCGCCTGGTGGCCATCAAGCGCATCCTGCCCAACATCGCCGAGGACAGCGAGTTCATCGCGATGTTCCAGGACGAGGCGAAAATCTCAGTCCAGCTCACCCATGCCAACATCTGCCAGATTTATGAGCTGAACCGCATCGGGCAGGGCCTGTACATCGCGATGGAGTACGTCCCTGGCAAGGACCTGCGCTCCATCTTTGACCGGGCCCGCAAGAAGGGGGAGCCGCCGCCGGTCCCGCTGGTCTGCTACGTCGTCTCCAAGCTGTGCGAGGGACTCGACTACGCCCACCGCAAGAAGGACAGCTACGGGCGCGACCTGAATATTGTCCACCGCGACATCTCGCCCCAGAACGTCCTCATCTCCTTCGAGGGCGAGGTGAAAGTCATCGACTTCGGCATCGCCAAGGCGGCCGGAAAGGTGACCAAGACGCAGGCCGGCATCCTCAAGGGCAAGTTCGGCTACATGAGCCCGGAGCAGATTCGGGGGCTACCCCTCGACCGGCGCAGCGACGTGTTCGCCATCGGCGTGTGCCTCTACGAATTGCTCACCGGCGAGCGACTCTTCGTCGGCGACTCGGACTTCGCGGTGCTGGAGAAGGTACGCAAGGCCGAGGTCCTGCCCCCCTCCACCTACAACCGTCGCATTCCCGAGGCGCTGGAGAAGATTGCCCTGCGCGCGCTGGCCAAGGACGTCAACACCCGCTACCAGTATGCGAGCGAGCTGGCGGATGACTTGCAGCGCTTCCTCATCACCTCGGACAGCATCTTCAGCCGCAAGGACTTGATGCAGTACATGAAGTCCACCTTCGCCGAGGAGGTGGACCGCGAGAAGGCACGCCTGGCCGAGTACGCGGACGTGAAGGCGCCGGAAAGCCTGCTGCAGGCCATGGACGCCCAGCACGGCAGCCTGCCGGCCCCCGGCATGCAGCCGGTGGGCAACGGCGCCGTCGGTTCGGGAGGGGCGGTGGTGGTGCGGCCCGCCGCCGCGCCCATCCCCAAGCTGACGGCCACCGCCCCCCAGCAGGAAGTGCACGCCCAGGACGGGGCCACCCTGTTGGTGGACGGCAGCGAGTACCTGCACGGGGGGCCGCCCGTGCACCAGAGTGCAGCGCCGGCCCGCCTGCAGGCGGAACCCGTCACGGACCCGGCGCTGGACGCGCCCCCGCCCCGGCTGACCGCCGCCCCGGCCGAGCCGCCCCAAAGTCCGAGCTCGGCGCCCACCTTCATTTCCCCCCGGCCCGCGCCCGCTGGCGCGGAACCCGGCCCTCCCCTGTTGGAGTCCGGTGCCGAGACGCCGGCCCTTCCGGCGCCGGCGACCGAAGTGCCGCCTCCGCCCGAGGCGCTTCCCGCCCTCTTCGGCGCTGGCCGGCGTCCGTCCAAGCTGGGGGGCTGGCTATGGGGGGTGCCCCTCTTGGCCGCCGCCACCCTGGGTGCCTTCTTCGCCCTGCGCGAGCCGCAGGGCGTGCTGCTCTTGGAACTGTCCCCGCCTGAGGTGCGCGCCCATGCCCGGGTCAACGTGAATGGGCGCGAGCTGGGCACCCCGCAGACGTGGCCCTTGCTTCAACGGGTGCCGGCGGGCTCGGTGGTGGTGATGGTGACGGCAGACGGTTTCAAGCCCTCGGTGGGGACGCTGACGGTGGCGCGCGGCACTGAAGCCACGCCCTTCTCGGTAGTGCTGCAGCGCACCGCCGGGACGGCCCGGCTGGTGGTGCTACCGGACCCCGACGACGCCGAGGTGCGCCTCAACGGGGCCCCGGTAAAGCGCGCCGGGGTGCATGGCTTCTGGGCCGGCGAGGTGCCGGTGGGGACGGACCAGCAAGTCGAGGTACGGCACGCCGGGTTCCGGCCGTACGTCTCCTCGGTGCTGGCCCACACCACCGAGGACGCCCTGCAAGTGCGGGCCGTCCTCGAGCCGCTGGAATACGCCGTACGCGTCACCTCCCAGCCGCCCGGGGCGGCCGTCTTCAGCGGCGAGCGCCAGCTGGGCGTCACCCCCGTCGTCGGCCACGTCCCGGCGACTGCCTCGGCCCTCACCCTGCGCAAGCGCTGCTTCGAGACGGCCCAGGTGCCCCTCAAGCTGCCGGAAACGCCAGGCCCGGCCACGCCGGTGCGGGTTGTGCTGCGCCGCGCGCCCAACTGTCGCTAAGTCTACCCCCCCGTCCCTGGACTGGGGGCACCCCGCCCCCGTGGGCGGGCAGAAGGAGAGGGCACGTGGCCCGGACACGGAAGTCGGAGTCTGCGGACCCGCTGCAGGGGCTGCCGGCATGGGCCCGCAAGCTGGCGCAGGCCTACTACACCAAGACCGTCAGTACCTTCCTGCTGCACGGCAGCGTGCGGGACCTCCAACCGCTGCAGGACGCCGAAGGGCAGCGCACCTTCGGGCCGTTGAAGACTTTCCTCGCCGAGGAGTTGTTTGGCGGCCGGGACCACGTCCTCTTCTATGACCGCTCGAGTGGCATCCGGGCCGCCTCGCCGGACACCCAGAAGGACCTGGCGCGGGCGATGGCCGCCTACGACACGCTGTACGGCACGGACTACGCCAAGGTGATGCCCCGGGACCCCGGGCGGGCGCTGCAGATTGCCGAGAACTACCTGCGGATGCGCCTGGCCGACGGCCAGTCCCTGGCGCTCGTCATCGACTTCGCCGAGACGCTGGCCCCCGGCGCGGACATCGGCGCGCTCTCCAGCGAGGACCGCTTCAGCCTGGCCACGCTGGTGAAGTGGGCCTGCGACCCGCAGTTTCTTGCCGGCGACCTCTCGGTGGTGCTGCTGGTGGAGAACCTGGCGGAAATCTCCCCCCGGCTGGCGCGCAACCCCTACGTGGCGAGCATCGAATTGCCGCTGCCCACCGAGGAGGAGCGGCTGGACTTCGTGCAGACCAAACTGGACGGGCGGAAGCTCGCCTCGGTGTCCGACGTCGGGCTGGCCGCGCTGGCCAAAACCACCGCCGGACTGTCCCGCATCAACCTCGACCGCGTCCTCACCGAGGCCACCGAGCGGCAAATCCGCATCACGCCGGAGCTCCTCAAGGACAAGAAGAAGGAGATTATCCAGGCGGAGTGCCACGGCCTCCTCGAATTCATCGAGCCGGCGCACGCGCTGGACGCGGTGGCCGGCCATGCGCGGGCCAAGCAGATGCTGCGTCAGGCGGCCAGCGCCCTGAAGAAGGGACGTCTGGAGGTGCTGCCCATGGGCTACCTGGTGGCCGGCCCGGTGGGCACCGGCAAGACGTTTCTCGCCACCTGCTTCGCCGGGGAGATTGGCATCCCCTGCGTGAAGTTCCTCAACTTCCGCAGCCAATGGCAGGGCGTCACCGAGGCCAACCTTGAGAAAATCTTCAACCTGCTGAAGGCCCTCTGGCCGGTGGCCGTGATGATTGACGAGGCCGACGCCTTCCTCGGCAACCGCGACGCCTCGGGGGACTCGGGCACCTCCTCCCGGGTGTTTGCCTCCATCGCCTCCTTCATGGGGAACACCGAGTACCGGGGGAAGATTGTCTGGTTCCTGCTCACCTGCCGGCCGGACCTGCTTCCCATCGACCTGAAGCGCCAGGGACGGGCCGAGGAACACGTGGCGCTCTTCTACCCGCAGTCGGACGCCGAGCGGGACGAGCTGTACAAGGTGGTGGCCAAGAAGCTGAAGATGAATCTCGACGTCCCGTCCTTCGCCGCCGTGCTCCCCAAGGGAGCGCAGCTGTCCGGGGCGGACATCGAGGCCATCCTGGTGCGAAGCAAATTCGCCGCCCTCAATGAGGGTCGCGAGCAGCCCACCGAGGCCGACGTCCGGGCGGTGGTGAGCGACTTCGTCCCGCCCTCCTACCCGCTGGAGCTCGAGCTGCAGAATCTGGCCGCGGTGCAGGAGTGCACCAGCCGGGAGCTGCTCCCGGAGGCCTACCGCTCGATGGAGCGGGACGTCATTACCCGGCGCATTCGCGAGCTCAAGTTGCTGCTCGAGGAAGGCTAGAGGCCAACCGGCGGCGAGCGCGGCTGGCGCCCCAGGTACGCGCTGATGCTCGGCACCTGCACCGCGCGGTCGGCGATGCAGAGGTCTACCGTTTCCAGCGTCTGTGCCAGCTCGCGCTTGCCACCGAGGACTTTCTCGGCCCGCGGCGCAAACGCCGCCTCCACCTGCGCCCGGTGCGCGCTGTCACAGAAGGCGCTCCCCAGGTAGAAAAGGTACCCCGCGCTCCGTTCAGGAAGCCGGGAGGCGAACTGGTCGAAGTGCTTGCTCACCGCCTGGAAGACGAGCTCGCGGCTGGAGGGCCAGTCGAGCCCGCCGTAGAAGAGGCGGGTGAGCTCGCGCGGGTCGATGGGCGCGGCTTGCACCAGGGCCAGGTTGGCTTGCACCAGCGCCGGGTCGCGGAACGCGGCGAGGGCGGTGGTGAGGTGGGAGCGCGTGGCCCGGTCCGGACTGGCCTTCAGCCGCTCCACCAGCGTCGTGTGCAGCCGGGCGTCGCCGAAGGTGCCGGAGACGACGAGGGCGGTGTCCACCACTTCCGGGTCGACCGAGGTCGGGTCCTTCAGCCATTGCGCCGTCACACTGCGCGCATCCTGGATGAGAACCGGGTCCTCGCCTTGCTGGGCGACGAAGCGCACCAGCAGCGGCCGCAGCAGCCTGGTGTCCTCGTCCTCGCCGGGGTGCGGCTTGAGCCCCAGGGCCCGCGCCCGCGGGCCAAAGTGGCGGCGGACCCACGCCGGGTAGGACTTGGCTGCGGGGCCCTCCAGGAAGTCCGGCCGGACGCGCGCCAGCTTGATGGCCTCCTCCACCACCTGCCGCCGCTTGGCACCGGCGAAATGGGTGGACAGCTCCATCCCCTCGCCCTCCGGGTACCGCCCGGCCCGCACCAGCGAGGCGACGTCGCCCAGCAGGCCGACCGTCTCCGCCTCGCTGAGCTGGGACGTGCCATGCGTCACCAGCTGCCGCAGCAGGTTGCCCTTCAGGTTGAGGCGGTAGTAGCCGGCGTACCCGGCATTGGGCAGCACCCAGGTGGGGCAGGGGCCGCCGGCCAGCGGCAGGGTGGCGGTGGCGGCCGTCATCAGCGTGCACGCCTGGTGCGCCTTGCCGGCGCTCGACCAGCGGGCGCAGACCGGCAGCTGCCAGCGCCGGTCGCCCGTGGCAGCCGTGCCCACCGGGAGCAGTCGCTCCTGGACCAGCTGCAGCTCAGCCGTCTTTCCAGCCGGGCAAGACAGCTGGACGGTGAGCTCCGGGACGCCGGACTGGTCGAGGAACGTCCCGAAGGGCGGTGCCACGTCCTGCCCAGTGGCCTCGGAGATGGCCGCGAGAAAGTCCGTGGCGGTGGCATTGCCATCGGCGTGTGCCAACAAGTAGCGGTGCACGCCGTGCTGAAACTTCTCCGGGCCGAGGTACGTCTCGAACATCCGGATGACCGCCGCGCCCTTCTGGTAGGTAATCCCGTCGAAAGCGTTGTTGATGTCGTCGTAGCTTTCGATGGGTTGGCGGATGCTGCGCGCCGATGCCAGCGTGTCCCGGGTGGCCGCGTCGCTCCGATCGGTGACTTCCACCACCTGCATGCCCCAGGACGGCGCCCAGGCGCCCACGGCCTTGTTCTCCATCCAGGTGGCGAAGGCCTCGTTGAGCCAGATGTCGTTCCACCAGGCCATCGTCACCAGGTCGCCAAACCACTGGTGCGCGAATTCGTGCGCCGCGTAGACGGCCCACGTCCGCTCGAAGTCGAGGGACTCGTTCTCCTTGCGCGCCAGCAGCCGGTGGGCGGCCACCGTCACCAGCCCCGCATTCTCCATCGCCCCGAAGTGCACGGTGAGGGGGATGGCCACCAGGTCGAGCTTCTCGTAGGGGTAGGGGATGCCGAAGTACGCCTCCAGCGTTTCCAATAGCTCCGGAGAGGTGCGCACCGCATAGGCCGCCTCCGCCGCACGGCCGTGGGGAACGTAGACCCGCATCGGCACCTTGTTCCGGCCCGCCGGCCGGGCATCCACCCCGTCATAGGGACCGACCGCAAAGGCCACCAGGTAGGAGGGGAGCGGCCGCGTGCGGAGAAAGTGCACCCGCTTCATCCCCTCGCCGGCGGACTCCTCGGAGGCAATGGGGGTGTTGGAGACGGCGGTCAGCGCTTTCGGGACGCGCAGCGTCAGCTCCCAGGGGATTTTCGCCGTCGGCTCGTCCATGCAAGGAAAGGCGCGGCGCGCATCCGTCTCCTCGAACTGCGTGATGGCGTACCAGTCGCCGCCCTCCTTCTGGTGAAAGACGCCGGAGTCCTCGGTGCTGGAGATGGCGCCGGAGAAGGCCAGGCGCAGCGTCAGCCGGCCGGCAGGTAGCGGCCGCGGGAAGCGCAGCGCCACGCGTTCCGGGGAGGGGTAACGCTCCGCCACCACCTCCGCCTCGCCCAGCTGTGCCGCGGCGCGCGTCACACTCAGCTGGCGGGCGTTGACCCAGACGACGTCCGTCGGTGCCGCGAGTTCCATCTCGAGCTCCGCGGTGCCCTGGAAGCTGGGCGCCGCTGGGTCGATGGTCAGCTCCACCCGCTCGGCCAGTGCCTTCTGGGTGGCGGGCAGGCGCATGCCCTGGGGCGGCTCGGGCGCCAGGCCCTGGGGGGCGACGACGACGCCCGGCGCTGGCGGCACCGGCTGCCCGGCGGGGGGGGCGGGCGGGGTCGCGCAGCACAAAAGGAGCGGCAACAGCACAGAAAGGCAGCGCGGGAGGGTCATGGGTGGGGGGGAAGGGGGAGACTTGGCGGCATGACGCTCGGGCCTCCGTCCAATTTCATTCAGCCGGGAAGAGGAAAGGCCTAGGGGCCCACCAGGCTGAGCTGCGTCCCAGCCCGGACGCTGCGCGCTTGGGTGATGCGGTTCCAGCGCTTCAAGTCCTCCACCGAGACGCCGTAGCGCTGGGCCACGCTCCACAGCGTCTCGCCGGCCGCCAGCTGGTGCCTGGTGGGGCGCGGCCCGGCCGCAGCCACCGCGGGCGCAGCGGCAGCGGCCGGCGCCGGGGCGGCCGTGGCGAGGCCGGGGCTGCTGGTTAGGGCCACCGGCTGGCCGGCAGACATCGCAGGCGGCTGGCTGGCGGCGGTCGCCGCGGGGAGGGTCACGCCCGGCGCCGGCCACACCTCGATGAGGGTCCCAATCTGCAGGCCGCGCGAGCGGCGGCCGAGGGAGCCGAAGTGGTTCCAGCGCTTCAAATCCTCCACCGAGACGCCGAAGTGCGTGGCGATGGTCCACAGCGAGTCGCCGGACTGGACGCCGTAGCTGACGCGCGTCTTGCCGTC
Organism: Myxococcaceae bacterium; assembly: GCA_017881265.1. Taxonomy (GTDB): domain Bacteria; phylum Myxococcota; class Myxococcia; order Myxococcales; family Myxococcaceae; genus JADGRA01. Next base: position 15,845 of record JADGRA010000032.1, on the reverse strand, counting down.
CACAGTCTCGGTGCGCACCACGCCCGCCGACAGGGACTTGCGTGTCTGTGTCCCGGCCGGCACCTCCTCCTCCGGCTTGGCCACCGTCACCCCGTGGGCCCGGGCCCGGGCTACCTGCCGCTCGAGGGCCTCGGCGGCGGCGTCCACGCCCTGACCGCTACTCGCCAGGGCGCCGTCCTTGGCGGCTCCGGCGCGCGCCGCAGGCACCGGGATGGCCAACTCGGTGTTGATGCGCAGCGCCCTGACGTTCTTCAGGTGGTTGAAGAGGGCGATGGCCTCCGGGGCCGAGTGGTAGCTGGCGGCGATGCGGCTCAGCGTGTCGCCGCGCCCCACCCGGTGGATGCGGAAGGTGAGGCGGTCCCGCGGCGACACCTTGCCGATGTTGGCGAGGAAGGTGTCGCGCTTCCCCGGGGGCACCCGGAGCCGATAGGGCTGCTCCTTGCTGGCCGGCGGCGTGCACCAGCGCCGGAGCTCGGGGTTGAGGGCGCGAATCTCCTCCACGCCCACCCCGGCGGCGCGCGCCAGCACCTCGAGGTCGGTGGGCTCCACCACCGGCACCTCGTCGAAAGCAAGCGGCTGCTGCCAGGAGAACTCGTCATCGCTGAAGCCGAAGGCCTTGGGGTGCTTGGCCACCAGCGCGCAGGCGATGAGCTTCGGCACGTAGTGCTTCGTCTCCTTGGCCAGCCCCCGGCCCTCGGAGAGTTCCCAGAAGTCGTCTGTGCCACGCCGCTCCACCAGGCGGCGCAGCTTCTCCCCACCGGCGTTGTAGCCGGCCCAGGCCAGGTACCAGGTGCCGAGTGCGTCGTGCAGCTCGCGCAGGTAGCGGCTGGCAGCGCGGGTGGCCTTCAGGGGGTCCCGTCGCTCGTCCACCCAGAAGTCCTGCCGCAGGCCGAAGCGCTTGCCCGTGCTGCTGATGAATTGCCAGGGTCCGGCGGCGCGGGCCCAGGAGAAGGCCTCGGGAGAGAAGCCGCTCTCAATCATTGCCAGGTAGACGGTGTCGCGCGGCAGCCCAGAGGCCTCCAACACCGGCGCCATCATCGGGATGTAGCGCGAGCTGCGCGACATCCACACCCGGAACCACTTGCGCCCGGGGCCCTGGAAGAAACGGATGTACTGGGCCACCAGCGGCTGCATCTCCACCGGGATGTCGTAGCTGCCGGTGAGCAGCGACATGTCCAGCGCCGCGACGTCCGTCACCAGGCTCAGCTCCGGGCCGGCCACCGCGTCCACCGCCCAGCCGTCGGCGCCGTCGTCGATGCGGGCGCGCAACGGGCTGGAGGCGCCGAGCCGGAGTACGGACTGCAGCCCGGCTGCGGACGGATGGGCCGGCTCAATGGTGGCGTCCTCCAGCGCCCGCATTTCCTCCAGCTCGGGGCTGGCCTTTTCTGCCTCGTCGCCTTCCTCGCCCTCCGCCGGCGCCGCCGGCCGCATGTCTTCGGCGGCGGGATTCGCCTCGGGGGGCTTGGGCTGCGGGGCAACGACGGCCTGCGGCGTCTCGGGCGCCGGCGGCGCGACGCCGGTGGCCAGGGTCAGGCTGAGGCTGAGGAGGGTGGGGAGCGGCGTCATCAGGCGTCGGGCCCGTGGGCGTCGCGCGACGGGCGACGGCAGGGGAACTTCACAGGCCACCAGCGTACGAGGCGGATGACGGGAGCGTCAACGCTTCGCATCATGCCCGGGCCCCAGCACCCGGGGCAGGTACACGGCGTAGTCGAAGTGCGGGGAGTTTTCCGGCGTGTGGCAGCCTAGGCACACCGCACGCGTCGGGGCGTTGCGGGGCATGGACTGGTCGTTGGGCAGGGCGGCGTGCAGCGAGCCTGGCCCATGGCAATTCTCGCACCCCACCGCGTCCCGCCCGGCGACGCGGTCCACCCGGCACACCCCGCCCGGCTGCTGGATGCCCACCACGTGGCAGGCCACGCACTCCAGCCGGTACTGCTTGTGCACGTGCTCCAGTTCCCGGTAGGCGCGCGCGTGGCCCGTCTTCCGGTAGACGTCAAAGGTGGCCGCGTGGCACTTCTCGCAGGCGGCGTTGCCGAGGTAGGCCGCCTCGCCCGGCTTCGGTGCGGCGCAATCCTGTCCGTGGGCCTTGGCCCAGGCCAGGTTGAGCTTGGAGACATCCGCGTCGAACTCTTCCACCACCCGGTCGACGGCCGGGTCGCTGGGCAGCGTCGCTTCCAGCGGGATGAAGCGGACGGTGAAGCCGTTGGTGCCAGACGCAGTCGGTGCCGGTGCCAGCGCGGCGCGCTTGTCGACGAGAGTCGCCAGCCTTTCGCTGAGGACGCGCTTGCGCTCGGCACTCTGGCCGGGAAGCGCGAGCTCCCTCTTCAAGAGGGCAATCCGCTCGTCCTGCGTCGCCGCCTCGCGCTCCACGTCCTGCGAGGAGCTGAGAAACTGGAAGCGGCCCGAGCCGTCGAAGCGCAAGTCCAGGCGCAAGAGCGCCCGGCCCCGGCTCTGCACGCGCGCCACCGGGACGGCGCCCTTCACCAGCCGGCTGTCGTCATCCACAGTGACGACGGCGGCCTCCTGCGCCGTCACCACCAGGTCGACGCCGTCGACGCCCCGCAACGCGCCCAGCGCGGCCTCGAGCGAGCCGCCGTACAGGGCGACGACGAAGTCTGCCCCCTCGGCCCGGACCTGGGCGGCTCCCTCGCCCAGTCCCTTGGCGGAGTGCGCCGCCACCACCCCCAGGCGGTGGCCGGCGACGGCCAGCACCCGGCCGGTGCCGTCGGGGACTTCGGGCAGCCCGAGCGAGGTCCGGAAGGCTGCGCCCTGCACGTCGTCCAGCGGGCCCGTGGCGCGCGCTGCCAGGCCCATGGCCCGCATCGCCTCGGCGACCGCCTTGGCCTTGCGTTCGTCCTCCACCGCCTCGTCGGGCTGCAGCCCCGCGCGGGCAAACAGCGCGTCGCCCGCGTCCAGGTACACGACGGACAGTCCCGCCGCCCGGGCCCGGGCCAGCTGCGCGGCGGCGCGGCCGAGGCCTCCGCGCATGCCCTCGCTGCACCCACAGGGAAGCAGCTGGCCCTGGAGGTCCGCGGTGACGAAGAGGGCCAGGGGGGTGGTGCTGCCAGCGTCCTGCGCCGGGACGGCCGGGCGCGGGGCGAGGGCGCTCTTGACGCACCAGCCAAGCAGGAGGGCCGCGACGGCTAGAGACAGCCAGCGGCGGGGCGGAAACTTCCGCCGAACGTGCGTCACCTCCACTCCCGGACGTCTACCACAGCAACCGGGGCGTGCGCGCCGTCGTTGACCTGCGCCCCTGGAGGGTGCTGTAAGCGACGGCCCTTCGTCGTCTCCACCGTGGGGCGCTCGTGGCTGCAGACCCACTGAAATTGCCGCTGGAAGAGTTGGTGTACCTCCGCCTGGGCCACTTCCTCGACCAGCTTCATGGTCGCAAAGTGCCGGAGCTGTACCGCACCTTGCTCGACCAGGTGGACCGCGCCGTCCTCCGCCAGGCGCTCGAGCGCAACGAGGGACAGCTCTCGACGGCGGCGGCCTTCCTCAGCGTCGACCGCAACACCCTCGCCCGCAAATTGAAGCGGCTCAAGGTGCGCGGCAAAGTGGGCGGCGCCGGCCGCTAGTTTCCCCCGTGCGACTCCTTGTGCCAGTCGGCGCCGTGCGGCTGCAAAGGGCTGGACTGCTGTGCCTCGGGCTTCTTGTCGCTTCGCCCTGCTGGGCACTCAACCAGGGCCTCGGTGAGCCGCCCAGGGAACTCGACCGCTCGAGCCCCTCCGCCACCGTGCAGGGCTTCCTGGCCGAGGCGCGCCAGGGACGCTTCGGCCTGGCGGCCCAGGACTTGTGGCTCGATGAGGTGCCTGCGGACAAGCAGGCCGTGGAGGGAGCGCGGCTTGCCCGCCGGCTGCGCTTCCTCCTGGACCGACAGCCCCTGGACCTCGCCGCCCTCTCCAAGGAGGGCGAGGGCGGGCCGTCCTCGGTGGTGCTGACGACGCTCGAATTGGACGGACGGCCGACGCCGGTGCGGCTGGTGCGGGTGCGGACGGCCGAGGCGCCGGTGTGGCTCTTCAGCCGCGACACCGTGCGGGCGGTGGATGCCCTCTACGAAGCGTACGGCCCTCCGCTGGGCGAGCGGATGCCGGAGTTTCTCTTCGCCACCCGCTTCGGAATGGAGCTGTGGCAGTGGCTCGGCCTGCTGTTGGCCCTGCTGCTCGCGCTGGTGGTGGCGTGGCTCGGCGAGAAGCTGCTGCTGGCCGTCCTTGGGCGCCTGGCGCGTCTCACCCCGCTGTCGTGGGACAGCGAGTTGGTGCAAAGCGCGCGTGGTCCGCTCAAGCTGCCCGTGGGCATTGCCGCCTTTCGCGCCGTCGAGGCCCAGCTCTTCCTGACGCCGGCCTGGCAGCGCGGGGTGGGCTTTGTCTGCCAGACCCTCGCGATTGTGGCTGCCACCTGGTTCGCCCTGCGCGCCCTGGCCGTGGCGAGCGCGGCCATGGAACGCACGCTGGTGGCCCGCGGCGGCGGCGCTGCCGCCGGGGCACGTACACAGTTCGCCCTGCTGTGGCGCGTCCTCACCGTCGTCGTCTACGGCCTCGGCCTGGCGGCCTTTCTCATTCAATTCGAGGGCGTGCGCTCGGTGGGGCTGTCGCTGCTCGCCTCCGCCGGTGTGCTGGGCGTGGTGGTGGGCCTGGCCGCGCAGAAGTCCATCGGTGCGCTGTTTTCGGGCATCCAGCTGTCGCTGGCCCAGCCCATTCGCATTGGGGACAAGGTGGTGGTGGAGGGGGAGAGCGGGACGGTGGCCGAGATTTCGCTCAGCAACGTGGTGCTCAGGCTGTTGGACAACCGGCACATGGTGCTGCCCGTCAGCTACTTCCTCGAGAAGCCCTTCCAGAACTGGAGCCTGGGCAACGTGGACATGCTGGGCGCGGTGCTGCTGCAGCTGGACTACCGCGTGGACATGGCCCAGGTGCGCAAAGAGTTCGAGCGCATTCTTGCCGGCCCGGGGAAGTCCTTGTGGAACGGGCGTGTGGCCAAGGCGCAGCTCGTCGACGCAACGGAGCAGACGGCCACCGTCAGGCTGCTGGCGAGCGCCGCCACCTCCGACGAGGCCTTCGAATTGCGCTGCCTCGTCCGCGAGGAATTTCTCGTCTTCCTGCGCACCCACCCGGATTGGCTGCCCACGCAGCGGCTGGAGCACCGGCCACAGCCGGAACAGGCCCCGCCGTGAAACCACGGGGGGCGGGGCGCCCTTCAGCGGGGCCGCACGAGGCCGAGCTTCGCCATCTTGCTCTGCAGCGTGGAGGGCTTGAGGCCCAGGCGCTCGGCGGCGCCGCCACGGCCGTAAATTCGCCCGCCGGCGACTGCCAGGGTGCGCTCGATGTGGGCGCGCTGCACCTCGGCCAGGGTGGCCGACTCGGGCACGGCTGCCGGGCCGCCCGGGCGGCGCCGCCGCCCTGCGACGTCCAGCACCTCGGGCCCCAGGGCAGGGCCCGGGCTGAGGATACAGGCGCGCTCCAGCAGGTTGGCCAGCTCGCGCACGTTGCCCGGCCACTCGTAGCCCGCCAGGCGCTCCAGCCCCTCCGGCGTGACGAAGCGTCCGTGCTTGCCGGTGCGCCGTCCAAACTCGGCGAGCAGGGCCTGGCACAGCAGCGCCAGGTCCTCCCGGCGCTCGCGCAAGGGCGGCAGTTCCAGGGGGAAGGCGGCCAAGCGGAAGTAGAGGTCGGCGCGAAAGCGCCCGGCCGCCACCTGCTGCTCGAGGTCCACCGTCGTCGCCGCCAACAGGCGCACGTCCACCCGGGTGCTGCGCTCGCCGCCGACGGCCTCGAAGGCCCCCGTCTCCAGCACGCGCAACAGCTTCCCCTGCAGGGGCAGCGGGAGTTCCTCCACGCTGTCGAGGAGCAGCGTCCCGCCGTTGGCAAGCAGCAGCCGCCCCGGGCGGTCCGCCGCCCCCACGGCGTGCCCCAGTAGCTCCGCCTCCAGGGCCGTGTGTGGCACCGCCATACAGTGCAGGGTGACGAAGGGGTGCTCGGCGCGGGGACTCCAGCGGTGCAGCGCCCGGGCCAGCCGCTCCTTGCCGGTGCCGGTCTCCCCCCGCAGCAGCACCGGACTGTCGGAGTGCGCCACCGGGCGGGCCAGGGCCAACAGCCGCCGCATGGAGGGACTCTTGGACGTCTCCAGCCCCTCGGCGTCGCCGGCCAGCTCCGCCTCCAGCAGCTTGGCGTGGACGTGGTCCTGGCGGTGCAGCCGCTCGAGCGCCGCGGTGTGCCCGGCGGACTGGATGGCGATGGCCAGCAGCTGCGCGTACACCTCCACCAGACTCACCGTCGAAGGCGCGTAGGCCTCGCACACCGTGCGGTCCAGAGTGAGGACGCCGTACGTCTGCTCGCCCGCCCACAGGGGCGCCACCAGGCAGGCATGCCCGGGCGGCAGTTCCAGCACGCCGTGGAAGGGGTCTCCGTCCCCATCCCGGTGGTCCTCCTCCCGGAAGACGCGGGCCCGGCGCGTCTGCATCGCCTCGCGCAGGCTGGGGTAACGCTCCAGGGCCAGGGCATGCCCCTTCACCCGGGCTGCCAGCGGTCCCCGGGCCGCCCGCACCCGCAAGCGCGCGCCGTCCAGCACGAAGATGGTGGCCAATTCATACGGCGCCACCCGCTCGAGCCAGTCCAGCCCCCGCCGCAGCAAGTCGTCGAGGGCACCCGCATCGGGCGGCCCACCCCCGGCCAGGGCGGTGACGTCCTGCACCAGGTCCAGCGGCGACGGGGTTTCTGAGGGGCCGGCCATGCCCCCGCACCATAGCCGAGAAGGCACCGAAATGCCGGTCCATGAGACACCGGCTGGACGTTGCTATAGCAACGGCTAATTGGTGATAGCAGTCTCCATCAATTTGGAATTCTTAGAGTTGCTTGCGCCATGTGTTCGGCGTTGCCAGTAACCAAGGGTTGCTGTTCCCCATTCCAAGGAGTTGTCATGTTGACGGTTGGAGACACGCTTCCCAAGTTCAAGCTGCAGTCGGTGGTGAGCCTCGAGAAGGGCAAGGAGTTCCGCGAGATTTCCGAGCAGGACTTCCCGGGCAAGTGGAAGGTCCTCTTCTTCTGGCCGATGGACTTCACCTTCATCTGCCCCACCGAGATTGCCGAGTTCGGCAAGCAGAACGGCAAGTTCCTCGAGCGCGACGCGCAGGTCCTCGGCGCGAGCACCGACACGCACTTCGTGCACCTGGCCTGGCGCAAGGACCACAAGGACCTGAATACGCTGCCCTTCCCGATGCTCGCCGACACCAAGCGCGAGCTGTCCACCCAGCTCGGCATCCTGCACAAGGACGGCGTTCCGCTTCGGGCCACCTTCATCATCGACCCGACGGGCACCATCCGCTGGGCGAGCGTCAACGACCTGTCGGTGGGCCGCAGCGTGCCCGAGGTGCTGCGCGTGCTGGACGGGCTGCAGACCGACGAGCTCTGCCCATGCAACTGGGAGAAGGGCAAGGAGACCCTCACCGCACAGCTGAAGAAGGCCAGCTGATGCACGCCCTGGAAACGCTCCGCGGCGCCATTCCCGAGGTGGCCAAGGACTTGCGCCTCAACCTCGGCGCCGTCCTGCAGCCGGGCACGCTCAGCCTCGAGCAGGTGTGGGGCGTGGCGGTGGCCACCGCCATCGCCTCGCGCAACCCCACCCTGCGCCAGGCCGTCCTCGAGGACGCGCTGGTGACGGTGCCAGCGGCCGTGGTCGACGACGCCAAGGCGGCCGCGGCGCTGATGGGGATGAACAACGTCTACTACCGCTTCCGGCACATGGTCGGAAAGGCCGAGTACGCCGAGAAGCCAGCGCGGCTGCGCATGCAGCGGCTCGCCCAGGTGGCCACCAACAAGGCCGACTTCGAACTGTTTTGCCTGGCGGTGAGCGCGGTGAATGGCTGCGAGATGTGCGTGCGGAGCCACGAGGAAGTCGTCCTCGGCGCGGGGCTGTCCACCGACCAGGTGCACGACGCGGTGCGAATCGCCGCCACCCTGCACGGCGTGGCGGTGGCCCTGGAGATGTGAGGCGCTAGGGTCGCGCGGTGTGGGCCACCGCGTGCCCAGCCACCGCGCCGTCAGCCGCTTCCAGCCGGAAGCGGAAGGGCTCGCCGCCGGCGAGTGGGTCCGGCGCCCAGCCACCCACCAACAGGTAGGGCTGGCCATCGTCTCCGGTGAAGCGCAGACGCAGGCCGATGCGCCCGCTGTCCCAGTCCACGTGCCGCTCTCCCTGCACTTCGCCCTGGGCGACCAGGCCGCCGAGGACCAGCGTGCCCCCGGAACGCATCTGGCCGGTGTCGAGCAGCGCCTGGGCGCTCGGCGCGGTGCTGTCCAATTCCAGGACCATCGGCGCGTCGGCCTCGGTCCCGTCGGGCCGCCAGGTGCCCAGCAACGACTCGTGGAAGGAGACCTCCACGTGTCGCGTAATCCGCCGGGCCCACTCCGGTAGGCCCAAGTACGCCTCGGCACGCGAGGAGGTCATCATAAAGAGCGCCTCGGTCCGACCAATTGCCCAGCCTTCTCTCTGTCGGGCGCGGGGTGCCGTCCAAAGGAGGGAGGCCGCCTTGCACCTCCCTGGGTCGAAGCAGACGCCGCCCGGGCGGATGCTGTCAAACGCGTCTCCTCGCCCGGCCATGCACAGGCGCGGAATTCCTCGGAGTCCTCTCTTGTTGTCTGAATTCGGCCAGAGCACCTACAGTCCGCCGCCCGTTGTGACAGGAGGGTACCCTGAGCTTCGACATCCGAGCCCTGACCGAGCGCGTGCGTGAAGAGAGCAGCTTCGTCGACGACCTGCTGAAGGAAACCGGGCGTGTCATCGTCGGCCAGCACCAGATGTTGGAGCGGGTCCTCATCGGTCTGCTCAGCAACGGACATGTCCTGCTCGAAGGCGTGCCCGGCCTCGCCAAGACGCTCACCGTGCGCACCTTTGCCGACGGCATCTCGGCCCGCTTCCAGCGCATCCAGTTCACCCCGGACCTGCTTCCGGCGGACCTCGTCGGGACGATGATTTTCAACCAGCAGGCCTCCAGCTTCACCGTGCGGCAGGGACCGATTTTCGCCAACGTCATCCTCGCCGACGAAATCAACCGCGCCCCGGCCAAGGTGCAGTCCGCCCTCCTCGAAGCGATGCAGGAGCGCCAGGTCACCATCGGCGACAAGACGTACCCGCTGCCGGACCCCTTCATCGTGCTGGCCACGCAGAATCCCATCGAGCAGGAGGGCACCTACCCGCTCCCCGAGGCGCAGGTGGACCGCTTCATGCTCAAGGTGAAGGTGGGCTACCCGAGCCGGGCCGAGGAGCGGGTCATCATGGAGCGGATGGGGGGCGAGGAGTTGCCCCGCGCCACCCCGGTGGTGTCCACCGAGCAGATTGGCCGGGCCCGGGCCGTCGTCCACCAAATCTACGTCGACGACAAAGTGAAGGACTACATCCTGGACGTGGTGTTCGCCACGCGTGACCCGGCTGCCCACGGGATGAAGGAATTGGCCGGCTCCATCGAGTACGGCGCGAGCCCGCGCGCCACCCTCTTCCTGCACCTGGCGGCGCGCGCGCACGCCTTTCTGCGCCACCGCGGCTTCGTCACCCCGGAGGACGTCAAGGCGGTGGGGATGGACGTGCTTCGTCACCGGGTCAGCCTCACCTACGAAGCCGAGGCAGAGGAGCTAACCCCGGAGTCCATCGTGCAGCGGATCTTCGACCGCGTCCCCGTGCCCTGAGCCGACTGCCACCGCCAAGGCGCCCGCCCCGTGCTGCCCAGGGAACTCATTCGACGCATCCGCCGGCTGGAGATTGCCACCCGCCGGGTGGTGTCCAGCCTGCTCGCCGGCCAGTACCACTCCGTCTTCAAAGGCCGGGGCATGGCCTTCTCCGAGGTGCGCCCTTACCAGCCGGGCGACGAGATTCGCTCCATCGACTGGAACGTCACCGCGCGGATGAACGATGCCCACGTCAAGGTCTTCACCGAGGAGCGCGAGCTGACGGTGATGCTGCTGGTGGACATCTCCGGCTCGCAGGGCTTCGGCTCCCAAGGGAAGACCAAGGGGGAGATGGCGGCCGAGGTCGCGGCGCAGATTGCCTTCTCCGCCATCGCCAACAACGACCGGGTGGGCCTGGTGCTGTTCAGCGACCAGGTGGAGCTGGTCATCCCGCCGAAGAAGGGCCGAAAGCACGTGCTGCGGGTGGTGACTGAGATTCTCGAGCACCGCGCCGTCGGCCGCGGCACGGACCTCGCCGCCGGCCTCACTTGGCTGCTGCGCGTCGCCAAGCGGCGCGCCGTCACCTTCGTCATCAGCGACTTCCTCGTCCGGGACTACGAGACGCCCCTGCGGGCCGCCGCCCGCACGCACGACGTCATCCCGGTGGTGGTGCGCGACCCCTTCGAGGACGCCTTCCCGAAGCTGGGGCTGGTGGAGCTGGAGGACCCGGAGAGCGGCCAGCGCACCCTGGTCGACACCTCGAGCCCCATCGCCGCCACCGGCTTCCAGCTGGCCATGCAGGCGCGGCGGGCCGAGCGCACCCGGGTGTTTCGCCGCCTGGAACTGGACGCGGTCGAGCTGCGAGCCGGGGAGGACCACGGGGAGGCGCTGGTGCGCTTTTTCCGACTCCGGGCCCGCAGGCTGGCAGCATGAGTCTCGCCCCCGTCGCGCTCGCCCTCCTGGTGCTGGTGGCCCCGGCGTCCCCGGACGCGGGCAGCCTGCCCCCGCGCATCTCGCCGGAGGTGTCCGCCGAGAAGGTCCGTCTCGGGGAACCCTTCACCTACACGGTGAAGGTTGTGCATTCCCCGGACGCGCGCTGGGAGCTGCGCACCCTGGCGGACCTCGGCGCCTTCGGCCTGAGGTCCAGTGCCCGCCAGCGCACCGATGGCCCGGGCCAGAGCACCACCACCTTCCGGCTGGAACTGGCGCTCTTCGAGCTTGGCGAGCACGTCATTCCCACCCTCGTCTTCGACGTTGTGGGAGGCGGGACGGCGCGCACGGCCTCGGTGGCCGGGACCTCCGTGGAAGGGCTGTCCAGCCTCCCGCCGGATGCCGCGAAGAATGGCGCCCAGCTGATGGACATCAAGCCCAACGCCGACGTGCCGATGCGCAGCTGGCGGCTGCTGTGGCTGCTGCTCGGGCTTGCCGCGCTGGTGGCTGCCGTCCTGTACGTCCGGCGCGCCCTCGCCCAGCGGCGCACGCGCCTCAGTGTCGTTCCACCGCGTCCCTTGCCGGAGCGCACCCGGGAGGCGCTGGAGGCCCTGCGCGCCGAGGACCTGCTCGGCAAGGGGCTGGTGCGCGAGTACCACTTCCGGCTGTCGGAGATTGTCCGCGGCTACCTAGGCGAGCGCTTTGGCTTCGAGGCGCTGGAGTGCACGAGCGGCGAGCTGGTGCGGGAGGTGGAGCGCCTCGACCCGCCCGGGGTCGCCCCGGCGGACCTCCACCGCTTCGTCGACCAGTGCGACGTGGCGAAATTCGCCCGGGCCGACATCGCCCTAGCGGCCTGCGATTGGGCGCTGGGGTACGCCTTTCTGCTGGTGGAGGCCACCGCCCCCCTGCCGTCCCCCGTCCCCCCGCCGTCCGTGGTGCCCGCCGATGCCGTCTGACCTGCTCTGGCACGACGGCCGCCTATTGTGGCTGCTCCTTCTGGTTCCCCTCGTCGGGGTGGTGGGCTTTTCTGAGCAGCGCCGTCGCGCGGCCTTGCGTTTCTCGGCCACCCACCTGCTAGCGCTTGGCCCCAAGGGCTGGCGCGCGCGCGCCGCGGGGCTGCTGCCGTTGCTCAGCATGGCCGCGCTGGCCCTGGCCATCATCGCCCTGGCCCGTCCGCAGACGTCCGGGGCCAGAACGCGGGACCTCTCGGTGGAGGGCATCGACATCATCATCGCCCTGGACCTCAGTACCTCCATGGAAGCCGGCGACTTCCGCTCGCTCGGCGGCGGGGGCAACCGCATCAGCGTGGCTAAGGAGACGCTGACCGACTTCATCTCCTCGCGGGTGAACGACCGCATCGGCCTGGTGGTGTTCGCCGGTGCGGCCTACACGCAGGCGCCGCTCACCCTCGACTATGGCGTCCTCAAAGAAGTGGTGAAGCAGCTGCGCACCCGCGTCATCGAGGACGGCACCGCCATCGGCGACGCCATCGCCGTCTCCCTCAACCGGCTCCGGGACTCGGATGCGAAGAGCAAGGTGGTGGTGCTCATCACCGACGGCGACAACAACGCCGGAAGAATCTCGCCCCTGGACGCAGCGGCCATGGCCAAGTCGCTGCACATCCCCATCTTCACCATCCTCGTGGGCAAGGGCGGACGGGTCCCCTTCCCGGACGGGACGGACCTCTTCGGAAACCCCACCTACCGGGAGATGGACATCGCCATCAACCCGGAGCTGCTGAAGGCCATCTCCGCCGAGACGGGCGGCACCTACTACCGCGCCACCGACCGGGAGTCCCTGCAGACCGGCCTTCGGTCCGTGCTGGACAAGCTGGACAAGAGCAAGCTGCTCGAGGGCGGGGCGATGGCCAACATGCGCGAGGAGTACCCGCCCTTCCTGTTCGCCGCCTTTCTGCTCGCCGCGCTCGAGTTGCTGCTCCGCTTCACCCTCTTGCGGGTGTTCCCGTGAGCGAGAACCCACTCCGCTTCGGCTTCCTCGGCTACCCACTCGCGCTGGCCCATCCGGGCTACCTGCTTCTCATCCTGGTGGCGCTGCTCCTCGGCCTCCTCGCCCTGTTGGTGGCGCTGCGCCGGGGCGCCCGGGTGCAGGCCCTCCTCGGCAGCCGGCTGGGCAAAGCGCTGGCCCCCGGCGCCAGTACCCTGCTCAGTGCGCTGCAGGCCGCGCTGCGGGCCTCCGCGCTCACCCTCTTCGCCGTCGCCCTGGCCCAGCCCCAGTGCGGCAGCCGCACCGAGCTCGCCCGCCGCCGCGGGATTGACCTGGTGGTGGCCCTGGATGCGAGCAAGTCCATGCTCGCCCGGGACGTGGCGCCCAGCCGCCTCGACCGCGCGAAGCTCGAGCTCAACACCCTGCTCGACTCCCTCAAGGGAGACCGGGTGGGGATTGTGGCCTTCGCCGGGGACGCCTACATCCAATCCCCCCTCACCAGCGACTACGCCGCGGCGAAGCTGTTCCTGCGCGCGGTGGACCCCGAACAGATGCAGCAGGGCGGCACCAACATCGGCGCCGCGCTTCTGCTCGCGCAAAACATGCTGGAGGGCGTGGACCGGGGCGCCAAGGACCGCGTGGTGGTGCTGTTGTCCGACGGCGAGGACTTGTCGGGGGAGGAGATGGAGGCGGCCGAGTCGCTGCGCGCCTCCGGCATCAAGGTGTACGCCGTCGGCATCGGCAGCGAGTCGGGGGAGCCCATCCCCGAGTTCGGCAAGACCGGCGAGGTGGTCGGCTACAAGAAGGACGCCTCGGGCAACACCGTCCTCACCCGGCTCGACCGGGCCGGGCTGGAGGCGGTGGCCCAGCTGACGGGCGGCGAATTCTTCTACCAGCCGCAAGGGGTGGCGGTACCGGAGGTGGCCGCGCGCATCGACCGGCTGCAGAAGAGTGAGCTCGAAAGCCGCCTCACCGTCCGCTGGGACGAGCGCTTCCAGTCCTTCCTCGCCCCGGGGCTGCTCCTGCTGGTGGTGGGACTCCTCCTCCCCGGCCGCCGCAAAGGTGTGGCATGAGGCGTTTGGCCCTGCGCGCCCTGGCCATCGGCCTTCTTCCGGGGAGCTGCCTGCTCGGCGCCCCGGAGGCCCTCGCGCTGGGGCCCCTGGAGCGCAACCCGCCCAGGGTGGCCGAGGGGCTGAAGGCCTACGACGAGGGGCGGTACGAGGACGCGCTGCACGACTTCGAGGTCGCCCAGAAGCAGCTGCCCGACAGCGCGGCGCTCGAGTACGACAAGGGCAACGCGCTGTACCGCTTGAACCGGCACGACGAGGCCCGCCAGGCTTACCAGCGCGCCGCGGAGATGAAGCCGGGCGAGCTGAGCGAGCATGACCTCTACAACCTGGGCAACGCCCTGGCGGAACTCGGCCGCACAAAGGAGGCCATCTCCGTCTACCGCCGCGCCCTGTTGCTGGAGCCAGCCGACGAGGCGGCCCGGCACAACCTGGAGGTGCTGCTGCGGCGGCTTCCGCCACCCAAGTCCGGCGGGGACGGAGGGACGCCCGATGGCGGGCAGGACGCCGGGTCGCCCGACGCCGGACGCCCCGACGCCGGGCCGGGCGACGCCGGCCGGGGCGACGGCGGCAGCGGGGACGCGGGGCAGGGGGACGGCGGGACGGGGGGCGATGGCGGCCCCGGAGATGCGGGCGCCGGCCGCGGGCGGGGAGGCTCCGACGCCGGACAGAGCCAGAAGCAGCGCGGGGCGGAGGCTGGCGAGTCCGGCAACGAAGGGCCGGACGGCGGGCCGGCGGCGCGGGACGCCGACGCTGGCCCGGAGCTGCCGGAGCCGCTGCGCGACGCCGGGGTGGGGGAGGCGGGGCAGCTCGACCGCCGGGACACCGAGCGACTGCTGGATGCGATGCGACAGAGCGAAAAGAACCTACAATTGTGGCGCTTTCAGCAGAAGAAGCCGCCGAGGAAGCCGAATGAGAAGGACTGGTAGCGCCTGGGGCGCACTGTGGGGTGTGCTCGCCGCGACGGCCGCCTGGGCCGCGGTGGACGTCCAGGCCGAGGTCGACCGCAGCGAGGTCGGCCTGTCGGACACCTTCGTCCTCACCCTGCGCGCCACCAACGCCCCGCGGGGCGCCGACCTGCAGCTGCCCGCCTTCGACGGCGTCGAGGTGCTGAGTACCCAGCGGGGCATGTCGAGCACCATCCAGCTCGGGTCCGGCGGTCCCGTCATCCGTCAGGAGCTCACCGTCACCGTCATCCTCCGCCCGACGCAGGTCGGCAAGCTGACGCTGCCCCCGGCGCAGCTGCGGACGCCCGATGGCGTCGTGCGCAGCAACAGCGTCACCATCCTGGTGCGCAAGGGGCACGTGCCCGGGCCCCCGCCCTCGGCCGCCCAGCGCCCCAACATGATGCCGGGCTTCCCCTCGCCTTTCAGCGACACGGAGGACCCCTTCGCCGCGCTGCGGGAACGCGAGCGCGAGGCGTCGCGGCCCCATGCCGAGAGCGACCTGTTTCTGCGCAGCGAGGTGGACCGTAAAGAGGTCTACCTCGGCGAGCAGGTGACGCTCTCCTTCTGGATTTACAGCCGGGTGGACTTGTCGAGGGTGGACAACGTCACCTACCCCAAGCTGGACGGCTTCTGGACGGAGGACATCGACAGTCCTACCAACCTCTCCTTCGAGCCGCGCACGGTGGACGGGGTCCCCTACCGGGCCTACCTGCTGCGGCGCGAAGCCCTCTTTCCGGTGAAGCCGGGGACGCGCGAGCTCGGCCCGGTGGAAGCGGACGCCACCACCGGGTTTCTCTTCGCCGGCCACCGCGACCACCGCGTGGGCAACGCCCTCACCCTCAAGGTGAAGCCCCTGCCGCCGGGCGCCCCGCCCGGGTTCCAGCCGGCCAACGTCGGCAACTTCCAGCTGTCGGCCGAGCTGTCGGCGTCGAGCGCCGAGCTGGGCTCGCCCGTCACCCTGCGCGTCACCCTGGAAGGCCAGGGCAACCTGAAGGAGGTGCAGCTGCCACGGGCCAGCGCGCCGGCCGCCCTCAAGCTGTATGAGCCGACCTCCCAGGACCGCATCTCCGCAGTGCGCGAGCGCATCCAGGGCAAGCGCAGCCAAGAGTACCTGGTGATGGCGCAGCAGACGGGCACCTTCCAGATTCCACCCCTGGCCTTTTCCTACTTCGACCCGGAGAACCGCCGCTACGAGACGCTGCGCACGCAAGCCCTGACCCTCACCGTGCGGCCGGGGGAGGCGGGCGCGCTGCGCGCCGCCGGCCCGGCGGCGGCCGTCCCGGACGCCGTCCGCAACGTGCTGCCGGCGG
>JADGRA010000008.1 GCA_017881265.1 Myxococcaceae bacterium | reverse complement strand
TGCCGCGGCCCGTCGCCAGCGCGGAGCAGCCCCCCCTGCCGGAGGCGGCCGCGGCCACCAGCGCGCTGGCCTCCGCGCTGGCCGGGGCCTCGCCCACGCAGCCTGGGCCCCCGCCGGACAGCGCGGCGCCCGCGGACTCTCCGGAGGCCCTCTTCCGCCACTGCTTGGAGCAGGGGGCCAGCGCCACGGAACACGGGGACTTCGCCGCGGCAGCGGTGCAGTACCGCCAGGCGCTCGCCATCCGGCCCTCCTCCTTGGAAGCCAAGGAGGGGCTGGGTGGCGCCATCGTCAACTCCAGCGGGACGGCGGGCCGCTACACCGAGGCCACGACGCTTCTCTCGGAGGTGCTGCGGGCGGACGCCAAGCGGCCCCGGGCGTGGCTTTTCCTCGGTGCGGCCCAGCAATTCAACGGCCAGTACGCCCCGGCCCTGGAGTCCTACCGCACCTACCTGGAACTTGCCCCCAATGACCGCTGGGCCCGCGAAGTCCGCGACGTGGTGCGGGTGCTGGGCCCGGAGGTAGCGCGCCGCGCCCACGCACGCTAAACGCCTGCAGCGTGCGGGTGCTGGGCCTGGAGACGTCGTGTGATGAGACCGCCGCCGCGGTGGTGGAGGACGGCCGGCGCGCGCTCTCGGACGTCGTCTCCACCCAGGTGGACATCCACCGGCGCTGGGGCGGGGTGGTGCCGGAGCTGGCCAGCCGCAACCACGTAGTGCAGGTGCTGCCGGTGGTGGACGCGGCCCTGCAGCAGGCTGGCGTCAGCCTGTCCCAGCTGGACCTCATCGCTGTCACCGCCGGCCCCGGCTTGCTGGGGGCGCTTCTGGTGGGGCTGCAGACGGCCCGGGCGCTGGGCGCTGCCACCGGGGTGCCGGTGCTGGGCGTCAACCACCTGGAGGGACACCTTTTGGCCATCCGCCTCATCGAGGAGGCGCCGGAGCCGCCCTTCCTCGGCCTGGTGGTGTCTGGCGGGCACACCAGCCTGTACCTGGTGGAGGCCTTCGGACGCTACCGGCGTCTGGGCAGCACGCGCGATGACGCGGCCGGGGAGGCGTACGACAAGGTGGGGCGGCTGCTGGGCCTTCCGTACCCGGCGGGCGCTCCCATCGACGCCCTGGCGCAAGGGGGAAACCCGCGCGCCATCCGCTTTCCGCGGGCGATGAATGCGCCCGACGTGGTGGACTGGAGCTTCAGCGGGCTGAAGACGGCGGTGCGCTCGCACGTGCAGCGCTACGGCGTCCCAGAAGGCCAGGCGCTGGCGGACCTCTGTGCTTCCTTCCAGGAGGCGGTGGCCGACACCCTCTCGCAGAAGGCGGTGGCGGCGGCCCGGCGGCTGGGCGTCCCCCAGCTGGTGCTGTGCGGCGGCGTGGCCGCCAACAGCCGGCTGCGCGCGCTCACGGTGGAGCGTGCCCAGGAGCGCGACATCCACGTGTTTCTGCCTCCCCCGCGGCTGTGCACCGACAACGGGGCCATGGTGGCGGTGGCGGGCTACGAGGCCTACCGCCGGGGCGTCCAGCCGGGGGCGGACCTCGCCGTCGACGCAGCCTGGAGGCCGTGACGTGGAATCCCCGCGCTCCATCCTCAGCCGTCGGGGCCTCCGCCCCAAGTACAGCTGGGGACAGAATTTCCTCGGGGACGCCGACGCGCTGGAGCGCATTTCCGCTGCGCTGCAGTTGCAGCCCGGCGAGCCGGTGGTGGAACTCGGCCCCGGCCTGGGCCACCTGACGCGCTTTTTGTTGGAGACGGGGGCCCGGGTGACGGCGGTGGAGCGCGACCGGGACATGGTGGAAGCCCTGGGCGAGCTGAAAAACGAAAGGCTGACGGTGGTGGCCGCCAATGCGGCGCAGGTGGACTTCGCCCGGCTGGCCGGCGCCGACAAGGTGGCCGTGGTGGGAAACCTCCCCTACCACCTCACCAGCCCGATTCTGTTCAGCCTCCTGGAACAGCACGCGCGCGTCAGCCGCGCCGTCTTCACCGTGCAGAAGGAGGTAGCCGAGCGGCTGTGCGCGGAACCGGGCAGCCGCACCTATGGCTTGCTCAGCGTCCTGCTCGGCCTGTACTTCCGGCCGCACCTCCTCTTCACCCTGCCGGCCGAGCTCTTCCACCCGCCGCCCCAGGTGGACTCGGCGGTGCTGCGCCTGACGGCGTTACTGGTGCCGCGCGCAGACGTCACCGACGACGCCCACTTCCGCCGGGTGGTGAAGGCAGCCTTCGCCCAGCGGCGGAAGACGCTTCTCAATTCATTGCAGTCCGATGCGGCGCTTGGGACGGCGGCCGAGGTGCGCTCGGCCCTGGAGGCCGCGGGCGTTGAACCCAGCCGACGTGCCGAGACGCTGGGTGTCGAGGAATTCGCCGCGGTGGAGCGCGCCTTCGCCAGCCGCGCGTAGCGGTAGGGGCCGCACAACCCTGCAGACTTTTCCGGGCAATCGGTGTCCCTGGACCGAGTGCTTGCGTTAGGGTGCGCCTGCAGCCGCAGCCAAGGAGGAGGGGAGTGGACTTGCAGCAGACGAAAGAGGCTTCTTGCAAACGCGCGCCCGGCAGGGTGGCGGCAGTGTTGGCGTCGCTGCTGTGTCTCGTCCCCGCAGTGGCGCGGGCCGACGCGGACGCCGATGCTAGCACCCCCGCCTCCAGCCCGGCGCCTCCGGAGCTGCGGCGCGAGCTCGCCGGGCACAACTTCATCCCGTCCCGCTACAGCCTGGACCCGTTCGTGTCCACGTACGTGTCGTCGGAGACGGGCTTTGGCTACGGGACGGCGTCGGGGCACACCTTCGACATCCACGGGAACCCCATTTCCGCTGCCGACTACCAGGTTGGTGCCTATGCGCAGTTCCTCAACTTCCAGTACGGGTTTCTGCCCTGGTGGTCGGTGCGGGCGAGCCTCGAGCTCATCGTCTACAGCGGCGTCAACACCAGCGGGGTGGTCGCCGTCGGCACCAATGCCTTCGGTCGCGGCGGCTTCGGCACCACGATGAGCTGGAAAGTGGGGGACAACCTGCGACTGGGTGGGTCCTTCGACTTCGGCATCGGGCCGTCCGTCTTCTTCAACATTCTCCAGTCGGTGCAGGACAGCATCGACAGCGGCAACATCGTCGCCCCCGTGACGAGTGCTGGCTCCTACTCTTTCGAGCCGGCCTTCGTCGGCGCCTGGGCGATTCAGAAGTGGGTCGGCTTCACCTTCTCGCTGGCCTACCTCTTCAACAATGCGACCTCCACGAATGCCATCAGCGGCGAGACGAACTCCGTCAGCCTCATGGCTCTGAACGGCCTCTTCGACTTCGACCTCAAGCCGGCGTGCGACGTGCCGATTGGCTTCCTCGCCGGCTTTCAGACCGAGTTCAGCGTCAACGCCACTACGTTTCGTAAGTACCGGTGGCAATTCGGGATGTTCTACACGGGCGTCAAAGCGCTCAACACGGGCGTGGAAATCGTCTACCAGCGGGCTCCCGTCGTCGGGAACACAGAGGTGTTTCTCTCCTCCCTACAGGTGCTCCTCGTGTTGCAGTACAACTTCAACTGACATCGCCCAGACGCCTCACCAACGCGCGGAACCAACTCTCTGTGCACACGGCGCTCTGTCCCGGGTTTCGCAACATCCTCGGGTAGGGGTTGGGCTTTCTGCTAAGGCGAGGGGGTGGGAAGCGATGGCGGTTCGGCATCCTCGAAGGAAGCTGGTTCAGCTTCTGGCCCTGACGCTCGTCCTGGAGCTCGTTCCAGGTCATGCCGGGGCGTGGATTTACCCCGAGCACCGCGACATCATGGCCGAGGCGCTCAAGGACTTGCCGCCGGAGCAACAGCAATTCTTCGCGGCGCTTTGGACAGACGCGCGCTCGGGGAATGAGCTGCGGTATTGCCAGGACTTGGTGACCGGGGACGGTCGTTCGGCACCCACTTGCCTCGACCTGGCCGCCTGGCCGGCCATCGCCGGTGACCATGCCTGCTCTCCCGACAAGCTCATCGCCGAGACCCTCCCGAGCAACTGGATTCTGAATGTGGGTGGCGTGGCCGCGAAGACGAAGGTGGGCCTGGAGCAGGCGAAGACCCGCGACGCCACGCTCAACGTGTGGGCCTACTCCAATCTCGCCCTTCAGTACGCCGACGCGGAGTACCTCACCCGCGCCTCGGCCAACAACGGCCATTTCCTGCTGTCCCGGACCACCAATCAGTTCGACGAGTACGTGGCAGCTGCCCTCGCCGACGGCGTCGAGCCCAACGCCCTCGGGCTGTACCTCTACTACCACCTCGGCGCAGTGGGACTGGCTCGACAATGGGCAGCCGCCACCGAGGCGTCGACGCGCGCCACGCTCGCGCGCCAGGTGCTGGCCACCGAGGCCTTCGCCATCCATTTCCTGGAGGACACCTTCTCCGCCGGACACGTGGCTGGAAGCTGGGGAAGCGCCGCCGAGCGGAAGGGAACGCATGACTACTACTGCGAGTTTGGGCTGGACGGCATGTCCTGGTCCGGCGCGCCAATGGTGATGCTCGGCGACGCCCACATACGGCCACAGGACTTGAAGCGCACCGCCGCTGTCGTCGCCCTGAGCCTCGGCCAGCTCTTCGAGGCGGCACGCGCCGGTTCCCCGACGGCGCAGGCCGCGAGCACCCTCCCGCCGGAGGCCGTCCAGGGGGCCGCGGCCTACGACTCGTGCACCGCGACGCGGCAGGCGTCGGCGACCGTCACGGAGAAGACGGTACCCGTGGCGCAGCCGGTGGCGCAGAAGACGCCCGTTCCCTCCCGCGGACAGAACGAGGTGCACGTCCCGCACTTCCGCCAGGAGATTGGGCCCTTCGTGGGCTTCGCCGGCGACCTGACCGGGGGTCTGGCTTTCGGCGGATACCAGTCCGGCAATGCAGACGCGCGGTGGTATGGCGGTGCGGAGCTGGAGTTCCGCTTTGGCGTGGGCCTCGAGGCGCTAACCGGTTCCACCGGCGCGGGCCAGGCCTTCCTCGGCGTCGGCTATTCCTACGACACGGCGCAGAGCGGGCCCTCCGGCTCGGCTTTCGCCGCGGCCGGGGTCCCCGTCGTCCCGGCCCGGCAGGGCTTCACCGTGCGACTACGGGTGCCGTTCTACGTCATCCCCTTCGACCTACTCATCGTCGCGCCGGTTCTCGCCTGGGCATCGCCCAGCGCCCTCACCGACATGGGCATCTGGGCGGCCAGTGGCGGCCTTCTCCGGTACGAGCGCGCCTTCAACACCCCCATCGGCGCCTTCCAGCTGCTCATCGGCCGCGAGGTGGCCGCGACCTTCTACGGCTACACCGACCGCGTGCAGAACGTCGGCGTCGCAGCCCCCGGCGCCACGGTGCCCTACAACAGCGACCTGGTTTTCCTCTCGTACCGCGTGCTGACGCTGGACTTCCCGACGTTCGAGTACCGGCCGCTCCGGGAATATTCCACCAACCAGGCGCTCACCTTCGCCATCCAATTTGGCTGGGGCGTCGAGTTCCCGAACCAAGTGCAGTACGTCTCCAAGCTCACCTTGCCAGCGGCGACCGGACCAACCCCGGAATTGGCGACGTCGTGGATGATTTACATGCGAATCCACTTCGACAGTCGGTACTACTTCTGAAGCGACGCTCGCTGAGCGGTCGGGCGCCCGCCCGACACCCGGCCGGTGGCAAACGTCTGGTCTCAGCCCCGGTCTGTCGCGAGCGCGGTGAAGAGCTCGCCCTGCTGGGCGAGGAAGCGGCGGAAGGACGCTTCGTTCAGCCCCATGCTACGGGCCAGCTGGGACACCAGCACCTCCACCGGCGGGCTTCCGGGCTTCTTGAGCTCGAGCGCCAGCCGCAGCATGGCGGCACCGTGGCGCGCCTCGTCGGACGCGTCGGCGCGCCGAGCGCTGTCGGCGTCTCGCGGGCGGGCTCTCGCTCTCCGGGTCTCCATCTCGCGGGCCCCAGGGCAGATGCGGCCCCCCGGGAAGGCAATGCTAGGGAGGGCGACGGCGGGGTTGTCAACGCTTTGCAGAGCGGCGCACCGGGGGGCTCCACCCTCGTTGAAGCGCCTTTCTGCGCATGCTTGACTTCCTCTGCCCACTGTCACGGACACTCCCCGCAGCCCGCCAGAATTTCCAGAAGGCGCCCATGGAGCATCGCTACATCGCGGTCGAGGGGCCCATCGGGGTGGGCAAGACCAGTCTCGCCAAGTTGCTCGCCGAGCGCCTTTCGGGCCGGCCGGTGCTGGAGAGCGTGGAGGAGAACCCCTTCCTGCCGGCCTTCTACAAGGAGCCGGCGGCCAATGCGCTCAAGACGCAGCTCTTCTTCCTGCTGAGCCGCTACCAGCAGCAGCAGGCCTTGAGCCAGGCCGACCTCTTCGCGCAGGTGACGGTCAGCGACTACGTCTTCGCCAAGGACCGCATTTTTGCGACCCTCACTCTCAGCCCGGATGAATTGGGCCTCTACGAGAGGGTGTACGCCGCGCTCGGCCCCCGGGTGGTGCAGCCGGACCTGGTCATCTACCTGCAGGCGCGCCAGGACGTGCTGCTCCAGCGCATCAAGCGGCGGGCCCGGGACTACGAGAGGCACTTCGACGCCGACTACCTGGCCAAGCTGGCCCGCGCCTACAACGACTTCTTCTTCCACTACGGCGACACGCCCCTGCTGGTCATCAACACCAGCGACATTGACTTCGTCCACAACGAGGCCGACCTGGACAACCTGGTCTCCGTCATCCGGAAGATGCGCAAGGGGGTCCACCACTACCTCCCCCTGGCCGACACCCGCCCGCGCTGAGGCCCCACCGGGGGGGGTTCACCCAGGGCGGAAAGCCTCGCCCCCCCCCCCAGCTTTCCTTTCGGTGGCGGAGGCACGGCCGGTGCGCGTTAAAGTGGAGACTGGCCAACGGCGAGCCCCCGAGGGTTGGGGGACGGTGAACGGCCAGCACGCGGTGCGGTACCCACAACCCGAAGTCTCCAAAACGGAGGTGAACCGTGGACAAGGTCACCATCCACACGCTGAAGCGCCAGAAGCAGGCCGGCCAACGCATCTGCATGGTCACGGCCTACGACGCCACCTTCGCCCGCATCCTCGACGACGCCGGCGCCGACATCCTCCTCGTCGGCGACAGCTTGGGCATGGTGGTGCAGGGCAATGACTCCACCCTGCCCGTCACCATGGACCAGATGGTGTACCACTGCCGGGCCGTCACCAAGGGGGCGCGGCGGGCGCACGTGGTGGGGGACATGCCCTTCCTCAGCTACCAGACGTCTGCGGTGGAGGCGGTGAAGAATGCCGGGCGGCTGGTGGCCGAGGGCGGCGCGGGCAGCGTGAAGCTGGAGGGGGGCGCGGAGTTCTCCGACACCATCGCGCACCTGGTTCGGGCCAGCATCCCCGTCATGGGCCACATCGGCCTCACCCCGCAGTCGGTGCACAAGATGGGGGGCTACGTCGTCCAGGGCCGGGATGAGGAGTCGGCCCGGCGGTTGTACCGCGACGCGCTCGCGCTGCAGGAGGCGGGCTGCTACGCCCTCGTCCTGGAGGGGGTGCCGATGGAGCTCGCCCAGGAGATTACGGCCGCCCTCAGCATCCCCACCATCGGGATTGGTGCGGGCGTGCACTGCGACGGGCAGGTCCTCGTCTGCTACGACTTGCTCGGGCTGAACCCCGACTTCAAGCCCAAGTTCGTGAAGCGGTACGCCGACCTCTACGGCACCACCCGGGCGGCGGCCGAGACCTTCTTCGCCGAGGTGCGCGGCGACGCCTTCCCGGATGAAGCTCACTCCTTCAAGTCGAAGACCATTCGCCTGGTAGCGTCAAACCCCGGGGCGCCCGCGGCGCCCGCCAGTCCGGGCCCTGGCGAGGAGCGCCTCGGCGCGGTGTACGGGGTGCCGGTCTGACGTGGCCGCCCCTGCTGTCCTCAC
The DNA here is from genome assembly GCA_017881265.1 of Myxococcaceae bacterium. Taxonomy (GTDB): domain Bacteria; phylum Myxococcota; class Myxococcia; order Myxococcales; family Myxococcaceae; genus JADGRA01. The sequence continues at coordinate 28,824 of JADGRA010000008.1, read as the reverse complement.
CACCGCCCGCGAGGCGGCAGACATCGCCGAGGCCACCCGCCGCGCCGGGCGCCGGCTGTCGCTGGTGCCCACCATGGGCTACCTGCACGCCGGGCATGTCAGGCTGATGGCCGAGGCGCGTGCCCGGGCCGACGTGGTGGCGGTCAGCATCTTCGTCAACCCCACCCAGTTCGGCCCGGCCGAGGACCTCTCCCGCTACCCGAGCGACTTCGCCGGGGACCTGGCGGCCTGCGCGCAGGCCGGGGTGGACGTCGTCTTCCACCCCGACGTGCAGCAGATGTACCCGGCGGGGCACCAGACGTCCGTCGAGGTGGCGGAGCTCTCGCGCGGGCTATGCGGGGAGCGCAGGCCGGGCCACTTCCGGGGCGTGGCCACGGTGGTGGCGCAGCTGTTTTCCCTGTTCCGCCCGCACACGGCCATCTTCGGCGAAAAGGACTACCAGCAGCTGCAGGTGGTGCGACGGCTGTCCACCGACCTGCACCTGGGCGTGGAGGTGGTGGGGATGCCCATCCTGCGCGAGGCGGACGGGCTGGCGATGAGTTCACGCAATGCCTACCTGAAGGGGGCGGAACGGACCCGGGCCCGGGCCCTCTTCATGGGCCTCGAGGCCGCGCGGGTGCGCTTCCGGGAAGGCACCGTCGAGCCGGCGCTGCTGCTCGGCGCCGTGCGCGAGGCCCTGCGTGCGGCCGACGTCCGGGAGGACTACGTGGCGCTGGTGGACCCGGACACGCTGGTGCCCCTGGCGCGGGCCGTCCCGCGCGCGCGCCTTCTGGTGGCCGGCTTCGTCGGCGCCACGCGCCTCATCGACAACGTCGAGCTCGGCTAGCCAGATGCAGTCGCACAGCGCCAAGGCCGCCGCCAGCGGCGAGAAAGTCATCGCCACCAACCGCAAGGCGCGCGCGGACTACTCGGTGGAGGAGACCCTCGAGGCCGGGCTCGCGCTCGTCGGCAGCGAGGTGAAGAGCCTCCGGGCCGGCTCGGTGCAGATGTCCGATGGGTACGCCCTGCCCAACAAGGGCGGCGAATTGTTCCTGCACAATCTGCGCATTGCCCCCTACGGGGCGGCCAACCTCTTCCCCCATGAGCCCACCCGGGCCCGCAAGCTGCTCCTGCACCGGGCCGAGCTGGACCGCTGGGCGGCCAAGGTGCGGGAGCGGGGCTACTCCATCGTTCCGCTGGTGCTTTACTTCAAGGGCGGACGGGCCAAGGTGCAGCTGGGGCTGGTGAAGGGAAAGACGCACGAGGACCGCCGCCAGGACATCAAGCAGCGGGAGACGAAGCGAGAGATGGATCGCATGGTTCGGAGGCGTTAGCCTTTTTGGGAAGCCGGGGGGGCCCTCCCCCACAAGGCCATGGACGACCGCACGCCGGAAAAGAAACAGCACCTGATGTCGGCCCTGGACCGGGGCATGGTGATGGTGCACTTGGACGCGCGTCGTGCCGGCGTGCTGGTGCCTCAGGAGTTCCGCACCGAATCCCACCTGCGCCTCAACCTCAGCTACCGCTTTGAGCCGTCGGACCTCTCGGTGGGGGAGTGGGGGCTGCGCAGCACGTTGAGTTTCTCCGGCAGCCGCTTCACCGTGGCCATTCCCTGGAGCGCCGTGTTCGCCATCACCAGCCACGCCAGCCATGAATTCTGGATGTTTCCCGAGGACATGCCGCCCGAGCTCACCCGCGGCTCGGGCGTGGCCCGACCCGCGCGCGTGCCGCTCGAGGCACGCAGCCCCGCCCTGCGCCCGGTCGGCGTCGAGGCCAGCGGGGCCGAGGACGCCGGGCCCGAGCAAACGCAGCCGCGCGGCCGGGGCCACCTCCGCGTGGTGAAGTAGCGCAAGTCAGCGTCGCTGCAGGCGGGCCTCCAGCCGCGCCGGACGGCCGCCCGGGAAGCTGCCGCTCCAGGGCCGGTAGCCCGGGTGGGTAATGGTGACATTCACCGGTCCCGACCCCCACGTGTTGTCTGCGGCCCAGGGCGTGACGCCGACCGACGTGCCTTCCACGCTGACGGCCGCCCCGGACGGCTCGCTCGAGATGAGGACCACCACCGCGACGGGGGTGTGGGCCGGCGGCTGCTTATCCTTGAGAAAGAAGTACCAGCCGCTCGCGCCAAGTCCGGCGAGGACCAGGAGCCAAAGGAGGAGGCGGCCCGCGCCGCCTTGCCCGCCGCTCGGCTGGCGTGGCTTCGGCGGAGGTGGCGGCGGGACGTAGTCCGTCTCGGCCCGTGGGGGCCGCTGTTCTAGCTCGAGCGGCTCGGCCCGAGGTCGCGGGCCGCGAGGCGGCGGCGGACCGACCGGGGCCAGGCGGCCGCGACCGTCGACATGGCCGGACGCATCCAGGGCCGGGCCGGTGAGGTCGAAACCCTCGTCGTCCTCGTCCTTCTTGGGAGGTTCCATGCTGGGGCGTCCCCCTCTCTTCAGGCCTGGTGCGGGAAGCGCTCGGAGAGTTCGCGGAGCGTCTTCCAGTTGAAGATGCCGGTGGTGTGCCCGTCACTGAAGTGGATGTGCAGCGCGTAGTTCCCCGCCGGCTGGACGTCGGCCAACGCCACCTGGGCACTCACGGCGGCCGGGTCCAGGGTGCGCTGGTGCGTCCACTCATCCACGCACGCCGCGCACGGACACTGCAGCCGAAGGGTGCGGGCCGACACGGAGGTCCGCACCCCGTCGTCCCAGGTGAGGCGCAAGACGCTGCCGTCCGGCGTCACCTCCAGGTGGGCCGCGGCCGGGGGAAGCGTGCTCGGCTTCAGGTGGTCCCAAAAACTCAAACGCAAGCCCTCCCGGGCGCTGGGGTGGAAGAAGCGGCGACGCCCCGGGCCACCGGGTGCTTTGGGGGGCGTGCAGGCATGTCCTGCTGGTACGACAAAAGGACGCTGGCGCGGGCGGTGGGCATCACAAGGCGAGCTGGACGGGCGGTGCGGCCGGCTCGGCCCCGGCGGCGCGCCGGCCCAGGACGCGCCGCAACGCATCCACCACCGCCGGGTCCAGGGCCACCCCGCGCAGCCGCTCCATGATGTCGAGCGCGGCCGGGGTGGACATGGCCCGCTGGTAGGGGCGGGTGGTGGTGCAGGCGTCCCAGGTGTCGGCGCAGCCTACGATGCGCGCCACCAGCGGGATGGCCTCCCCGGCCAGGCCCTCCGGGTAGCCGGCCCCGTTCCACTTCTCGTGGTGACTCTTCACCGCCGCCCGGGCGGCGCCGAGGAAGGTGACCGGCTCGACGATGGAGGCGCCGATGACGGGGTGCTCGCGCATGACGGTCATCTCCTCGTTGGTGAGCTGCTCCTGCTTGCCGAGGATGGTGTCCACAATTCCAATCTTCCCGATGTCGTGGAGGATGCCAGCGTAGCGCAGCAGTTTCACCTCCGGCTCCGGCAGCCCGAGCTCCCGGCCGATGGCCGCCGAGATGTCCCCCACCCGCTGGCTGTGGCCGCGGGTGTAGGGGTCCTTGCTGTCGATGCTGTTGGCCAGTGCCAGGATGGTCTCCAGGTAGCCCTGCTCGAGGCTCTGGTAGAGGCCCTTGTTCTCCTTGTCGTAGCGGAGCAGCTGCTGGCTCATGTGGTTGAAGGTCCGCGCCAGCTCGCCGAGCTCATTGTTGCTCTTCAGCTCCACCTGGCTGCCGAAGCGGCCCCGGGCGATGTCCAGGGCCGAGGCGACGAAGCGCTTGAGGGGCCGCGTCAGCCCGCGCGAGAACAGCAGCGCCAGCACCAGAGCCACCGCCAGCGCGGCCAGAAAGCCCACCAGAATGCGGTGCTGCATGGAGCGCACCTGGGTGTAGGCCGCATCCAGCGGCTGCTCACTCACCACCGCCCAGCCGGGGCCCGCCACCACCGCGTAGGCGCCCACCACCCGCTCGTCCCCGCTGCCGAAGTTGCCCACGCGGAACAGTTCCGGGTCCGGCGTGCGGGCCAGCGTCGCCAGAAGGCTGGCCACCGCCGGCCGGGCGGAGAGGTCCGCGCCCGGAGGAAAGCGCCCCCGGGGGCCGGCCACCAGCTTGCCCTGGCCATCGACGACGTAGGCAAAGCCACTGCTTCCCACCCGCTGGTCCTCCACCGTCTCGGCCAGCCCGGCGAGCGACAGCTCGGCGGCGAGGTAGCCCCTGGGGGGGTCTCCCACCGGGAAGGCCACCGTCACCGTCGGGGAGCGTCCCGGACGGGCGACCGGCGCCGCGTAGCGCAGCCCGCTCAGCCCATCCAACAGCGCGCGTGCCCGCGCCTCATGTTCAGCCACCTCGGTGGGCGGGACGTCGTTGAAGGCGAAGGCCTGAAGCCCGGCCACCCGGGCCTTCTGGGCGTCGAAGGCGGTGATGGCGGTGACGTCCCGGCGCTGGGTGAGGACGGACGTCACGGCCGAACGCTGCTCGGCCAGCGGCAGCGAGAAGAAGCCTGGGCTGCGGGAGAGCGCCAGCACCGCACGCACCGGGTCCTCCAGGGCACGCTCCGTCTTCAGCCGCAGCTGCTTCACCCGCTCGCCGGACAATTCCTGCGCATCCCGTGTCAGCAGCTCCCGGGTGTCGGACAGGACGAGGAGGCCGACGGTGGCGGTGGAGACCACGCCCACCACCAGCATCAACAGGAAGATGGCCTTGAAGAGTTTCACTTCCAGTCCGGAGGTTGCACTTCGAGCTTGATGTTGCCGCTGGTCAGCTCGAGCGGGCGTTCTGCGGCGGGCCCGAGCGCACCCTCGACGCCCAGGGCCCTTACGCTCCACCGGTAGCTGCCGGTGAGGACACTTGGAAAGTTGGCCTCGGCCCGGGTGGTGCGCAGCGTCTGGCCGGTGGGCCCGTGCAACTCCACCAGGTAGCCCCGGGCCCCGGCCACCGCCCGCCAGCTGAGGCGCAGCGGGCCCACGCCCTTGCCCTTGGGGTCGAGGGCGAGTCGCTGGCCCGCCGCCGGGGCCAGAAGGACGGGCGCTTCCAGGGTGCCCGCGGTGGGCGTCGCCAGCTGCCCGGTGGGGATGCCAGGCGCCTCGCCCTTGTGCACCAGCACGGTTTCCCCGGGGCTGACGGCCCGTGTCCGGCCTTCCGCCTCCACGCGCACCGGGATGCCGGAGTCGACGTGTACCCGCGTCGTGCCGTCCGGGGCCACCTGGATGGCGAAGCGCGAGGGGTCCTCCACCCGCTGGGATAGAAGCTTCCAGGCGCTGTCGGCCTCCGCGGCGGCCTCCGCGTACTTGGCAGCGGACAGCTGCCGCTCGGCCTCGGCGGTCCTCTCGGCGGCCTCGGTGCGCGCGGCCCCCGGCTTGGCCTGCTGGACTGCACTCTTGGCCGAGGCGATGGCGGAAAGCGCCAGTTCGCGCTCGGGCCCGGGCAAAAGCAGCTGCGCGCCGGGAGCCACCGCATCCGAGTCCAGGTGGTTGATGGCCTTGAGCTCGCTGGCCGCCACGGCGCTTCCCAGCGTCCGCAGGGCGACGTCAGAAAGCGTCTCCTTCGGCTGCACCACCGTCTCCCGGGGCGCCGGAGCCGCCAGTACAAAGAGGGCGAGGAGAGCCGGCCTCACTGGAAGACAATCTCCCGTCCGCCGCGCACCGTCGCCGCGGGCGTGCCGACACTCAAGTCCTGGGTGGCGGGGGTCTGCAGGGTGGCGTCCACGGTGCCGCGCTTGACGGTGAGGTCCGTCCGGTCGCGTCCCGGTGCCCCTCCCGTCTCGGCGATGCCGATGAGGGCCTCCTCTCCCACCAGCACCGTGGAACCGTTGGGAAACCGCACCAGGGCCTGTGCGCGCGCGCCCGTCTGCACGGTGTCGTTTTCCAAAAGCGCCATGCCCTCGCTGGCAGGGGCCCAGTCATCCGCCGCGGCGCGCTTCAGGGACACCGTCCCCTTCAGCTGCAAGAGGATGGCACGGGCAGTGGGCGTCGCAGCGGCGTCGAACACGCCAGAGGGCGGGGACTTGCGACAGGCGTCGCCCGCCGCAAGCAGCGTGAGGCACAGTGCCATGTGTCGTCCCGACGGTTGCAGGGGCCCGCTATCCGTGAAGCTGCGCAGAGAAACACTCTAGCAGCAGCCAGCGCGCGCCCGGGGGTGGGCGCCCACGCGGGAGGGGACGGGCCGCGCCCTGCGCAGCCTCCCCGGGGTGTGCCACCTTCGGCTACAGCCGCCGGTGCTGCAGCGCCGGCAGCCGCGTTCGGATGCGCTCGAGCAGCGCCCTGTCCATCTCGGCCATGGCCAGCCCCTCGCCCTCGGAGGCGCACGCCAGCACCGTCCCCCACGGGTCCACCACCAGCGCATGCCCGTACGTCATCCGGTCGCCCGGGTGACGGCCGCCCTGCGCCGGGGCGAGGACATAGGCCTGGTTCTCCACCGCCCGCGCCCGCAGCAGCACCTCCCAGTGGTCCTTGCCCGTCATCAGGGTGAAGGCCGACGGCACCGTCAAGAGGACCGCGCCTTGCGCGGACAGTGCGCGGTACAGCTCCGGGAAGCGCAAGTCGTAGCAGACGGACAGGCCGAGCCGGCCGAGCGGCGTCTGCACCGTGACGACGTCCTGGCCAGGGGCCACGGCTGCGGACTCGCGGTACGTCTGCCCGTCGCCCACCTCGACGTCAAACAGGTGCATCTTCCGGTAGACGGCCAGCCGCTGGCCGTCCGGGCCGAAGAGGACGCTGGTGTTGTACAGCCGCCCGCCGGGCGCGCCGGCTTCCAGCACGCTGCCGGCCAGAAGGTGCACGCCGCAGCTGCGCGCCAGCGCGGAAAAGCGCGCCAGGGTGGGCCCCTCCAGGGACTCGGCCGCCGCGGCGCGCTCCGGCTCCGGCCCCATCCAGGCGACATTCTCCGGCAGGCCCACCAGGGCCGCGCCGCGCCGGGCCGCTTCGCGGACGAGACGTTCCGCGGCGGCCAGGTTGTGGGCCTTGTCGGCGCCGGACGCCATCTGCACGGCAGCAAGAAGCGGCATGGGGGTTTCGTCGCAACATGCCACGGGCCAGCCCCCTTCCGCCCGGGGGCTGAAACAGGGCATAACGCAGAGCGTCAGCGGAGTTGCTAGGGCCTGCGGCGACGGCAGCCCACGCCTCGGGCGGCGCCTTTACACCCTCGGGAGGCCTGTGGTACCGAGGGCGTCCACATTTTTCGATTTACCCTCGAAAAGTGGGCCTTCGTGCCCGCTTTTTTCGTTTCTGGACCCCTCCTGCCATGGCCGAGGTACTTCACAAGGCATCGGTGGCCGAGCGCGCGGCGCGCGTGGCGGAGCCTTTGGTGCAGGCCGAGGGCTTCGAGGTGGTGGATGTCGAGTGGCTGAGGGAGCCGGGGGGGTGGATTCTCCGGCTGTACATCGACCGTCCGGGGCGTGACCCCCTGGCCAAGGACGGTGGGATTGGCCTCGAGGAGTGTGCCCGGGTCTCCCACGCGGTGGAGACGGCGCTCGACGTGGAGGACGTCGTCGAGCAGGCCTACAGCCTCGAGGTCAGCAGCCCCGGCATTAACCGGCCACTACGCAAGCCGGACCACTTCCGGCGAGTGCTGGGCAAGCGCATCAAGGTGAAGACGTTTGGCCCGGTGGGAACGCCGGGGCGCAAGAGCTTCACCGGGACACTGGAGGACGTGGCCGACGAGGGAGTGACCGTCCACGTCGAAGGTGGACCCGCCTTCCGCATCCCGTTCCGGGACATCGCGAAGGCGAATCTGGAGTTCGATTTCTAGGGACGAACGAGCCATGGCAACGACAGCGGCAGCCACCCCGGTGGTGAACCTCAACCTCATCCTGGAGCAGGTGGCCAAGGACAAGGGCATCGAGAAGAGCGTCCTGGTGGCGACCCTCGAGGATGCCATGCAGACGGCGGCCAAGAAGCACTTCGGACAGGACCGCAACCTCGAGGCCAAGTACGACACGGACAAGGGCGTGGTGGAACTGTTCCAGGCCGTGACGGTGGTGGAAGAGATTACCGACCCGGCCCAGGGCGTCAACCAGCTGAGCATGGAAGAGGCCCGGAAGAAGGGCATGGAAGTCGAGGCCGGCGATGAGCTGGTCTTCCAGATTTTCTACCGCGACGAGGACGCCGCCGAGGCCAAGGCCCAGGACGACCAGTACGGGGACATCCTCCGGCTGAAGACGTTCCGGCGGGGCTTCGGCCGCATCGCCGCCCAGACGGCCAAGCAGGTCATCCTCCAGCGCACGCGCGATGCGGAGCGGGAGAATGTCTACAACGAGTACAAGGACCGCAAGAACGAGATTGTCACCGGCATCGCCCGGCGCTTCGAGCGGGGCAACATCATCGTGGACCTGGGACGCGCCGAAGCGGTGCTGCCGGTGCGCGAGCAGGTGCCCCGGGAGACGTACCGCGCCGGGGACCGGGTGCAGGCCTTCGTCCTGGACGTGCTACGCGAGTCGAAGGGGCCACAGATTATTTTGAGTCGCGCCTCGGTGAATCTCCTCACCAAGCTGTTCGAGATGGAAGTCCCGGAGATTGCCGAAGGCATTGTCGTCATCGAGGCGGCCGCCCGCGAGCCGGGCGGGCGAGCGAAGATTGCCGTCAGCAGCCGCGACGCCGACGTGGACCCGGTGGGGGCCTGCGTGGGCATGAAGGGCAGCCGCGTGCAGGCGGTGGTGCAGGAGCTGCGCGGGGAGAAAATCGACATCGTCCCCTGGGACGAGGACCCGGCCCGCTTCGTCTGCTCGGCCCTGGCCCCGGCCGAGGTGTCCCGCGTGATTATTGACGAGGCCAACCACGCCATGGAGCTGATTGTGCCGGACGACCAGCTGTCCTTGGCCATCGGGCGGCGCGGGCAGAACGTGCGCCTGGCCGCTCAGTTGACGGGCTGGAAGCTGGACATCAACAGCGAGAGCCGCGTCCGGGAAATGCGCGAGTTCGCCAACCGCTCCTTGGGCGTCTTGCCCGGCGTCAATGAGATGTTGATTGAGACTCTCTACGCCCATGGCTTCCGCCAGGCCAAGGACGTCGCCGAGGCAAGCCCGGAAGTGCTGGCGCAGATTCCCGGTGTGGACCCGGCCAGGATTCCGGCGATGCAGGAACAGGCAAGCAAGCAGATGGTGGACGACGCGGCGGAGCTCTCGCGCATGGAGTACGAGCGCGAGCAGCACCGCCTCTTCGAAGCGCGCCGTCACCCGGATGAGTTGACGCAAGCCGAGCGGCTGGCCCGGGTGCGGGGGATGAGCGAGAAGACCATCGAGGCGCTGGTGCTGAGCGGCTACAAGACGGTGGAGGACGTGGCCAATGAAAAGGACCTCGCCAAGCTGGGCGACGTGCCAGCGGTGGGCATCAAAAAGGCGCGCCAGCTGAAGAGCGCCGCCGAGTCCTACCTTTTGGAGGAGGCACGGCTTCGGACCGAGCTCGACGCCGAGCGCGCCGGCATGGCCAGCCTGACCGCGGCGCCCGCCGCAGAGGAGGGGAAGGCGCCCTAGGAAGGCACGCCGGGACAGCTGAGCCCCCCTTCGCCTGACGCCTATGTCAGGCACTCCGGGTGGCTGTCCCACGCTTCTTTTTCAGGGCAAGAGGCCAGGGTGACTCCAGGGCGGCAGCATCCGGAGCGCACCTGCATTGGATGCGGGGCCAAGCGCCCCCAGCAGCAACTCCAGCGACTGTGCCTGTCGAGCGAGGGCACCTGTGGCTGGGACAAGACGAGGACCGGGACCGGTCGCGGCGCCTACCTCTGTGGGGCGGGCTGCTTGCGAGCTGCGGTGCAGCGAAAGGCGCTTGGGCGGGCTTTTCGCGGCCGGATGCGGGCCATCGACGTCTCCGCGCTGGAGGCGGCGCTGGCAGCAGCCGTCCTGAAGGTCTGGGCCGAGGAGTGACGAGTGCGTTAGAAGAGCAGCAGCAAGGGGCCTATGTCGAAGAAGCGCGTTCACGAAATCGCCAGGGAGCTCAAGTCCTTCGGCATCGAGTTGGACAACCGTGAGGTCGTCACCGAGCTGACGTCGCTCGGCTACGACGTCAAGAGTCACTCCAGCTCGCTCGAGGACGACCAGGCCACCGCGGCGGTGCAGCGCATTGTCGAGAAGCGCCGTCCCCGCGCCACGCCCGCGCCGGTCGCGGCCAAGGGCTTCGTGGTCCGCCGCCGTGGCCCGGGCCCCGAGGGACACACTGGCCCCAACGGCACGGCCGCGCCCGCCGAGGCTCCCCAGGCCGAGGCGCCGCCGCCCCCCGCCGCCCCCGAGGTGGTCGAGCCGCTCGCCCCGGTGGCCGCGCCCGACATGGTGCCGGAGGTGGTGGCCGAGGCCCAGGAGGCCCCGGCTGAGGCTGCGCCGGCGGCCCCCGCCCTGCCTGTCGCCCCCCCGCCGCCCGCGCAGCGCGAGGCCGCGGCCCCCCCCACGGCCGTCGTTCCGCCCCCGGCCGCCGCCCCCGCGGCAGCGCCCACCCAGCGGCCCGCCGCCGGAAGCTTCCGGTCCGCACAGATTATTTCTCGCCCCGCGGCGCAGGGTACGCGCTCCGGCCCGGTGTCCTCGCCCGTCCGGACCGGCCCGCAGGCCAGCGCCGCCCAGGCGCGGCCCGGCAGCGCCGGCGTGGCGACGCAGGCCCGTCCCGGAAACCCGGGCCAAACCGTCACCCACCGTCCCGGGCTGGGCGGCCCCCGCGCCGGTGCCGCTCCCGGGGCCAGTGCCGCGCCCACTGGCGCGCCGGGCGAGGCCCGGCGCCCGACGGCCACCCAGGCCGTCGTCATCAGCCGGCCCCTCATCGCCGTGCGCCGGGTGACGCCCTCCTCCACCGCCCACAAGAACATCCCGTTGGCGCCGGGGAAGAAGGCCATCGGGGAGGTGCGCGAATTCAAGGTGGTGCCCGACGGGCTTGGCCGTGGCCGCGAGCTCATCGACATCACCAAGAAGAAGGAGCAGGACCGTAGCAAGAAGCGCACCACCGAGAAGGAAGGCGGCATCACCAAACAGGAGATGGACAACCTGATTTGGGGGCGCGTCACCATCCCGGTGCGCGGCAAGAAGCGCAAGCCCACCAAGAAGGGGCAGAAGACGCAAATCACAGAGATGGCTGGGGACAAGAAAGTCATCCGCATCCAAGAGGCCATCAGCGTCTCGGACCTGTCGCAGACGATGGGCGTGAAGACGGCGGAGATTATTAAGAAGCTGATGGCCGGCGGCACCATGGCCGCCGCCAACCAGATGGTGGACATGGAGACCGCCGCCATCATCGCCACCGACTACGGCTGGAAGGTGGAGAAGGTGGGCTTCGAGGTGGAGGACTACCTCCCCGAGGTGGGCGAAAAACCCGAGGAGGAGCGGCCGCGGCCGCCCGTCGTCACCGTCATGGGCCACGTCGACCACGGCAAGACGTCGCTGCTCGACGCCATCCGGTCGGCCCACGTGGCCGAGGGCGAGGCCGGCGGCATCACCCAGCACATCGGCGCCTACACCGTCACGCTGCCCAAGGGCGACATCACCTTTCTGGACACCCCGGGCCATGAAGCCTTCACCTCCATGCGGGCCCGGGGCGCCAACGTCACGGACCTGGTGGTGCTGGTGGTGGCCGCCGACGACGGCGTCATGCCCCAGACGCAGGAGGCCGTCAGTCACGCCAAGGCGGCCAAGGTGCCGCTGGTGGTGGCCATCAACAAGATGGACTTGCCGGGGGCGAACCCGGAACGCGTGAAGAAGGACCTGGCCGGCCTGGAACTGGTGCCCGAGGAGTGGGGCGGCGACACCATCATGGTGCCCGTCAGCGCGCGCACCAAGGCGGGGGTGGACCTCCTCCTGGAAAACATCCTGCTGCAGGCCGAGGTGCTGGAACTGACGGCCAACCCCAACCGGCCGGCACTCGGCACCGTCATCGAGGCCAAGCTGGAGAAAGGCCGCGGCCCGGTGGCCACCGTGCTGGTGCAGGAGGGAACGCTGCGCACCGGCGACGCCGTCGTCACCGGCACCCACTACGGCCGGGTGCGGGCGCTCTTGGACGGACGGGGCAAGCCGGTGAAGGAAGTCCTCCCCGGCTACTCGGCCGAGGTGGTGGGACTGTCGGGCGTGCCCACCGCCGGCGATACCATCAACGGCGTCGAGGACGAGAAGGCGGCCAAGGAGATTGCCGACCACCGCATCAGCAAGGAGCGGCAGGCGGACCTCGGCAAGACGTCCAAGGACTCGCTCGAGTCGCTGCTGCAGAGGACCAAGGAAGGCGAGGCGAAGGAACTGCGCGTCGTCATCAAGGGCGACGTGCAGGGGTCCGTGGAGGCAGTCGCCCAGGCCCTCACCAAGCTGGCCACCTCCAAGGTGAAGGTGGAGATTATCCACAAGGGCGTCGGCGCGATGACCGAGTCCGACGTCATGCTGGCCGCGGCCAGCAAGGGGACGGTGCTCGGCTTCAACGTGAAGCCGGAGTCCGGCTCCGAAGCGGCGGCCAAGGCCCAGGGCGTCGCCATCTACACCTACTCCATCATCTATGAATTGATTGATGGGGTCCGCAAGGCGATGGAGGGGCTGCTCGAGCCCATCCGCACCGAGAAGAAGCTGGGGCGGGCCGAGGTCCGCAACCTCTTCAACGTCCCGAAACTCGGCACCATCGCCGGCTGCTCCGTGGTGGAAGGCGTCATCAAGCGGACCAGCCAGGTGCGCATCTTCCGCGAAGCGAAGGCCATCGGCACCGGGAAGGTGGCCAGCCTCAAGCGCTTCAAGGACGACGTGCGCGAGGTGGCGCAGGGCTTCGAGTGCGGCATCGGCGTCGAGGGTTGGCAGGATTTCAAGGCGGGCGACATCATCGAGGCGTTCGAGGTCGAGGAGACGCGGCCCAGCCTGGAGTAGGGTTTCTCCCCAGGCTCACCAGGGTGGTGGCTCTTCGAAGGAGCAGCAGTCCAGATGTTCGTCGGCGTCGCTCGCTGTGCGCTGCAGATTGCGGATTCCGGGTCGCTCAAGTCCAAGCGCCAGGTGCTCCGCCGCATCACCGACCGCGTGAAGGCGCGCTTCAACGCCTCGGTGGCCGAGGTGGAGGACCAGGACCTGTGGCAGCGGGCCACCATCGCCTTCGCGGTGGTGGGCAATGACAAGCGCCACGTGGACGAGCAGTTGGAGAAGCTGCTGCACTTCGTGGAAGAGATGTACCTGGCGCCGCTGCTCACCCGGGAACGGGAGATTCTGACCTTCGGCGAGCAGCTCTTCGCCGCCCCGGCCCCGGGCACCGACCCGGGCACGCTGGAGCTGCCGTTTGCGCGCGAGGACCGAAGCCTGGCCGAGGCCGAGGGAATGGCCGCCTGGGAGCGCCGGCCCGCAGAACCGCTGGTGCGGCGCGCCGGTCAGCGCACCAGCGGAGACCTCTCGGTGGCTGAGGCCCGCGACCGGGCCCGGGCGCTGCGCAACCGCCGGGACTGGGAGAAGCCCTGAGCACGCCAGCGCGGCCGGAGCGGGTGGGGGCGGAGATTCAGGCCGCGGTGGCAGACTTGCTCGGCCGGGGCGCCCTGCGCGACCCGCGCATTGGCTTCATCACCGTCACCGGGGTGAAGGTGACCCCGGACTTGCGCGTGGCGCGCGTGTACTGGTCGAGCCTCGGGGATGACGCCGCCCGGCGCGAAACCCAGGCCGGGCTGGACGCGGCCAAGGGCTTCGTCCGCCGGGAGGTGACGTCGCGGGTGAAGCTGCGCGTCTCGCCCGAAGTTTTCTTCGTCTTCGACGAGTCCGTGCAGGAGGGCGACAAGATTGACCGCCTGCTGCGCGAGGTGAAGGCGAAGGAGGGCTGGTGAGCGTCGGCGCGGGCGTTAAGCTTCCCTGACGCGGCCATGGACGGGCTCCTCCTCATCGACAAGCACTCGGGCCCCACCTCCTTCGAGGTGGTGCGACAGGTCCGCCTCCTCACCGGCGCACCCAAGGCCGGGCACACCGGGACGCTCGACCCGCTGGCCACCGGCGTGCTGCCGGTGGCCCTCGGCGAGGCCACCAAGCTGGCCGGGCTGCTGACGGAAGGGGACAAGGCCTACGACGCCGTAGTGCGCTTGGGCCTGGAGACGGATACCCTGGACGTCACCGGCACCGTGCGGCGGACGGCCGAAGTGCCCGCCTTGTCCGAGGCAACGCTGGAGGGGGTGCTGGCGTCCTTCCGTGGCAGCTTCCTGCAGACGCCCCCCATGGTGTCAGCGGTGAAGGTGCGCGGCCGCCGGCTGTATGAGTTGGCCCGGGCCGGGCAGGAGGTGGAGCGCCCCGCGCGCTCCGTCACCGTTCACGCCCTCGTCCTGCGGGACTTCTCCGCCACCGACGTCACCCTCTCCGTGCGCAGCAGCAAGGGCTTCTTCGTCCGGGTACTGGCCGAGGAACTCGGCCGGGCGCTCGGCTGCGGCGGGTGCCTGAAGGCGCTCCGCCGCACGGCCAGTGGCCCCTTCACCCTGGAAGGGGCCCTCACCCTGGAGCGTCTGGAGGCGCTGGCCAAGGGGCCGGAGGGCCTCGCCGCCGTCCGGGCGCGCCTGGTGTCCCCCGCGGACATGCTGCCCGAGCTGCCGGCCCTCCAGGTGACTGCTGCGGACGCGGCCAAGGTGGGCCACGGCCTGCCGCTGCCCGTCCATGTGGAGAGCCGGGGCCGGGTGCGGGTGCTCGGGCCCTCCGGGGCGCTCCTCGCCGTGGCGGACGTCCGCGACGGCCGGCTGGCCTACGTCCGTGTCCTGGCCCAGCCGACGTGAACGTCACCGTCCTCGTACCCAGCAGTCTTCGAAGCGCCGTGGACGGCAAGCGGCGGGTGGAATTGGGCGTCCCAGCCGGTTCCGGGGTCGGGGAAGTCCTGCAGACGCTTCTGACGCTGTACCCGAAGCTGGCCCGGGTGCTGGCCACGGAGCGGCAGCACGGCCGGCAGGGGCTGACCCTCTTCTACGAGGAGGCGGGCCTGCGCCGGGGCCGGCGCGAGCACGCGCGGGTGTGGCTGTTCGCCCCTCAGGCGGAGCCCGCCGGCTAAAGAGGGCCGGCGCTCCCCAGGGGGGGCGTGGCCCCGCCCCCCAACCCCCCGAATTGCATTCCCGGGGGTGGCGCGCCTATAAGCCCCGGCGCCCAGTCCCCGGGACAGTCCCGGGGGGCCTCAGGGCATGCCCGGCGTCTGCACCCCTCCGCGGACGTCTCCAGGGCCCCCAGCGTCCCAACCCCTCATTTTTTGGGGAAGGGACACCCGGGACCCTGGGCAGTCGGGCCGGGGACGTCCCCCACCGTCTTTACCCATGGGAGCGGGATGGAGTTGCACATTGACTGTCGAGATTGAGCGGAAGGCCGAACTGGTTGCCCGCTACCGGACGCACGAGACGGACACCGGGAGCCCCGAAGTCCAGGTGGCCCTCATCTCCGAGCGCATCAACCAGCTCACGGACCACTTCAAGACTCACAAGAAGGACCACCACAGCCGCCGCGGGCTTCTCAAGCTCGTCGGCCAGCGCCGCCGGCTGCTCGACTATTTGAAGAAGAAGGACACCACGCGTTACAAGAAGCTGATTGAAGGGCTCGGCATCCGCAAGTAGCCGGGACAACCAGAAGCAGCAAGCCTCCTGTGGGGGGTGGGCCCCGCGCAGCCGGGAACCCCGACGCCCCAAGGCGGCAACAGTGAAGGGAAGTCGAGAGGTCGGGAGAGACGGAAGGAGTTTTGGCCTCCGTACGGAGGCGCCGAAGCAACCGTTGGATTCGGCGCTTGCGCTCAGAGACTGAAAGTTCCTTTCGGTGGCAGCGCTCTCCCGGTCCCCTCCAGAGCAGTTTGGGACATTCACGAGAGACCACCGGCCGGGGAGCTCGCCTTGTTGGAGGATGCTGCGTTCCTCCCAGCAAGGCCCAGGCGACCCCGGCCAGAGCCAGAAGGAACGCATGTACCTCAAGAAGGAAGTGAAAGTTGGCGAGAACACCCTCAGCCTCGAGACCGGGAAAATGGCCAAACAGGCCGACGGCTCGGTGGTGCTGCGCTACGGCGACACCATCATCCTGGTCACGGCCGTGTCGGCGAAGGAGAAGAAGGACATCGACTTCCTGCCGCTGACGGTGGAGTACCAGGAGCGGCTGTACTCCGCTGGCCGCATCCCGGGCAGCTTCTTCCGGCGTGAGGGGCGCCTCACCGAGAAGGAGACGCTGAGCTCGCGCCAGGTGGACAGAAGCTGCCGTCCGCTGTTCCCCGAGGGCTACGCCTACGAGACGCAAGTCATCGCCTCCGTCATCTCCTCGGACCCCGAAAACGAAGGCGACATCCACGGCATCACCGGCGCCTCGGCCGCGTTGATGGTGTCCAACATCCCCTTCGACGGCCCCATCGCGGGAGTCCGGGTGGGCCGGGTGGACGGCAAGCTGGTGGCCAACCCCACCGCCACCCAGCGGGCCGTCTCGGACATGGACATCATCATCGCCGCCAGCAAGGACGCCATCGTCATGGTGGAGGGCGGCGCCGAGCAGGTGTCGGAGGCCGACATGGTGGCGGCGCTGGACTTCGGCCACCGCAGCGTGCAGCCCGTCCTGCAGATGCAGGAGGAGATGCGCCGGGAACTTGGCGTCACGGTGCGCGCCTATGACAAGGCGCCGGCCGCCGACGAGTCCCTCAAGGCGGCCGTCCGCGAGTTGGCCATGGACGGCATCCGCGCCGGCTATGCCATCTCCGAGAAGCACGCCCGCTACGACACCCTCAGCGCGGTGAAGAAGCAAACCATCACCAAGCTGAAGGAGAAGATGGGCGAGGCCTTCACCCCCACCACCGAGAAGCTGGCTAAGGCGGTGGTGGAGGACCTCAAGTATGAACACATGCGGGCGCTCACGGTGGGCGGCGGTCGCGTCGGCGGCCGGGGCCACGACCAGGTCCGCACCATCACCAGCGAGGTGGGCCTCCTCCCGCGGGTGCACGGCAGCGCGCTCTTCACCCGCGGCGAGACGCAGGCGCTGGTGGCCACCACGCTCGGGACGAGCGAGGACGAGCAGCGGGTGGAACTGCTGTCCGGACAGACGTTCCGGAAGTTCATGCTCCACTACAACTTCCCGCCTTTCAGCGTCGGCGAGACCAAGCCCCTGCGCGGCCCGGGCCGGCGGGAGATTGGCCACGGCGCGCTCGCCGAGCGGGCGCTGCGCAACATGCTCCCCAAGAGCGAGACCTTCCCCTACACCATTCGCGTGGTGTCGGACATCCTCGAGTCCAACGGCTCCAGCTCCATGGCCTCCGTCTGCGGCGGCACGCTGGCGCTGATGGATGCGGGCGTTCCCATCACTGCGCCGGTGGCGGGCATCGCCATGGGCCTGGTGAAGGAAGGGGACAAGGTGGCCATCCTCTCCGACATCCTCGGCGACGAGGACCACCTAGGTGACATGGACTTCAAGGTGTGCGGCACCGAGAAGGGCATCACCAGCATCCAGATGGACATCAAGATTACCGGGCTAACCACCGCCATCATGAGCCAGGCGCTGGAGCAGGCTCGCCGCGGCCGGTTGCACATCCTCGGCGAGATGCTGAAGGCGATTGACAAGCCGCGGCCGGAAATCAACCGCTACGCGCCGCGGATTACCACCCTGATGATTCGGCCGGAGTTCATCAAGAACGTCATCGGGCCGGGCGGCAAAGTCATCAAGGACATCATCGCCCGCACCGGCTGCTCCATCAACATCGAGGACAGCGGCCGGGTGGACATCGCCAGCAACAACTCCGAGGCGGTGCAGCAGGCCATCGCCATGGTGCAGGCGCTCACCCGCGAGGCCGAGGTCGGCAAGGTGTACCTGGGCACGGTGCGGAAGATTGCCGAGTTCGGCGCCTTCGTGGAGCTGTTCCCCGGCACCGACGGCCTGGTCCACATCTCGGAGCTCTCGGACAAGCGCGTGAAGAGCGTCTCGGACGTTCTCAAGGAAGGCGACGAGGTGATGGTGAAGGTCATCAGCATCGACCGCACCGGCAAAATCCGCCTCTCGCGCAAGGAGGCCATGGCCGAGCGCGCCGAGGGTGCCCAGGCGCCGGCCGCGGCGGCCACGCCGGGGGAGCCCCAGGCCAAGGCCTGATGGAGCCCATCGCCGTTCAGGTGCAGCGGGTGCGCTCGCACGCCGAGCCGCTCCCGCTGCCGCGCTACCAGACGGACGGTGCTTCGGGCATGGACTTGCTCGCCGACATCGACGGCGAGTGGACGCTGCAGCCGCTCGAGCGCCGCGCGGTGCCCACCGGACTGGCCATCGCGCTGCCGCCTGGGTTTGAAGGTCAGGTGCGACCGCGCTCCGGGCTGGCGCTGCGCCACGGCGTCACCTGCCTCAACTCGCCCGGCACCATCGACGCGGACTACCGGGGCGAGGTGCAAGTCATCCTCGCCAACCTTTCCGGGGCGCCCTTCAGCCTCCGGCGCGGCGAGCGCATCGCCCAACTCATCGTCGCGCCGGTAGTCCGCGCTGCGCTGGTGGAGGTGGAGGTACTCCAGGCGACCACGCGCGGCAGTGGGGGATTTGGTTCTACCGGGGTGTGACAGTCGGGTGCAGGAGTGGCGACGTGGGGTGAGTCGAATAGACTCGCGCACGTGCTTTGCTACCGCTGCGGAAGCCATGTCCCGGACACGGCGGAACGTTGTGGCACCTGTGGCCAGCGTCAGGTGGGAACGGCGCGGATGCCCAGTGCCACCGGCCTCCGCAAGAAGCTGAATCCGGCGCTGCTCGCCGGGGCGCCCTACCGCGAGGGCGAGCTGATGGCCGACCGCTACCTCGTCAAGGATGCGGTGGGCGTCGGCCCCTTGGGCTTCGTGCTTCGCACCCAGGACCGCGAATTGGGCATCGACGTCTCGGTGAAGCTCATCCATCCGCGCTTCGTCCAGACCAACGAGGAGCGCGACGCCTTCCGCCAGGCCCTCGAGCCGGCGCGACGTTTCCTTCACCCCTCGCTCACCCGGCTGCACGACGTCGGCATCGACCAGGGCTGGCCGTACTTCACCTACACCTTCCTCGACGGGTTACCGCTCCGGCGCATCATCGACTTGCGGCTGGCCAAGGGGCAGACGTTCGCCCTGGACGAGGTCGAGCCCATCCTCGGCCAGTTGATGGCGGCCCTGGAGGCCGCGCACCCGGCCGGCGCCCATGGCGGCCTCAAGGCCGAAAACATCCTGGTGCTTCCGGACATGCTGAAGGTCACCGACTGGGGCGTCGCCGCCGGCATGCCCCGGCCGCCCTTCGTCCAGGCCGAGCGGCAGAAGGCGGCCCACCGCCACCTCGCCCCGGAGTACCTGGCCGGGCTGGCCTTGGAACCGCGGGCGGACGTCTACGCCTTGGGCGTGCTGGTGGGGGAGATGCTGACCGGACTCACCCCGGAGGACGAGATTCCGGAGCTGCGCCTCGTCAACCCGGAGCTCCCCGACGCCATCGAAGGCTTCTACCGGCGGGCCCTGTCCGAGCGCCCGGAAAGTCGCTTCCGCAGCGTGCGGGAGATGTTCGAGGCTTTCCTGGCCGTGGCCGAGGGCAAGCCCCTCAGCGCCGCGCCCGAGGCCAACGCGCCTGCCGACGCAGGCGGCGCGGACGGCTTCGAGGTGGACTTCGTCGAAGCGCAGACGACGGTGGTGCAGCCCGAGCCCGTCGCGCACGTCCCCCCGGTCGAGGTCGCGCCGCCCGTCAGCGCTGCGTCGGCTGCCGCCCTGGACACACCGCCCGAGGCTCCTGTCGTGCCTTCTGCGTTGGACGCGCCTCCCGAGGCCTTCGTGGCAGCGTCCACGGCTGCGCCCGAGGCGGCCCCGTCCACGGCAGCGGAGCCGGCCACCCAGGCGCCGCCGCCCGAGGCGCCCGCACCTTCGGCGGAGGTGCCCTTCTGGTCCGAGGCCGCCGCGGCCTCCCCCCCCGCAGCCAGCACGCCGCCCGTTGCTGAGACGCTGTGGAGTGACGAAGAGGAGGAAGTCGAGGCGGACGAAGTGGTGACGAGTCCGGCCGAGTCCGAGCCCGTTGCCCCGGTGCTGTCTCTGGCCCAGCCCGCCCCCGACGTCGCCCCGGTCGTGCCGCCGCCGCCCAGCCTGGCCGAGCCGCCGCCCCTCGCCAGGCCGCTGCCCGTCGTGCCGCGCATCGGCGTGCCTGCACTGACTGTCACCCCGGCTGCCCGTCCTAGCGTGCCGGCCATTGGCCTGTGGGGCCCGGGCGCACGCCGCACCGGCGCGCACGCTGCCGTCGCCGTGGCCCTCCCCGAGTCCTCCTCCATCGCGCCGCTGCCGACGCCGCCGGCGGCCCCGTTCGAGTCGTACGAAGCCGTGCCACCGCCTCCTGCCGTGCGCCCCCTCCCCACGCCTGCGCCGCTGGGCGCCGTGGCCCGTCCGGACGCCGCTCCCCCCTTTCCGGCCCCCGTGTCGCTGCGGCCCGTGGAACCGTCGCCGCCGCCGGCCGGCCCGGCGGCCGCTGAAGAACGGGGGCACCAGGGGGGCGTCTGGAGCCCCGGCGCCGCCCTGGCCGAGCTGGTGTCGGAGATGCGCGCCGAGGACGCCCAGTGCCTGGCCGCTGTCGAGGCCGACGCGGCCCCGGCCGCCAATGCCGCGCAAGCCGTCAGCGAGCAGCGGGCCTCCCGCGAGCGCCTGGCCCTCATGTCCGCCACCGAGGAGCCGACGGTTCCGGTGCCGTCCGTCTCCGACCGGCCGCGCAAGGTCCCCCTTTCCCCAACTCCGGCCCGCCCGGCGCCGAGTGTCCCGAAATTCTGGCGGCTCAAGCTGGTGCAGTACGCCGGCGCCGCCGTCGCCGTGTTCCTCGTCGGCATGCTGGCGGCCGTCCTCCTGCTCAAAGTCCACTAGAGGCGCTGGTCGGCCGGGCGTCTCTCGGGCTAGGAGAGCGGGAGGATGCTCGCACGCTATAGCCGCCCGGAGATGGTGTCCCTCTGGAGCCCCCAGGCCCGCCTGCGCCGCTGGCGCGACGTGGAACTGGCCGCCCTGGACGGCATGGTGCGCGCGGGCATCGCTCCGGCTGAGGCGCTGGCCGAGTGCCAGGCGCGGGCGGGGGACTTCGACGATGCCGACGTGCGCCGCATTGACGAGATTGAGCGCGTCACCCGGCACGACGTCATCGCCTTTCTCACCTTCCTGGAGGAGCGGATTGGGCCCGCCGCCCGCTGGCTGCACTTCGGGATGACGTCCTCGGACGTCCTGGACACCGCGCTCGGACTGGTACTGCGGGACGCGGCGGACCTGCTGCTGCAGGGCGTGGAGGGGGCCATGGCGGCGGTGGAGCGCCGGGCGTTCGAATTCAAGCGGACGCCGATGATGGGGCGCAGCCACGGCATCCACGCCGAGCCGATGTCCTTCGGCCACAAGCTGGCCCTCTGGTACGACGAACTCGGGCGTGGCCGGGAGCGGCTGCTGCACGCGAGGAAAACCATCGCCGTGGGCAAGATGTCAGGCGCCGTCGGCACCTTTGCGCACCTACCCCCGGCGGTGGAGGAACACGCATGCCTGGTGCTCGGCCTCGAGCCGGCGCCGGCGTCGAGCCAGATTGTGCAGCGGGACCGGCACGCCGAGTACTTCCAGGTGCTTGCCCTCTTGGGAAGCTCGATCGAGAAGTTCGCCACGGAGATTCGCCACCTGCAGCGCACCGAGGTGCGCGAGGTGGAGGAGCCCTTCAGCGCCGGGCAGAAGGGCAGCTCGGCCATGCCCCACAAGCGCAACCCCATCCTCTCGGAGAACTTGAGCGGCCTTGCCCGCATGCTGCGGGGCTACTCGGTGGCGGCGCTGGAAAACGTCGCGCTGTGGCACGAGCGCGACATCTCCCACTCCTCGGTGGAGCGGATGGTGGCTCCGGACGCCACCACCGTGCTCGACTTCATGCTGTACCGCTTCACCGGCCTCATTGACGCCCTGCGGGTCTACCCGGAGCGCATGAGGGCCAACCTCGACTTGCTGGGTGGCGTGGTGAATAGCCAGCGCCTGCTGCTGGAATTGGCGCGCCGCGGCGTCGACCGGCAGAAGGCCTACGTCCTCGTCCAGCGCAACGCGATGCGAACGTATGAGGAGGGCGTGGACTTCAAGACGGCTCTGCTCTCGGACCCCGAGTTGACGCGAGTGCTGTCCCGCGAGGACGTCGAGGCCTGCTTCTCGCCCGACTACCACCTGCGGCACGTGGACGAGATTTTCCAGCGCGTCTTTGGCCGCAGCAGCTGATGCCCCGGGTCCCCGCGAGGGGCGCCCGCGCGGCCTCAGCGGTGGTGAAGGACCACCTCGAGGAAGGTGGTCGACTTGCGCGTCATGACGACCCACAGGCAGCGGGCCAGGCAGCCGACCCCAAACTCCCGGTAGATGAGTCCCAGGTTCTGCAGGACTTCTCGGTTGGTGATGACGCCGCGCACGTAGACGTTACAGTGCATTCGGCGCGCCAACTCGCAAGTTTTTGGAATTACTCAGCCCGCCCTGGTTGCAGCCCTCGCGGGCTTGCGCAAGTAGCCTCGGTCCGAGGTCGGCAGGGACTCGGCCCGCCCGGGCGGACCCACCTGGAGGGCCCTACAGGTACCCATGGGTGGTGAGGTTCTTCCGGATGCGCTCGACGACGTCGCCCACCACCAACGGAAGCGCCGTGCCCGTCAGCTGTTGGTAGGCAGAAAGGTAGGTTTCCGCCGTGCGCACCCGGATGTCCTCGGGGATGACGGGCAGGGGCCCATGTCCGGAGAAGCCCTTCTCGCGGATGAGCCACTGGCGGACCGTCTCCTTGTCGAGCATCGCCTGGTCCTGTCCCGCCCTCAGCCGCGTCTCGTACTCCGCCGCCCGCCAGTAGCGGGAGCTGTCCGGGGTGTGCATCTCGTCGATGACGTACAGGGTGGAGCCCACCTTCCCGAACTCGTACTTGGTGTCCACCAGCAGCAGCCCGCGGCTGCGCGCCCAGGCCTGCCCCTCCCGGAAGAGGGCGAGCGCCGCTTCGCGGATGGCGCCCCACTCCTGGCCGGTGGCAAGGCCCCGCCCGAGGACGTCCGCCTCGCTGAGGGGCGCGTCATGCTCGCCCGGCGCGGCCTTGGTGGACGGGGTGAGCAGTGGGGTGGGGAAGGCCGCGTCCTTGCCCATGCCAGCGGGCAAGGGCACGCCATAGGGCTTGCGCTCACCCCTCTCCACATCCCTCCACAGGCTGCCGGTCAGGTAGCCGCGGACGACCACCTCGATGGGGAAAGGCTGGGTGGCGCGGGCCACCGTGACGTTGGGGTCCGGGACGTCCAGGACGTGGTTCTTCGCCACGTGGGCCGTCTTCTCGAACCAGAACTGCGCCAGCCGGTTGAGCACCTCCCCTTTGAAGGGGATGGTGGTGAGCACCTTGTCGAAGGCCGACAGGCGGTCCGTGGCGATGAGGAAGAGCCGGTCGTCCTGGCGGTAGACGTCGCGGACTTTTCCCCGGTAGCGCGTCCCCAGCGCGTCGAAGTGCGTGTCGGAGAGGGTGAAGCTGAGCTGGGCGCGCAGGGCCGGGTCGGACATGAAAAGGCCCTCTAGCACGGCCCTCTGGCGCGCTGGAGTGCTAGCCCGAAGCGCCCCCCGAGGGGGCCGCTCCGCCTAGCGGACGTCGGAGGCGACCAGGTACAAGAGTACTGGGTTCACCCGCAGCACGCCGTCGGCGTAGGCCGCCGCATAGGGAACGCCGTCGGCCCGGTCGACGCGAAGGGCGCCGCGCGGATGGAGGTTCCAGCGGGCGGCCAGCGAGCGCGCCACCAGCTCCGCCGCCTCGCGCTCCGAGAGGCCTTGCAGGCTGTCCCGGCGTTCCTGGGACCACTGCTCGCCCTCAAGGACAAGGGCGGCCGGCTCTCCGGCGTCTGGCACCTCGAAGAGGTCCCCGCGACCTTCCAGGGCCGGGGCTGCCCGCAGCTCCCCGTTCTGGACGAAGGGAAAGAGGGCCAGCGCCCCGCCGGCGGCGATGGCCTGCTCCTGGGCGCTGTCGCGCACCACCGCCCGAAACAGCTCCTGCCGGGCCGGAAGGGGCAACAGCTCGACCTGCTCCGGACTCTGTAGCATTGCACTGCGCGCTGTCTGGCTGCGCACGGGCGAGGAGACGTCGCCACAGGCGGTGGCGAGAAGTCCAAGGACGGCGAAGCTGAGGAGGCGGAGACGCATTTGCCGGGAACGGAAGAATGTACCAACCAGGCCCAGTGAGGGGAAAGTAAAGTCTCCGTCGACGGGTTGCTCCCCCCTCGACACACCATGTCGCTCCGTGCCGCACTCCGGGTCGTCCTCCACCAAGTCCAGTCGCCGGACAACCTCGGGGCGGTGGCGCGGGCCATGGCCAATTTCGACGTCACAAGCCTGTGGCTCTCTGCACCCGAGACGGAGGACCTCGCCCAGGCGGGAAAGCTGGGGGTGCGCGCGGGGCACGTCCTTTCGGCGGTGCAGGTCGTGGCGGACCTCCGCGACGCGGTGGCACCGTGCGTCTACGTGCTAGGGACGTCCTCCCGCCGGGACTTGGAGCGGCGCGCCGGGGTGGAGCCCGAGACGGGGGTGGCCCGGCTGCGCGAAGCGGCAGCGCGCGGTCCGGTGGCGCTGGTGCTGGGCGGCGAACGCCGGGGCCTGTCGGATGCCGAACTCGCCCTGTGCCATGACGTGGCCGTCATTCCCACCGGCGACGTCCAGCCCTCGATGAATCTCGCCGCCTCCGCTGCGGTCCTGCTCTACCTGGTGGCGCGGGGCGATGGCGCCGGTCTCACTCCGTCCGTGGTCGAGCCCGGTGCCTCCCGCGCCCTGCTGGAGGTGCTGCGCGCGCGCATGCGCCGCGCCCTGCTTGCGGCCGATGGCCTCAACGCCCAAAACCCGGACGCCGTCCTCGAGGAGATGCTGCGCACGCTCGAGCGGGGAGGCCTCACCCACCGCGAGGCCGAGCTGTGGGCCGCCGCCTTCAAGCAGCTCGCCCGAGCCGTCAGTGGCGAGCCGCAGACGTAACCACGGGGAGGCTGGACTCCCCCGGTGCGCGAGGCGGGAGTCAGCTCAGGGCGGTGCCCGCTTGGCGATGAGCTTGTTGAGGGCATCGCGGTCCTCGGGCGAGTGGTGCTCCACGGGCTTACTGGCGAGCAGTCCCCGGGCCCTTTCGTAGGCCGTCTCGACGCCCGCCTTCAGGCCGTGCCACACCGGCCCCGTCACCGCCGCCCCGAGGTGCTGCAGCGGGGTTTTTCCGCTCACCTCGACAGTGGCCAGTACCGCCCCCAGCGCCACCAGGGCCACCGACCAGACCAGCCTTCGCAGGAGTCCCATCCGTCTTCCTCCGACATGAACCTACATCAGCCCCTGAGGCTTACACAAGTTTCCCCAAGGGGTTGCGAGATGACATGGCGAGCCCGGACCCGCTATGGAGAGGCCGGTGCAATCCCAGGAGCTCTTCACCTCCGTGCTGGCCCGTTCCCGGGCGCTGGGCCCGCCACCACCGGGGGACGCGGCCCTGGAGCGCTACCGGGCGGACTGCGCCGAGTGGGTGGCCCGGGTGCCGGAGCCGCCCCTCTATCGGCGGGCGCAGGACCCGTCGCGGGCCCGGGCCGCCGCGCTGCTTCCGGACGGGGAGGGCCTCTTGGCCCGGGGCTGGGCGCTGCTGCAGGCCGGCGTCGCCTCCGCGGCGGACACCACGCTGACGCAGGCCTTGGAGGCCCATCTCGAATCCCTCTGCCTCGTCACCGAGGGCCAGCTGGAGCGCGCGGAGGCCGCCTGGGCGCGCGCCTCGGCCCTCGAGCGGAAGGCCCGTGCGTCCCGCCGCGCTTTCGTCCGGGAGGAGGAGGTCGAGTTGCCAGTGTGGGACGCCAGCTCCGGGGCCTCGCGCTTCGACCCGCGGCCGGCCCCCTCGCTGCGCGTGCGCCTGGCCTGCCCCCAGTGGGCCTGCCGCCGCCAGGAGGAAATCCAGCTGTCGCCCACCTACGCCATCCACCGGCGGACGTGCCCACGCTGCCAACAGCCCTACGTTGCCTACCTCGCCGAGGCCCGCGAGATGACTGCCGAGCGCACGCCTGGAGGCCGGCGCTACGCCTTTCGTGTGGAGGCCCTCGGCGGTGGCCTGTCCCGGGTGGAGTTTGACGACGATGGGACGGACCAGCTTCCGGTGGTGCGGGGGGACCTGCTCGTCTTCCTCTACACGGCGGAGCGGGAACTGCGCGGCGTCACCAACCTCTCCACCGGGCGCACCTTGTGGGTGACGCGCAGCGGCCCCTGCTACCTCGCCACCCACGTCTACGGACCAGGCGCGCCGGAGCTGACGCGTTTTCGCGCCTTCCGGGATGACGTGCTGGTGCAGGTGCCGCCTGGCCGCTGGCTCGTCCATGGCTACTACCGTGCGGGGCCCGGGCTGCTCGCCTGGCTTCCTCGGCACCCGCGCGTGGACGCGCTTCTGCGCTGGTGGGTGCACAGGGTGGCGCACCTACTGAAAAGCATGGACGCCCAAGCGCGGGCCCGCTAGTTGAGCGCCCCCATGGAAGCGCCTCCCCCCGGACCTTCAGCACCCGCACCCGCCCGCTCGGCCCGGCTGGTCGTCACCCTCCTCATTGGCCTCGGCATCCTCGGGGCACTCGTCGCTGGCATCGACGAGGCGCGGCGACTGCGCCCGCACCCCTCCGGCCGGGAGGCCCCGGCCGTCGGCTTCCAGCGCTTCGGAGGAGGCAGCGTCGCCCTTGCCTCGCTGCACGGCAAAGTGGTGCTGCTGGACTTCTGGGGCACCTTCTGCGGCCCCTGCGTCGAGGAGATGCCGGTGCTGGTGAAGCTGGCCAAGGAGTACGAATCCCGCGGCGTGGCCTTCGTCGCGCCCAGCCTGGATGACCCCGAGCGGGCGCTCGTGGAAGTGGGCGTCTTCATCGACCGGCAGGTGCCGGGCCTCGCCCCCTACGCCGCCTTCGGCAACGACGCCTCGGCCAACGCCTTCGGCGTGCGGGCCCTTCCCACCATGGTGGTCATCGACCGGGACGGAAAAGTCATCGCCACGTACATTGGCTCTGCCTCGGAGCGCGAGTGGCGCGCCCGCATTGAGACGGCGTTGCGCGGCTCCTGAAGCCTGACGCGGCGCGGACTCAGGGCGTCTTGGCCGGGGCGCCCGGGAAGGGCACGGGCTCTGGGGGCTTTTGCCCTGGCGGGCCAGGCGCCTTGCCGGCGGGCGGCACGGGCATGTCCTGCTCTTCCTGCCCGTCCGGCCCGAGGAGGCGGAACTCCACGCGGCGATTCTTGGCGCGTCCGAGAGCTGTCTCGTTGGTGGCCACCGGATGGTCGAAGCCGTAGCCGATGGTGCGCAGCCGGCTGCGCTTGATGCCGTGCTTCACCAAGTAGTCCTCGACGGCTTTGGCGCGCCGCTCCGAGAGGTCCAGGTTGTACGGGCGGCTTCCGCGGCTGTCGGTATTCCCTTCAATCCGCACCGGGCCAATGGTGGGGTTGTCCTTCAGGACCTGCACCACCTCGTCGAGCAGCGGGTAGGACTGCGCCAGGATGGTGGCCATGCCGGTGTCGAAGAGGACGCTGCCGCGAATGCGGATGCGCTTGGTTTCCAGCTGGACGAGTGGCTCGCCCACCACCGGGCAACCGTCATTCTCCGCGGGCCCGGGCTCATCCGGGCACTTGTCCTCCCGGTCCGGAATCTGGTCGCCGTCGCGGTCTGGACACCCATCCATTTCCCGCGAGCCGGGCTCCCGGGGGCAGGCGTCCAGACGGTCCGGGATGCCGTCGCCGTCGGTGTCCACGTCCGGGCAGCCGTCGTTCTCCTTGGGCCCGGGCTCATCCGGACACTTGTCGAGCTCGTCAGGCACGCCGTCATGGTCCCGGTCCAGCGGGGGCGGCGGGACGGCCACTTTCGGCTGTGGCTCGACGTCCACCCGAAACGCGGCGATGAGACGGAACGCCTCGCGCCCGTAGCCGGGCGTGCTGGTGATGCCGCGGCCGAGGTCCAACTCCGCACCGAAGATGCGCCCAATGCGGGTGCGGACGCCCACCAGGACTTCCCAGGGCGTGGGAGTCGACGTGTTGGAGGTGAAGGGCGTCTGCAGCGGCGTGTACGTCACCGTCTCCGCCATTGCCTGGATGTCATGAAAGGCCCCGGCGTCGTTGAAGCGGAAGATGACGCCGCCGCCCAGCATCAGCTGGTCCTGGACGTACAGGTTGATGAATTGTCCAGCGCCCTGGAGCACCAGCCCCGCGTTGAGGAGAATCCGCACCGGTCCGAAGCCGCGCTCCAGGGCCAGACGCGGGGCGAACACCACGGTGTTGGCCCCCATGAAACTCTGCTCGTTTCCGGTCGGGAAGCGCGTCTCGAGCGAGAGTGCCGCCCCGAAAGGCGCCTTCTCGGCATCGAGAAGGAAGATTCGGGGGAGGATGCGCAGGTCGTTGAGACCCGTGGTGTTGATGCCAGGTACGACGAGGCCCGTCGCGTCGAGTTCCGAGAAGTTGCTTCCCTGGACCAGGGTGGCGGGCAGGTCGACGGCCACCTCCAGGAAGGCAAGCGGCGTCCAGGAAAACATCAAGTGGAGGTCAAAACGGTAGGGGACGAGGTTTCCGAGCTTCTGGTTGCCGAGGCTGAGCGAGAGGATTTGGGAGTTCCAGTCGAGCAGGGCCTCGCCGCGAAGGGTGCCCACCGGGGCCGCCAGCGCGCCGTCCAGCGTGATGCCGCTTCGGGCGAAGGGGCTGGGCTGGTTCGGGACGAGCTCGATGCCGCGCGCGTCGATGTTCGACTGCGCCCTGGCAGCCGTCGCAGTCAGCAAGGCGACGGCTGCGAGCGCGGCGGCTTTGCCGACGTGGGTCAAGCGTCCCCTTCCGTGAAGCCCCCAGGCTTACAGCGGAAGCGGCGGGGGCGCCAAGAAGGCCCCTGTCCCTGGGTGCTTATGGACCGTTGACCAGCGAGCGAAAGAGGTTAGGGTAGGGGGGTTGGACCGGGGGCGCCCTGGTTTCGACGGGGGCAATGACGCCCTCCGACGCGTGCCGAGTGGGCCTGTCACTCGTAAATCACCAGGGCAACAACACAAAAGCCAACGACAACGTTGAGCTCGCGCTGGCTGCTTAAACAGTCCTAGTGCGCGGTCCCCCCGGTCTCGGCCCGTGGGCCGGGGATGGACCGTCAGAATGCGGGCTGGCTGA
>JADGRA010000007.1 GCA_017881265.1 Myxococcaceae bacterium | reverse complement strand
CCCGTGGCACGAATTCAAGACCAAGCTTTCCGTAAACTCCGCACCGCGCTGGTGGTGGAGGATGACCCCGACCTCCGGGGCCTCGTCCGCACTCACCTCGAGGCGATGGGCATGCAAGTCACCGAGGTGGCCGAGGGGCGAGCCGCCATCCTCCACGTCGCCGTGAACCGGCCGGACCTGGTCTGTCTGGACCTCATGCTGCCGGAACTCTCAGGCTATGAAGTCTGCCAGTTCATGCGGAGCGACGCGCGCCTTCTGGGCGTCCCCATCCTCATCATGAGCGCGCGGGGCCTTCCCCAGGACCGCGCCTATGCCGAGCAGGTCGGCGCGAGCACGTACCTGGTCAAGCCGTTCAAGCGGCAGGCCTTCACCGCGGCCGTCCGCGACCTGGTGGGCAGCCTCTCCGGGGAGACACGGACGTGACGCCGGGCGGACAGAGCGAGTCTTCCAACGGGCAGGCGCCCGAGTCGCTCGAGCTCATCGACGTCAAGAAGCTGCGCGACTACCTCTACTTCATCCTGCGCTCGGTGCGGCGGCACCAGCGGGTGGCGGCGGGAACCTTCGCCTTGGTGCTGTTCCTCACCTTGTTCGGCCTCCTCATCTTCCCGAAGGACTACCACGTCGAGACCGAGCTCCTCGCCCAGCGCAACCTCCTCATGCCGGCGCTCGGGAACCCCAGCCGCAACGTCCCCACCGACGCGGACGCCCCCACCCGGGCCGCCCCGGAGACGGTGCGCCGGCGGGACAACCTGGTTTCGCTCATCAAGCAGACCAACCTGCAGGAGCGGTGGGACAAGACGAAGGCGCCCATCATCCGGCTGCGCGATTTCCTCATCGGGGTGTTTTCCCCACCCACCGAGGAGGAGCGGCAGGAGGACCTCATCGAAATGCTGGAGAAGCGCCTCTATGTCGTCGCCGGCGACGGCACCGTTGCCATCGGCATCGACTGGCCCGACGCGCAGCTGGCCTTCCAGCTGGTGGAGACGGCGCAGCAGAACTTCCTCGACGCCCGGCACGCCGCCGAGGTGTCCTCCATCGCCGAAGCCATCTCCATCCTCGAGCGGCACGCGTCCGAGGTGCAGTACTCCATCGACGGTGCGATGGATGAGATTAAGCGGCTGGAGCCCTCCCACACGGTGCGGGCCGTTCCGGTGGGGGGCGGCGCCGCCAGGCCGAAGCCGAAGGACACCTCGGGGCCTTCGGAGCTGAACCAACTGAAGACGCTGCTCGACGGCAAGCGCCGGGCCATTCGCGACCTGGAGGCCTACCGCAGCAAACACCTCCTGGAACTGAAGGACGACCTCGAGAAGCAGCGGCAGACGTTCGCCGACGCGCACCCTAACGTGGTGCGAATCAAGGAGAGCATCGCTGCCATGACGACGGACTCCCCGCAGCTGGCGGAATTGCGGCGGGAGGAGCACGACCTCGCCGCCGAGTACGCGCAGCTGGGGGGCGACAGGGCACCGGTCAGCGAGACCAGCGAAGTGCGCATGGCGACGCCGCAGCTGTCCGAGGCCCGCCGGGTCCTGAACGCCGGCTCCGACGCCTCGGCCGAGCAATACGCCTACGCCAAGGCGCGGCTGCGCTTCGCGATGAATAACTACGACAGCCTGATTGAACGGCTGGACGCCGCCCGCATTGAATTGGACACCGCCCGGGCCGCCTTCAAGTACCGCTACAGCACCATCCGCCCCGCGGAATTGCCGAAGCGCGTGTCCAAGCCCAAAATCCCGGTGGTGGTGCTGGCCGGCATCTTCTCCGGCCTCCTCATCGCCGCCCTGGTGGCAGCGCTGGTGGACTTGCGCAGCCGGCGCCTCGTCGAGCGCTGGCAGGTGGAGCGGACGCTGGGCCTCCCCGTCCTCGGAGAGATGCCAAGGACATGACGACGCTCGCCCGGAGCGGAGCGGAAGTGGGCCCTGCGGATACGAGCGGGACGGACTCCCGCGAGGCGCGGGCCCCTGCGCCGCAGACGGGCACGGAAGTGGTGGAGTTTCTCGCCGGGGAGGGCCGCGTCCTGGTCCTCTCCATGCGCAAGGTGGCCAACGTCGTCGGCTACTGCGCCCTCTACGAATTCGAAGACCTCATCTGCGAGTTGCTGGAGGCCGACCGCGCCGCGCCCCTCACCGAGGAGGGACTGGAGTTCTCGCGCCGGCTGTACAAGCTAACGCGCCGCCTCACCACCTCGCCCCGGGTGGCCAGCGCGGTGACGCCGCGCTTCGGGGCGCTCAAGCTCGAGCGCGAGTATGAATTGTTCCTCCCCGTCTTCAACCACCCGCACGAACTGTTCAACCTGAACGCCGTGCAGGGCTGGCGGGAGAAGTCTCGCTTCGCCGCCGCGTACATCGACGAGGCGTGGGAGGCGCGCCTCCCGGACTACCTTTTGGAACTGCTGCAGCCCTTCGACCACATTTTCCTGGGCGTCCAAGGTGCCTGCGAGGCGGTGGCCCGTCTCACCGGGCGGCCAACCACCTACCTGCCCATGGGCGTGGACGCGCTGCGCTTTGCCCCGTCGCCGGTGGCCGGCCCCCGCCTCATCGACGTCTGCGGCATTGGCCGACGGAGCGACGTCACCCACGCTGCACTGTTGGACTTCGCCAAGCGCGAGGGCCGCTTCTACTACTACGACACCATGCGCCGCTCGGGCGGCCCGCGGTCCGGCGGGGCGGCGGTGACGTTTGGTGTCATCGACCCGCGCGAGCACCGCCTTTTGTTGTCCAGCCTCCTCAAGCGCAGCCGCTACTTCATCGCCAACCGGGCCTGGGCGGACACGCCCGGCCTCACCCGGGGCAAGGACGAGATTGCCTGCCGCTTCTATGAAGGCGCCGCCGCCGGCACCGTCATGCTGGGCGAGCCACCGGACACGGACGACTTCCGCAGCGAATTCGACTGGCCCGACGCGGTGGTGCGCACGCCCTTTCACGCCCCGGACATTGCGGACATCATCCGCGAATTGGACCGGGACCCGGCCCGGACGGAACGCATCCGCACCCAAAGCGTCTACAACGCGCTTGTGCGCCATGACTGGAGCCAGCGGCTTGGGGAAATCCTGAAAGTGGCGGGCCTTCCGGAGACGGCCGCCTTCCGGACCCGGCGGGCGGAATTGGAAGCCGCCGCCGCAGCCTTCCGTGCCAGCGCCGCCGCCTGACGGCCGCCCTAAGCCACGGGCTTCGGCCCAAACACGCTGTCGTACTGCGCCTCCAGCGCTGTCCGGTACTCGCCCGCCTTGCGGGCCACCTGGGGCATGAGGCGGCCAGCTTCCCCGGACAGCGCCTGTAGCTGCGCCAGCGTCCTGTCCACGTCGAAGGTGTCCAGGCTACTGGCGTAGGTGCCGAGGCCCATGTCCTGTAGCAGGGCGTCGTTTTTCACGTTGTAGGAGAGGGACACCACGGGCTTTCCCAAAAACAGCGCCAGCAGCACGTTGTGGAAGCGGCTGGCGATGACGACGTCCACCCCGCGCAGCTGCTCCAGCACTTCCTGGAAGCTGCCGGCAGGACTGTCCTGCAACCCCTCGGCCCCGGGTTCCAGCCCCCGGGCCCGCAGCCCCGCGCGCACGTCCTCCAGGACAGGTTCGTCGTAGGTGTTGTCGCCGATGAGGATGCGCACGCCGTCGCCGCCCCGGTGCAGCGTCTGCACCAGGGTGCACACCTTGTCGACGTAGGCGCCGTAGGCGGCCGCGTCCTCCGGGCCGTGGGCCCCTCTGTCGCGGTAGGCGTACAGGCCGACGCCCACCCGGCGCGGTGCAGTGGGCGCGGGCAGCGGGCGCCCGGCCGGCGATTCGGCCAGGCTGAAGGCGAGGTCCGGGTAGACGGTGTCGGCCTTGCAAAAGAAGCCCGCCTGGCGCAGGCGCTGCCGGGACTGGACGTCGCGGTAGCTGCGGAAGCTGGCCAGGCGAAGCGCGGTGCGGATGAAGAAGCGCGTCGCCACGTGGTGCAGCCCTTCCACGCCGACGCTGAGGAACGCCAGGCGGCAGCCCGACAGGCGGGCGGCTACCGCCCAGCGGAACATGTCGTACGGCAGCCCGAAGGGGCCCTCGCCCTCGTCCGTCAGCATGCCGGTGCCCGTCATAACCAGCAGTTCCAGCCCCCGCGTGGCGCGGAAGGCCTCGGTCCAGCCGCGGATTTCCGCCCGAAAGCGGCGGGCAATGCGCCGTAGCAGCGGGGGAGGGGGCCCGGGGCCGCGCCGCCGGGCGGTGTTTAAGGGGAAGCAGGGGACGCTGTGCCTGCTTTGGGCGTCCTCCGGCGCGGTACAGAAGCAGACGAAGGTGGCCTCCGGCCGGCGCGCACGGGCGTTGGCCAGGGCCG
Organism: Myxococcaceae bacterium; assembly: GCA_017881265.1. Lineage (GTDB taxonomy): Bacteria > Myxococcota > Myxococcia > Myxococcales > Myxococcaceae > JADGRA01. Next base: position 6,119 of record JADGRA010000007.1, on the reverse strand, counting down.
CGCCCAGGGTGCATTCGTTGCCCAGGTTGCGGGTGCCGAAGTTTCCCCAGAAGGCAATGCGCCCCGCCTTCGTCACGGCGGCCCCCCGTCCTTCGCCGGTGTCAGCGGCGTCGCTTCCAGGGGCCGGGTGAGGACAAGCACCCAGTCGTCATAGCCGGAGCCATTGTCCCCCGGCGTGGTGAACCACACCGGGGTGGTGTTGGACACCCGTCCCACCGGCAGGAAGGCCCCCGTCCAGGGGTTGTACCAGCGCGCGGCGGCAGGCCCGCTGAGGGCGCGCGCGTCCACCACCAGGCTGCGCTGGCCAAAGCCCGTGCCCGGGGGGACGTAGGCCAAAAGCGCCCGCCCGTCCGGCGTGGCCGCAGCCACAACTTCATTCTCGCCGCCCGGGGTCCCGCCCCCGGCAGTCACAAGCCGGCGCGTGCCCACAACGCCCTGCGGAAGCAACGTCTCCCACGGCAGGCCCCGGAAAAGCGCTGCCATGCGGGAAGCGTCCTCGGCGCCGGGCGAGTCCAGGGCAGCCTGCCAGCCTTCGCCGAAGCGCCACACGGGGAGGTTGCCGGAAAACGCGCCGGCGGTGCAGGTGAGGGCCGCCCAGTACAGGGACTTCCGGCTGGGGGGTGTGCTGCCCTGGATGGTTTCATTTTCATAGCCGGACTCAATGAGAAACGTCGGCCGGGGCGGCGTGCGTGCGGTGGCCCTGCGGCAGGCCGGCGCCGGCGTCCGGTACTGGTAGACGGCGTTCAGCTGCAGGGCCGGGGCGAAGGCCGCCTCGTCCAGAGAGGTAGTGCTGGGACTCCAGTGCCCCGTCTGCAGCTGGGTGGCGCCGGCCTGCCGCAGGCCTTCCAGGACTTGCAGCGCGCAGGCTTCCAGCGGCCCCCCGGGCGTCGGCATGCAGTCCCCGCCCTGCACCCAGACGACATTGTCAAAGGCCCCGAAGCGGCTGCCGACGTAGCGTCCGTAGGCGAGGCAGGCGGCCGCCGGCGCCGCTTCCATCTCCGCGCTCCACCCCTCGTTGTCCGGGCTTACGCGGCTGGGGCAGCCCCCGCCCAGGTAGGCGGGGACGAGGAGGACGAGGAAGCCGTGCGCGCGCGCCTTTTCCACCATGCGCGCGGCGGCGAGGAAGTACGCGTCGTTGGGTGTGGCAAAGTCCCCCGGCGTCAAAAGGGGCGGCTGTCCGGCGCGGTTGTTGGGGGCGGAAGCCGCAAACTTGTGTTCCACAAGGTTGACGAGGAGGGCGTTGAAGCCCTTCTGCTGCCTGTCCTGCAGGTACCTGTCGACTTCCGCGGGCGTCAGGTTGGCCAGAAGCGACCAGGCGCCTTCGCCCTGCAGGCGAAACGGCACGCCGTGGGCGTCCACCAGAAAGCGTCCGCTGGGGGAAATGGACAGCGGGAAGGCGGCCCGTGCCGGCGCGGCAGACACGACGTGCACCTGGGCCTGGGCAACAATGGTGCCCCAGCGGGCCGTCACCACCGTGTCCCCTGGCCCCGTCGCCTGAAGGAAGCCTGGCGGCCCGCCGTCCGCGAAGGCCGCGACGTCCGGGCGCGAGGAGGCCCAGGCGACGTCCCAGGTGCTGTCGCGGCTGCCCCCGTCCGTGTCCGTGGCAGTTGCCTGAAGCGCCACCGCGCCGCCCAGCGGCAGGCTGGCCTGGGCAGGCGCCACCGCCAGCCCCCGGGGCACGGGCGCGGCTGTGTCCACCACCACCACCGTCCCGGCGGAGGCGTCCTGGAAGGTGGCTTCCACCGCCACCGGCCCCGGGCTGCGCGCGCTGGCGCGGCCGTCGGCCGAAACGAATAGTCCAGCGTCCGCCGGCGCGGCCCAGCGCGCAGTCGCTGTCACGTCCCGGTGGGAGTCGTCCGCGTACTCAGCCGTGGCAAGCAGCCGCAGCAGCTGCCCGGGTTGAAGGTGGGCGCCCTGCGGGGACACGGACAGGCTGCGGAGGGCAGGCAGCGCCGGGCCCCGCGGGGGACAGGCAGCGAGGGGGACGGCGAGGAGGAAAAAGCTGGCGAGTCGCGCCAAGGCGTCAGGCGCGCTTGCGGAAGACGGGTTGGACGGGCCGGCCCACCAGGTACTTCTCCACGCCGTCTGTAAGGGCCCGCTTGTAGACGACGAGGGCCTCCCCCACCGCTTCCACCGTGCGCCGGACTTCCTCGTCCTTGTGGGAGAAGTTCACCACCAGGGAAGGCATGAGGAGCCCGCGGCGGATGGTTTCCTGCAGGAAGAGGGTGCGGAAGGGCTGGGACGGGTTCCCGTCCGCGTCCCGGGTCCCGTAAACTAGGTTTGCCGGGTGGCCCAGCACCTCGAAGTGCTTGGCGATGCCCAGGGCCTCGGCCTTCTGGTTGATGCCGTTGCGCAGTGCCTCCCCCACCCGCGCCATGTGCGCCACCACGCCGTGCTGCTGGTAGGCGGCCAGGGTGGCCAGCCCGGCCGCCAGGGCGTGGGTTTCCGCGCCGTGGGTAGTGGAGAGGAGGAAGACGCGGTCGCGCTCCGTCCGCAGACCGCCCAGTTCCATAATCTCCCGCCGCCCGGCCAGCGCGGAGAGGGCGAAGCCGTTGGCAATGCCCTTGCCGAAGGTGGAGAGGTCGGGCTTCACGCCGTACAGGGACTGTGCGCCCCCGCGGTTCCAGCGGAAGCCGGTAATCATCTCGTCGAGGATGAAGACGGCGCCGTTCTTGTGGCACAGCGCAAGCGTCTTCTGCAGGAAGTCGTCCTTCGGTTCCACGGCAGTGGCCGCTTCCAGAATCAGGCAGGCGATGCGGCCCGGGACTTCTGCAAAGAGGCGCTCCACGCTGCCCACGTCGTTGTAGTGAAACTTCAGCGTCTGTTCGCTGACGCTGCGCGGAATGCCCGCGTCCATGGGCGTGGTGCCGATGAACCAGTCGTCGGTGGAGAAGAAGGGGTGCTCGGCGCAGACGGCCACCAAGTCACGTCCGGTGTAGGCGCGGGCCAGCTTCACCGCGGCCGTCGTCACGTCCGAGCCGTTCTTGGCAAACTTCACCATGTCCGCGCCCGGGACGGCGTCCAGGAAGCGCTCGGCCATCTCTACTTCAATGGGGGCGGGGCGGACGAAGTTGCTCCCGTGCCGCATCGCCGCCAGCGCTGCCTCCACCACCGCCGGGTAGGCGTGCCCCAGCGTGACACTGCGAAGTCCCGAGCCGTATTCGATGAATTCGTTGCCATCCACGTCCCAGACGTGGCTGCCCGAGCCGCGGGCGATGAAGCCCGGCGCATCCTCGGGGTACTGGTCATCCCCCTTGGCGTAGGTGTGCGCGCCGCCGGGGATGACGGCGTGCGCCCGCTCGCGCAGGCGCTTGGACTCATCGAAACGCAACAGGGACGACACAACCCCTCGCAGTCCGGCGGCGACACCCGGCGTCGAAGTGACCTCGCCCGCCCCGCCGACGACGGAGTGCGCGAGCGAACGTAGAAGCCAAAGCACACGACTGTTATGCCGGGGTGGCGTGGCGGGGGCCTTTTTTTCAGCGTCCACTACAGCACCAGCTTTCGGCCGTAGAAGGCCTCGGCATAGCCGCTCTCGGCGCCGGCCTCGATGCCGCGCAGCCGCAAGAGGGCGCGGAAGGCCTCCTCGCTGAACCAGCGGCGGTCGCGCTGGGTGCCGAAGGAGGCCTCCAACAAGGCCACCTTCCGCCGGACGGTGGCGGCCGACAGCGGCACGTAGGTGTTGGGCCGGCCCAGGTCCCCATCCACCTTGAAGATTTCGTACTCCAGCACCAGGTGGTTCCGGAAGGTGTTGTAGGTGAGGTCCGACACCAGCCGGTGGTCCTGGTGCCTGTCCTCCCGGTAGTGGGTGAAGACGACGTCCGGGGACACCTCGCGCTTCAGCGTCTCGAAGAAGTCCTTCACCTGGGCGCCCAGGTACGGGAAGTAGCCGTCGCGAAACGTCTGCTGCAAAAGGCGCACCCCTGGGCGGCGGCCAAGCACCCGGCGCGCCCCGGCCCGGGCCTCGCGGGCGCGCTGGGGGTTTCCCGACAGGACGACCCAGGTGACGCGGGCGATGCGGACTTCCGACAGCAGCCGCAGCACGGTGCCGCTGCAGCCTATTTCCAAATCATCACTGTGGGCGCCGAGACAGAGAATTTCGTAGCCGCCGCGGCGCGGCGGGCCCAGCTTCAGCGGAAGCATCACCGCGCGCCGCCCGGCGGACTGGCCGGTGGCTTCCACAGCTCCCAAGGGGCCCGTCCGGAATTGGCGAGGTCAGTCAGTTCCTGCTGCTCCTTGAAGGTGTCCATGCACCAGAAGCGCTCGCAGCGGTAGGCGAGCAGCTTTCGCTCCTCAATCAGGCGGGCGAAGGGCGCTAGCACCAATTCATCCCCAGGGCGCATGTAGTCGAAGATGGACTGGCGGAGGACGAAGAAGCCACTGTTGATGAGTGTGTCCGTGTCCCGGACGGACTTGATGGACAGCACGTGCCCGTCGGGCTCCATCTTCACCAGGTGGAAACTCTGCGACGGTGGCGCGGCGAGGAAGGAGGCCACGTTGTTGGTGGCGCGAAATGAGTCCACCATCTTCGTCAAGTCGTTGTCGGTGAGGCCGTCGGAGTAGTTGGCGAGAAACATCTCCTCGTCGTGGACATAGCGCCTTGCTGCCATCAGCCGCTGGCCGATGTTGGCGTGCAGCCCGGTGTCGACAAAGGTGATGTTCCAGTCGGCGATGTCGTGCCGTTCCAACTTCAATTCCTTGCCCCCTTGGGACATGGCGAAGTCGTTGGAGAGCCATTCCTCGTAGTTGAGAAAGTAACGTTTGATGACCTCGGCCTTGTAGCCAAGGCAGAGGATGAAGTCCTTGTGGCCGAAGTGGGCGTAGTACTTCATCAGGTGCCAGAGGATGGGGCGGTCCCCAATCCGCACCATGGGCTTCGGAATCTCCCCGGTGAATTCCCGGAGGCGAGTCCCCAGCCCCCCGCAGAAAAGTACGACTTTCACGACTCCCCCGATGCGCGAGTTACTGCTGTCCGTCTACGACGCACGCCCGGCCGAGCACAACTAGGTCCCCGGAAACCCCTCCCCCGCCTTCCCGGGTTCTCCGCCCGGCGCTGTGCTACGGAAGGCCCGCATGAAGGTGACGACGCACGAGCATTCGGGGGTGGCCAAGGACAACTCGTCCAGTGTGCACATCGCCCGCAACGCCATGCACCTGGTGTTGGGGCAGGCCGCCACCATGGTGCTGGGCATCCTGTTCAGCTCGATGGTGGGTCACAAGCTCGGTTCCGTCGGCTTCGGCCTGTACTTCCTCATCACCTCCTTCTCCACCTTCGCGCTGGTGCTGGTGGACTGGGGCCAGCAGTACTTCGGCATCCGCGAGGTGGCGCGGCACCCGGAGCGCGGCGGGGACCTGCTCGGAACGGGCCTGGTGCTGCGCGTGCTGGGGACGGCCGTGGTGTGCGTGCCGGCGGGTGTGGCGGCGTGGGCGCTTGGCTATGACCGGCGCACCATCTGGTTTTCGGTGGGGATAATTGTCTTCAACCTGCCCTTCTTCCTCGCACAAAATTTTGGAATTGTGTTTCGCGGCCAGGACCGGATGGGCCTGGACGCCACCGTCTCCGTCGTCAACCGGGCGGTGGGCCTGGCCATCGCCTTCGCCGCCGTCAGCCTCGGGTTTGGCCTTGCCGGCGTGGTAGTGGCGCAGGGACTGGCCGGCGCGGCAGCGCTGGCGGTCGCCTTCCAGCTGTACAAGCGGGTGAAGACGGGCCCGCTGCGCGCCTCGCGTGCAACGGCCCGGGAAATCCTCGGGGGCGGGACGGCAATTGTCGCCATCAGCATCGCCGTCTACGTGCAGCCGTACATCGACGCGGTGCTACTTTCCAAAATGGTCACCGCCGACGTCCTGGGCTGGTACGGCGCGGCGAAGAACATTTTCGGGACGCTTCTGGCCCCCGCGCTCATCCTCGGCTCGGCGTCCTTCCCCCGCCTGTCGCGCGCGACGAAGCACCCAGGCGCCTTCGCCTCCGAATTCGCCACCGCCCAGCGGCCCATGCTGTGGCTGGGCGGCCTGGCGGCCGTCGGCACGTGGGTTTTCGCGGACCTCGCCATCACCGTCATCTACCCAAAGGCCGTCTTCGGCCCGGCGAGCGATGTGCTGCGAGTGTTTGGTTTAGGACT
>JADGRA010000031.1 GCA_017881265.1 Myxococcaceae bacterium | reverse complement strand
GCCTCCCGCACCGCCACCTCGCCGTCCAGTGCAGGAAGGGCGGCCACGGCGAGAAAGCGACCCGGGTGGGCACGGACGAAGGCGGCCAGGTTGTCGTTGCCCTGGCGTACGCCCGCCGCGTCGGCCGCCGGGGGCGGCACGGCCAGCAGCACGGCCCGTTCCACGTGGGCTTGCACCATCTCCTGCCGCAAGTCCCCCGCCTTTTCCCCACTGCGGGGCCGCAGCTGGCCCGCGGCGTCGTAGTGGGCATGCGCGTCCACCAGCGGCCCGGAAAAGGGCGCGGCACAGCCGAGAGGGCCCAAAAACGCGGCCAGCGCCTGGGCACGCCACGGCTTCATGCATCCCTCAGGGTGACGCGCGTGACGCCGTCGCCGCCCTGGTGGGCGTCGCCCGGCTGGAAACCCTTCACGTAGGGCGAGGCGGACAGCGCGGCGCGCAGCGCCTGCCGGAGGGCGCCCGTGCCGTGCCCGTGCACCAGTAGCACCGCCCCCTCGCCGTCCAGGAAGGCGCGGTCGAGGAAGGATTCCACCTCGCGGAGGGCGTCCTCCACCCGCAGTCCGCGGACGTCGCAGCGGGGCATCCCCGCCTCCAGAGGGGCTGGCGCCGCGGCCTGGGCGCGCGCGTCAGCGGCCTGCCGCCGGGACGACGCGCCGAGGCGGTGGGGGCCCGCCTTCTCCCGGGCGCCGGCCAGCATGTCCCGCGGCACCCGCAGCTTGAGGGAGCCGGCCGCCACCACCGCCTCCGGCCCCTCCAGGGCGAGAAGTTCCACGTCCCGACCGAGGCCGAGGTGGTGGACGCGCGTACCCGCCTCCAGGGCCGCTGGGGCCTGGGGCGCCCGGACGCGGGCCTGTGCCACGCGGCTGGCCTCGGCCCGCGCCTGCGCCTGCTTCGCCTGGGCCGCCAGCTGGCTCCGCGCCTCCTCCGCGCGTTCCACGGACGCCACGGCGCGCAGCTCTGCTAGCAGGGAGGCCACGTTGGTAAGGGCACGCTCGGCTTCCTCGGCCGCCGCCCGACGGTGCTCGGCCTCGGCGGCGCGTGCAGTCTCCGCCTCCATTCGCCGCTGCTGCTCCAACTGCTGGGCCCGCGCGGTCGCCTCCGCCGCCGCCGTCTGCGCCGCCGCCGTCGCGGCGGAGAGTTCGCGCTGGCCCGCTTCCAGGGCCGCCAGCGCCTGGGAGAGGGGACCGCCGGCGCCGGTGGCCAGCGCGCGTGCCCGGGCCACCACCTCCTTGGGCAGCCCCATGCGCTCGGCCAGTTCCAGGGCGGAGGAACTGCCGGCGGCTCCCAGCTGCAGCCGGTAGGTGGGCGCCATGCGCCTGGCGTCGAAGCCCACCCGGGCATTCAGGAAGCGCGCGTCCACGTGGGTGAGGGCCTTCAACTCCTCGAGGTGCGTGGTGACGAGGGCCCGCGCGCCTCGGTGCAGCAATTCCTCCAGAAGGGCAATTGCCAGGGCGGCCCCTTCCCGGGGGTCCGTGTCGGCCGCAATCTCGTCGATGAGGACGAGCGAGCCCGGGCCCGCCGCCTCTGCAATACGCTTCAACTCCGCCAGGTGGGCGCTGAAGGTGGACAGGCCGGCGCCGAGGTCCTGCGCGTCGCCCACCGCCGAGTGGACGGAGGTGTAGAGGGGCACCCGGGAGCCCGGGGCGGCCGGAATGGCCAGCCCGGCGCGCAGCATGAGGGCACACAGGCCGACGCCGGTGAGGGTCACCGTCTTCCCGCCGGCGTTGGGACCGGAGATGACGAGGGCGCGCACGCCTCCCCTCAACCCAACGTCGTTGGGCACCACCGCCACCCCCCGAAGCGCCAGCAGCGGGTGGCGCAGCTGGCGTAATTCCAGTTCACCGTCCGCCGCTTCGAGGATGGGCGGGCTGGCGTCCAGGGCCTGCGCCAGGCGAGCGGCGGCCTCGGCCTCGTCCAATTCGGCCGAGGCGGCGACGCCCTCGGCGACGGCCTCGGCCTGCGCGCCCAGCCGGCCGGAGAGTTCCTGCAGCACCCGGCGTTCCTCCTCCAGCACCAGGGACTCGGCAATGGCCAAGTCGTTGCCGAGGGCCACCAGCGGCTGCGGCTCCACAAACAGGGTCTGCCCCGTCTGGCTGGCGTTGTGGACGATGCCGGGCACCTCGGCGCGGTCCTGGGCGAGGACGGGCAGCACGTAGCGTCCGTTGCGCACCGAGAAGTAGGCGTCGCGCAAGTGGACGGTGAAGGCCGGCTCTCGCAGCAGCGCCTCCAGGCGTCCCTTGATGGCGCGGTGAAGCCCCCGCACCCGGGCGCGGGCTTCCCGCAGCATCGGGCTGGCCCGTTCGGACACGGTGCCGTCGGCCTCGAGACTGCTGTCCAGCTGCGCCGCCAGGGCTTCGAGGTCCGGAAGGCGGCGAGACAGCGCCGTCATCGCGGGGAATTCTTCGTCCCGCGGGGCGAGGGTCTCGCGGACGCGCAGGAAAGCAAACAGCGTCCGCGCACAGGCGTACAGCTCGGCCGGTTCCAGCAGCGCCCCCTTGGCGGCGCGCTCGGCGTGGCTGCGGATGTCCGAGACGCCGTCCAGGAACAACGCCCCGTCCCGGCCCAGCTGCACCCTGGCCTCCTCCACCAGGGCCAGCGCCGCCCGGACGGCGGGCGCGTCCAGAAGGAAGGCGCGCCCACGGGCACGCTCGCGGCCAGCGTCGGTGCGACAATGGCCGGCCAGCGCAGACAGGACGTCCGCATAGGCGAGGTCGTGCAGTGTGCGCGGGGAGAAGGGCAAGGCGCCGCAGGGTGTCGGCTGCCGGTTGGTACCTTGTCAAGCGGTTGAGGCCGTCCATCCGCCTCTGCTAACAGCCCGGGGCAGGTGCCCCTCCTTGCTCCCACCCTGTGGTTGCTGCTGGCTGTCCCGTCCGCCCCGCCAGCGCCCCCGGACGTGTCGCCCGTCCTGGCCTTGGAAGAGTCGGGCCACGACGAGGCGGCCCTGGCGCTGGCCGAGCAGCTGTGCCTGCGCACTCCGCCATCAGCATTGCCGCAGCTGGAGGCCGCGCGGCTGGGCCTGAAGCTGGGCAAGGACACCGCCACCATCGACAGGCACCTGCAGGCGGCCCGGTACCTGGCGCCCGACAACCCACGCGTCCGCTACCTGGCCGCCCTGGCCAAGGAGGGGGTGGGCGAGGACGCGGCGGCCCGGCTGCTGTATCTGGAAGCCATCTGGCTGCGCAACGGCTACACCGAGGCGCGGACACGGCTGGTGGCGCTGGCCATCCGGACGCGGGACTGGACGCTGGCCGAAGTGCAGCTGCGGGACTTGCTGGCCTTGGGCGAGCGTTCGGTGGGGCGGCGGCTGCAGCTGGCGCACGTCCTGGAAGAGCAGGGCAAGCTGTCCCAGGCGGAGGCGGTGCTGGTGCAGCTGCACCACGACGAGCCCAAGAACGCCGCCGTCACCACGGCGCTGGCAGACTACTATGAGAGGCACAACCGGATGAAGGAAGCCCTGGCGCTGCGCCGGGCGCCCCCGGAGAAGAAACTCCGCCCGCTCCAGCCGTCGCGGCGCTAGCGTCGCCTGCCAGCATGGGTGTGAAGACGGGACTCGACGTCTGGGCCGCTCACGGCTTTCGTGCGCTGCGCGGGCGCCGGGTGGGGGCCATCCTCAACCCCACCAGCGTGGACGGGCGCTTCCACCACCTGGCCGACTTGCTGGCGGGCGCGCCGGACGTGACGCTGGCGGCCCTGTTTGGGCCGGAGCATGGCGCGCGCGGCGAGGCCCAGTACATGGAGGCCGTCACCTCGGCGCTGGACAGCCGCACCGGTGTGCCCGTCCATTCGTTGTACGGCAGCAGCTTCGAGTCGCTCCGGCCGCGGCCCGAGTGGCTGGCTGGACTCGACGTCGTCGTCTTCGACATTCAGGAAGTTGGAGCGCGCTACTACACCTACCTGGCCACCATGGCACTGGCGATGGAGGCCTGCGCCCGTGCCGGGGTGTCTTTCGTCGTCCTGGACCGGCCCAACCCCCTGGGCGGGGTGCTGGTGGAGGGCAACCACGTCAGCCCGGGCTTTCGTTCCTTCGTCGGCCTGTACGACGTGCCCGCCCGCCATGGGCTGACGGCCGGGGAGATGGCGCGGCTTCTGGAGGCCGAGCAGCGCTGGGGGACGGACCTCACCGTCGTGCCGTGCCAGGGGTGGACGCGCGGCATGGCCTGGGCGGACACCGGCCTGCATTTCATCCCGCCCTCGCCCAACATGCCCACCGTGGACACGGCCCTGGTGTACCCGGGCATGTGCCTGTTGGAAGGCACCAACCTCTCCGAGGGGCGCGGGACGTGCCGCCCGTTTGAACAATTCGGGGCCCCCTTCCTCTCCGCACCTGCCCTCGTCCAGGCCCTTGGCGCCCTCCGCCTTCCCGGCCTTTGCGTCCGGCCCGTCTCCTTCACGCCCACCTTCGACAAGCACCAGGGCGCCTCCTGCGCCGGGGCCTTCCTCCACGTGGTGGACAAGGCCGCCTTCCGTCCGGTGCGCACCGGCCTGGCTGCGGTGGCCACGGCGCGGGCGCTGGCGACGCAGGACTTCGCCTGGCGGGCCGACGCCTATGAATTCGTCACCGGCATTCCTGCCTTTGACTTGCTGTGCGGCACAGACGCCGTCCGGGGTGCGCTGGAGGCGGGCGCGGCGTTCCTGGAAGTCGCAGCCCTTCTGGACGACGCCTCGGCCGCCTTCCTGGAAAGGCGCCGGCCGTACCTTTTGTACGCCTGAGGGGAAGTCATGGACGTCGCACTCATCGGCGGTTCCTTCAACCCACCCCACGTGGGCCACCTGCTCGCCGCCCACTTCGTCCGGGCCACGGAACCGGTGGACGCGGTGTGGTTGGTGCCCGCCGACCACCACCCCTACGGCAAGCACCTCGCTCCGTTTGAACACCGCCGGCGCATGTGTGAACTCCTCTGCGCCGACGCCCCCGGGTGGCTGCAGGTCTCGGACGTGGAACACAGTCTCGGCGGCCGGGGCCGGACGGTGGACACGCTGCGCCACCTGTCGGCCAGCTTCCCCGGACACCGCTGGACGCTGGTGCTGGGCAGCGACCTCTACTCGGACTTCCCCAACTGGAAGGAGCCGGACGCCATCCGCTCGCTGGCACGCTTGCTGGTCCTCAACCGGGCCGGACACCCCACGGAGGCGGCGGTGGGCCCGCCCATGGCGCACGTCTCCAGTAGCGAGGTGCGCGCCGCACTGGCCGAGGGGCGCGACGTCAGTCACCTGGTGCCGCGGTCGGTGCTGGCCTATGCGCTGGCGGCGGGGCTGTACACATAGACGCGGGGACGGGCGTTGCCTTCCCCACAGCCTTCGGAAAGCAGGCGGCCGGCAGGTGCTCTTTCAGTCTGGAGGGCCGATGGGAGAAGATGCGGGACTCCCCAGGGGCGGTTTCGTATGAAGCACATCGGCTACGCGTTTCTCGTCCTCCCCGTCCTTTTCGCCGGTTCACTGCGAGCTCAGAGTCAAGGCTTCGGCACGTTGACAGGGCTTGTGGTGGATTATGGGACGCATGCACCTATCCCAGCCGTGCTGGTCTGGGTGACCTCGCCACAGCTGCAAGGGGAACAGGCTGTGAAGACCGACTCCACTGGGACGTACCTGATTCCTCAGCTACCCCCCGGCGTCTACATGATTCGGTTTGAGCGCGAACTTTACCGGCCCTTCAGCCAAGGAGACATCGCGCTCGATGCGGACCGGACGCTGCGCATCAACGCAAAGCTACGAACAGAGCATTCGTCGGACGAGTGAACTTGGCGAATGCGTCGAGCCGCGGCCGACGACGCGGCGCAAATGCCCCAGTCACTCCAGGGCGATGCCGAACGTGTTGAGGGCGCCCAGGCCGTCGTCGAAGCGCCAGGCGAACTGGTAGTAGAAGGACAGCGCCAGGGCCCCACCGAAGGTGGTGCGTAGCAACACCGCCCCGCCCACCACCCGGTGAGTGGTCCAGCCGATGTCGTGCGTCCACGCGACGTTGCCAAACGCCTGCAGGTCGACCTGCCGGAGGAAGAGCGACGGCAGCACCCACAGCACCGAGGCCCAGCCGCGGTCGATGATGAAGGGGAATTGGTAGTTGAGGCCGGCGATGAGGGAGCTGTCGCAGCGCAGGGTGGCGTCCGCATAGCCGCGCAGTGGCTCGACGAAAGAGATGTCGGGGAAGACGGCCAGGCCCGGGCCGGCTTGGCCGTAGGTGCCCCCGGTGTGCCATTCATAGTAGCCGCCCGCGGTGCCCCCCACCTCGAGGAGGCGGGCGGGCGCGCCGGGCAGGGCGCGGCCACGCACGGAGAGGAAGAGGTTGTCGCGGTAATACCAGGGCAGGGGAAGCCAGCCGCCCACGGTGGCCCCGACGTCCCCGAAGTGGAAGGTGCCCAGCGGGTAGTAGGCCGCCCCGCCCGCCAGCAGAAGGCCGAGGCGGACGCCGCCGTAGGGCGTGTTCTCGGTCGCCTCCCACAGCGCGGACAGCCCAGGCCCCCCGAGGTTGGCATGCAGCGTGCCCGTGCCGGTCGACTCGTCTCTGCGCAGCAGGAGAAAACTCAGCGTGACGGGCGTCGTCCAGAACGTCTCGTGCGCCGCGAGGGTCAGGCTGTAGTCCACCACGCCCGGCGCCGCGGCCCGCGCGCCCACCAGCGTCAGGGACAGAGGCGCCAGCTGGTAGTTGCCGTAGCCAATGCTGAAGCTCGGTCCCGGGTCGTGCTCCTCATAGAGGAGGTTGATGGCGTAGGCGTGCTGCCCGAGCCGGTCCACGCCCTGCACCGAGACGCCGACGACGGGAAGGAATTCCGTGCCTCCGTTGGCGGTGGTGCGGGTGGAAAAGGCGATGAAGGGCGTCCGGAAGTTGGGCACCCAGAAGTCCTCCAGGGCGGGCGCCGGCGTGTCTTGCGCCAGCAGCAACTCCCCGGGCGGCGGCGGGGGCTGGGGCAGCAGCGGCAGCACAGGCTCGGGCCCTTCGTCCCCGGCGCTGGCGGGAAGCGGCGAGGGCCGTGGCGGCAGCGTCACCGTGTCCAGCGTCCACCCGTACCCGTCGCGGTTGACGAGGGTGAGGCGCCCATCCGGCAGCGGCGCCGGGTCGAGCGCGCCGTAGGGGACGTCCGTCACGACGTCCAGCGCACCGGTGCGCGTGTCGATGCGGGCCACCTGGGCGCGCCCCTCCACTTCCCGGAGTGCCACCAGCGTCGTCGCGTCCAGCCAGCGGGCGTCGTAGTTGAAGCGGCCGTCGGTGGTGAGGGCCCGGGTGGTGCCGTCGGCAAAGAGGAGCCACACGTCGAAGCCGCTGTCGCTGCGGCGGGAATAGGCCACGGTTTTCCCGTCCGGCGAGGCGCGCGGTCCGGACAGCGTGACGTTACCGGTGAAGTGGGTGAGGGGCGTCCGCGTGCCACTGTCCAAGTCCAGGCGGACCAGGTTGGCCGTGTCTCCCCGGCTTTCGACGTACAGGTAGCTGCGCCCGTCCGGGGTGAGGCCGCCGCCGAGGCCTTCCAGGCTGTCCCAGGTCCGCACCAGGGTGCCGGTGGCGCTGTCCAGTTCCAGAAGGCGCGGGGTACTGGTGCCGTCCTCCGCCACGTCGGAGAGCACCAGGTACAGCCGCCGGCCGTCGGGGGAGAAGGACAGCCCGCTCATGTCGAGCGGATTGGTGGCGATGTAGGGCCGCCCGGGAAGGAGCTGGGCCAGCGGACGGTCCAACAGCAGCTGCCCGTCGGGACCGCGAATGCGCAGCCGTGCCACCGCGTCCAGCCCGGCCAGCACCACTGCCACCCGGCCGTCCGCCGACGTGGTGGCGCGCGCGAAGTAGCCCAAGGACGCGTCCAACACGTGCTGGTTATCCGGGCGCTGGCGCGGCTTTGTGGTGCGGGCAAGTTCCTTCACGTACTCGGCGAGGAGCGCGCCGATGCTGAGGCCGTAGATGGCCTTGAAGCGCAAGGTGACGCCCAGCGGCGACAGCCAGCTGTGGCCTTGGAGGTCGACGAATTGCCACAGCTTCTCCTCCCCGTAGGTGCGGGCCAGCCACTTCACGAAGTACTCGCCGGTCAGGTAGTTGGCGCCCACCGGCAGGAATTCCCGGTTGGTGAGGATGAGGTCGCCCGGCTCCAGGTTGCCGCCGCGCAGGGCGATGATGGATTCGAAGAGGCCATGCCACAGCGGGCTGTGCGGCCGGCCGACATGCTTGTCCAACCGGCCTTCATAGAAGGTGGCGAGCCCTTCCAGGAACCAGCTCTCCGGGAGGAAGTTGGCCGAGTAGACGTCGCCCAAGGCGACGTCCACCAGCCACCACAACTCATCGTTCTGCTGAAACTGCACGTAGTGGACGGCCTCATGGCAGGCAATGTCCGGAATGCCGTTGGTGCCGAAGTCGAAGAGGTCAAACAGCTCCAGCGTCATGTGGCTGGCGAGCACCATCTGCGGTGGCAGCCCGACGAAGGGAGGCTGGACGTAGGCGTTGTCGAAGTTGGCCGTTGTCAGGTAGACGACGAGGCGCGCGCGCGACTCCTTGGCCAGCGTCAGGCTGCGCAGCTGGGCGAGGCACGTCTCCAGCCGCTGCGCCACCCGCAGCGCCTCCCCCCGCCGGGCGGCCGGGTAGTAGAGCTCGAGCGACGGCGTCTGCAGCTTGCGCACCTCCTGGTGGGCGAAGGAGGCGGTGACGGCCGGGGTGAAGCGGGGGTTGAGGGTGGCGCACCCGGAGGCAAGCACCGCCGCCAGGAGGCACCCCGCGGCGCGCCCGGACGCTGGCCTGTGGCGTGACACGCCCGTCTCCACGTGGACTCTGTTCTACGCTATTGAGCCGACTCATGGCCCGTCCTCCCTCGCACCTCGACGCAGCCCTCGCGCAGCTGGCGGCCTCGCTCGCCCAGGTGGAGGGCAAGCCGGTGGACCCTCTTCAGGCGACCTGGCCGGAGATGGAGGCGGGCGTCATCAAGCTGCTGCAGGGCCCCTATGTCCCCGACCGCCCGGAGCACCAGCTGGTGGCGCTGGGCCTGGCGGCGGCGTTTGGCCAGCGGCTGGCCGACTCGGACAAGGCCTTCTGGTTCCCCATGCGGGAGTCGCCCGAGGGGGCCATGGTGGGCTTCCCCGAAGCGCTGCTCATGCTGTCGCCCTTCACCGCCGTCACCGACGCCCTCCGGCGTGCCCAGCTGGCGCGACTGGACGAGGTGGCCAAGGACGTGCGCCGGGCGCTGGCCGAGGCACGCTTTGCCCCCACCGCCGGCGGGCCGGTGCGCTTGTCGCCGGCGGACTACGCCCGCCTCTTCGACCCGTCCTTCCTGCAGTTCCTCTCCCTGGACAAGCGTCGCCTGGAGGAGTTGTGGGCCGCCCGGCCGGACAAGCTGGCGCGCGACCTGCGGGAAGCGCTGACCCGGGCAGGCGGCCGCCTTGCCCCTGAGTCGCGGACGCAGCTTGAGCAGCAGCTGGTGGGCGCCCTCGGCCGGCTGGACCCGGCCAAGTCGCTGGGCGAGCAGCTGGCGCAGGCCCCCCGGCTGGGGGAGTTGCTGGTGGACCTCTTCGCCGCGACGCAACGGACCGGCTCTGCCCCGGATGAGTTCTGGGAGGACGCCGTCTTCCCCCTCCTCTTCATCGGCGTGCCGGACGGCTTCCCGCCGCTGGATGCCGAGGAGGTGCGCGCCGCCCAGCAGGGGGCGGACCCATTGCTTCTTTTCCTCGACACGGTGCCCTACCGGCAGCCGGCCCCGCCCGAGGACGGCGTGCTAGGCGTCTTCGAGGTCGACCAGGTGGGCCTTCTGCACCCGGGACTCGGCCGCACCGGGATGCCGCGCCTTCTCACCGTCCCGGCGGAGACGCTGCGGCGGCTGTTGCAGGCTTTGGACGTGCGCGCCCTGGCCGACGCGCTGGGCCGCTTCACCACCTACCTGTCCGAGAAGGCCGGCAAGCCCGTCCAGGCCTCCGCCCCTGGCAAGCAGATGGAGGAGGCGGCCCTGGCGCTGCTGGGGGAATGCAAGACGCTGCTGACGGCGGCCGCCGGCGACAGCACCCTGGCCATGCGCCGGTTGACGGAAGCCGAGGCCCTGAGTGACGGTGCCCTGGGCGCCGTGCGCCAGGCGCTGCAGGGCCCGCGGATTATTCTCGCGCCCTAGCGGCGGCTGGCCGGCGGGCGCCGCCGGCGCTGGCGCACCGGCCCCAGCAAGACGCGCAGCCGCAGCGCCGAGGGCCGCGGTAGGTCCGGGGCAAGTCGCTCCAGGGCACGGCCGAACAGCTGGCGGTACAGCGGCAACACGTCCGGCGGCAGGGCGGCCAGGTGGACCTCCACCACTGCCGTGTCGCCCCGCACCACCGGGCCCGTCATCCCCAGAAGAAGCCCCCGCTGCTGGACGCCGCCCAGGGCCGAGCGCATGAGGGGCAACAGCGCCCGTTCGGCGGCACGTCTTTCAATGCCGCCCGCAGCCCAGGTGGCCACCGCGGCGTCGAGGAGGGCCACCAGGCCGCCGGCGGCCAGCGCCGCGCCGGCGTGGTAGGCGGCGCGCCCCGACTCCGGAATGCGCAAGGGGGACAGCCCCAGGGCCCGCGCCACCGCGACCAGCTGGGGGGCCAGCCAGCGCGAGCGCGTGGCCACCGCCACGGCGTGACCGGACAGGGGCGTGTCCGCACCGGAGACGGCCACCAGCGGGTGGAAGGAGCCGGTGGCGCGTCCCGCCGCGGCCGCGTGCAGCACGTCCAGCGTCAGCGCCCCGGCGCAGTGCACCAGGGCGGCGGAGGGCGACAGCAGGGTGGCCACCGAGGCCGCTACGCTGGGCACGGCCGAGTCCGGGACGGTGAGGAAGCACAGCTGGGCGGCGCGCGTCTCGGCGTCACTGGCCTCGCGCAGGTGCAAGGCCTTGGCCGTCCGCCGCCCGGAGGGCGAGCGCGTGCGCACGCGCACGTGCCAGCCGGCGGCCTGCAGCTGCGTGGCCAGCGCTCCGCCCAGCCGCCCCAGGCCAACCACCAAAAGGCGAGGACGGACGCTGGAAGCCATGGCCCGTCCTTGCCGGCGCGCCCGTCAGCGTCCGACGTCGCGCCGGAAGGTGAGGGCGCCGCCGTGGGCGGAAACCCGGACGCGGTCGCCGGGGCCGAAGTCGCCCTGCAGAATGGCCTCGGCGAGCGGGCCCTCCACCAGCCGCTCGACGGCGCGGCGCACCGGCCGGGCGCCCAAGCTGGGGTCCAGCCCCGACTGCACCAGCACCTCGACGGCCTTGTCATCGGCGGCGAAGGCGATGCCGCGTTCTGCCGCCAGCCGGCGGCTGCTCTCATCCAGCAGCAGCCGGGCAATGCGGCCCAGTTCCGCCGGCTGCAGGGGACGGAAGGCCAGCCGGTCGTCCAGGCGGTTCCACAATTCCGGGGGCAGCGCCTTGCGGGCCGCGGCCACCGCGCCCTCCATGTCCGACGTGGCGTCGGAGGAACCGCCGAAGCCAACGCGGGGACGGACGCTGGCGAAGGCCTCCGCCCCCAGGTTGGACGTCAGCACCACCACCGTGTTGCTGAAGTCCACGCTGCGGCCGCGGCCGTCCGTCAGCCGGCCCTCTTCCAGCACTTGCAGCAGCACCATCAGGACGTCGGAATGGGCCTTGTCCACCTCGTCCAGCAGCACCACGGAGCTCGGCCGGCGGCGGACTGCCTCGGTCAGCTGGCCGCCGTCCTGGTAGCCGACGTACCCGGCCGGCGCGCCCACCAGACGGGCCGTGGCGTGGGCCTCGGACATCTCACTCATGTCCAGGCGTACCAGGGCGTCGCGGCTGCCAAACAGCACCTCGGCCAGCGTCCGCGCCATCTCCGTCTTGCCCACCCCAGTCGGGCCGAGGAAGAGGAAGCTGCCCATCGGGCGGCGGCTGGCGAAGCCGGCGTAGTTGCGGCGGATGACTTTGGCCACCCGGTCCACCACGTCGCCGTGGCCCACCACCCGGGCGGCGAGCTCCTCCTCGAGGCGGAGCAGGCGCGCCGAATCCCCCACCAGCAGCCGTTCCACCGGAAGCCCGGCGATGCCGGCCACCACCTGCGCGACGTCGGCGGCCTCCACTGTCGGGCGCCCGGCCCGGGCGCACCGGGAGCCGGCCAGGTCCGCCACCGAGACGGCCTTGTCCGGCAGGAAGCGGTCCGTCACGTAGCGCGCGGCCAGGCTGGCAGCGGCCTCCACCGAGGCGCGGGTGTAGCTGACGCCGTGGTGTTGTTCGTAGCGCGGCAAAAGCCCGGTCAGAATCTCCACCGTCTCGGCGACGGCCGGCTCCCGCACCACCACAGCGGTGAAGCGGCGTTCCAGGGCGGCATCGCTCGAGAAGAAGCGCCGAAACTCCTCATGGGTAGTGGCGCCGATGCAGGGGAATTCGCCGCGGGCCAGGGCGGCCTTGAGGTCATTGGCCGCGTCCTGGGCGCCCTCGCCGGTGGAGCCGGCGCCCACCAGGGTGTGGATTTCGTCGATGAAAAGCACCACCCGCCCGGCCGCGCGGCGCATCTCCTCCTTGAGGCCGTTCAGCCGTTCGGACAGAGAGCCGCGCAGAGACGTGCCGGCCACCAGGTCTGCCGTCGACAGTTCCACCAAAAGCGTCTGCCCCAGCCGCCCGGTGGCGCCCACTAGGCGCTGCGCGACGCCTTCTACCACCGCCGTCTTCCCGACGCCGGGGTCGCCCACCAGGCAGGGGTTGTTGGCCCGGCGCTTGCCCAGGACGTCCAGGACTTCGTCGATTTCCCGAGTGCGGCCCACCACCGGGTCCAGCCGCCCGGCGCGCGCGGCGGCGGTGAGGTTTCGTCCCAGCTGGGTGAGGAGGGGAAAGGCCTGGCGGTCGAGGCCCACCGACTCGTCCAGGGAGCTCGGCACGACGCGTAGCACCGGAGCCTCGGCGGGCCTGGCGGCGGGGGCGACAGGGGCGGCGTCCTCGGCCTCCGCGTCCACCAAGGCGCGCGGGGAGAGGGGAGGGGGGGCCGGGGTGGCCAGGGCCACCGCGGTGGCGGGCCCCCCGCCGGGCGGGCGCTCCTGATGCGGCGCCGCCACCGGGACGCGCTGCAGCAGCTTGCGGGGCATCCGGCCGCTCAAGAAGTAGCTGAGGGCGGTGTTGCGCAGCTGCATGAGGTCGAGCCGGGCGGCACCCAGCAGCGTCTGGGCCGCGCAGCGGACGCGGGTGATGGAGATGAGGAGGTGCAGGCAGTCGACTTCGGCCGAACCGCAGTGCCGGGCGATGTCCTGGGCACGGGCCCGGACCTCGGCCAGCGTCCCCTCGGGTTCGGTGGGCGTGCCGTTTAGGCGGCCAAGCAATTCATCCTCGTCCACGCCGCGTTCGCGGAGGAGACGGGCCCCGGGGTTGTCCACGGTGAAGAGGGCCAGCACGACATGGGCCGACGTCAGCTTCTGGCCGACTGCCCGGGCGATGTCCTCCGCCTCGGCGAGCACCTGTCCCAAGTCGCTGCTGTCGACCAAGCGTCCTCCCCGCGCCGGCGGGACGTGCCGGGGGCCCCGGGGTTGTCACCAGCGTGAGCCTCCCCTGGCGTTTACCCCGGGGGTGCTCCCCCAGCAAAAATTCTGCTACAGGGCGCAACACCGCGCTTTTCCGCCATTCCCGCCGGGCCTGCCGTCCAGGGCTGGCAATCGCTCCCCCCCCTGCTCGTAACCCGCGTCGCACGATGGCCCTCCTCCTCACCAAGGTACTGACCGACCCGGCAACCGCGGTCCCAGCGGCCGTCGAGGGCCGCCGGGCGCTGTGGCCCGTCCTCTTGCTGTCCGTCGCCACGGCCTTCAGCGGCGCGTGTTTCGCACTGCGTTGGAATGCGGCCCCGACCATCATCCAGGGGCTGGAGGCGAGCGGCCAACTCAAAGGCATGCCGGAGGCGGACCTCGCCGACCAAATCCAGCAAGCCCAGCGGCTGAAGCTGGTGACGTCCATCGCCGGGGGGCTGGTGTTGCCCTCGCTGATGGTGCTCGGCATCGCGCTGGTGCTTTTGCTGTTGGCCTGGCTGTTGGGGAAGAAGGGCACTTTCAACAGCTTCTTCACCGCTGCTGCCGTCGGCACGTTGCCCCTGACGCTGTCCCGGCTTCTCTACGGGCTGGTCGCGCTCGTCCAGCCGTCCCTCAGCGAGAGCCGCGCCCAGACGCTGCTTCCTTCCTCGCTGGCCTCCGTCTTCCACGCCCAGTCCCCCAAGCTCATGCGCCTTCTCACCTCTCTCGACTTCTTTAGCCTCTGGTCCGCACTCCTGATGGGTGTGGGGTTTGCCACGGTGGTGGGCCTGCGCCGCCGGCAGGGCCTCCTCGTCGGCGCTGCCCTGTTCCTTGCCGCGGTGGGCGTGTTCGGCATCGGGATTCCGGGGCTCTCCGGAGGTGGCCGGTGACGGGACTCGTGCTGTCGGTCCTGGTGGCCGCCACCCCCATCACGCTGAATGAGGTCCGCGCCGAAGCGCGCAACAACCTCACCGCCATCCAGGCCGAACTCACCTGGATTGAGTCCTACGAGAATGTTGCCAACTTCCGCGGCGCACTTTTGCCACAGCTCTTCGTCGGCTACAGCGCGGCCTTCGCGTGGAATACCGAGACCCGGCGCACGGTGCTGTTTAGCGGTAACGCCATCACCTCCAACAGCCCGCCCAACCAAATCAACAACTACCAGGTGGGCGCCAACCTCACCCAGACCATCGTCAACGTGGCGCAGTGGTTCCAGCTGAAGCAGGCCGGGGAGCTGGAGCGGGCCAACAAGGGGCTGGCCCAGGACCAGGAGGATGCCTCGGAGCTGGAGGCCATCCGCCGCTTCTACGTCCTGTTCACGGCGCAGGGCTCGCTCGACGTGCTCGAGCAGACGGCCAAGAAGAGCAAGCAATTGTGGGACCGCGCCGAGGCGCTCTACGAGGCCGGCAAGGGCATCAAAGGCGATGCCCTGGCGGCGCAGGTCAACTACGGAACGGACCAGAACAACGCCATCCAGCAGCACATTGCGGTGGTGCAGGCGCAGGCCGACCTGGCGGCGTGGCTGGGCCGTCCTGAGACGGACGAGCTGGTGGCAGTCCAGCCGAAGGCCTTCGGTCAGACGCCGCCCCCGCCTCCCAGCTACACGGAGGCGGCGGCCACGGCCAAGCAGCAGCGCGCCATCCTTCGGGCGTACGCGGCGCAGATTGATGCGGCCCAGAGCAACATCACCGTCCAGCAGGCGAACCTTTTCCCGAGGTTGAACCTGACCGGACAGATTTTTCACAACAGCAACGACTTCGGCACCGCCTTCTACCAGTGGGGCATCAACACCGGCGCCACCTTGTCGGTCAACCTGAACTGGCAGATTTTCGATGGCATGTCGACGTTCGCCCTGTCCAGGCAGGCGGAGGAGCAGACGCGAGCGGCGAAGGCCACCTATTCCCAGAGCGAGCGCGACGTCGACGGGCAGATCCGCACCACCCTCAATGCCCTGGCCGACCAGGTCAAGGCCCTGGACGTGCTGACGGCGAACCGGGCGGCCGCGGCCAAGAATCTCGAGTACTTCCAGGAGCGCTTCAACGCTGGTGCAAGCAATACCCTGGACGTCCGTGATGCACAGGTGAAGCTGCTGTCGGCAGAGCTGAACCTCTTGCAGACGCAGGCCAACGTGGAGAACGCACAGGCCAGCCTGGCCCGCGCGATGGGCACCCTCAGCAACGGAGCGAAGCCATGACGTGGTGGAAGGGGTTGATTCTGGGACTGCTTGTCGTCGGCGTCGTGGCCATCACCATCGCCGGTCTGAAGGACCGTCCACCGCCGGCGGTCGAGGTGCAGATGGCCAAGGCCCACAAGGGCCCCATCTCCCGGGTGGTGGTGGGGGCGGGAAAAATCGAGTCGGTGACGACGGTGAAAATCTCCTCCAACCTGTCCGGGGACCTCATCCAGCGCTTCGTCAAGGACGGCGACCCGGTCAAGAAGGGGATGGTGCTGGCCAAAATCGACGCCCGGCCCTTCCTCGCCCAGGCCAAGCAAGCCCTGGCGTCAGCCAATTCCGCGAAAAGTGACATCGCCAGCGCCCAAGTGGACGTGGACCGTTACACCCTGGAACTCAAGCGCACCAAGTCGCTGGCCGACCGGGGCATGTCGTCGGGCGCCGAGCTGGACCTGGCCAAGTCCAACTACGACGGCGCGGTCGCCCGCCTCAATTCCGCCAAGGAGAAGTACACGAGCAACGTCGCCCTTTACGAGCAGAGTGAAACCAACCTTTCACGCACCGAGCTCATCTCGCCCATCGACGGCAACGTCATCGAACTCTCCCGCGAAGTTGGCGAGCGGGTGCGCGGCTCGGACTTCAGCGAGGACACGGTGATGACGGTGGCCGCCCTCAACAACATGGAAGTGAAGATTGAAGTGGGCGAGCACGAGGTGGTGTACCTCAAGCCCGGCCAGCGCGCGGAGCTCAGCGTGGATGCGCTCGAGGGGCAGACCTTCGAGGGCTCGGTGGTGGAGATTGCGCAGAAGGCCACCATCAAGAACCCGGGCACCGAGTCCGAGGTCACCACCTTCCCGGTGAAAGTCCTCCTGGACAACCGTCCCGCCGGCGTCCTGCCGGGCATGTCCAGCGAGGTCCGCATCACCGCCGAGACCCGCGGCGACGCCATCATCGTCCCCATCCAGGCGGTGACGGTGCGTCCGGAGAAGCAGCTGCCCGACGCCAACAAGGCGGGGGAGGCCAACACCACGCTGACCGCTAAGCGCAGCCGCGAGGCGCTGGCCAAGGTCGTCTTCGTCGTCGACGGCGACAACAAGGCCCACATCCGCCGCGTGCGCACCGGCATCGCCTCGGACACCGACCTGGAAATTCTGGAAGGCCTGCAGGACGGGGAGAAAGTCGTGGAGGGCCCGTTCCGCACCGTCTCCAAGGAATTGAAGGACGGCGACCACCTGAAGGAAATGCAAACCGGCGGACCCGGGGGCCCGGGTGCGCATGCGCCGGCCCAGGGCTAGGGCATGCTCATCCGGCTCGAAGACATCCGGCGGTACTACACGGTCGGCGAGGAGGAGGTGCACGCCCTGGACGGTGTCTCCATCGCCATCGAGAAGGGGGAGTGGACCTCCATCATCGGCCAGTCCGGCTCCGGCAAGAGCACGCTGATGAACGTCCTCGGCTGCCTGGACACCCCCACCTCCGGCCGCTACATCCTCAACGGCCAGGACGTGAGCGGGATGTCGGACAACGCGCTGGCTGACATCCGCAACCGGGAGATTGGCTTCATCTTCCAGACGTTCCAGCTGCTGCCACGGGAGACGGCCCAGGCCAACGTGGAGCTGCCGCTGGTGTACCGGGGCCTGCGCGCGCGGGAACGGCACGAGCGAGCCACCGCGGCGCTGGAGAAGGTCGGGCTCGCGAACCGGGTCCATCACCGTCCGAACGAGTTGTCCGGCGGCCAGCGCCAGCGCGTGGCCATCGCCCGCGCTCTGGTGACGGAGCCCTCGCTGCTGCTCGCCGACGAGCCCACCGGCAACCTGGACTCGGCCACCGGCGAGGAGATTATTCGTCTCTTCGAGCAGCTGCACAGCGCCGGGCACACCCTGGTGCTGGTCACCCATGAGCCCGCCATCGCCGCGCGCTGTCCCCGGGCGGTCCGCCTGATGGACGGCAAGGTGGTGTCCGATGGACCGGGAGCACAGGTGGCGCTAGAGAGTCGGGCCGAGCGGGCGCGCGCTGCCGCGGCCGCCGTCGCCCCGTGAAGCCCAGCGTCGAGCTCTACGAAGGAACCCGCATCGCCCTCAGCTCGCTGAGGGCCAACCCGCTGCGCACCATCCTCACCGTCGCCGCGGTGGGCATCGGCGTCGCCACGCTGCTCGCCATCGTCTCCATCATCCAGGGGCTGAACGCCTCCTTTGCTCACCAGCTGGAAAGCCTGGGCACGGCGACGTTGAACATCTCCCGCACGCCGCAGATTTCGATGGGACCGACGTGGTGGATGTACCGGAACCGCAAGCAGCTCACCGTGCCGCAGATGCAGGCCATCGCCGCCCAGTCCCGCTACGCCGCCTTCGTCGTGCCGGAGCTCAACGAGGAGTCTAAGGACATCACCAGCCGGCAACAGACCGCCTCGGGCGTCGACGTCACCGGCACCCTGGGGGACTTCCAGCGGGTGGGCGGGTACGAGATGGCCAAGGGCCGCTTCATCACCGACGCCGACAGCGACAACGAGCGCTTCGTGATTGTCCTGGGCTCCCAGGTGGCCGAGGCGCTGTTCCCGGACAGGAACCCCCTCGCGGAAAGCGTGCGCGTCGACAGCCGCCCCTACCGCGTGGTGGGCGTGCTCGCCCCCAAAGGAAGCCTGCTGGGCCAGAGTCTGGACCTGGTGG
The DNA here is from genome assembly GCA_017881265.1 of Myxococcaceae bacterium. Taxonomy (GTDB): domain Bacteria; phylum Myxococcota; class Myxococcia; order Myxococcales; family Myxococcaceae; genus JADGRA01. The sequence continues at coordinate 23,026 of JADGRA010000031.1, read as the reverse complement.
CCTTCGTCCCGTTCAAGAGCTTTCTCGGCGTCTACGGCAAGCGCGACTTCCAGATTGACGTTGCGCTGCACGACCCGAAGGACCTGGACAAGGCGGAGGACGAGATTACCGGCATCCTCCGGCGCGCGCGTAACGTGCCCCCGGACAAGCCCGACGACTTCAGTGTTTTCCGGGCCGAGCAGCTGGCTGACATCTACAAGGGCCTCACCGGCGCCCTATACGGCGTGGCGGTGGCGGTGGGCATCATCACCCTCATCGTCGGCGGCATCGGCATCATGAACATCATGCTGGTCAGCGTCCGGGAGCGGACACGGGAGATTGGGGTCCGCCGGGCGCTGGGCGCGCGCCGCCGCACCATCGTCGTGCAGTTCCTGCTCGAGGCGTCCACAGTCTCGGCGCTGGGCGGCGTGCTCGGCACGACGGTGGGCCTCGGCCTGGCCAAGCTGGTGTCGGCCGTCTCCAGCGTTACCGCCGTGGTGCAGCCCTTGACGGTGGTGGCCGGCGTCGGCTTCGCCGCCCTGGTGGGCCTGGTGTTCGGCATCTGGCCAGCGGCGCGCGCGGCACAGCTCGACCCGGTGGAGGCGCTGCGACACGAATGAAGGGGCTCAGCGGGCTGTTCGACAACGTGCGGCTGGCATTCGGGACCCTGTGGGCCAACCCGCTGCGCTCGCTCCTCACGCTGTTGGGCGTCGTCATCGGCGTGGCCACGGTGGTGTCGATGATGGCGCTCATCGAGGGGCTGCGGCTGAAAGTCACGCGCGACCTCGGGCAGCTGGGCGCCAACACCTTCACCGTGTCCAAGTGGCCCGGGGGCGTCAACTTCGGGCGCATCGACTGGCGGCGCTTCCAGCGGCGTCCAGCCTTTCACCTCTCCGACGTCCAGCTCATCCGCCAGTCCTGCCCGGCAGTGAAGACCGCCTCCGGACAGACCGGCTTCGGCCTCTTCAAGGTGGCGAGCGACCGCGCGGAGACCTCGCCCAACGTCTTCGCCATGGGCGCCACCTCCGAATGGCTGGAGACCACCGGCATCCTCGGCATCGCCGAGGGCCGCTTCTACAGCCCGAGCGAGGTGGAGGAGGAGCGCAAGGTGGTGGTGCTGGGAACGGAGGTGGCCGCCCAGCTGTTCCCCGGGGAGAGCCCGCTCGGACAGACGGTGCGCATCGGCGGGAAGGTGCTGCGCGTCATCGGGGTCCTCAGCAAGCGGGGGAAATTTCTCGGCCTCTTCAACATGGACAACATTGTGGTGCTGCCCCTGACCACGGCGATGGACGCCTACGGGAAGGACCACAGCCTGCGCATCAACGTCGTGGCCCAGGGCCCGGAACTGGTGCAGCGGGCGCAGGACGAGGTGACGGCAGTGCTGCGGCGCCGGCGCGACGTCGCGCCCGGGGCGCCCAACAACTTCGAGATTGACACCAACGAGTCCGTCACGCGGACCTTCAACAACCTGAGCCGGGTCATCGCCGCCGGGGGCGCCGGCATCTGCCTGCTCTCCCTCATCGTGGGCGGCATCGGCATCCTCAACATCATGCTGGTGTCCGTCACCGAAAGGACGCGGGAGATTGGGATTCGCAAGGCCCTCGGCGCCAAGCGTGGACGCATCCTGGGGCAGTTCGCCATCGAGGCGGTGACGCTGTCCTTCGTGGGCGGCATCATCGGCCTGGTGCTGGGCTTCGGGATTGCCTTTCTGGCCCGCTGGGCCTTCGGCTTTCCCACAGTGGTGCCCCCCTGGGCGGTGGTGCTGGCGCTGGCGATGAGCAGCGGGGTGGGCCTCGTCTTCGGCATCTACCCCGCGGCGAGGGCCGCCCGGCTCGACCCGGTCGAGGCCATGCGTATGGAGTAGGGTGGCCGCGCGTGGACCTGCCCTTCCGTGGCCTTGGACTGAGCAGCAACCTCTCCGTCCAGGACGTGCCGCAGCCCTGGGCGCTGCTCCAGGCGCAGCCCGGCCTGTTCGACGTGGTGGAGTACTCGGCGCCGCTGGACCTGGCCCAGGCACGCCGGGAGGCGTCGCTGTTCCCGGTGCTGTGGGAGGCGCGCGACACGGTGCCGGTGCTGTTTCACCCCGTCCACCTCAACCTGTATGGCCCGGAGCTGGAGGACGTCTCGGCGCTGGCGCACCTGGACGCCCATGCGCGCGAAGTGCGTTCCGCCTGGGTGGGCAACGACGTGGGCTGGTGGCACCGCCGCGGGCAGCCCTTCCCGGGCTACCTCTACCTGCCCCCACCGCTGACAGAAGAAGGCCTGGCCGACGCGGCCGTCCACGCCGCGCATGTGCAGGGCCACCTGTCCGTCCCCCTTATCCTGGAAAACCCGGTGGCCGGGTGGCGCTCCGGCGGCCTGCATGTGCTGGACTTCATGGGGGCGCTGCACCAGCGCACCGGCTGTCCGCTGCTGCTTGACCTGGGGCACCTTTTGTCCGCGCAGCTGGCGTCCGGCCTTCCCCTGGACGCCGGGCTGGACGGCTTTCCCCTCCAGGCGGTGGTGGAAGTCCACCTGGCGGGGGGCGTCGTGACGCGCAGTGCGTCCGGGCGCGGCTTTTACGCCGACGACCATACCCAGCCGGTGCGCGAGGAAGTCTTCGGCTTGCTGGCGGACCTCCTCCCACGGCTGCCTTCCCTGCGGGCCCTCGTCTTCGAGGGGGACGGCCATCCACCGGACATTGCGGCGCAGACGCTGCGGCGGCTGCGGGCGCTGTGGCCGGTGCGGGCCGGAGCGGCGCTGGCCTGGCCCGGGCGCGCCACCCCCGCCACCGCCCGCTTGGGGGCAAGTGCGCCCTGGGCGCAATGGCAGGCGGCCTACGGCCCGTGGCCCGAAGCGGTGGAGGACCCGGAGGGGCTGGCGGCAGACAGGCATTACCGGCTGGCGGTGCTGGCGGACGCCCTCGACCAGGCCTGGCCGCTGGCCCGGCTGGTGCTGGCCGGCCGGCGGGAGGACCTCGAATCCTTCGCCGCCTCGGAAGAGTTCCGCGCCCAGTGGGACACCGGCACCCCGCTGCTGTCGGCCTTTGGCGCCTGGGCCCGCGCCCGCCTGCGGGCGACGCCGGAGCCGGCCGGCCTTGGGGCGCTGGCCTTCGACACCTGGGCCCAGGCGCTGGCCCACGGCAAGGGGCAGGGCCGCTTTCCGGTGGACTTGTCCGAAGCGCTGTTTGCCGCCCGGGCGCTGCGGCGGCACCTGGGGACGCGCGCCTGGGCCACCGGGCTTCTGGAAAGCAGCGGCCTGGACGGCCTGGCCCAGGTGGTGGCGCGGGCGCCGGCCGGGCCGTGGGCGGTGCGGGCGGTGTGGGAGGGGGGACGACTTGGCGTCGCCTCCGTCGGAAACGTGGAAGCGCGGGGCGAAAATGGCGATGCTTGCTGACCTGCCCTTCCGGGGAGTCCTCCGCGCATGAGCCGAAACGCCTTCCTCCTCTTCCTTCTCGTCGTCGCCGGCCTCCTCGGGGTGGGCGTGGTGGGCTGGCGCCGGTCCGAGGCCCAGGTGCTGGTGTTGCAGCGCGAGGCCGCGGCGGCCCGGCTGCGGGCGGACGCCCTGGAGCGGCTGGGGTGGATTCGGTCCATCCCGGAGCAGAAGCAGTACCTGGAGGAGGTGCAGTCCTTCTTCAAGTGGTACTTCGAGGGCGTCGACGCCTACCGCAAGCGATTCAACCTCAGCCCGGCCTTCGACGAGTACCTGGTGGAACTGGAGCAGCGGAAGGCGCAGGAGAAGGAACTGGAGAACCTGCCCGCCCTGCCGGACGGCCGGCGGGCCACGCCTCCCGCCGCCCGGACGGCGGTGGACCGAAAGGCCTTCTACGATGCGGAGAAGGCCCTCTTCGACCGCATGCACACCGGGCGCTACCTGCCCATCTTCTCCGGCACGGACAAGGGCATGCGGCTGGACGTGGTGACGGCCGACGTGAGTGCCGCGGGCGGGCGCCCGCGCGTCCGTCTGCCCCTCGTGCTGTGGGGCGCCCAGCGCTACGCCAAGGACGACGAGCACTCCGGCGCCAAGCGCATCGTCACCTCGGCGGACATCGCCGCGACGTTTCGGCTTCTGGACTCGGGCGGAAAGCTGGTGGCCGAGATGTCGGCCGGGGCGCCGGGGATGAAGAACGACTTCCCGGAGCGCCTCATCGCCGAGTTCCCCCCCCAGGTGGTGCTGGCGCAGTACGAATTTGACCGCGTCCCGGCCGGCGTGGCGCAGATGGAGGCCACCTTCAGCGTGCGCTCCCATGCCCCCAGCGGCGGGGACGCCAACGCCACCTACACCTGGAAGGCCTCCGTCCCCGAGGAGTGGCGCCTCGGTCCCGGGGAAACCTGGGAAGGGGCGCAGGAAAGCGTGCGCAGCATCGAGGACATCGACCCGGCCCAGGCGGCCAAGGCCAAGGCCCCGGCGAAGTCCAAGCGCTAGCCCCAAAGGGGGGGCCGCCTTGGCGACGGCCTGGGCCTGCCGCAGCAAGGCGTCGGGCGCGGCGGCCGTCGCCAGACAGCTCCAGTGGCGAAGGACAGCCGGGTGTGGGGCAGCCCGGCGTCGCTGCCCTTCACTCCACCACGCCCAGGCTGGCGCCAAGCTTCCACAGGGTGAGGTCGCCCGCCCCGTCCAGCACGGCGACGTCCAGCGCCTCGGTGGCCGCGAGGGCGTGGACGCCGCCCGGGCTTGGAATCTCCGCCACCACCCGCCCGGAGCGGGCGTCGACGGCGCGAATGGTTTCGCCTGGGAGGAGCAGCACCCGCCGCTGCAGCATGGCCGGTGCGGCCGCCTGCGTCCGCTGTCCCCCCAGCCGCCAGTCGAGGCGCCCCTGGGCGTCCACCCGCAGCGCCGAACCGTCGGCGGCCGCGACGAGCGTGGCGTCCCCGTCCGCGTGCAGCGTCCATGGCCCGTGGCCGAGGGGCAGCGAGCGCTCCCACTGGGTGCCTCCCTGGGCGCCGAGACACAACAGGACGGGGGCCCCGTCCCGGTGCGCCAGCACGCGCAGGCGCGCGCCACGCGCCAGCGCCGGGCCGGCAGCGGACAGCTGGAATTCCTGCCGCCACCGGACGGCCCCGTCGTGGGGGTCAAAGACGAGCAGCGCCATGCGGTCGCCCCGCCCCAGCGTCACCACCGAGGCGTTGCCCCACGGGATGGGCGGTCCAAGACAGGGCAGGGGGCCAGCGATGCGAAACCGGACTTGGCCCTGGGCGACGTCCAGCCCGTGCACCGTCCCGGACTCCGAGGCGACGAGGACGCGGCCCGCCTGCAGGCCTAAAGCGAGGCGCTGGGGGCGCTGGGGGAGGAAGCACCACAGTTCGCGTCCCGTCAGTCGGTCGACCGCGCGGATGCCGCTCGGCCGCGTGGTGACGAGGAGCTGCTCGCCCGTCACCAAAAGCCCTCCGTCTAGTGCGGTGCCTTCGTGGTCCCGCAGCCAGCGCGCGTCCGGCTCGCCCAGGTACAGGCGGAGCCACCGCGTCCCGGTGGCCAGCACCGCTTCCCCGCCCGGGCCCACCACCAGCCCGTCCTTGGCCGCCCAGCGCCGCAGCACCTCACCCGTGCCCGTCACCAGCACGGCCCAGCTGCGCGCGACAAGGGCGAACCCCGGGGCCAGGGCCCGCAACTCGGAGGTGCCTTCCCCGGCCACGCCCCGCGCCCGGCCGCGCTGAAGGAAGCTGAGGCGCCGGACGCGCGCCCCGCGCTGTAGCTCCGGCGCCTGCCGCCTCCGGGGGTGGCGCGGTGGGGGCCGTCGCGGCTCCTCGGCGGGGCGGGCGACCAGGGCCCGCACCGCGGCCAGCACCGCGCGCCCCCGGGTGGTGAAGTCGCTGAGGTGGTGGTTGGCGGCCAGCCGGCTGTCGAGAGAGCCGAGCAGCGCGGCCAGGCCGAGCGCCGGTGCCACCAGGGCCTCGGCCAGCTGAGCCGCGGGCCAGGCCAGCGCCCAGCCGGGCGCAGCGACGGTGCCGGCCACCAGTTCCAGCTGCCAGGGGGGCGCCACGCCGGCCGGGGACAGGTGCAGCGCGTGTTCGCCGGACTCGAGGGCGCGCACCACCTCCTCCCCTTGGCGCAGAAGCTCGAGCGCCAGAAGGCCCACCATCCCGTGCGCTTCCCAGGTGGCCGGCTGTGGGGACAGAAGTTCCAGCCGGCCCGAAAGCGCGAGGAGGGCCACCGGTACGGGCGCTCTCCGCTGCGCCAGGCCCAGCAGCCCCGGGGCGTCCGCCGCGGTGAGGCGGAAGCCGGGCACGGCGCGAGGTTCCAGGCGCAGTCCCCACCCGGGGGTCCCCCCGGCCACCGCCGGCGGCTCGCGGTCCGCGCGGGCGAGGAGGGCGCGCGCCTTGGCCCGGACCCGCGCTGGCGCCGCTGTCGCGCGCAAGTCCTCAATCCACCCCCGCGCCGCGCGCACCACCGCCCGGCGCCACGCTTCCACGTCCAACGTCACCGGGGCCCGCACCGCCCCGGCCGGCCGGCCGAGGCGCAGCACGTGCAGCTGCAGCTGCTCGCCCTGGCGGACGAGCAGCAATTCCTGCCCGGACTCCGGCAGGGAAACCTGTGCCATGCCCTGGCCGGCCGCCAGCGCGGCGGTGGCCACCAGCAGCTGTTCCATCACCAGGCCTAAGGGTTCCTCGCTTGCCCCGGGGACGAGGGCCAGGCCGTCCAATTCCAGGCCAAACCCGTCCAGGGCCTCCGCGGCCCCTTCATGCTTCCAATGCTGTCCGATTCGGATGCGAAGCATGGTACGAACGGCCGTGGATGCGAGCCGATTGAGGCTTGATTGACATTTAGCGACGGCGCCCGTGACCGCGCGCCCCTTTGCTTCCGCAGGCCAACGCCGCGGAACTGCTTGGATTTCTATGACATTTTACGAGGCTGCCATCCGTGTGCTGGAGGCGGAGAAGCGTCCGCTGACCACACAGGAGATAACGGAACGCTGCATTTCCCTAGGGTTGTTCAGCCACGTCGGTAAGAACCCGGCCGAAACCCTGAGGTCGCGCCTGGCGGTGATGTCGCGGCGCACGCGGGACCGCCGCGTCAGCGTGGTGGGAGACGACACCTTTGCCCTGGTGGAGTGGGACCTTGCGGAGGACGCGGAGGCCCTGGGGCGGATGGCCCAGCCCGAGGAGCCGGCAGTGGCCGAGGAGCCGGCGCCGTTGCGCGCGGTGGAGCGCCATCCGGAGTCTCGGTCCGAGGGCGCCCGGGCAGCCCGGCAGGAGCGCCACGGCCGGCGTCACGAGCGGGAACGGGACCGCGGACCCGGCCACCGCCGCCTGCCGCCGCTGGAGGAAGTGGCCTTCGAGTTGCTCAGCGAGGCGACGGAGCCGGTGGCCCCGGCTGCGCTTCTGGAGCGCGCCGTCGGGCGAGAACTCGCCTTGCCGCACACTGGCGTGGAGACGCTGCTCACGGCCCTGGTGACGGAGAACCAGCGGCGCATCGACGGTGGCCGACAGGCGCAGTTCGCGCTGCGGGCGGACGGCCTTCTGGCGGTGGACCGTTCCGCGACGGCGCCGGCCGAGTTGCAGGCAGCCTTCGCCGCGGCGCTCGGCCTGCCGCTCTTGGAGGGGCGCGTGGTGTTCGCCACGGCCACGCCCATCGACGTCGGACCCGAGGCCTCGGTCGTCTCGGCAGCGCGGGTGGCCGTCAAGGAGGCGCGCCGGACCATCGCCCGGGCGCTGCGCTCGCAGCTGGCCGCGCTGGATGCCGGGACCTTCGAGCGGGCCTGCATCAAAATGCTGCATGGCCAGAGCTTCCGGGAGTTGAAGGTGGTGAAGCGGGCCAAGGACGGCCCGCTGATTACCGGGCGGCGCCGGGATGGCAGCCTGGAGTTGCGCTACGCCATCCGGGTCCTCAAAGGCGGCGGAGGCGTCGACCGGCGGATTGTCCAGGACTGCCGCCGCGACCTCAGCCACCACGGCGCGCAGATGGGGCTGGTGCTAGCGAGTGGAGATGCACGGGGGGAGGCGCGCAGCGAGGCCGTCGCCCAGCCGGCGCTGGTGCTGCTGTGGTGCGGGGAGGGGCTGGCCGAGAAATTCCTCGAGGCCCATGCCGGGGTGCGGGTGACGCACGCCGAACTCTTCGAGATTGACGCCGCCTTCTTCCAGTCGGCAGCGCGCGTCGCCGCCGAGGTGCGCGAGCGGCGCGAGGAGCGCCGCCGGGAGCGCGAAGAGCAGGACGAGGACGAGGGGGCGCCGGGTCCGGAAGAGGCCGGGGCAGCCGAGTCCACGCCCGGCGCGGAGGGGACGGCTGCGGTGGGGCCGGGGGAGGAGAGTGCACCGGGGGCCGAGGGCGATGCGGGCGCCGAGCGCAAGCGGCGCCGTCGGCGCCGGCGCGGACGGCGCGGACGGGGCCTGCGGCCGGGCGAAACGGCCCCCGGAGTCCCGGGCGTCCCCGGCGCCACTGCCGGGGCGGCGGAGGCCCCGGCGGCCTCGGGGGACGCCGAGGCAGCCCCCAGCGTCGCGGAAGCCGCCCCTGTCGCCGCGCCTCCTGCGGCGAGCGAGGGCAGTGCGCAGTAGACTCCCCCCTTGTGAGGAGGCTTTGGCCGCTGCTGTTGGCAAGTGGACTGGCAGTCCTGCCCGGCTGCAAGGCCCAGCCGCACCTGGTTGAGCGGGTGGACGTCGTCTCCGCGTCGGTGGCCGACGTCCCCCTGTTGGGGACGTCTGCTTCGCAGCTTCAGGCCGAGCTCACCCGGCGCGTCGCGGCCGAGCCGCGGCTGCAGCTGGTGGCACCCGGGGTGCGTCCCCCCGAAGGCGCGCCGCTCGTCCGGCTGGTGCTGGAGCTGTCCGGGGTGCGCGAGGTGCTTCGGCCCGGGCGGGAGGGGCTGGAGGTGGAAGTGGTGGCGGACCTCACCCTGCGCCGGAAGAGTGAAGCCGGGACGGAGCGACGGGAGCTGTGGGCCTCCGGGGTGGCGCGGCCGGCGGGGGAAACCTTCGAGGACCGTCAGGAGGCGGCGCGCCGAGCCCTGGAACAGGCACTCGAGGACCTGGTGCATGGGGCGCGTGCCCAGCTGGATGCGCTGGACAGAAACGACAGCGCCCTCGTCCGGGATTTGACCTCGACGGACGCCCGCGTTCGCGACGCCGCGTTGGACGTGCTCGCCTTCCGGAAGAATCCGCGGGCGGTGCCGCTGCTGGTGGAGCGGCTGCAGTCCGAGGACGGCCTGGTGGTGCGGCGCGCGATGGGCGCGCTGGTGGACATGCGGGCCACCCAGGCCGTGCCGGCGTTGATTGACCTCACCCGGGGCAAGGACGCGGGCTTCCAGCGGGAGTTGGTGTTTGCGCTGGGGGCCATCGGCGGTGACGAGGCGCGCGCCTACCTGTACACGGTGGCCCAGGGACACGACAGTCCTGGCGTCCGCGAGGCGGCGGAGCGCGCTCTGGAGGAACTGACGCACCGGGAGGCCTTTGCCCCCAAGGAAGGGGCCTCCGTCGAGGCAAACCGGGGCCAGCACCGGTGAGGGGCCCCTCCTGGTTGCTGCTGGGCACGCTCCTCGCCTGTGCCCATCCGGCCAGTGCACCGGCGCCCACGTCGTCGTCCCCGGGTGCAGCGCGTTACTTTCCGCTGGCGGTGGGGAACCGCTGGAACTACCGCTCTGGTGCAGACGCCTCGGCCGTCGAGGTGGTGGAGATTCGCAGCGTCAAGGATGGGCACTACACGGACAACCGGGGACGGCTTCTCTGGGTCAGCCCGGACGGCCTGCGCGACCAGTCCCGCGTCATCCTCCGCGAGCCGGTTGAGGCGGGCCGCACCTGGACAGTGGTCCTCGGGCCCGACTCCGCCGAGCACTGGCGCATCACTTCGGTGGGGAATCCCTGCACCTCGCCTGCCGGGCAGTTCCCCGACTGCGTCGAGGTGGAGAGCCGGGTGGCGGCGGCCGAGGGCGTCCAGCTGGTCAACCGCATCACCTTCGCGGCTGGGGTGGGGATGGTGCGGATTCGCACCAGCCTGCTGCGTCAGGGCGCCGAGGTCCCCCAGACCGACCTACTGCTGACGGCGTACGAAGTCGCGCCGGTCCGGCCTCCCCCCAAGAGCTGACGCCGGCCGGCCCCCCCCCGGGCGTCATGCCGCTGGGTTACGCTCGTCTGGCCGTTGCACCTCCAGCCGGATGCGAGCCGTGAACGCGGACCTGCAGGAAACCACGCACGAGGAGCTCATCCTCGGCCTCCTCGTCGAGGGCGGCCCGGACTTCGTGTCCGGCGAGGCGCTGTCCGGCAAGCTCGGCCTGTCGCGCACCGCGGTGTGGAAGGTGGTGAATGCGCTCCGGCGCCACGGCTACCGCATCGAGGCCGTCTCCTCGCGCGGGTACCGGCTGCTGGAGGCGCCCGACCGGCTGACCGCCCTGGAGGTCCTCCCGCTGCTGGAGACGCATGACCTCGGGCGGACGCTGCACACCTTCGAGGAGGTGGACTCCACCAACGTGGTGGCCTTCCGGCTGGCGGTGGAGGGCGCCGAGCACGGGGAGCTGGTGCTGGCCGAGCGCCAGACGCAGGGCCGCGGTCGACGGGGGCGCAGTTGGTCTTCCCCTGGCCACCTCAACCTGCACGCCTCCTTCGTCCTGCGTCCGGACCTGCCACCCCAGCGGGCCCCGGAACTGACGCTGCTGGCCGCGGTGGCGCTCGCCGAGTCCCTCAGGGCCACCGGCGTGCCGGCCGACATCAAATGGCCGAACGACTTGCTGGTGGGCGGCCGAAAGGTGGCGGGCATCCTGACGGAATTGTCGGCGGACCTGGACCGCGTGCACTTCGTGGTGGTGGGCATCGGCGTCAACCTCAACGCGCGCCGGGAGGATTTCCCGCCGGAACTTGCCGAGACGGCCACCAGCGTCCTGGAGGTGTCCGGGCGGCCGGTGGGGCGGGCGGCCTTCGCCGCGGCACTGGCCAAGCGGCTGGAGGACTGGCTCGACCTGCACGCCGCCCAGGGCTTCCGCCCGGTGCGGGAGCGCTGGCGTGCGCTGTCCGCCACGCTGGGCCAGGAAGTCCTCGTCACGTCCGAGCGGCGCGAAGTACGCGGCGTGGCCGTCGACATCGACGAGGATGGGGCTCTCCGCATCCGGACCGCCGGAGGCGCCGAGGAACGGGTGCTGGCCGGGGACGTCGAGACGGTGCGGCCGCGCGTCGCCCCGCCGTCTCCGCCCCGGGCCTGGTAAGGCCCGAAGACGTTGACGGGCGGTGAAACCCCTGGCGCCTCGCGCCGGGGGTGTCCCGCTTTTCAGCGCGCGCTTCCCACCGCGAGGTCCGCGCTCTTGGGTGTGACTGGAGCGCACCCTGACGCCGACGTGGGAATTCGTCGACGGGGACCCCCACTGGGTGGACACCCTGGGAGGCGTGACGCCCAACCCGCGCATCTACCGCTACGGGCTGCAGAATGCCTCGGCGCCGGGCATCACGCTGCGCGGGTACTTCACCTTCAACCCGACGCTCAGCCTTCAAATCTACGCCCAGCTCTTCTTCGCTTCGGTGCGCTACGGCCCCACCTACGACGTGCCGGTGACGGGGCAGAAGCCGACGGTGTACCTCTCGGAGCTGTAGCCCTTCACGCTGAGTGGCGCGCGCACTATGCCACTCAGGATGCGGTCTTCAACGTCAACCTGGTGCTGCGGTGGGAGCACCTGCCCGGCTCCACGCTGTACTGCGTGTACACGCGCTCCCAGCAGGGCGGCTACGCGCCCTTCATCCCCGGCGAACGGCCCCACATCGACTTCGGCGCACTCGGCAGCGGCGTTATCAGCGACGCGCTGCAGGTGAAGCTGTCCTTCGCCTGGCAGCTGTAGCGAAGCGACGTGAAAGCGTCCTTCGGGCGAGGCTAGGCTGGGACGTCCCCCCTTTTTTGGGGGCGCCCGGCCATGGCCTCCAAACCCACCACCATCGACGCCTACCTGGCGAGCGTCCGTGCAGACCGACGGACCGCCCTGCAGAAGCTACGCAAGGCGATTCGGTCGGTCGTGCCGCAGGCCGAGGAGTGCATCAGCTACGGGATTCCGGCCTACCGTTTCCGCGGGGCCGTCGTGGCCGGCTTCTGCGCCAGGCGGGACGGCTGTTCCTATTTCCCTTTCAGCGGCTCGACGCTCATGACACTGGCTGAGCAGCTCCAGGGCTATGCGAGGACCAAGTCCTCGCTGCATTTTCCTGCCGACAAGCCGCTCCCGGCGAAGCTGGTCCGCCAGCTGGTGAAGGCGCGGCTCGCCGAGCTCGACGATTGAGCGGTGGGCCAAGCCGGAGGGGTCCCTGCAAGGGGGCCTTCCCCTGGCGTTGCGTGGCCCGGGACCGGGGCCGCTGTGCCCCCCGGGGCAGGCTGGGGCGTGGTAAGCGTGGCGGGTCGCCATGCTGCTCGCCATCGACGTCGGCAACACCAACACCGTGGTGGGCGTCTTCGACGGCGCCCGGCTGGTCGACCACTGGCGGCTGGCGACGGATGCCCGCCGGACGGCGGACGAGTACGGGCTGTGGGTGCGGCAGGCGCTGCCCTACGCCGGCGTCGACCCGGCGGGGGTGAAGGCGGTGGTGGTGTCGAGCGTCGTGCCGCCCATGCAATTCAGCCTGGAGCGCATGGCCAGTCGCTACTTCGGCGTCCGGCCCCTCTTCATCGGGCCCGGGGTGAAGACGGGCATGCCCATCCTGTACGACAACCCACGCGAAGTCGGTGCGGACCGCATCGTCAACGCGGTGGCCGCATTCGAGAAGCACCACCAGGGGCTCCTGGTGGTGGATTTCGGGACGGCCACCACCTTCGACGCCGTCACGCCCAAGGGTGAGTACCTGGGCGGGGCCATCTCCCCGGGCATCTCCATCTCCATGGAGGCGCTCTTCCAGAACGCAGCCCGGCTGCCGCGGGTGGAGTTTGCCCGGCCCCCGGCGGTGGTGGGACGCAACACCGTGCACTCCATGCAGTCGGGACTGGTGTTCGGCTACGCCGGGCTGGTGGACGGCATCTGCGAGCGGATGGCGCGCGAGCTCACCTTCCCGGTGAAGGTACTGGCCACCGGCGGCCTCGCCCCCCTGCTGGCCAGTGAGTCGCGGTGCATCACCGAGGTGGATGAGCTGTTGACGCTGGAGGGACTGCGCATCATCTACGGACGGAACCATGGGCCAAGCTGAGGAGCGTCCGGCCTTCGACTTCCTCCCGCCGGCGCTGCGCAAGCACGTCGACCCGGCCTCGCCCCTCCCGCTGCGGATGATGGCCGCCAAGGCGCTGGTACCGCTGGCGCCGGCCGACATGCTGGGGGCGCTCTACCTGCTTACCCAGGACCCCGACGAGGCGGTGCGCACGACCGCCGCCACGTCGGCCGAGAAGCTGCCGGACCGCATTCTGGGCTCCGCCTTGCGCGACGAGGGCGTGGCGCCGGCGGTGCTGGCCTGGGCGCTGGACCGGCTGCAGTCCAGCGACGTCTACGTCGAGATGCTCGTCCTCAACGCCTCCACGCCCGACGAGGCCGTGGCACGCGTGGCCGCGCACTGCAGCCTGCGGTCTTTGGAGATTGTTGGACAGAACCAGCTCCGGCTTCTGCGGCACGAGGACGTGGTGCGCCAGCTGTGCCTCAACCCCAAGGCCACCGGGGCCCTGGTGGACTCGGTGTGTGACTTCTGCGTCCGCAGCGGGCTGCACTTGGCGGACGTCCCGCAGATGCGGGCGGCCCGCATCCGCATCTTCGGGCCCGAGGCGGCCGATGCCGCGCCCAACCCCGGGCCTACCGCGGAGGAGATTCTCACCGAGTACCAGGTGGGGGACGAGTCGGCGCCGCCCCTGGAGGAGTCCAAGAAGCTGAACTTCGCCCAGCGGATTGTGAAGATGAGCATCTCGGAAAAAATCAAACTCGCCACCAAGGGCAACAAGGAAGCCAGGGGCTACCTGTTGCGCGACAGCAACAAGCTGGTCGCGGTGGCCGCCATTCGCAGCCCGAAGATTACCGACCCGGAAATTCTCGCCATCGCCAACAGCCGCCAGGCACACGACGACGTGCTGCGGGTGGTATGCGCCAACCGTGAATGGGTGAAGCTGTACCCGGTGAAGCTGGCGCTGGTGAAGAACCCCAAGGTGCCGCTCCCCATCGCCATGAAGTTTCTGTCCACCCTGCGCGAGTCGGAAGTCCGCGAGCTGGCGCGCGACAAGAACGTCCCCTCGGGCATCCAGATGATGGCCAGGAAGGCGATGGAGAAGAAGAACGAGCCGAAGAAGCAAGGCCACTAGCCCCGCTTGGGCAAGTCCCAAGACGCCACCGCAAGCGGCCGCCGCCGGCGTTGCAGTACCCCTAGCCAGAAAGACGTTGGTGGAGCCCCCAGCCCGCCAGGCCCGTGCGCCCGTCCGCGTGCCCCCAAATGGGGGCAGTGCCTTCAGGCTGCCGCCGGCTCGTCGTCGCCGCCGGGCGTCGTCTCCGGGGCGGAAGCGCCCGGCCCGGACTGGGCCAGCAGCTGGCTGGCCATAGCCACCGCCCGGGCGGCCTTTTCCCGCGCCCGTTCCTCGGACTTCAGCCGGGTGAAGAGGCGGGCGACGCGTTCCTCGTGCTTGCGGGCGAGTGCCTCGAGGTCCCGGCAGCGTTGCTGAAGCGCTCCCCGTTCATCCTGCCGGGCCGCGCCCTGGTGGGACAGCTCCTCCCGGACGGCGGAGAGGTCGGCCTGGCTCTGTTCAAAGTTCGCCTGCAGGGTGGACAGCTGCCGCTGCGCTCCCTCGGCGTGGGCGCGGTTGAGCTCGCGGTCGCGGCGGGCGGCGGCCAGTTCTCCCTCCGCGCGGTCGCGGGCCACCCCGGCTTCCTCCGCGCGCGCGCGCAAGTCGTTGGCTTCCTGCTCGGCTGCGTCGGCGCGTGCGCTGGCGGCGGCGATGGCGCCCTGCAAGTCGGCCACCTGCTCCTGCGCTTCGCGGGCCGCCGCCTCGGCAAGTTCCACCGAGCCGTCGACCCGCCGCCGGTCCTGCTCGGTGCGGGCTTGCAGCGACTTAATCTGCCCGTCGCGCCGGGCAACCTCGCCCGTCAGCTCGAGGTTCTGCTGTTCCAGGTGCATGGCCTGCTCGCGCAGGTCGGCCAGTTCCTGCTCCCGGCCATGGAGGTCTGTCTTGAGGCGGAGGATGTCGCGGTCCCGGCGGAGCAGCTGGTCGCGTGCGGAGCGCGCCTCGGGACCGGCCTCCTCCTCGGTGGCGGCCCGGCCGGCGAGCTCCGCCTCCAGCTGGTGGATGCGGACGTCGGCGGAGAAGGAGCGGGCCTGCGCATCCTCAAGCGCGGCCTGCAGCCGGGAGACCTCGCGCTCCAGCCCGTCGCCGCTGGCGCTCGCCGCCGCGGGCGCCCCGCCCGGGGCGGACAGGGGCGTGAAGGTGAGGGTAGCCGGCTCCTCGAAGGCGGGCTCCGGGGTGCTGGCGGCCTCCGGCCCGTCCAAGGCCCCGTAGTCGGGCATTGGTGCCTCCGCCTCGGGCGGGACGGGGGGCGGAGGCGCCTCTTGGGCGCCCCGGCGGGGAGGCAGCGGCCCGGTGTCGAAGGCCGCGTCGATGAGGTCCAGGTCCGGGTCGCCCGAGACGGTGGCCTCGTCGAGGTCGAAGACCCCGGGGGCCGCCGCGACGGCGACGGGCGCCGGGGCCGGTGCCTCGGCGACGTGCCCAGTCAGTTCGCCCACCCGGTCGGCAAACGCCTCCAGCTGCAGGGGCTTGGCGAGGTACGCGTCCGCCCGGTTCTTGAGCTTCCCGTGCTGGGCGAAGCCGTCCGGGCTTCCCACAATCACGATGGGCAGGGCGCGCAGCTCCTCGTCCTTCTTAAATTTCCCGCAGAGGATGTAGCCGTTCTGCCCGGCGGGGAGGTCCACCGCCAACACCACGCAGGCCGCCCCGCCCTGGCGGGCCACCTCGACGCAGGTGCGCCCGTCGGTCGTCTCCTGGACGGAGAAGCCGCGGGCCTGCAGGGCGCCGCGCATCCGGGCCGAGTGCGCGGCGTCTCCTTCCACAATCAGGACATGGGTGGGCATGCGCGCGCTGGGATGGGCCGCGGCCGTTGGCCCCGACTTTGGGGCCGGCCGCGGGCGGCCAGCAAGCAGCAAGGCTAGTAGCCCGGATTCGGACGCGTCAACGTGCCGAGGCCTGCAGCACTTCGAACTCGGGCCAGCGCCGCGCCCCGTAGCCCGCCGCCGCCGCGGTCGCGGTGCGGGAGGGCAAGGGTGGGGTGGGTGTGGCCGGACGCGCAGCGGTCAGCATCGTCCGCAGCGCGTCGGCGTCGAGGTCGCTCACCAACTCATACACCAGGTCCCCGGTGCGCCAGCTGGCGACGTTGAAGCCCCGCACGGCGTGCACCTGGACGTCGGGCCAGGGACGGGCCGGCAGCGCCTGGTGCGCGTCGTCCATGACGAACAGCCCCATCCGTCGCGCTGGGGCGTCGCCCACCGCCGGCGACTCGTACACAATGTAGGCGGCCTCGTGCTCGCCGACGTTGGACAGGCGGGCGCCGGTCAGCTGGGCGTTGGGCAAGCGGGGGACGGGCACCCGCCAGTCCAGCTTGTCGTCAAACCACGCCTCCAGCTGCTCGTGGCGGTGCACGGTGACTTCCAGGGGAAGCCGGCGCTGGAAGCGCAAGGCCGCCTCGGTGCCCATGACGTCCGGCGCCGCGGGGCGGAGCTCCAGCCAGGCGGCGCTGGCGGCGGCGGCCAGCAGCGCAGCCCCGCCCCAGCGGGTCCAGGAGACGAATTGCACGCGGCGGTGCTCGCGCTGGATGCCGGCGTGAAGCATCGCCCGGAGGGCCTCCGGGGCCGGCGAGCGCTGCACCCGCACCGAGCGGCGGAGGGCGCCATGGAAGGCAGCCTCGCCGCCCATGCGGCGGGCACAGGACGCGCAGGTGCTGAGGTGGTCCTCGAAGTCCTTCCGGTCGGCCTCCTCGAGCTCTCCGTCGAGGTAGGGGTAGACCACCGAGTCCAGGTCGACGCAGGTCATCGAGCAGCGTTCACGTGCGAAGGCTACCCGCACTGGTGCTCCGCTACCAACGACCGTCTAGCTGCTGCCGGCCGCCTTTCGGCGCCGGTAGGCTGCCAGGTCGCTGGGCTCGGCCACCTCGGGGGCCTCCCGCGCAGGTACAACACCCAGGCCAGCCGCATAATCCCTGAGGCCCTTCTGCAGCAGCTTTCGGCCCCGGAACAGACGGCTCATGACCGTCCCGACGGGGCAGGCCAGGATGTCGGCAATCTCCTTGTAGGAGAACTCCTGGAGGTCCGCGAGGATGACCACCATCCGGAAGTCGATGGGGAGCGAGTCAATGGCCCGTAGCACGTCGTCGGACAACAGGCGGTCGAACAGGAAGCGCTCTGGGTTGCTCGCCTGGTCGGTCGCTTCGTGGCTGAAGAACAGTGCCTGGACGGCCTCCTGCTCGGGACCCTCGGTGGCCGTCCGTTCCTTCACCTTGCGGCGGTAGCGGTTGATGAAGGTGTTAGTGAGGATGCGGAAAAGCCAGGCTTTGATGTTGGTCCCGCGTTCGAACTTGTCGAAGAAGCGGTAGGCCCGCATGCAGGTGTCCTGCACCAGGTCCTCCGCATCCCTCTCATTCTTGGTCAACCGAAGGGCCGACGCGTACAAGGAGTCCAGGTGCGCCAGCGCCAGCGCCTCGAACTCCTGCTTGGTTCGGTTGGAAGGTGGAAAGTCGAGCATAGCCCTCCTGAAAAGACCCCTACGGACGTCGCGCCGTCCGATTGCTTCAATGCGTTATGTCGCCTGGTAAGCAGGCAAGCAATCAGCGAAGCGCCTCCTCCAGGGGAACGTAGGGATGGCCGAGGTCCCGGGCCACCGCCTCGTAGGTGACGTGGCCTCCATACGTATTCACTGCGCGTGCAAGGGCGCGGGCCTGGTGGACGGCCTCGGCCAGGCCCAAATCCGCAATCCGCTTGGCGTACGGCCAGGTGACGTTGGTGAGGGCGAAGGTGGAGGTGATGGGAACGGCCCCCGGCATGTTGGCCACGCAGTAATGCACCACCCCGTGCACCATGTAGGTGGGGTTGTCGTGGGTGGTGGGGCGGCACGTCTCGATGCAGCCGCCCTGGTCCACCGCGACGTCCACCACCACGGAACCGGGACTCATCTCGCGGATGAGGGCCTCCGGGACCAGCTTCGGCGCCTTGCCCCCGGGGATGAGGACGCCGCCCACCACCAGGTCCGCCGCCCGGACGGCGGTGGCGATGGTTTCGGTGTCCGAGGCGAGGGGGGTAATCCGGCCGAGGAAGACGTCGTCGAGGTAGGCCAGCTGGCTCTGGTTGATGTCCAGGACGGTGACGTCGGCGCCCATCCCCACCGCAATCTTCGCAGCGCACGTTCCCACCACGCCTCCGCCGAGGATGGCCACCCGGCCATGGCGCACCCCAGGGACGCCTCCAAGGAGAACGCCCTTGCCGCCGCGCTCCTTCTCCAGGCTGGCCGCGCCCACCTGTATGGCCATTTTTCCGGCCACCTCGCTCATCGGCCGAAGCAGCGGAAGGCTGCCGTCGTCCAGCTGCAGAGTTTCATAGGCGATGGCCGCGACCTTCTTGCGCAGCAGGGTGCGGGTGAGCTCGGGGTCCACCCCGGCCAGATGGAAGTAGGTGTAGACCAGCTGCCCTTCCTGCAGCCGGCCGTACTCGGCCGGGATGGGCTCCTTCACCTTCACCACCATCTCGGCGCGCTTCCACACCTCATCGGCGCTCGCCACAATCTCCGCGCCGACCCGGGCGTAGTCGGCGTCGGAGATGCCCGAGCCCGCGCCGGCCCCCGTCTCCACCAGCACCTTGTGGCCGCTGCCGGTGAGGGCATGCACGCCGGCGGGAACCATGCCCACGCGGAACTCGCGAACCTTGATTTCCTTCGGGACGCCGACAATCACGTGGGGGACTCCTTGGGGAGGGTAGGGGACGCGCGTCGGCCGGGCCGACAGGCCCCCCCGGGCGCGGGCGGGGCAAACCATGCCCGCCCGGCTGAGTCAACGCGAGCGCCCAGGCGCCGCCCTGCGTTACAAGGAGGCCAGGTACCGCCGGTGAAGGCCCCCCCGAGACTGCTGTTTGCCGACGCCGACGGTCAGGTGATGGACCATCCACACCTGCTCGCCAGCGTGCGCTCCGGGGACACCCTGCTCGGGCCGACGGAGCGCCCCATTCCGCTGCCCGCCGGGGCCCGCCTCGCCCACCTGCCGGGCCGCCGCCCGGTGGGGGTGGACGCCTCCACCGGGGAGTTGACCCTTCTGCGCGAGGTGGTGGTGCGCGGCCGGCGCGTCACGCCCCACGCCGTTGGCGCGCTGCTGCCGCCCGGGTACACGCGCACCTTTCTGCCCGGGGAGGTGAAGGCCTCGGGCCCGATGCTTCCCCAATGGGCCTACACCGCGGCGGCCTGGGGAGACGGGGAGCCGGTGGCGTGGGCGGTGCGGACGGACCGGCGGACGCACTGGGACGGCCGGCGCTTCTCCACTCCGGAGCTCCGCACCCGGGTGGACCGGGCGCTGCGGGCGGACCCGGACAACCGCGTCCTGCTCCAGCTGAAAACCTGCGCCCTGGTGTACCGGTGCTTCACCAGCCAGAACCTCTTCTACCGGCGGGATGAGGGCGCCATCCCGGTGTCCGTCATGTGCAATGCCGCCTGCGTCGGCTGCATCTCGGAGCAGCCACCGGAGGGGCCGCCCGCCTCGCACGCGCGCATGGACGACGGGCCTTCGGCCGAGGAGATGGCCCGCGTGGCGCTCTCGCACCTCGCCACGGCCAAGGGCCGCGTCATGGTGAGCTTCGGCCAGGGGTGCGAGGGCGAGCCCCTCACCCGCTGGCCCGTCATCGCCCGCGCCATCCGGCTGGTGCGCGCGCAGACGTCGCGCGGCTCGCTGCACCTCAACACCAATGCCAGCCTCACCGAGGGCCTGGCGGGCCTCCTGGACGCAGGGCTCGACTCCGTGCGCGTGTCCCTCAACTCCGCCGTGAAGGACCTCTATGAGGCGTACTACTGTCCGGTGAAATACACCTGGGAGGACGTGGACGCCTCCCTGGCCCTTTGTCGCCGGCGGGGCGCCTACCTCTCGCTCAACCTCTTGACGTTGCCGGGCGTGACAGACCGCTCGGGTGAAGTCCAGGCGCTTCTGGCCCTCGTCCGCCGCCACCGGGTGGACCAGGTGCAGGTGCGCTCGCTCTGCATCGACCCGCTGCAGTACCTGGACGTCGCGCGGGACCGCGGGGCCGGGGGCAACCCCTTGGGCATCCGGGAGATGCTGAGGGTCCTGCGGCGCGGAGCGCCGTTTGTGCGCATCGGCAACTTCTCCCGCGCTCGCGGCGAGCGCAGCCAGCCGGCCTGAAAGCCCAGGGGGGGTTTGCGCGCACCCGGGGCCATCTGGCAGCGTGCGCGGCCTCCATGCTCATTCTCCTCCGCCCGGATGTGACGGCAGAGCAGCAACGCGACGTCGAGGACTACGTCCGCACGCTTGGCTACACCCCCCACGTCATCCCTGGTACCCAGCGCACGGCCATCGGCATTACCGGCAACAAAGGGGCGGTCGACCCAGAACCGTTCCGGCTGATGCCGGGCGTGGCAGACGCCATCGCCGTGAGCCAGCCCTTCAAGCTGGTGAGCCGCGAGGTGAAGCCCGAGGACACCGTCTTGCAGCTCGGCCAGGGCCTGCGCCTCGGCGGTCCGGAAATCATCGTCGCGGCCGGTCCCTGCTCGGTGGAATCGCGCGAGCAGATTCTCTCCACCGCCGAGGCCGTCAAGGCGTCCGGGGCGCGCATGCTGCGCGGAGGCGCCTTCAAGCCCCGCACCTCGCCCTATGAGTTTCAGGGCCTCAAGGGGGACGGGCTGGCGCTGCTGGCCGAGGCGCGCAGCGCCTCCGGGCTCCTCGTCGTCACCGAGGTGAAGGACACCGAGAGCCTGCCGATGGTGGCCGAGACGGCGGACCTTCTGCAGATTGGCGCCCGCAACATGCAGAACTTCTCGCTGCTGGAAGCGGTGGGGGAGCTGAGGCGCCCGGTGCTGCTCAAGCGCGGGATGAGCGCCACCCTGAAGGAGATGCTGATGGCGGCCGAGTACATTGTCGCCCGCGGAAACCGCCAGGTCATCCTCTGCGAGCGCGGCATCCGGACGTTCGAGACGATGACGCGCAACACCTTCGACATCAACGCCATCCCGATGCTGAAGCAGCTCTCGCACCTTCCCGTCTTCGCCGACCCGTCCCACGGCGTCGGCGTCCGGGGCGGGATTCCCGCCGTGGCCCGCGCCGCGGTGGCGGCCGGTGCGGACGGCCTCCTCATCGAAGTGCACCCCAACCCGGCCAAGGCCCTCTCCGACGGGGCGCAGTCCCTCACCTTCTCCGAATTCGACGCCCTCATGGTGGGGGTGCGGGCCGTGGCGGCGGCGGTGGGCCGCTCCGTGGCCGGGGGGTAGCCGCCCCGCCGTGCGCGTCCGCGTCCGTCGTGCTTCCGGCTTGGCCGGCACCGTGGAGGTGCCGGGCGACAAGTCCATCTCCCACCGGGCGGTGCTGTTTTCCGCCCTCGGGGACAGCCCTCTGCAGCTGGAACACCTGGCGCCGGGGGCCGACGTCAAGTCCACCGCAGGCTGCCTGGAGGCCCTCGGCCTTCAGCGGACGGTGGGCGCCGATGGCAGCCTGCGCGTGCAGGGCCGGGGGACGCTGCTGCCGCCGCCCGGGCCGCTGGACTGTGGCAACAGCGGGACCACCATGCGCCTTTTGTCCGGCCTGGTGGCCGGGGCCGGCGTCGTCGCCACGCTGGACGGCGATGCGTCGCTGCGCCGCCGGCCGATGGCCCGGGTGCTGGTGCCGCTGCGGGCCATGGGGGCGCAGGCCGTCGGGACCCGTTTCCTCAAGGACGAGTGTGCGCCCCTGCACTTCTCCGGCGGCGCGCTTCAGGGCCGCGCGCACCAGCTGAACGTGGCGAGTGCCCAGGTGAAAAGCTGCCTCGTGCTGGCTGGACTGCAGGCCGACGGCGTCACCTCCATCCGGGAGCCCGAGCCCTCACGCGACCACACCGAGCGGATGCTGCACGCCTGGGGCGCGCCGCTGCGCGTCGCCCCGGACGGGACGCTGCTGGTGGAACGGCTGACACGGCCACTTTCGCTGCCCTCGCGGCTGCGCGTGCCCGGAGACCCCTCCTCGGCGGCCTTCTTCGTGGGGGCGGCCGTCCTGGTCCCCGGCGGCAGCGTCAGCTGCCCGGGTGTGGACGTGAATCCCACCCGGACGGGCTTCCTTCGGGTGCTGGCGCGCATGGGCGCCCAGCTGAGGCTCGAACCAGGCCAGGACGCGGCGGGGGACCCGGTGGCCACCCTGCACGTGCGGGGCGGCAGCCGGCTTCGGAGCACCACCATCCACCCTGCGGAGGTGCCGTCGCTTCTGGACGAGGTGCCGCTGCTGGCCGTCGTCGCCAGCCAGGCGGAGGGCGTCACACGTCTGTCCGGGGCCGCGGAGCTGCGGGTGAAGGAGTCGGACCGGCTCCGGCAGGTGTGCCAGGCGCTGCGGGCCATGGGTGCGGAGGTCGAGGAGACGGAGGACGGCTTCGCGGTGCAAGGGCCCGCCCGGCTGCAGGGGGCGTACCTGGACGCGGCCGGAGACCACCGCATCGCCATGGCCTTCGCCGTCGCTGGCCTGGTGGCGGACGGGGAGACGACGCTCGACGGGGCGGAGTGGGCGGACATCTCCTACCCGGGCTTCTTCGTGGAGCTCTCGGCGAGGTCCGCCGGCGCGGTGCAGGCGTGAGCGCACCGTCCGGGCACTACGCGGTGCTGGGGGACCCGGTGGCCCATTCCCTCAGCCCGCGCCTTTTCGCTGCCCTGTCCGCCCGGCTCGGCCTGCAGCTGCACTACCGGGCGCAGCGCGTGACGGCCGGGGAATTGACGGGCTTCCTCGCCCGTGCGCGCACCGGGGACTTCCAGGGCTTCTCGGTGACGCTCCCACACAAGGAGGCGGCGCTGGCGCTCGCCGACAGCGCCTCGGACACCGCCCGCGCAGTGGGGGCCGCCAACTGCCTCCTCGTCCAGGGGGGGAAGCTTCTGGCCGACAACACCGATGGTGTCGGGCTGACACGGGCGCTGGCCGACCGGGGGGTGAGTCTGTCTGCGGCGCGCGTGCTGGTGCTGGGCGCCGGGGGGGCGGCCCGGGCGGCGGCCCAGGCGGCGCAGGCCGCGGGCGCCTCGGCGCTGT
>JADGRA010000030.1 GCA_017881265.1 Myxococcaceae bacterium | reverse complement strand
TGCTGCGGTGGCGCCGGTGCGCGCCGGGCCCCAGCCCGGCCGGGCCGGCGAAGCCGGCGTCGTCAGCCGCGCCACGCTGCGCGCGCGGATTGCGGAACGGCTGGCCGGGCGCCTCACGCCGGCCGGGCTGGCCACCTGGGCCCGCAGCCAGTGGCTGGAACTTCAGCGCGGGGCCCCGGCGGAGAGCGGCCAGCGAGAGCTGCTGGAGGACACGCTGCAGCAGCTGCTTTTGGGGCTGCAGAAGCCCTCGCGCCTCGGCGACGAGCAGCTGGTGGAGTTGATGACGGCGCTGGACGGATGACGGCCCGGGCGCTGGCCATTGAAGTCCTGGCGCGGGTGGAGGCCACCGACGCCTGGCTGACGCCCGTCCTCGACGCCCGCCTCAGCGAGTCTCCGCTGCGGGATGGGCGGGACGCGGCCCTGGTGACGGAGCTCTGCTACGGCGCCACGCGGCGGCGCCTGGCCCTGGACTTCGCGCTGGCCGGGGTGTGCGACCGCCGCTTGCCGACGCTGGAGGACCGGGTGCTGGCCGCGCTGCGGGTGGGCGCCTACCAGCTTTTCTACGCCCGGGTGCCGGCGCGGGCGGCGGTGGCCGAAACCGTGGAAGCGACGAAGGAACTTGGGCTCGCCCGCGCCGCGGGCTTCGTCAACGCGGTGCTGCGCAAGCTGGCCGCGCTTCAGCCGCAGCCCCTGCCGCCCGACGCGGACGTGCTGCAGCACCTCTCGGTGCGGGAGAGCCACCCGGCCTGGCTGGTGCAGCGCTGGCTGGCCGCCTTTGGCCGGCCGCGCACCGAGGCCATGCTGACCGCCGACAACCGTCCCCCGGGCCTGGTGCTGCGCTGCAACAGCGTCCGCACCAGCCGGGAGGCACTGCTTGGGCTTTTCACCGAGGCCGGGCTTCAGCCGACGCCCACCGCCTGCGCGCCCTCCGGCCTTGTCCTGCAGGCGCAAGGGCGAGTGGAGTCCCTGCTGGGCTACCGCGAGGGCCTGTGGCAGGTGCAGGACGAGGCGGCGCAGCTGGTGGTGCACTACGCCGAGGTGCCGAAAGGGGCGCGGGTGCTGGACGTGTGCGCCGCCCCGGGGGGCAAGACGTGCCAGCTGGCCGAGCGCGGCCCGGTGGTGGCGCTCGACCTGCACGCCCGGAAGCTGGAGGGCGTGCGCAGCGAGGCGGCCCGGCTAGGACTGGCCGAGCGCATCAGCCTCCGCGCCCACGACGCCACCCACCCGCTGCCGGCGGACCTCGGGCCCGTCGACGCGGTGCTGCTGGATGCGCCCTGTTCCGGCCTCGGCACGCTGCGCAGAAACCCCGAATTGCGCTACCGGCGGCAGGAGGAGGACATTCCCCGGCTGGCCGCGCTGCAGCGCCAGCTGCTGGAGCGCGCGCAGGCCGCCGTCCCGCCGGAGGGACTGCTGGTGTATGCCGTCTGCTCGACGGAGCCCGAGGAGGGGCCCGAGCAGCTGGCGCGCTTTCTTGACGACTTTCCGGCCTTCACGCTGGCCCCACCCGAGGGGGCGGCGGCGCGCGACTGTCCGCTGGAGAAGGGGTGCCTGCGGACGCTTCCCGGGCCCGAGGGCCGCGACGGCTTCTTCGCCGCGCGGCTGCGCCGGCGCTGACGGGCTGTTTGGAAACTTTTCGGCTGTTCCTGCACGCCCCGGCGGGGGCAGACTGGCCGCCGCCGGCGGGCAGGGACGTCCCCCCCCCCGGGGCGAAGGAGCTTCGGCATGCGACTCTCTCTCTTGTGCGTCACGCTTCTGGCTTCCCCGGCCCTGGCCGGAGACTTCGAAGGCGTCATCACCGGGAAGTCCGTGGACGCCCAGGCGACCGCGGCGGGCCTCAACTCCATGACGATGTACGTCTCCCCGGCCGGCTTCCGGATGGAGGCCTCGGGGCAGAAGCCCGGCAGCACCGGCGCGCACTTCCAGATGACGGTGTTGTGGCGGGCCGCCGAACCCGGGGCGACGTACATCCTCAACGCCGAGTCCAAGGCCTACATGAAGCACGACATTTCCCAGGCCAAGGCGAAAGACACCGCGGCCCCGACTGTGGAGAAGCTCGGCAAGACCACCTTCCTGGGCCGCTCGGTGGAGCGCGTGAAGGTGACGACGGCCGGCCAGACGCCGACCGAGCTCTGGATGGACACCTCCTTGCGCTTCCCGGCGGCCGCACTGTCTGCCTTCGGGCAGGAACAGGGGAGTCGGAACACCTCCTGGCGGGCGCTGGAGAAGGCGGGCGTGATGGGGATTCCGCTGAAGGAAGTCCGGGGGGAGGGCAAGGGCGGTTGGGAAGCCACCAGCGTGGAGAAAAAGAGCCTGCCCGCGTCGCTGTTCCAGGTGCCGGCCGACTACCACCAGGCCAAGGACCCGCTGGACATGGTGCCGGCCGGGCAGCAGGAAGCCCTGAAGAAGAAGCGGGACGAGGCGCTGAAGAACATGACGCCCGAGCAGCGCGCGAAATTCGAGGAGATGATGAAGAAGTACCAGCAGTAAGCCCCAGGCCCCCCCCGTGCGACGCGCCCTGCTTCTCGCTCTCACTGTGTGCGCGCTGCCGGCGGCGGCAGCGGAGTTCGAGGGCGTGCTGGAGATGAAGATTGTCACCGACCCGACGGCCAAGGGCGGCTGGACGGGCGGGACGGTGCGCATCCTCGTCGGCAAGGCCGGGCTTCGCTCGGAGGTGGTCGCCCAGACGCTCAAGCAGCCCTTCCAGCTGGTGTCCCTGGTGCGTGCGGCCGAGCCCGGCGTCACCTACACCCTGGACGAGGCCAACAAGACGTACCAGAAGCTGGACAACACCAGTCCCCCCGACAAGGCCGGAAGCGCCCCGGCGACGCTGAAGCGGCTGGGCACCGAGAAGCTGCTGGGCCGGACGGTGGAGCATGTGCTGCTCACCTCGGCCGCCCAGGGCAAGGAGGAGGAATTGTGGATTGACACCACCCTCGTCCCGCCGGCGCGCTTCGTCGAGGCTTTCGACCGCGGCGGAGGCGACGACTGGTGGAGCGCGCTGAAGGCCGCTGGCCTGCAGGGCCTTCCGTTGAAGATGGTGTTCCGTTCCACCGCACCGGGCAGCAAGGCGACGGCCGTCGAGGCGCTCCGCGTGGAGGCCAAGAAGCTACCGGACTCCACCTTCCAGATTCCCGCCGGCTACCGTGAGGCCAAGGGCCCCCTGGACGCCGCGGCCCAGTAGGTGCCCGGGGCCCAAGCGGGGCACCTGGGCCCCGTCGTTCAGTCCTCGTTCTCGCCCGCGGCCGCCTTGAAGGCGTCCAGCACCGACTGGGCGGCACGGTCCAGGTACTTGCCCTTGCGAATGAGGATGCCGATGGGCCGCGAGATGGTGCCCTCGGCGAAGGGCTTGGCCAGCAGCGTGCCGTTGGAGACCTCGTGCTGCACACAGGCCAGCGGCAGCACGGCTGCCCCCAGCCCCAATTCCACGGCGCGCTTGATGGTCTCCACGTTGTCCATCTCCATCGCCGGCTCCAGCACCACGCCCTTCTCGCGGAACACGCGTTCCAGGGCCTTGCGCGTCGGGGACTCGCGGTCGAAGGCGATGAAGGGCGTGCCGGCCAGCGCTTGGATGGAGACTTTCGCCTTGGAGGCGAAGGGGTGGCTGGGGGCCACCACCACGCCCAGCCGGTCGTCCCGGAAAGCCAGCACGTCCACGCCGGCCCGGGCCACTGGGTAGGCCACCACGCCGATTTCCGCCTGGCCGAGGATGACGTCGTCGTACACCTGGTCCGCCCGGCGGTAGAGCAGCCGCATGTTCACCTTGGGGTGCGTCCGCAGGACGTTCTTCTGCAGCTCCTGCAACTCGTGCAACCCCACCGAGTAAATGGTGGAGACATTCACCGTGCCCACCACGTCCGCGGACTGCTCGCGGATTTCCATCTCCACCTCGCCGAAGCGGGTGAGGATTTCTTTACTGCCCCGGAAGAGGCGCTCCCCCGCCGGCGTCGGCGTCACCTGGCGCGCACTGCGGCTGAGCAGCTTCTGGTGGTAGCGCGTCTCCAGCGCGCGAATCTGCTGGCTCACCGCCGACTGGGTGACGTGGTTGAGCTGCGCCGCGCGCGAGAAAGAACCCGTCTCCACCACGTCGCAGAACATTTTCAGCGACTCGAGCTGCATAAGGACCCCTCCTCTGCCAGAGGCCATCTATTAGCGCAATTGTTGCCGTTTTCAACCCCACCTGCGCCCCGCCCGCGGCGGCTCAGGCCGACTCCCCCCCGTCCACCGGAAGGGCCGCCCCCGTCAGAGACCCCGCCAGCGGGGAGGCCAGATGCAACACCAGGGCCGCAACCTCCTCCGGACGCACCGCCCGGCCCAGCGGCGTCCGGGCGAGGATGGCGTCGCGGGCCTGGTCCGGGCTTCTGCCCGTCTTCTGGGACACCGTCTGCACGGCGGCCTGCAGCATGTCCGTCCGTGTCCAGCCCGGGCACACCGCGTTGACGGTGATGCCGCGGTCGGCCCACTCCACGGCCAGCGCGCGGGTGAGGCCCACCAGAGCGTGCTTGCTGGCGCAGTAGGCGGAGGTGTAGCGGATGCCGCGCAGCCCGGCGATGGAGGCGATGTTGACGACGCGGCCCCCGCCGGCGCGGGCCATGGCGGGAAGTAGGGCGGCGCACATCAGGTAGGGCGCCACGGTGTTGATGGCCAGCACCCGTTCCAATTCCGCGCGGGAGGTCCGCTCCAGGGGAGCGGCGACGCTGACGCCGGCGTTGTTGACGAGCACCGCCGGAGCCAGCGTGCGCCCCTGCAGCAGCCGGCAGGTGCGTTCGAGGGCCGCGGCGTCGGCCACGTCGCAGTCGAGTCGTTCCAGGGCCGGAAGGGCCGGGCCGGCGAGGGCCGCCAGCCCGTCCAGCGAGGCCGCGGTGCGGGCCACCGCCACCACGCGGTAGCCCGCGCGCAAGAAGGCCAGCGCCACGGCTTGGCCGATGCCGCGGTTGGCGCCCGTCACCACCACACCGCGCGAGGCGAAGGAGGAGTCGGCCATGGGGAGGGCGGCGGAGGTTAGCGCTCTTCCCGGGCCCCGGGGGTGTGCCGGCCGCGACAGGGAGGTCCCAGTTGGGGCAGGCTTCCCCGCCGGGGGCCGCAGGACGCTTTGGGGAGGAAAGCAGGACCTTCACCGCCCAGCCAGGAGGGCCCGGGAGTGACGAGTGTCGCGCTTCTCACTTCCGGAGGGGACGGGCCCGGGATGAATGCCGCGCTACGGGCGGCCGCCCAGACGGCCGGGGCGCGGGGCGTGGCGGTGGTGGGCGTGCGCGACGGGTACGACGGCCTCATGGACGGGCGCTTCGTCCCCCTCGGCCGCAGCGCGACGGGCACGGACGGCTTTGACTCCAACGCCCTCGACTTCGTCGCGCGGCAGGGGGGCACCGTCCTCGGCACGGCGCGCAGCGAGCGCTTCCGCAGCCCGGAGGGACGGGCCCGTGCCGCCGAGCAGCTGAAGCAGCGGGCCATCACGGGCCTTCTGGTGGTGGGAGGCAACGGCTCCCTCACCGGCGCGCACCTGTTGGCCCGCGAGACGGGCGTCGCCGTTATGGGCGTGCCGAGCTCCATCGACAACGACATCGGCTGCACGGCGACCTGCATCGGCGTGGACACGGCCCTCAACACCATCGTCGAGGCCTGCGACCGCATCTCCGACACGGCCCGCTCCCACCGGCGCGCCTTCGTGGTGGAAGTCATGGGGCGGCAGTCCGGGTACTTGGCCATGGCCGGGGCGGTGGCGGTGCAGGCGGACGCGGTGGTGTTTCGCGAGCAGCAGCGGGCCCCGGAGACGCTGGTGGCCGCCGTGGCCGACGTCGTGCGCAAGGCGTTCACCGAGCGGGGCAAGCGCCGGGTCCTCATCCTCAAGGCCGAGGGGGTGGAGGTGCCCACCATGCGCCTGGTGCAGCTGGTGGAGGAGGCGGTGAAGCCCGTCCTGCCGGACCTCGAGATTCGCGGCGTCATCCTCGGGCACCTGGTGCGCGGGGGAAACCCCTCCTTCCTGGACCGCATGGTGGCCGCCCGGCTGGCCTTCGCCGCCACCACCGCGCTGTTGGAAGGCGCCAGCGACGAGATGGTGGGCTGGCAGTCCCCGGTGACGGGGGGCATCACCACCTCCGACGCCTCGGTGCGGCGCTTCCCCTTGGAGATGGTGCTGGCCGAGACGGCGCGCCTCTTGGACGGCACCAGCCCCGTCACCCAGCGGCGGGTGGGACTCATGTCCAAGGTGGAAGGCGTGCTGCAGCTGTAGCCCCAAGCAAGCGCCCGGAAGGAGACAGAGGAAAACGGCATGGACAGCCCCCCGGAAGTGGCCGCGCTGTACCGGCTGGACGACAGCCTGAGCGAGCCCGAGCGCGCCGTCCGCGAGGTGGTGGCGCGCCTGGTGCAAAGCGAGGTGCTGCCCGTCATTGGCCAGCATTTCCGCGCCGGGACGTTTCCGGCCCAGGTGGTGGCGCGCCTCGGGGAGCTGGGGGTGCTGGGCGCCAACCTTGGCGGCTATGGCTGCGCGGGCCTGTCCAACGTGGCCTACGGCCTGGCCATGCAGGAACTGGAGCGCGGGGACTCGGGGCTGCGCAGCTTCGCCTCGGTGCAGACCTCGCTCGTCATGTGGCCCATCCACCGCTACGGCTCAGAGGAGCAGAAGCAGCGCTGGCTTCCCCGGCTGGCCCGCGGCGAGGCCATCGGCTGCTTCGGGCTGACGGAGACGGAGGCCGGCTCGGACCCGGCCAGCCTGCGCACACGCGCTGCGCGGACGAAGGGGGGCTACGTCCTCAACGGCAGCAAGGCCTGGATTACCAACGGCGCTCTGGCCCACCTGGCGCTGGTGTGGGCGAAGACGGACGACGGCGGGCCGGAGTCGGTGCGGGGCTTCCTGGTGGACACCACCACCAGGGGCTTCAGCGCCCGGGAGATTCCCGGGAAATTCTCGCTCCGCGCCTCCTCCACCGCCGAACTCTCGCTGGTGGACGTGCGGGTGGAGGAAAGCGACGTCCTTCCCGGCGTGCACGGGCTGAAGGGGCCGCTCAGCTGCCTCAACCAGGCCCGGGCCGGCATCGCGTTCAGCGTCACCGGGGCGGCCATCGCCTGCTTCGAAGGTGCGCGCGCCCACGCCCTCGAACGCCAGCAGTTTGGCCGTCCCATCGCGGCCTTCCAGCTCACCCAGGCCAAGCTGGCCGACATGCTGGAGCGGATTGTGGTGGCGCAGACGCTGGGGCTTCACCTGTTGCGGCAGAAGGACGCCGGCCGTGCCTCGCCCACCCTCGTCTCCCTGGCCAAACGCGCCAACGTCCGCGCCGCGCTCACCACGGCCCGCGAGGCCAGAAGCATCTACGGTGCAAGCGGCATCACCGACGACACGCCCCCCATCCGCCACCTCCTCAACCTCGAGTCCGTCTACACCTACGAGGGCACGCACGAGGTGCACACGCTGGTGCTGGGCAAGGCCATCACCGGCATCGACGCCTTCGGCTGACGCGTGTCCGGCAGACTTGCCGCCCCGCCCACGCGCCTCCCCAAGGGAATCCCCATGACCCGCACCCACGGACCGTTCTTCTCGCTGCTCTCCTCCGCCGCCTTTGGCGTCCTCGTCACGGGCGTGGCTCTCGCCGCCGAGGCACCGCCCACCCCAGCGCGCGCGGTCTCGCTCTCGGGAATCCCGTACGTACCCGACGATGGGACGGCCGGGCCGGCGGAAGTCGTCGACGCCATCCGTGCCCGGCGCGCCGGCGGAAAGCTTCTCAACCTGGACCGCATGCTGCTGCACAGCCCGGGCTTCGCGCAGGGGTGGAACGCCATGTTTGGCACCATCCGCGGCAAGCTGTCGCTCTCGCCCAGACTCCGGGAACTCGCCATCCTGTCCATCGGCGCCCTCAACCGGGCCGAGTACGAGTGGCGCCAGCACGAGCCCGAGTTCCTCGCCGCCGGCGGGACGAAGCCGCAGCTCGCCGCGCTCCGAGAACCGCTGACGGCGCTCACCGACACGGCGCATTTCGACGAGGCGGCGCGCGCGACGTTGGCGCTGACGTACGAGATGACCACCAAGGTCGCCGTGTCCGAGGCGACAATGGGCCGGGTGCGGGCGGTCTTGCCCGACGCCCAGGTGGTCGAACTCATCGGGACCATCGCCGGCTACAACATGGTCTCCCGCTTCGTCGTCGCCACCGGCGTCGAGATGGAGTGATGCCCCGGGGCGCTGGCCCCCAAGGCTTCAGGACGCGGAGGGCGCCTCGGCCGGCGCAGCCTCCTCGGCCTCGGAGACTTGGCGGCTCTGCAGCTCCTCCTCGGAGAGAAAGCCCACCGGCTCGCCGGCCCGGTGCAGGAAGCGCACCACCTTCGGGAAGTCCCGCAGCAGGGCCTCGGCGGTGGCCGCTGGCACCAGCGCATGTTCAATCTGGCCGGGCTCCGGGCGCTCCACCACGGCCAGGACGCCGGACTCCAGCGCAACGGCTTGCTCCGCCGACAGTTCCAGGCGCCGCAGCCGGTTCTTCCGGGTGACGAAGTAGAAGGTGCGCTCTCCGGGGACGAGCGGCACCGTGGCCGCGCTCACCCGCTCGCGCACTTCCCGGTCCTGCTCCAGCTGTTTGCGCGACTCCAGCCGCTGCGCCTCGCGGCTCCCCGGCAGGGGAGGCAGCTTGGGCAACAGCGGCTCTCGCCGCACCGGGATGAGGGGTCCGGGGGCGGGCACGGCCCGGGCGCGGGGCGGCGGCCGGGGGGCCTCTGCCTTCTGCACCGCGGGGCGGGGCTGGGGCGCCTGGGCGGCCTCGGCGGCCTGGTCAGCGGAGACGAGGCCCGCCTTCAAGAGCTTGTCGCGGAGATTCTGCATTGCCCACAGAAAGGAGTGTCCCCGCATAGGGGAAGCTGCGACCCCGAGGCAAGTCCCCGCGGTGTGGCTGGTCCCGCGGGCCGTCCAAGTCCCCAGGCAGTTTTCTGAAAAGGTGTCTGCCCGCGGACAGGGCCCCCCCTCGCGCTTCCGGTTGTGCCGGCCGCAAGGCCCAACGTATGGTGCCTGCCCTCGCCGTGCCGAAGGCCTCCCCGCTGCTGTTTGCCCCTCTCGGACGTCTGGCTGCGGCGGCGGCGGCGCTGCTGGCGCTGCTGCCTGGTTGCCATGAGCCGCGCGAGCGCGCCGCCAAACAGCGCATCTTCTCGCCCGAGGACTCGCCCAAAGTCGTCGCTTCGGCGCAGGAGCACCTGGCGGCCGAGCAGCTGGGAGTCGACGGCCGGCTCGCCGAGCGCGTCCTCACCATGGGCGCCGCCGAGATGGCCGAGCGTCTCGGCGCCCACCGCTTCGACGCCAGCGTGTCCTTCGACTGGAGCACTGCCTCGCAGGCGCCGGTGAAGCTGAGCGAGACGCGCCTCCTCGAGGCGGGCGCGCGGGGCGTCAACGGGGACTTCCACGCCCGGGTGGACAACAGCGGGGAACTCGGGCTGGAAGTCATCCGTGTCAACGGCGAGGTGTACGCCCGCAACCGCTTCGGCAAGTTTCGCCTCCGCCGCCGCGACCGCGGGATGGCGGAGCGCACGCGGGAGGACGTGGTGGCGCCCCTGCGCGAGCTCGACGCCCTCTTCGACGGGCGCTTCAAGCTGCTGCCACAAGGGACGGTGAGTTACGAGGGCCGGCCCACCCTGCGCTACGAAATCGCCCTCGCCGCTGGCGCCCCCAAGGCGCCAACGGCTCCGCTGCCGCCTCTGGCCGGCCCGCGGGGTGGAGTGGACGAGACGACGCGGCGGCGACTGGCCTTCCTGGCCGACAAGCACCCGCGCAGCCTGAAGGGTGAGGTGCTCGTCGACCAGGCCACCGGGGTGGTGCTGCGCGCCTCGCTGGATGGACGGCTGGAGGTGCCCGGGCAGGGCGCGTCGCGGCCGGCCGCCCTGCGGGTGACGCTGGAGCAGCGCATCTCCCGCATTGGCCAGCTGTCCCCCCTCAAGCCGCCGCCCGGTGCGCTGCCGGACGTGGACAAGCCGCTCGGCATTGCCGACGCCCTGGACCGCTTCGGCATTCCGCGGGGCGGCAAGGCGGATGCGGGGGCCGAGGCCGACGACGACGAGGGGTAACCGCCCGCTGCAACAGGCTTCTACCGGGCTGTCCTCCAAAAAAGTTGACCATCCTTCCCACGCCCGTAAGTTGCTGGAACACCGCGGGTTGTCTGCGGTGACTCTGAGCGGATGTTCAGGTGCGAGGTGGAGTGGCCATGACGGAGCGGAAAGCTGGGTCGAGCACGGTGGTGACGGAGGAAGTCCGGGCGGCGCTGGGGCGTGCACCGGCCCTCACCTCTCTCGAGGAGCGCGTGCTTCGACTTCGCCATGGCGTCTCCGCGGACGCCCAGACGCCCCTGGCCCGCGTCGCGCCGGCCGACTCTGAGCTCGGCGATGAATTGCTGGTGCTGGAGCTTCAACTGCTGCGCGTGCTGCGCTCGCGCGCCGTGCAGGCCGCCGCGGCCCGCGGGACGGCCAACCCGGCGATGAAGAGCAAAATCGTCCGTGCCCTGCGCAAGAAGCGTTAGCCGCGCCTTGTCTGTCTAGGCGCCCAGCACGGCCAGAAGCCGCCGGCCCACTGCGGCCAGCGACAGCGGCGCGCCCGAGACGTCCTGGGCCAGCGCCTCGGCGTCCAGTTCCGCGCCGCGTGCCCACACCGAGGCGAGCCAGCGCGCAGCCGTCGGGTTGCGGAAGTCCTCGGCGTCGAAGCGCGTGTCGGCCGCCTGCTTCAGGCACTCCGCTAGGGCGCAGGCACGCAGCTGCTCGGCAGGGGAGGGCCCTGCGAAGAGTCCCGGCACCAGCGCCCCCGCCGGCACCCGGAGGAAGAGGGCCTCGGTGCTGGCCGCCGCCAGGGCCTGCAGCGCGGCGCCGGACGGCCCGGCGGCCTGCAGGCCCGGGGCCTGGGGAAGCTGGACGGCCGCCATCCGCAACTCGAAAAGTTGCGCCAGGGCCGCCAGGCGCGCCACCTCGCGGGCCACCGTCCTGCCGTGGCCGAGAAAGCGGCGCAGCCAGCCCTCGTTGAGGAGGGCCCCGCGCCACAGCCAGCCGGCGGAGGCGCGCACCGCCTCGTCCCCCAGCCGGCGGGCCCGCAGCGAGGCGTCCTTTGTCACGGCGGCCAGCGCGCGCGCCCGCCCGGCGGTCGCCACCAGTTGGGGAAAGCTGCCCTGCCCAACGTGGATGAGGAGGACGTGCTGCGGCACCTGCAGCCCAAAACACGCTGCCTCCGGCAGTCTCCCCGCGGGCGCCTCGGCCAGCTGCACGTGCCCGCCGGCGGAAAGGGTGAGGCCGGAGGCGTCGAGCCAGCGACGGACGGGGCCCAGGCCGTCCGTGGAGGGGAAGGCGCCCGGCAACGGCTGGTGGGACAGGCGCAACACGTCATGCAGCGCCGCCTCCCCCTGGGGCAGGGGGCGCAGCGTGTCCTCCAGGCGCCGCAAGGCATACCCAAGGACGTCCCGGAAGCCGTCCTCGGTGCTGCGCAGGAAGTCCACCGCCTCCGCCTGAAGGCCCAAGGCGGCCGGCACCGCCGGGACGCCGAGGGCCAGCGCCGCGCCGTGCCGTGCCTCCCACCAGCGCTGGACGTGGCTGAGGCGCGCCTCCTCGGCGGTTGCCGCCGCCCGGGCCAGTGCCGCGCGCCGCGTCCTGTCCGCCTGCTGCCCGACGGCCTGCCACACCCCGGAGAGGGGCCAGTGCACGCCCCCGGCCGAGACGGTGGTCGCCCGGGTGGCGGTCTCCAACGCGTCCTCCACCTCGCGCGTCGCCGCGTGCACGGCGGCCTGGCCCAAAAAGGGAAGCAGGCTGAGAAGCCGGGGCAGCTGGGCCTCCGGCGTCGTGGGGGACGTGGCGGCTGCGCGGACGGCAGAAAGCGTGTCCGGGGAGACGGCCAGCGAGTGGGCGCGCTCCACCGCCCCCAGGTTGGCCCGCGCCGTCTGGCCGGTGGCCTCCTCGGCACGGGCTTGCTCGCGCGCGCGGCAGAAGGCCTCCACGTCGTCCTCGAGCGCCTGGAGCGAGGCCATGGGGGGTTGGGCTTTCCGGGGGGAGGCCTTCGCCCCAAGGGGGCCAAGGCAGGAGGGACGTCCAGGGGGGCAGGGGAGAGGGGGGGTTGGGCTACTGCTGCAGCAGGTCCGTCGCGGTGAGTTCGGGCGCTGCGGGCAGGTGCTCGAAGGCCAAAAGCCCGAGCGCCTCGTAGCGCGGGCGGATGCGGGGGGACAGCAGTCCGATGCGCTTCAGGTTGGGGACGACGCGCTTGAACATGGTTTGCCGGAACAGCTTCATGAAGGCCGAGCGCAGGACGAGGGCGTCCCACGCCTTGCGCGTCATGGCGTGGGCCCAGTACTCCTCGTAGAACTCGTGCGCCAGGAAGCGGTTGCGCATGAGGAGCGACACCTGGAAGGCCCAGTCCTCGCGCTCCCGGTGCTCGGCCGCCGACAGCCCGGTGGCCGCCTCCTGCAGAGACAGCACGCCGAAATGGACGTGGCGGGCCTCGTCGGTGATGACGTAGGTCAGTAGCTGGCGGAGCAGCGGCTCTGCCGTCATCTGCCGCAGCGCGCCGAGGGCCAGGCCCTCGATGAGGACCTGCATGCCGAGGAACTTGACGTCCCAGCGCCCGTCCGTCATCAGCGCGTCGATGATGGTGAAGAGGTTGTCGTTGACTTGGTACAGCTTCTGCAATTTCTCGGTGAGGTAGGCGTGGAAGACTTCCACATGCCGCCCCTCGTCCACCACCTGCGAGGAGCCGTACAGCTTTGCGTCGAGCCAGGGGACGGCCTCCGTCACCTGGCAGGCGGCAAACAGCGCACCCTGCTCGCCGTGGAGGAACTGGCTCAGCACCCAGGCCAGCACGGCGTGCAGCTGCGCGGTGCGCTCGGGCCCGGAGAGGGCGTCCCAGTGGGGCGTGCCGAAGACGGGGTGGAATTCATCCGGGACCAAGCGTCGCGTCGGGTGACCCGGGTCGACGTCCGTCTTCCAGTCAAGGTCGGTGGTGGCATTCCATTGGGACGTCTTGGCCGCCTCGTAGAGGCGGGCCAGCGCCGGGTGGTCGCGCAGGTAGCCCCAGTCGAAGTGCGCCTGGTGCGCGGCCGGCATGTGCGTGAAGCCACGGCCCCGGGCGCCCTCCAGCACCAGGCCCCGGTAGGCCGGGCCCAGAAGCGACGACAGCACCTTGAGGTTGCCGCTGGCCGAAGCCTCCTTCCACAGCGGGCCGGACTGGACGAGGTTGTGCACCGCTCTGCCGATGCTGGCCATGGGCGGCACGCTGCCGGAGTGTTGACCCGCGGGTCAAGCAGACGTCGGGGGTGCGGCGTCCCGCCCGGCAGGACGCGCGGGGAAGGGCGGTGAAGCGCCGCCTCTTCGAGGTGGCCCCCGCCGAGGCCGGCCCGCTGGTGCCCCTGTTGTCCGCGCGACTGGGCCTCGCCCGCGCCGACGCCGAGGCGCTGCTGGCGCGCGGCGCGGTGTACCTGGGCGGCCGCCGCCTGCAGGGCACGGCCCCCATGGCCAGGGCCGGAGACCGCGTGCTGGTGGTTCTCGAGGAGTCCGGCCGCTCGGTACTGGCCGAGGAGGCGCCACTTCCGCCCCTGGGCGTCGTGTACCAGGACGGGGCGCTTCTCGCGGTGGACAAGCCGGCCGGGCTACCGGCCCAGCCGACGCCCGGCGGGGCCACCAGCCTCGCCGCACTGGCCTCGGCCCACCTCGGGACACAAGCCGGCCTGGTGCACCGGCTGGACCGGGGAACGACGGGCCTCACCCTCTTCGGCGTGACGGCCGAGGCCACCCGCGCCCTCAGCCTCGCCTTCCGCAACGGCCGCGTCCGAAAGCAGTACCTCGCCGCCACGGGGCCCAACCTTCCGGCGCACGGCACCATCTCGCTTCCCCTGTCCCGGGACCCAAGTCGCCCCGGACGCTGGCGCGCCTCGGCGAAGGCCCATGGCGTCCCGGCGGTGAGCGACTTCCGCCGGCTGGGCCAAGTCGAGAGCTACGCCCTGGCGGCGCTTTGGCCGCGAACAGGACGGCAGCACCAGCTGCGGGCCCACCTGGCCTCCCTGGGGGCGCCGCTCCTCGGCGACGTGCTGTATGGCGGGGCGTCCAGCCCCGCCGGGCGGCCGCTGCTGCACGCCCACGCGCTTGTCTTCCCGCACCCCGAAACGGGGGAGGAAGTCACCCTGGTGGCGCCGCTGGCGGCGGACCTCGCGCGCCTGTTTGCCGAGGCGGAGGTGGCGGTCCCCCAGGGCCCGGCCTGGACGGACTGAGAGACTTCCGGTTGTCGCCGGCGCGCCCGGCCCAGGGCTTCACGCCAGTCGGATTCGCCGCAGGCCAAAGAGACACAGCGTAGCCGTCGCCAACATGGCCAGGCCGACGCTGATAAAGCCCACCGTCACCACGCCTTCCTGCCAGGGAACAGCGCTGTGGCCGGCTGCCGTAATCGGGTTCAGTGCTGCCGTTCCCAGGATTGCCGCCAGCACGGTGACGGCCCAGTTGGCGTATGTGCCGTACAAGGCTGTCCAGTACGCCGCTGCCTTCGCGGGCAGGGACAGCCGCACGTCCGTCCAGACGGCGCCCAGGGCTATCAGGAAGGTGCCGTTCAACACCCCTTGCAGGTGGGCCGCCAGCCCCATCCGCGGGTTGGTGAACTTCTGCTCAACGAGGCCGGTGACGAGACCGAGCTGGAACAAGAAGAAGCCATGCCACAGCAAGCGACGTCTGGAATCCTCCATACGCACTTCCTCTCGCGTCCTTGACGGCACGCGCTGGGGAATGTCGCAACAGCACTGGGATGGCCACGGTAACTTGAAGACTCGCATGCGCATCATGTCCTGGAACGTTCTCGCCGACGCGTATGTCCGTGCGAGCTACTACCCGCGCACCGACCCAGCGCTGCTTCGGCCCGGGGCGCGGACCTCGGCCATCCTCGACCACATCGCTGCTGAACCCGCGGACGTCTTCTGCCTGCAGGAGGTCGAGCCTGCGCTCGTCACCGCCGCACGGATGCGGCTTGCAGGCTGGGCCCTGTACTTCGAACCGAAGCGCGGCAGGGCAGACGGGTGCGCCGTCCTGGCGCGGCCAGACATCGCGCTGACGGCCGTCCGCGCCCTGGTGTTCGCCGACGGGGCGCCCGACCGCAAGGACTCCGGGCACATCGCCCTCCTCGCGCAGACGCAAATCGCCGGGCGAGCTGTCGGCATCGCGACGACGCACCTGCGCTGGGATGCGCCGGGCACGCCGCGCGCGTCGCGCTGGGCGGTGCGCGAGGTGAACGCGCTGCTTCAGCAATTCCGCGACGCGGCCCATCCCTGGGTGCTGTGCGGCGACCTCAACATCGAGGTCGATGACCCGGTGTACGCGATGCTGCTCGACTTCGGCTTCGTCGACCCGGCGGCGGGCATGCTGCCGCCGACCGCGAATCCCAACGGACGCGCCCGGAGAATCGACCACATCCTGCACACCCCCGGGCTGGCCGTCGTGCCGCTGCCGACGGCAATCATCGAGGACGAGACACCGCTTCCGTCGTCCGCGATGCCTTCGGACCACGTCCCCATCGGCATTGACG
The DNA here is from genome assembly GCA_017881265.1 of Myxococcaceae bacterium. GTDB lineage: Bacteria > Myxococcota > Myxococcia > Myxococcales > Myxococcaceae > JADGRA01. The sequence continues at coordinate 6,800 of JADGRA010000030.1, read as the reverse complement.
TGCAGGGCTTGTCGCCGAAAGGCGCACGTCCGGGGTGAACGGCCCCGTTGCCAAACCCGGGGGACCCACTTTCTTGGCGCGGCCTTCCCCCCCGGTGTCGTTGGACGCGACCGGTGCCGTCGGGCCCCAGTCCCCCCGGGGGGGACTAGAGAACCACCCTCAGCGTGGCCACGAAGAGGTTTCCCACGCCGGTGCAGGACTGCTGGTAGCCGACGTCGAAGCCGCCCTTGTCCACGACGATGCCGACGCCGACGGTCAGGTAGACGGTGGAGCGCACGTACTGGGTGCGGGTGTACCAGTCGGCGCCGGCGCGGATGAAGAGGCTGTTGCCGAGGGCCACCTCAGTGCCGAAGAGAAGCTTGGGGTGAAACTCGTGCGGGCCGAAGTTGGCGAGGGCGTCGATGGCGAGCCGCACCGGGCCGAACCTCAAGCCAGTACTCAAATCGAAGTAGCGGCCAAGCTGCACCGGGTGGTTGGTGTTGATGAGGTTGTGGCCGGCGAAGCCTAGGGTGGCGACGGTGCCAATCTTGAAAGCGACTCCCACGTCCAGGCTGGCGGCGTTGATGCGCAGGTCGCTCTCGGTAATCCAGTGCGAGGAGACGCCGATGCTCATGTAGTCGGCCACCGGCACGCCAAAGGCGAACACCTGCTGATAGCCGCTGATGTAGCGGGTGGTGGTGCCTGTCGGGGTGACAGTGGTGAGCGGCTGGGAGAGGTAGTGAAAGCTGTACCCGGCGGCCAGCGGCGAGGACTTGCTGTCGCGGACGTAGCTGGCGACGTACCACTCGTGGTTGCCGAAGTCGTACGCGCCTCCGGCGTCCAGCTGGAAGAACTTGAAGAGGGCCAGCGCCGCCGGGTTTCCGTCGACGCCGACAGCGGTGGTGCCGAGCGCCCGGTAAGCGCCGCCCATCGACAGCTCGCGCGCCTCCAGGGCCTGGTCGAAGCCGATGGGCTGCGCCATGGCGGCCGAGGTCGCCAGGAGCGGCGCGAGGACGAGCGCGGGCCGGAGCATGAGGCGAAGCCGCATCCTGCCCAGAGTGTACGACGTTGCGGTCAACCCACCAGGAAGACGCTGGAGCCGGTGGTGCGCCGGCCTTCCAGGTCGCGGTGCGCCTGAGCGGCTGCCCGCAGGGGGTATTCTTGGTTGATGTGGACTTTCAGTACTCCCCGGGCAACCAAATCGAACAGCTCGGCGGCGCCTTGCAAAAGGTCCGTGCGCTTGGCGGCGTAGGTCATGAGGGTGGGGCGGGTCACGAAGAGGGAGCCCTTCGGGCCCAGAAGCCCGAGGTCCAGCGGGGGCGGGGCGCCGGAGGAGGAGCCGAACATGGCCAAAAGGCCGAACGGCGCCAGGCAGTCCAGCGACATGAGCATGGTGTCCTTGCCGACCGAGTCGTACACCACCGACGCCTTGGCGCCCTGGGTAATCTCCCCCACCTGCTGGACGAAGCGTCCGGGGTTGGAAGCGTCCAGGACCAGCGGGTATTGACAGCCGTTGGCGCGGGCCAGCTCCGCCTTCTCCGCCGTCCCCACGCTGCCGATGACGGTGGCCCCCAGGTGGCGCAGCCACTGGCACAGCAACAGCCCGACCCCTCCCGCCGCGGCGTGCACCACCACCGTCTCCCCGGCCTTCACCACGTGGGTGCGCCGGACGAGGTACTGCGCGGTGAGGCCCTTCAGCAGCACCGCGGCGGCCTGCCGGTCGGTGACGCCCTGCGGCACCGGCACCAGGCGCTCCGCCGGGATGAGGCGCTCCTCGGCGTAGGCGCCGAGCGGGCCCGTGGCGTACGCCACCCGCTGCCCGACGTGCAGCCCCTCCACGCCCGGGCCAATGGCACTCACCACCGCGGCGGCCTCCAGCCCCAGCCCGGACGGCAGCGGCACCGGGTAGTGGCCCGTCCGGTGGTAGGTGTCGATGAAATTCAACCCCACCGCGGTATGGCGCAGCTTTACCTGCCCCGGGCCGGGGTCTCCCACCACGGCGTCGTCGAGCTGCAACACCTCGGGGCCGCCGGTCCGGTGGATGCGGATGATGAGACTCATGGGACGTTTCTCCTGCGGCCTTCGCGAGGGGGGCCCGCGCGGCCTCAGCCCGGGCTGGCGAGGCGTTGGCGACGGGCTTGAATGAACGAGCGAATGGCCACCACCAGGTAGCCGAGGCACAGCACCACGGTGACGCTCTGGGCCACCACCGCCAGCGGGCGGGCCACCGTCTGGCCCGACAGCAGCGCCGGCAGCTGCAGAACGCCCCGCAGCGAGCCGGCCACCCCCAGCAGCGCCAGCAGCACGGCGGCGTGCATGGCATGCATGCGCGCCTTGGGGTTGCGCGCCACCGCCGCGCAGACGCCGAGCAGCACTCCCAGGACGGCCGGGATGAGCGCCGTGGGGGCGTGGGCCCCCGAGGCGACGAAGCCTCCCAGCCCCACCGCCATCAGCAGCACCGCGACGAAGAAGGTAATTGCTGGCATGTGGGGGCCGGATGTAACAGGGACCGGGGTGTGCCTGCTATGGTGCCGCCCCTTCCCGGATGAAACGGCTCCTCTTGGTCTGCCTGCTCGGGCTGGCCGGCACGGCCGCCGCCTACGTCCTTCCCGGCGGAGCCATCCTGCGTCGCCTGGTGGAAGCCCGGGAAGAATTGCACCTGGTGGGGGCCAAGGTGGAGGGCACCCTCGCCCTGTCCGGGGGCGCCATGGCCGAGTTCTCCAACCAGTTACCGGAGTACCGCACCGACGCCGCCTTCCTGCTGCGCGTCCCGGGCCGCTGCCGGCTGGACGCCACCACCCCGGAGGGCAAGCCCCTGGCCGTGGTGGAGGCGGGCGGACGCCGCCGGGTGGAGGGGCCGACGGTGGCGGCGCTGGGCGTCGCCGTGCAGGAAGTCTGCGCCCTGCTCGCGTTGCGCTCGGCGTCCGAGGGCGATGCGCGCAGTGGCCTCGAGCAGCACCTGCGCGCGCTGAAGGTGGACACGCAGAAGACGGCGCTGGGCCGGCTGGGCGGGCAGGTGGTGTACGTCCTCGGGGGGGACAAGCCGACGGACAGCCAGCTGTGCGTCTTCAAGGAAAGCTTCCTGCCGGCGCGGATGCGCTTTACCGACGACAAGGGGGTGGCGTGGGACGTGCGCTTCTCGGACTACGCCTCTCCGGCCACCGGCGGCTGGTTCCCGCGGCTTCTGGAAGTCTCACGCGGCACCGAGTTGCAGGCGCGCTTCACCACCGTCCGCGGCGACAGCCACGCCAGCGTGCCCGAGCGTCTGTTTTAGGCGTGCCGACGGGGCCGCGCGCCGGCCGCACCAGTCGGCCCACTGTCGGGGGGCGGGGGTAGTCCCCGCAGGGACTGTGGTGGACGCTCCTCCTTGCGCTTCGGTCGCCGTCGGACGGCCCGTCGCCGGCCCCTTCACCTACCTGCTGCCGGCGGGGCACAAGGGGCCGCTGCTTCCCGGGCAGCGGCTGCTGGTGCCCTTCGGCCGGGGACGCGCCCTCGGCTTCTATCTCGGGCCGGCCGAGCCGCCCTCCGGCGCGGTGCTAAAGCCCATTGCCCAGGTGCTGGAGACGGAGCCGGCGCTGCCGCCGGACGTCTTCCGCCTCCTCGCCTTTGCCGCGGCCCACTACCGCTACCCGCTGGGGGAGGCCCTCCGGGCTGCGCTGCCGCCCGGCCTCACCCAGGCCGTCGAGGACAGGCCCGTCACTCCGGCCGGGGTAAAGCGCGTCGTCGCCACGGAGGCCGCCGCCCAGGCGGCCCTCGCCCGGGCCCCCGCCCAGGCGGCCGCGCTGGGCTACCTCCTCGCCGTCGGCGGGGGCGCGGAGTTGGATGAGTTGGTACGTGCCGTGCCTGGGGCCCGCGAGGCCGTCCGGCGGCTGGTGGCCCGGGGCCTCGTCCAGGTGGAGACGCTGGAGGTACCGCCCCTCATCCGGGCAGGCCTCGGCCAGGGACGCCCGGCCCGCCTGACGGAGGGGCAAGCGGCCGCCGTCCAGGCCGTCACGGAGGCGCTGGACGCCTCCGCCTTCCGCCCCTTTCTGCTGCAGGGCGTGACGGGGAGCGGCAAGACGGAGGTGTACCTGCGTGCCGCCGAATACGCGCTGGCCAGCGGCAAGGGCGCCCTGGTGCTGGTGCCGGAGATTGCCCTCACCCCGCAGCTGGTGGGCCGCTTCCGCAGCCGCTTCGGGGCGCAGGTGGCCGTCCTGCACAGCGGGCTGTCCGACAGGGAGCGGCGTGGACACTGGCAGGCGCTGCGCGCTGGGCGCGTCCGCCTGGCGGTGGGGGTGCGCTCGGCGGTGTTTGCCCCGGTGGCGCGCTTGGGCCTTCTGGTGGTGGACGAGGAGCACGACCCGTCCTTCAAACAGGACGAGAAGCTGCGCTACCAAGCCCGGGACTTGGCCGTAGTGCGGGCACGCGATTTGGGCGCGGTGGTGGTGCTGGGCTCGGCCACGCCGTCGCTGGAGAGTTACGAGAATGCCCGCCGCGGCCGCTACCAGCTGCTGGAGTTGCCGGCCCGCGTGGACGACCGGCCCTTGCCGACGGTGCAACTGGTGGACTTGCGCCGGCGCCCGCGCGCCAGCGGCGAAGCCCCGCCGGCGCTGGCGGAGGAAAGCGCCCAGGCGCTGTCCGAGACACTGGCCCGCGGGCAGCAGGCCATCCTCTTCCTCAACCGCCGCGGCCACAGCACCACCCTGGTGTGCCAGGCGTGTGGACAGTCCCTCTCCTGCGCGCAGTGCGACGTCGCCCTAACCCTGCACCTGTACCCGCCGGCGGTGCAGTGCCACTACTGCGGCGCAACCCATGCCGTGCCCGAGGTATGCCGGGCGTGCGGGGGGCCGCTGCTTCGCCTTGGCAGTGGCACCGAACGGGTGGAGGCGGAGGTCCAGGCGCGCTGCCCCACCGCCCGGGTGGCGCGGCTGGACCGCGACAGCGTGGGCACCGGGGAGCGGCTGACGGAACGGCTCGCCGCCTTCGCCCGTGGAGAGCTGGACGTGCTGGTGGGCACGCAGATGGTGGCCAAGGGACATGACTTCCCCGGCGTGACGCTGGTGTGCGTGGTGTCCGCGGACACGGGGCTATTGCTGCCGGATTTCCGCGCCGCCGAGCGCACCTTCCAGCTTCTCACCCAGGTGGCGGGCCGGGCGGGGCGTGGGCAGGACGTGGGCCGGGTGCTGGTGCAAACCTACAACCCCGAGGCCGAGCCGGTGGCGCGCGCCGCCGCCCACGACTTCGTCGGCTTCGTCGCGCGGGAACTCGAATGGCGCCGGGCCCTTGCCTACCCGCCCTTCTCCCGGCTGGCGGCCATTCGGCTGGAGGGCGCGGACCCGGGCCGCACCGCCTCGGGCGCCCGGGCACTGGCCAACCTCCTCGAGAGGAGCCTGCCGCCGGCGGCCTCCGGGGTGCGGCTACTGGGCCCGGCCCCCGCGCCGCTGTCTCGCCTCAAGGGGCTGACGCGCTGGCAGCTTCTCCTCAAGGCCCCGCAGCACCGGGTGCTTCGGCCGGTGCTGGACGCCGCCGAGCGGGCCCTTCCGTCGCTGCCCCCCGGTGTCCGCGGCATCCTCGACGTCGACCCGGGGGCCATGCTGTAGGCTTGCCGCAAGCGTCCAAGGCTTCCCCACCCCACATGCCTCCGCCCCTGCTCTTGGTGCACGATGACCTCGCCACCATCGCCGCCGTGCGGAGGGCGCTGACGCGCGCCGGCTTCCCCCTGCACCTGGCGACGTCCACCGCCGACGCCCTTAGCGCCGTGGAACAGCTTGCCCCGTCCGCCATTCTGCTGGCGCCGGCGGTGGAGGGCGGTCGCGGCGACAGGTTCCTGGCCGAGCTGCGCGCCCGGCCCGACTGGGGCACGACGCCGGTGGTGCTTCTGGGCGAGGCGGTGCCGGGCCACGCGCTGCCGGTGGTGCGCCTGCCGTTGGACGCGCAGGCACTGGTGCAAGCGGTGCAGGACGTCCTGGCACCGCCGGAGACGGAAGGGGACGACGTACCCCTCCTCGACCCGGGCCAGATGGAGGAATTGCCCCCGCTCATGGACGCCGCGCTGGCAGAGGCCGAGGCGGACCTCGAGGCAGAGGCCTTCGCCAGCCTGCGCGCCCCGCCCGCGGCCGCGCCGCCTGCCCCCAGCAATGCCAGGGAAGTGGCGGCGGCCGAGGCCTTGACGCACGCCGCCTGGGAGGAGGCAGACCAGGCGCGCGCCCGCGCCGAGGCGGCGGAGCAGGCGCGGGCCGAGGCCGAGGCAGCGCGGGCCAAGGCGGAGGCGGCGCTGCGTGCCTACCAGCAAGCCGAAGCGGCCGAGCGTGCCCGCCGCACCGAAGCGGAGGCGCGGGCGCTGGCCGAGGCGGAGGAGGCCCGGCGGCTGGAAGGGGAGGCGCGGTCCGCACAGGCGCAGGTGGAGGAGGCGCGCGCGCGGGCCGACGAGGCCGAAGGCGCTGTCCGCGCGGCGCAGGCGCAGGGAACGGCCGAGGCAGAACTGCTGGCCAGGGCGCTGCGGGAAGAAGCCGGCCGGCGGACCCGCGAGCTGGCCGTCCAGCAGCGACTGCGGGGGGAGGCCGAGGCCCGCGCCGAGGCCGAGGCGCAGGCCCGGGCAGCCGGCGAGGCCCGCGCCGCGGCGGAGGTGGCCCGGCTGTCCGGCGAGTTGCGCGAGCGCGAGGAGGCTGCCGCCCGGGCCCAGGCGGAGGCGGAGGCGCGCGAGGCCGAGCAACTCAGCCGCCTCGCCCAGCAGGTGGAGGAACGTGACGCCGCCGCGCAGCGGGCGCGCTCGGAAGTCGAGGACTGGGCGGCCCGCGAGCGACAGGCCGTCTCGCAGGCCGAGAGGGCCCAGGCCCAGGCCC
>JADGRA010000029.1 GCA_017881265.1 Myxococcaceae bacterium | reverse complement strand
TGGTGGACGCTCTTCCTGCCGTGCCTCGGCCTGGTCGGGCTGTTCGTGCTGGCGCTCTCGTACACGCTGGCCGCCGGCATCGGCACCTGGGGCAACAACATCCCCGTCGGCTGGGGGTTCGGGATCATCAACTTCGTGTGGTGGATCGGCATCGGCCACGCCGGGACGCTGATCTCCGCCATCCTCTTCCTCTTCCAGCAGCAGTGGCGGACGGCGATCAACCGCTTCGCCGAGGCGATGACCATCTTCGCGGTGATGTGCGCCGGGCTCTTCCCGGCGCTGCACACCGGACGGCCGTGGTTCGCCTACTTCATGTTCCCCTACCCGAGCGACCTGCAGATGTGGCCGCAGTTCAAGAGCCCGCTCGTGTGGGACGTCTTCGCGGTATCGACCTACCTCACGGTGTCGGTGTTGTTCTGGTTCGTGGGCCTGATTCCGGACCTGGCCGCGCTCCGGGACGCTTCCAGCAACCCCATCCAGCGCAAGGTGTACGGCCTGTTCGCCCTCGGCTGGCGCGGGTCTGGCCGGCACTGGCACAACTACAAGGTGGCCTACCTGCTCTTGGCGGGGCTTTCCACCCCGCTGGTGGTGAGCGTCCACACCATCGTCTCCTTCGACTTCGCGGTGGCCTTACTGCCCGGCTGGCACACCACCATCTTCCCGCCCTACTTCGTCGCCGGCGCCATCTTCTCTGGCTTCGCGATGGTGATGACGTGGCTCGTTCCGGCCCGGCACTTCCTCGGCCTCAAGCACGTCGTCACGATGCGGCACCTGGAGGCGATGAACAAGCTCATCCTGGTGACCGGGATGGTCGTCTCCTATGGCTACCTGATGGAGCACTTCATCGCCTGGTACTCGGGCAACCCGGAGGAATGGTTCGTCTTCTACAACCGCGCCACCGGACCGTTCCGCATCATCTACTGGCTGATGATTGCCTGTAACGTCGTCACCCCGCACATCTTCTGGTTCAAGTTCTGCCGGACCAACATCGCCATCATGTGGGTGGCCTCCATCCTCGTGAACATCGGCATGTGGTGCGAGCGGTTTGTCATCATCGTCACCTCGCTGCACCGCGACTTCTTGCCCGCGAGCTGGGGCATGTACGCGCCGACCTGGGTCGACATCACGCTCTTCGTTGGAACCATCGGCTTCTTCAGTACGAACTTCCTGCTCTTCCTCAAGTACCTGCCGGCGGTGGCGGTGAGCGAGGTCAAGGAGCTCAACGAGGAGCTTCAGCACCCGGCGGTTGCCGTCCAGGTGGTGACGACATGAGCACCGGGACCGCGCCGCAGGGCCGCACCTACGTACTGGGGCAGTTCCCGACGGGCGCGGCGCTGGTCAAGGCCTGCCGCCAGGTCCGCGAGAAAGGCTTCACGGACGTCGACACCCACTCGCCCTACCCGCTCCACGGCGGCGATGAGGCCCTCGGGCTGAAGCGCTCGGTGGTGCCCAAGGTGGCACTGGCCGGGGCGCTCACCGGGATGTTCGGTGGGATGGCAATGATGGTGTGGATGAATGGCATCAACTGGCCCATGAACGTCGGCGGCCGACCGCCCATCAGCCCGCTGTCCTACATCCCCATCACCTTCGAGACGACGGTGCTGCTGACCTCGCTCAGCATCTTCTTCGGGCTGCTCATCATGATGCGACTGCCCCAGCCGTACCATGCGGTCTTCGAATTGGAGGCCTTCCGCAGTGCGGTCACCGACGGCTTCTGGCTTAGCGTGGCCCAGGCCCCCGGCAGCGACGGCAAGGAGGCCGTGCGGGAGCTCGAGTCGGTCGGCGCCACCCAGGTGAGCGTGGTGAAGGAGTCCTTGGAATGAAGGCCTTCCTTCCCCTGGCCGCCCTGGCGCTCGCCGCGAGTGGGTGCACCTGCGGCAACACGAGCGCGAGCCAAGTCCTGCAGCGGATGGAGGTGCAGGAGAAGTACCTGCCCTACAGGTCCAACGACATTTTTGCCGATGGCCGCGCCATGCGCACCCCGCCCGAGGGCACGGTGCCGCGGGAGCGGCTGGTGGGCCACCCCGCCATCACCTCTGGCGAGGTCAACGGGGTGCCGGTGACGGAAGTCCCGGTTCCCATCACCGCCGAGCTGCTCCGCCGGGGTCGGCACCGCTACGAGATTGTGTGCGCCAACTGCCATGGCCTGGTGGGCAATGGCGACAGCATGGTGGCGGACAACATGGCGACCAGGCTTCCTCCCTCGCTGGTGGCGCTCACCGACAAGCCCGCAGGCTTCTTCTACAAGGCCATCACGCAGGGCTACGGGCTGATGCCCAGCTTCTCCGGGGAGATTCCGCTGGACGAGCGTTGGGCGGTGGTGGCGTACGTGAAGGCGCTGCAACTGAGCCAGAACACGCCCATCCAGGCACTGCCGCAGGACGTGCAGCGCCGGCTCCGGGAGGGCCAGACATGGGCGCAGTAGCCGGCCACAGCGACGAGGTGGTGAGCATCACCCAGGCCCGTGTCGGGGCCACCGGAGGTGCGCTCCGCTGGAGCCTGGGCCTGGGCGTCCTCGGGTTGCTGGCGACGGCCGTCTTCTACTTCGCCGGTGGCCCTTCGCAGCACGCGACGGTGCTCGCCGGCTACCTGGTGGCGTTCGTCTACTGGCTGGGCATCGCCGTGACGGCGACCATCTGGAATGCCATCTTCCACGCGTCGGCCGCCAAGTGGATGGTGGTGCTGCGGCGCGTCCTGGAGGGGATTGGGGCCTCGCTGCCTGTCTTTGTCCTCCTCTTCCTCCCCATCCTGCTCGGGATGTCCACGCTCTTCCCCTGGGCGCGGCCCTCGTCGGCGATGAGTGCCGAGGAGCTGGAGCTCCTCACTCACAAGGCGCCCTACCTCAACGTCCCGTGGTTCCTCATCCGCGCCGCGATCTACTTCGCCGTGTGGTTGCTCGTGTCAGACCGCCTGCGGCGCTGGTCGCTGAAGCAGGACGAGGTGGGGGGCCTCGAGCCGACCCGTCACATGCGCCGGCTCGGCGCCGGCTCCCTCCCCTTCCTGGCGCTCACCATCACCTTCGCCGGCTTCGATTGGCTGATGTCGGTGGACCCCTTCTGGATTTCCACCATCTTCGGCGTCTACTACTTCGCCGGCAGCTTCCTCTCCTGCATGAGCCTGGTGGCGGTTGTCATCGCCCTGAATCAGGGCAACACCACCGGCCTCGGGGGAGCCGTCACGCGGCACCACCTGTACAACGTCGGCAAGCTGATGCTCGCCTTCACCGCCTTCTGGACGTACTGCGCCTTCAGCCAGTTCATGCTCATCTGGATTGCCAACATCCCGGAGGAGGCGGCCTGGTACGTGGTGCGGATGAAGGGCGGCTGGGCAGGCGTCGGCATCTTCCTCATCGTCGCCAACTTCTTCATTCCCTTCTTCACGCTGCTGTCGCGCGAGCTGAAGTTCCGGCCGCGGGCCCTGGCGGTGGTGGCCCTCTGGCTGATGGGGGTGCACTACGTCGACATCTACTGGCTCATCATGCCGGCCCTGTTCCCTGCCGGAGCGCAGCCTCACCTGGCCCACCTGGCGGCGTTAGTCGGGGTGGGAGGCGTCGCGGTGGCGACCGCCCTGTGGCGTGCCAAGGGGCATTTCGCCATCCCGGTGAAGGACCCGAATCTGTCTTACTCGTTGAGGTACACCCAAGCATGAGCTCCTCTGCCCACAGCGCTCCCTTGGCCCAGAAGCCCGGCGACCTCGAGGACAAGAATCTCCCCTACCGGAAGATTGTGGGCGTGGGGGTGGGCTCCGTCTTCGTCTTCGCCCTGGGCATCCTGTGGTCGACCGCCCTCCTCAACAGCGCGGCCAAGGAGATGCAGCCGGTCGGACCGGCGCCCATTCCACCGGGCGTCAACCAGTACGAGGTCGGCATCGTCAACCAGCGCCTGTTCAGCCTCGACCAGCGCGCGGCGCAGAAGCGCTTGCAGCAGATGAACCGGCTCAGCACCTATGGCTGGCTCGACCGGCCGGCAGGCGTTGTCCACGTCCCCATCGACGTGGCCATGGACATGCTGGTCCAGGAGCAGAAGAAGTGAAGCCTGTGGCGGCGCTGGCGCTGGTCCTGGCAACGGGAGCCTGGGCGCAATACCCGGGCGACCGGCAGGCGCACGGGGCGGCGCGCAGCCAGGCGCCGGCCGCGGTCAAGGGCGTCGACGTCCTGGAACGCCTTGGTGACAACGTCCCCGAGGCCGGGCACTTCGTCGACTCCGAAGGGCAGCCCTTTCAACTCTCAGACGTGCTCCACCGCGGCACGCCGGTGGTGCTGACCCTCGTCTACTACCGGTGCCCAGCCCTGTGCAGCCTGGTGCTGTCCGGGCTCACCCGCTCGCTCCGCAACCTCGACCTCAAGCTCGGCCAGGACTACCGGGTGGTGACGGTGAGCATTGACCCGACGGAGACGTCGAGGCAGGCCGCGGAGAGCAAGCGGGGGCACCTGCAGGCCCTGGGCGTCGACCCGCTCAGCCCGGCGTGGACGTTTGCCACCGGGCAGGACGAGGACGTTCACGCCCTGGCCGGGGCGCTCGGCTTCCAATACACCTACGACGAGGCGAGCAAGCAGTACGCGCACGCGGCCGCCATCTTCGTGCTGTCCCCGGATGGGAAAATCTCCCGCTACCTGTACGGCATCGACTTCCCCGCCCGCGACGTGAAGATGGCGCTGGTCGAGGCGGGCAAGGGCAAGGTGGGCACTGCGCTCGACCGGGTGCTGCTCACCTGCTTCAAGTACGACGCCACCACACGAAGATTCGAGCCCTACGTGCTGGGCTTCGTCCGCATCGGCGCCTCGTTCGTCTTCGTTGCGCTGGCAACGCTGCTCACCGTCCTCTGGAGACAGGAAATGAAGATGAAGAAGCGAGGCGCGCGGGCATGAACGGCGACCTCCTCGACACGGACTGGCTCCGGCGCCTGCTCTGGCTCCCCGAGCAGGCCTCGACCTTTGCGGTCAGCGTGGACCGACTGCACTACTTCGTCATCATCACCACCATGGTGATGAGTGGCCTGACCGGCGCTCTGGCCTTCTACTTCTTCTTCCGCTACCGGCGGCTCAGCGAGAACCAGACCACGCCGGCAGTCCATCCGACGGTGGGCTTCGAGGTCGCCGCGGTGAGCGTCCCGCTGGTGGTCTTCCTGGCCTGGTTCGTCATCGGCTTCGGCGACTACGCCAAGCTGGCCAATCCGCCGCCTGACGCGATGGACGTCTACGTCATGGGCAAGCAGTGGATGTGGAAGTTCGCCTACCCGGACGGCCCCAACTCGGTCGGGGTCCTGCACGTGCCCGCCAACCGCCCGGTGCGCCTGCTGCTCACCTCCCGGGACGTCATCCACTCCTTCTACATCCCGGCCTTCCGTCTCAAGCAGGACGTGCTGCCCAACCGCTACACCGAGACTTGGTTCCAGGCCACCAAGCCGGGCCGCTACCAAGTGCTGTGCGCGGAGTACTGCGGCACGCAGCACAGCAAGATGTGGGCGACGGTGGTGGTGCTGGCGCCGGAGGCCTTCGACGCCTGGCTGAAGGAACAGCAGCGCGGGCTGGTGGCCCGGGCCGACATCCTCGCCGACCCGGACATGGTGAGCATCCAGGGAAACTTGGTGGAGCAGGGCAAGCGGGTGGCGATGGAGCAGGGGTGCCTGCGCTGCCACAGCATCAACAGCGCGGTGAACGACACCGAGCGCCACATCGGCCCGACCTGGGTGGACCTCTACCAGCGGCCCACCAAGCTGACCACCGGCGACACCATCGTCGCCGACGAGGCCTACCTCACCGAGTCGATGATGGAGCCCAACAACAAAATCGTGGCCGGCTACCAGCCCCTCATGCCCAGCTACCAGGGGAAGATGAGCGGTCCGGACACCGCCGCGGTGGTCGAATACATCAAGAGCTTGCGGTCGGACAGCGCCGAGCTCCAGCCTGTGAAGGGACCCGTCTATGAGCAGCTCCGCCAGTAGCGCCGCGGCCGGTGGGCCGGCGGTGTTTCCCGAGCACCACTACCTGAACAACGGGACCACCGTTCGCTCCTGGCTGCTCACCCTCGACCACAAGCGCATCGCGCTGCTCTACCTGTCGGTGGTGATGGTGTCGTTCCTGCTCGGCGGCATCTTCGCCATGGTCATCCGGCTGGAGCTCCTCACCCCGGGGCCGACCATCATCGAGGCACTCACCTACAACCGGATGTTCACCCTGCATGGGGTGGTCATGATTTTTCTATTCATGATTCCGGCCATCCCGGCGGTGTTCGGCAACTTCTTCCTGCCCATCATGATTGGGGCGAAGGACGTGGCCTTCCCGCGCTGGAATCTGGTGTCCTTCTACCTGTACTTCGCCGGCGCCGTCCTCGCGCTGTGGGGGATGCTGAATGGCGGCACGGACACCGGCTGGACCTTCTACACGCCGTACTCCACCACCACCGCCCAGGGCGTGCTGCCGGTCCTGCTCGGCGTCTTCGTCATTGGCTTCAGCTCCATCCTCACCGGGCTGAACTTCATCGTCACCATCCACACCCTACGGGCCCCGGGCATCACCTGGTTCAAGCTGCCGCTCTTCATCTGGGCGCTCTACGGCACCGCCATCATCCAGGTGCTGGCCACGCCGGTCATCGGGCTGGTGGCCATGCTGGTAGCGGCCGAGAGCGCCTTTGGCTTCGGCTTTTTCGACCCGGCCCGCGGCGGGGACCCGGTGCTCTTCCAGCACCTCTTCTGGTTCTACAGCCACCCGGCCGTCTACATCATGGTGCTCCCGGCGATGGGCGTCATCTCCGAGACCATCAGCGCCTACAGCCGGAAGAACATTTTCGGCTACTCGATGATTGCCGCCAGCTCCCTCGGCATCGCTTTCGTCGGCTTCTTCGCCTGGGGTCACCACCTCTTCACCTCGGGCCAGAGCGCGTTCGACGCCGGGGCCTTCGCGGTCATCTCGATGCTGGTCGGCGTCTTCACCGCCATCAAGGTCTTCAACTGGGTGGGGACGCTCTACAAGGGCGCCATCGCCTTCACCGCCCCGTACGCCTACATCTGCGGGTTCCTCTTCTTCCTGGTGTTCGGCGGGATGACCGGCATCGCGCTGGCCACGGTGTCACTCGACATCCACTGGCAGGACACCTACTTCGTCGTCGCGCACTTCCACTTCATCATGGTCGGTGCGGTCATCATGGGCTTTCTGGCCGGCCTCCACTACTGGTTCCCGAAGATGTTCGGCCGCACCTACCACGAAGGCTGGGCGCTGGTGTCCGCCGCGCTCATCGTCCTCGGTTTCAACGCCACCTTCATCCCGCAATTCCTGCTCGGGAACGCCGGCATGCCGCGCCGCTACTACGAGTACCCGGAGCGCTTCCAGGCGCTCAACGTGGCCTCCACCGCGGGCTCCTCGCTTTTGGCCATCGGCTTCATCATCATCGCCATCTACCTGGGCTTCGCCCTGAAGTACGGGCCGGTGGCCGGTCCCAACCCCTGGGGTAGCCGCGGCTACGAGTGGATGACGCCGTCCCCGCCACCCACCGAGAACTTCGACGTGACGCCCACCTTCGCCCATCCGCCGCACGACTACACCGAGGACGCGGTCGGTGACCCGGACTTCGCCCACGCGAGGACGACGTAAATGGAAGCGACGTCCGCGCGCGTCATGACGGCGGAGGGCTACCTCGCCCCTCCCCCCACCCCCCACCACTACGAGGGGAACCCGGCAGCGCACAAGCACGCCGTGCGCTTCGGGATGTGGCTGTTCCTGGCCACCGAGATTCTGCTCTTCGCCGGTCTCTTCGTCGGCTACGCCGTCTTCCGCACCGACTTCCCGGAGGCCTTCGACCAGGCAGCGCGCCACCTGAGCCTCTTCCTCGGCACCACCAACACGCTGCTCCTACTCACCAGCTCGCTGACAGTGGCACTGGCACACCACAACGCCGAGCACGGAAAGAATCGCAACGCCTTCTGGCTGCTCCTCGTCTCCATCGCCATGGGCGGCGGCTTTCTCTGCATCAAGGCCATTGAGTACACAGAGAAATTCCGCGAGGGCGCGCTGCCGGGCCGCTTCTTCGCCTTCTCGGAGATTACGGCCCCGGGCGGGCCGATGTTCTACGTCGTCTATTTCTTCGCAACGGGGCTGCACGCGCTCCACGTCATCGTCGGGATGAGCTTGCTCACCTGGGTTGCCATCCGCTGCTGGCACAAGGAGTTTTCCCCCACCCACTACGCCCCGGTGGAGAACGCTGGCCTGTACTGGCACCTCGTCGACCTGGTCTGGATTTTCCTCTACCCGCTGCTCTACCTGGTGTGACCATGGCCACCCCGCACGCTGCCGGCACCGAGCCGGCCCATAGCCACGCCACCCACCACGCCTCGGCCGCCCGCTACTTCGTGGTGTGGATTGCGCTTCTGACGCTCACCGTCACCACCTTCGGCGTCAGCCGGATTCCGATGAGTGGCCACATGCACCTGGCGGCCGCCATCTTCATCGCCTGCATCAAGGTCTTCCTGGTGGCGTGCTTCTTCATGCACTTGTGGGGTTCCGAGGGGACCAACAAGCTCGTCTTCGGCGTCTCCTTCTTCTTCGTCGCGACGCTCCTCTTCTTCGTCCTGGCGGATGTGGCCACGCGCTTCACCCTCACCAACTCGCGCATCCGCCCGCTGCCGGACATCGACCAGTCCATTCTGCAGCACCAGCGCCCCCCGTCCCCGGAAGCGCCGGCGAAGTAGGGTTTCACCCCCCCCAGCGGGCGGAGGGGGTTTGACCCCGGACGGCGAACCGGCTGACGCTCCCGCAGGTGACCATGCGACTTCCCGGCCCCCTTCTGCTTGCAGGCCTCAGCCTGGCCTGTGCCGCTGCGCCGAAGCCCGTCCCGCAACCGACGGGCGCCGTCTTCCTCGAGAACGACTACCCGGCGGCCTTGGCCGAGGCACGCGCTAGCGGCAAGCTGCTCTTCATCGACTTCTGGGCACCCTGGTGCCACAGCTGCCTCAGCATGCGGGCCTACGTCTTCCCGGACCCGAGCCTCGACAAGCTGCAGGGCCGCTTCGTCTGGCTCGCCGTGGACACCGAGAACCCCGTCAACAGCGGCGTGCTGGAGCGCTTCCCGGTGGACGTCTGGCCCACCCTGTTGGTGGTGGACGCTGCCACCGGAACGCCGTTGCGTCGCTGGCTGGGAAGCGCCACCGCCAGCGAGCTGGTGGCCCGGCTGCAGGCGGTGGACCAGGCCCAGCACGGCGGCGACGTCGCCCAGCGCTCGCTCGCCGAAGGCGCCGCGCTGGTGGCCGGGGGCAAGCGGGCCGAGGCGGCCGTGGCCTACCGGGCGGCGGCGGCGGCCTCGCGGCCGGGGACGCTGGAGCACGCCCAGGCCGCCGAGTTGCTCGTCCTTCAGCTATCCCTCACCCGCCAGGCGGCGGAATGCACCCGCACCGCGCTGGCCGAGTTGCCCTCCGTCCCACCGGGGACGTCTCTGGCCACCGTGGCCGGGACGGGCCTCGGCTGTGCCCTGGAGCTTCCGGCCACGGACCCCGACCGCAAGGCGGCGGCGCCGGTGCTGGAGGCGCGGGTGGTGGAGCTCACCCGGGACACTTCGGTGCCCATGCTGGCCGATGACAGGAGTGGCCTCTTCGAGACGCTGGTGGACGCACGCCGCGAGCGCGGGGACGCCGCCGGCGCTCTCAGCGCGGCGGCCGAGTGGGCGAGCTACCTGGAGGGCGAGGCGGCAAAGGCCAAGACGCCCGAGGCGCGCGCCGTCTTCGACTCCCACCGGCTGGCGGCCTACCTCGCCCTCGGCCAGCCGGAGCGGGCGGTGCCCATGCTGCAGCAGTCCCGCAAGGACTTCCCGCGGGACTACAACCCCTCGGCCCGGCTGGCGGTGGCCTACCTCGCCATGCACCAGCCGGCGCAGGCCGTCGCCGCCGCCGAGCAGGCGGAGGCCCTGGTGTACGGGCCGCGGACGCTGCGCGTCCTCCTCACCAAGGCCGAGGCGCAGGCGGCCACGGGCGACAAGGCAGCGGCGCAGGCCACGCTGGCGCGGGCAGACGAGTTGGTGGCCAGCCTGCCCCAGGCCCAGCGCGGGCCGTGGATGGCGTCCGCCATCGAGTCCAAGCGCAAGGCGCTGCTGCAGTAGGGGCGGCGCGCCCCGCCCAGGAGGCCAGAGTCCCCGCATGGCGCCGGCCGCTGACGATGCCCAGTTGGTGCTCGCCACTGAGGCGGAGAAGGAGGCGCGCGACCTCCTGACGGCCCAGGCGTGGGGCGGCGGACTCACCACCGAGGCTTACCAGCGGCGGGAGAAGTGCCTCCGGGCGCTGGCCGTGCCGCGGTTGGACATGCGCACCTGGCTGTTGGTGGACGCCTCGCGCCGGGTACTTTCTTCCTGCGAGACACTGTCCTTCCCGAGCCTGCTGCTGACGGACGCCGGCCGAAGCCGGGGGCATACATACGGCGTGGCGTCGGTGTTTACCGAAGGGCCGTTGCGCGGCCAGGGCCATGCCACCCGGGTGTTGGACAGGGTGTGCGAGACGCTCGCCCGGGAGCCGGCGGCCCACGCGGTGGTGCTCTACTCGGACGTGGGCGCGGCCCAGTATTCCCGGAGCGGCTTCGTTCCACGTCCCGCCTTCGACTGGCGCTGGTCGGCGGCACCGCCGGGCGCGACCAGCGAGGCGGTGCTTTTCACCGAAGACGCCCTGGGCTGGCGGTGGGCGGCGCACCCGCCGGCTGGCGGTAACTTCGTCGTGCACCCCACCGCGGACACCTTCGACTGGTTTCTCGAGCGCGAGCGCATCTACTGCACGGAACTCGGCACCCCGCGGCCTGCCGCCTGCGGGGCCGCCGTCGGCAATTCGCTGGCCCTTTGGTACGCGCAGCCCAAGGACGCGCGGCTGTGGGTGCACTGGCTGGACGCGGCGGACGCGAAGACGTGCCGCGCCCTCCTCCACGCAGCCCGCGTCGTGGCACGCGACGCGGGCCTGTCCGAGGTGCGCCTGTGGGAGGACTTGGGCGGCTTCCCCTCGCCGGAGGGGCTGGAAGGGGGAAGGCGGGAAAAGCGCTCCGGAGGCCTGCCCATGCTGCGGCCCCTGGACGCCCGCGTCCGGCCCGAGGATTGGCGTCGCATTCCCCGCGCGCTCTGGGTGTGAGTCCGGGCGGGCCTTCCACCCACACTGGGTTGTGCTGCCCCGGAGCTACCCTTCCGGAGGGACAAGGCACGCCGGCGGAGGTGGGAGGCGAGGGGTAGGCTGGCCCTGGAGGCCAACAACGCAAACGGCGCACATGGGCGGGCTGCGGCAGCCAAGCCGGGTGGTGGCACAGCTGGTGGCGGCGCTGCGCCTGCTAGCGGACCCCCCGGACGCCCAGCGCACGTGGCTCGCCGACTACTTGCGCCAGGCGCGGACGGACGGAGACGCCTCGGTGGAGGAACTCGCGCTGCAATTCGAGGACGCGGCCCAGGCGTTGTCACCCTTTGGCCTCCTCGGGGAGGAGAAGGAGCAGGCCCTGGCCGCGCTGGCTGCGCAGCTGTCCGTGCTGCGCGAGGGGCGCAGCGCGCACCTCTGGACGGCCGAGGCCCTGGCGGGAAGCGGGGAGTGGGCACAGGTGCGGCAGCTGGCCGCACATGCCCTGGCTGCGCTGGAGGACTCACCGGGTGCGCTGCGCTAGCAGGCGGCAGCGACCTTTTCGAATCGGCCCATGCCATGGCAGCCGCGGCCGGCACCGCCTGATTCACAGGCGGAAAATTTCCCGTTTTTCGTTGCTTCGCCCGGCCGGGACCAGCGTGACCCAGGGTCCTGTTGGCCTCTCTACCCGGACCCGGCTGGGGCGTGAGACGTTTCGCGACAAATGGAGAAGCCGCAAATTTCTGCCCACAGGCAACAACTCCTCGTCGTCGACGACCAGGCCTTCTTCGCCGGCTTCCTCCAGGAGAAGTTCCAGGAATTGGGCTACTCGGTGTCTACCGCCCGGGACGCGTTTGCCGCGCTCGCGCTGGTGAGCCGGTCCAAGACGCCCCTCGTCGTCCTGCTGGACCTCATGTTGCCGCAGGTGAGCGGGCACCAGTTGCTGCGCGAGCTCGCCAAGGGCCCGCATGCCGCCACCATCCGCGTCGTCCTGGTGTCGGCACACCACACCGTCGCGACGGTCGCCGCCGACCACCCGATGGTGGTGGGACGGGCGCAGAAGCCCGTCGATTTGGGGGAACTGGTCCACATGGTCCGGCTCGCCTCCCAGGACCTCGCCAGTCAGGCCCAGGCCTGACGGGCCCGCGCCGAGGACGTCACCCGCGCTGGCGCTAGCTGTCGTCCTTGGGGGCCAGCAGCCCGTACAGCGTCGGGCGCGGCCGCCGCAGGTGAAAGCCCAACGAGGAGGGGACGAAGCCCGCCTCGGTAAGGAAAAGCGCCAGCGGGTGCTGCTCGGCCGGGCCCCCGTTCACCTCCTCCAGCACCAGGCCCCCGTGCCGTTCGGCCTGCGCCGCGTGTCCGAGGGCCGCGAACTGCTGCGCCACCGCATGTGCCATGCGGCCCCTGTCTGGCTCGGCGTCGGGGAGCCACACCCAGCTTTGTCGCCCTCCCCGGCCCATCCACGCCGCGAGAGCCCCGTCCACCAGCACCACGTGCGCGCCCACGGCGCGGGCCGCGCGGGCAGGCGCGGCGCCCGGCTCGCTCCACGGTAGCAGCGCGCCGTAGGGGTTGGCCGGGTCGGTGGCAGCCAGGCACACCACCTCCGGCACCTCCGGCGGCTGGCGCAGCGAACGGAGGAGGTCCACCACGGGGGGGAGGACAAACTGCGTCGCGCTCACGCCCGAGACGAAGTAGCCGCGGCGGATGCGGCCACTCTCCTCGAGGGCTTTGAAGACGTCGTACACGGCGCTGAAGCCCCCGGGCAGCCCTTCGGCCTGCGCCATGGCCCGCGTCACCAGGCCATACCGGCTGAGCAGCTGCTGGGCCTCGGCCATGCTCCACTCCGTCGGGGACTGGGCGAGGCGCTCGGGCAAAAGCGACCAGCGCCCTTCCGCCGCGGGCGGCGCCGCCCGGCGGCTGCGGTAGGCCGGGACGGCCCGGGCGCTGCGCCGGCCCCGGGCCTCCGCCGGCGGCGCCAGGAATGCACGCAGAGCGCGGAAGGTGTCGTTGGTGACGAGGCCCTTCCAGACGAGGCTCCACAACGCGCCCACGGTGGGCCGCGCAAAGCCGCCACCCACGCCCTGGTGGAGGGTGGCAAAGAAGGAAGCGCCGGCACCCCCCAGGTAGGACAGGATGGCGCGCTCGCGATCGGTTAGCGTCTCAGCCGGGGGCGCTGCCTGCCCCGGGGGTAGAAGGCGGGGCAACGCGTCCGTCAGGTAGAGGGCGAGCCGGCCATCCCGCTCGCCCAAGGACTCCACGCCCACCCACACCACCTCGCCGGCCGCCGCCAGCGTGTCCAAGTCCCCCGGCTGGTAGTGCGCCACGCGCGCCGGCAGCACGTCCGCCTCCAGCACCGAGGCGGGAAGCGGGCACCCCTGCAGGCGCTCCACCGCGTCCAGAATGGCGTCCAGGCCGGGCCTCGGCCGCAGGACGCCGTGCCAGCTGCACAGCAGCCGCCCCAGCGTCCGGGGCTCCACCGGTTCCACCGCGTGGCGCAGCCGGGCCAGCGAGCGCTGGCGCAGCGTGGACAGCACCGAGGCGTCACACCACTCCCGCTGCGTCCCGCCGGGCCGGAAGGCGCCTTCCAGAAGCCCGCCGCCGGCCGCAAGCGCGCCCAGGACGGCCCGGGCAGCAGGCGGGGAAAGTCCGAAGCGGCTGCACAGCGCCTGGAGGGTGAAGGGCCCATGGGTGCGCGCGTAACGGGCCACCAGCTCCCGGAGTGGCTCCCGGACGGGGACCAGCAGGGCGGCAGGCAGCGTCTCGGGCAGCGGGATGCCCAGCCCGTCGCGAAAGCGCACCGCGTCCTCCACCGCCACGTAGCGCGTCTCGGCCTGCAGCCGAAGCGGCACCGCGCGCCGCTCGGCCACCAGCGCGTCCACGCTGGCCGTGACTTCCTCGGAGGCGCAGCGCTCGGCAAGCTCGCTTCGCGTCAAGTCGCCCAGGCGCAAAAGCAGGTCGTGCACGGCGTCGGCGGTGCGCGCCCGGGCGCGCACGTCGGTGCGTTGCAACTCCGCCTCCAGCTGGGCCATGGCCTCCGCGTCGAGGAGTTCGCGGAGCTCCGTCTCCCCCAGCAACTCGCGTAGCTGGGACTGGTCCACGCTGAGCGCCTGCGCCCGCCGCTCGGCCACGGGCGCATCCCCGTCGTAGATGAAGTTGGCGACGAAGCCGAAGAGCAGCGAGGCCGCAAAGGGGGATGGCGTGGCGGTGTCGGCGGTCCGGACGGACATCCGCTGCTCGCCCACCGCCCGCAGCGTCGCCACCAGCGCCGGCATGTCGAAGACGTCGCGCAGACATTCCCGGTACGTCTCGAGCAGCATGGGAAAGCTGCCGAAGCGGGAGGCCACGGCGAGTAAATCCGTGGCTCGCTTGCGTTGCGCCCACAACGGCATGCGCGCCCCGGCCCGCCTCCTGGGCAGCAGCAGGGCCCGGCCGGCCACCTCGCGGAAACGCGCAGCAAACAGCGACGTCCCGCCGAGCTCGCCCAGCACCAGGGCCTCCACCTCGTCCGCCGCGGGCAGAAGCCAAGCCGTGTCCGGAGGGACCTCCGACTCCGGGAAGCGCACGACAATCCCGTCATTGGTCCAGGTGGTCTCCACGTCCAGCCCGGTCCGCTGTCGCACCCGGGCAGAAATGGCCATCGCCCAGGGGGCATGGACGCGTCCCCCGAGGGGGGAGAGCACGCAGACGCGCCAGTCGCCCAACTCATCCCGCGTCCGCTCGATGACCAGCGTCGTGTCGTCAGGGACGACCTGCGTGGCGGCGCGCTGGTCCTCGAGATAGCGGAGGAGGTTGTCCGCCGCCAGCGCGTCCAGGTCGTGCTGCTGAGTGAGGCGCGCGCGAGCCACCGGCGGGGGCACACTCAACAGCTCGCGCACCAGCGCCCCGATGGCCTGACCCGTCTCGAGCGGCCGCGCCGCCGCGTCCCCGTGCCAGAAGGGCATCTTCCCCGGCTGCCCTGGCGCGGGCGAGACGAGGACCCGGTCGTGGGTGATTTCCTCAATCCGCCAGCTGGAGGCGCCGAGGAGGAAGGTCTCCCCGGGTTTGCTCTCGAAGACCATCTCCTCGTCGAGCTCGCCCACCCGCGCGTGTCCCTGGGCGCCACCGGCGAGGAAGACACCGTACAGCCCGCGGTCCGGGATGGTGCCGCCGTTGGCGATGGCGATGCGCTGGCTGCCTTCCCGCGCGGTGACGGTATTCGCCACGCGGTCCCAGGTGAGGCGTGGCCGGAGGTCCGCGAACGCCTCCGAGGCATAACGGCCGGCCAGCATGTCCAGCACAGCGTCGAAGATGGGCCGCGACAACTCCACGAACGGCGCCGCGCCCCGGACGCGCGCAAACAGCGCGTCCACGTCCCAGACGTCCACCGCCGCCATCGCCACCAGCTGCTGGGCGAGGACGTCGAGCGGGTTGCGCGCGTAACGGATGGACTCCACCTCGCCGGCATGCATGGCGCGGGTGAGCGCCGCACAGGCCACCAAGTCCGCTCGGTATTTTGGAAACAGGACGCCCGAGCTCGCCGCCCCCAGCTGGTGGCCGGCGCGACCGATGCGCTGCAAGCCGGCGGCCACGCTGGGCGGCGCCTCCACCTGCACCACCAGGTCGATGGCCCCCATGTCGATGCCCAGCTCGAGCGAACTGGTGGCCACCAGCCCGCGGAGACTTCCCGCTTTCAGCGCCTCTTCAATCTCCTGGCGCTGCGCCCGGGCCAGGGAGCCGTGGTGCGCCCGGACCAGCGTCTCCCCGGCCAATTCATTGAGGGCCGCTGCCAGGCGCTCCGCCGTGCGGCGGCTGTTGACGAAAACCAGCGTGGAGGTGTGCGAGCGCACCAACTCCAGCAGGCGCGGGTGAATGGCGCTCCAGATGGAGGCCCCGGCAGGCCGCGGGGACGACGGCCCTCCCCGCACCTCCGGTGGGGCCAGGCGGGCCATGTCCTCGACGGGCACTTCAATGCGCAAGGAGAGCGCCTTGCGCGACCCCGCGTCGATGATGGTAACGGGCCGCCAGACGGGAGCTGTCTCCCAGCCGCTGGCAAATTCGCTCCGCACCTCGGCCGCGTCCACCGCGCCCTCCGCGAGCGGCGGCAGCACTGCATGTCCGGGGCTGGGCGCACCGGCAACGGCCCCCCCGAGGAAGCGGGCCACCTCCTCCAGCGGGCGCTGCGTGGCGGAGAGGCCAATGCGCTGGAGCGGGCGGCCGGCGAGGGCCTCCAGCCGCTCGAGACTGAGCAGCAGGTGGGCACCCCGCTTGGTGGGGACGAGGGCGTGAATCTCGTCGATGATGACGGTGTCCACGCTGCGCAGGGCGTCTCTGGCCAGCGACGTCAACAGCAAGTAGAGCGACTCGGGCGTGGTGATGAGGATGTCGGCTGGCTCGCGGCGGAAGCGAGCCCGGGCCGAGGCCGGCGTGTCCCCGGTGCGCACGCTGATGGAGGGGAAGCGGTGGGCATCGCCCCGGCCGGCCGCGACGTTGGCGATGCCGGCCAAGGGGACGCGGAGATTCTTTTCCACGTCAACCGCCAGGGCTTTCAGTGGGGAGATGTAGAGGACGCGGCAGCGCTCCGTGCGGGGAGGGAGCGGCGCAAACATCAGCCGGTCGATGCAGCTGAGGAAGGCGGCCAGCGTCTTGCCACTTCCGGTGGGGGCCAAAAGGAGCGCCGACTCTCGGCGGGCCAGCACCGGCCAGCCGAACCGCTGTGCGTCGGTGGGTCCGGCAAACGATGCCCGGAACCAGTCCCGCACCGCGGGCTGGAAGTGGGCGAGGGCGTCAGCGGTGGCAGCCATGGCGTCTGAGGACTGTAATGCCCCCTGCGGGCGGGGGCTCTCAACCGGGCGGCGGTGGCAACAGGCACTCCGGGCCTTCGTGGGCGGCCGCATTGACGTAGGTGGAGACCGGCCGGGGGGCAAAGGGGGGCGCCAGGCTGCCCAGCGGCTCTCGCCAGGCGGAGAGCGGCACGGCGCCGGGGGCTAGCCATTCAGCGTACAGCCGCTTCGGAAGCACCACCGGCATCCGCTCGTGCACGGCTGCCACTTCCCCCACCGCCGGCTGGGTGAGCAGCACGCAGGAGTGCACCGTCTCCCCGGAGGGGGAGTGCCAGCGGTCCCACAGGCCGGCGAAGGCGAACGGGGCGCTGCCGGGCAATTCGAAGAAGAAGGGCCGCTTGCGGGCGCCCTCGCGCTTCCACTCGTAGAAGCCGTCGGCCAGCACCAGACAGCGGTGCCGCTCCCCGCTGGCGAAGGCGCGGCGCTGGCCCAGTGATTCGAGGCGCGCGTTGATGAGGTGGTCGCCAGCGCGAAGGTCCTTGGCCCACCAGGGGACGAGTCCCCAGCGAAATGCCTGGAGGAGGCGAGGGGCCTGGTTGGTGACGACCGGCACAGGCTGCCGGGGGGCCACGTTGAAGCGGAGAGGGAGGGCCTGTGCCAGGGGCACGTCGGTACCGGCCAGCCCGAAGGCCTCAATCAATTCCGCCGGCGTCAGTCGTGTCGTGAAGCGGCCGCACATTGAGGAATTGGTAACACGCCCGGCAGGACGGAGGAGCGGCTCCCCGGCGCTTTTGCCTCCGCCCAGGCCCAGCTTCCCGTTGCACGGTTTGCTCTACTTGACCCTTTCCACGGGAAAGCCAGACTGCGTCCGTTGGGAGGCCTGACTGGGGGCGCCATGCCGCGACGTGGGTGGTGGGAGTGGAGAGGCCTCGTGCTCGTCGCCCTCCTCGCTGCGGGGAGCGTGAGCGCCGTCCCGCCCCCTGGCGTGGCCATCCGGGACATCGGCTTCAAGATGAAGAACCTCGAGTTGCCCTCGGGTAAGCGCCACCCCGGGACGCCACCGAACGGGGAGGTTCGGTGGCAGTGGTCCGCATCGACCGGACAGGCGTGAAGCAGACCGACATCCGGCTCGGCTGCTCGGTGCGGGCCCAGACGCCGACCGACCGCATCGCCCTACGCCTGCTGGCCGAACGGGTACGGCAGCACCTCTGGAGTCTGGCCCGAAGCAGTCTGGGAGCAAGCTGGCTTTTCGGGCGCCGCCTCCTTTTTCCGGCAGGCAAGCGACTTGCAAATTGAAGGCAGCGTCGACGACCGGTCGCTGACGCGGGTTAGCCATCGCACGCAAGGACGTGGATGAGCTCGGGAGCCTTCAGCTGAGTCCGCAAGAGCTCGCCGTTCTCAAATGGCGCCAGGGCATCGCCTCGAACGTTCGGTTGACCACCAACGACCAACTCGCGCGGGGCCTCGTCGCGCTCAGGATGGCAGACCTCCCCATCGATTTCCTTTCCGGGTACCCCGAGCGGCTGGCAGCCGTCACCGCCGAGGACGTGGCGCGGGTGGCGGGCGAGTGCAGACGGACCGCGGTGCTTCTGCTCACCGGAGACCCTGCGGTGGTGAGCAAGGCGCTCCAGGCCACCGCGCGCTGAGCTGGACAGTCCCCCCTTGAGGGGTCCGTACTTGTTTACTTCACTTCCCGCCCAGCCCCTGAAGCATGCTGGGGAGCAGGGCGCCCCTGACCACTGAAGGCAAGCCATGCGACGTGTCGCGAAGTTTCTTCTTGCAGCTGCAGTTGCCGTTCCGCTTGCGGCCGTCGCCGCCTCCTCCCTGACGCTGCTGTTCCTGCCCCACGGGCACGGAGGCATCGGCTTCGACGACCTGCAGTTTTCGCCCGCGTTGAAGCGCGTGCTGGTCCCTTCGGGACGGACCGGGCTGCTCAACCTGATTGACCCGAAGACGTTGGCCATCGAATCCGTCAACGGCTTCAGCACGCAGGCAGGCTTTGGCGGTGGCCACGCCGCCGGCACCACGTCGGCGGACTCGGGGCACGGCCTGGTGTTTGCGTCCGACCGCAGCCGCAAAACCGTCGACATCGTCGACCCCGTCCGGCTGCGCATCCTCGCCTCGGCCAAACTTGGGGGAGCGCCAGACTACGTGCGCTGGGTGGACGCCACCTCCGAGGTCTGGGTCACCGAGCCGGCCCGCAAAGTCATCGAGTACTTCAAGCTGGATGGCAGCGGGGTCCCGGCGCTGGTGTCTCAGGGCACCATCCCCATTGCGGACGGACCCGAGTCGCTGGTCATCGATGGAACGCGCGGTCGCGCCTACACCCACACCTGGCACAGCACCACGGTGGCCCTCGACCTTCAGGGGCACAAGGACGTCGCCCACTGGTCAAACGGCTGCGTGGGCGCCCGCGGCAGCGCCCTGGACGAGGCGCGCGGCCTGCTCTTCGCCGGCTGCGAGGAGGGCAAGGCCACCGTCCTGGATGTGACTCACTCGGGCCGCATCGTCGGCTCGCTGGACACGAGCGGCAAGGGAGTCGACATTCTGGCCTACAGCCCAAGCCTGGCCCACCTCTACGTGCCCGGTGGCGACACCGCCACCATGGCCATCCTCGGGGTGAAGCCGGATGGAAGCCTACAGGCCCTGGCCACCGTGCTGACTGCCGCCGACGCCCACTGCGTCGCGGCGGACGACGTCGGCCACGCCTACGTCTGTGACCCAAAGGCCGGAAAGCTTCTCGTCTTCACCGACACACTTCCCGCCACGAAGTGAGGAAGAGGCCATAGGGCCAACCAGGACGGCTCAGGCTTGAGGAAGCCTGCGCAAGTCGACCGGACTGCCGTCGCGCTCCACCAGCGACTCCATCCGTCGGAGGCCGGCCAGCGCACGCGCCACCACCTCGAAGGTATTTCCGGCCTCCTCCAACTCGTTGGCACGGGCCGCGTGGGACTCGAGCTCCGAACAGCGGGCGGACAAGGCGTCGACCAGGGCGCGGATGGCACGGAAGGCGTCCTTCAGCACGGCCACCCGGTTGTCGGAGCCACCGCCCAAGGTGACCGGCTTGACGGGCTCGGCCACGTGCAGCGGCAGCGGCAGGCGCGCCAGGACCCGGTCGAACTGGTTCCAGCGCTCCACCAGCTGGTGGGCGAGCTCGCGGGCTTCAATGCCGTCAAACGGCCGCTTTAGCACCACCACCTGGTCCCGGTGTCCGAGGGCGGTGGCGCTGGCTTCCCAGTCCTCGTGGTTGGCCGGCACGACGAGCACCACCTGCAGGCGGGGGTCCTCGGACAGCAGGCGGTCCGCGTGAAACAGCACGTTGTCTTCCACGCCGCACACGTTGAGGAAGGCCACCGCGGGGGGTTCTCCCAGGGCGCGCATCCGGCGAACTTCGTTCAGGCCGTCCACGTCACTGCCGATGAACCAGACCTCGAAGGGGCCGGTCGGGGGTGGCGGCACCTGGCCAGGCGCCACCTCGTCCAGAGACGTCAACGGGTCGCAGGCACCGCCTGGGACAAGCATCTCCAAGAGGTCGAGGAAGAAGTCCTGCTCAGCGCCGATGAGGACCACGCGGTTGTTCACAACCTGTGGGTTTGCAAGGGGCGATCCGCTAGCTAAGTCCCGAGAAGTCCAGAATGTCTCCCCTTGGAGAGGGGGGTGCAGTCCCGGCCGGCTGGTCCGGCGCGACCCTGTGGGAAAACCCCCTCCGGGGCGGCTGGGTAGGAGCGTCTCCTCCACGGCCCGCGGCCCCAGCCGCAAGGGCCGCGGGCCCTTTCAGGCGGCCTGCTCCTCCACCACGGGGTTGCGGAGCACGCCCACCCCAGTCACTTCCACCTCGAAGACGTCCCCGGGCTTCAGCCACACCGGGGGGGTGCGTTTGCTGCCGACGCCACCGGGCGTCCCAGTCGAGAGGACGTCGCCGGGGACGAGTTCCGTGAAGGTGGTGATGTAGGCGATGAGTTCCGGGATGTCGAAGATGAGCAGGTCCGTGGCCGAGCGCTGCATCTCCTGGCCATTCAGACGGCCCACCACAGTCAATCGGGAGGGGTCGGCCACTTCGTCCGTGGTCACCAGCCACGGCCCAAACCCCCCCGTGGCGACGAAATTCTTCCCCGCGGTGAATTGGCTGGTGTGCCGTTGCCAGTCCCGCAGCGTCGCATCCTGGTAGCAGCTGTACCCGGCGACGCAAGCCAGGGCGTCCTCGCGTCGCACGTGGCGACACCGCCGGCCGATGACGACGGCCAGCTCGGCCTCGTAATCGAATTCGGTGGAGACCCGGGGGCGCACCAGGGCCTGGCCATGGCCCACCTGGGTGTTGGCGAAGCGGGTGAAGAGGGTCGGGTGGGCACTCTCGCCGCGTCCGGTCTCCTCGCGGTGGGCGACGTAGTTGATGCCGACGCAGAGGATTTTGTCCGGCTCCGGAATGGGCGGGAGAAGCTGGACCGCATCCAGGCGGACGTCGGGCGTCGCCCCCAGGGCGGCCCGGGCGAGCTCCGGAAGTGCACCGGCCGCCAGGGCTGCCTTGAGGGTGGCAACGCGGCCGCCGAGGAGGCGGCGGCCGTCCACCACGCCGGCATCGACCACCACGCCGAAGCTGTCCACGGCGCCCCGTCGGTAGGAGACGAGCCTCATGCTTCAACCCTCCACTTCGAGTGGTGCGAAGGGCGG
This sequence comes from Myxococcaceae bacterium, assembly GCA_017881265.1. GTDB lineage: Bacteria > Myxococcota > Myxococcia > Myxococcales > Myxococcaceae > JADGRA01. The sequence continues at coordinate 14,359 of JADGRA010000029.1, read as the reverse complement.
TTCTGACCTAGAGAACCCGGGGCATGCAATCCTTTCCGCCAGGCGACGCCGAGGCCTTCCGACGGCTGGCCCGGACATGGGCGGCCACCGTCACCGTGGTCACCGCCCGGCGGCGCCAGGGTGCAGGCGGGCCGGGCGCCCCCCGCACCGACGGCTTCACCGCTACCGCCTTCGTCATGCTGAGCATTGACCCGCCCCTCATCGCGGTGGCGGTGGAACGGGGCGCCGGCTCCGCAGCGCTGCTGGCTGACGCGGACTGCTTCGCGGTCAACTTCCTCTCCGAGGCGCAGGCCGAGCACAGCCTGGCCTTCGCCCGCCACTGGGAGCACCGGACGGACACCTGGGAACGCTTTCCGGCCGAGGAGGATGCTGCCGGCGTCCCGTTGCTGCAGGGGACGGCCGGGGCCTTCTCGGCGCGGGTGCGCGACCGCATCGACGTCGGGGACCACATCCTCGTCATCGGCGAGGTCACGGCCATTCACCAAGGGGACACGCACCGGACACTCGTCTACCAGCACCGCGGGCATGCCCGCGTCGGCCCCCTGGACTAGGCAATCCGCCGCCCGCGCCGCCCGGAGAGGGGCACCATGGACGCCTTCACCCCAGCGCCGGCGGCACCCGCCCAGGGGCTGTGGAGCGCCCTGCGCGAGGCCCTCCGCGGCTCGCACCGCGACTTCACCGCGGGTTCCATCCCGCGGGCCATCTTCGTTCTCGCGGTGCCCATGGTGCTCGAGTTCGGCATGGAGTCGGTGTTCGCGGTGGTGGACGTCTTCGTCGTCTCGCGGCTGGGGCCCGACGCCGTGGCCACCGTGGGGCTGACGGAATCCTTGCTCACGCTGGTGTACGCCGTCGCCATGGGGGTGGCCATCGGCGCGATGGCGCTCATCGCCCGCAGGGTGGGGGAGAAGGACGCGGAGCGCGCGTCGCGGACGGCCGTCCAGGCCATCGTCCTGGGGGTCCTGCTGGCGCTGCCGGTGGCCGCCACCGGGATTGCCTTCGCCCGGCGACTGCTGGGGCTGATGGGGGGAAGCCCCTGGGTGCTGTCGCATGGCGTCCCCTACATGCAGGTGATGATGGGCAGCACCCTCAGCATCACCCTGCTCTTCCTCATCAACGCCATCTTTCGCGGGGCCGGGGACGCGGCAGTGGCGATGCGCGTGCTGTGGCTGGCCAACGGCCTCAACTGCATCCTCGCTCCCTGCCTGGTGCTCGGCCTCGGGCCCTTCCCGCGGCTGGGCGTGGTGGGGGCCGCCGTCGCCACCACCCTCGGCAGAACGACCGGCGTAGCCTACCAGCTGTGGCTGCTGTCCCGGCCGGGCGGGCGCATCCGCCTGCAGCGCCGCCACCTCCACATCGAGTGGAAGACCATCCTGCAGGTGCTGCGGCTGTCCGGCTCGGCGACGCTGCAGATGCTGGTGGGCATGGCGAGCTGGGTGGGCATGGTGCGCATCATCTCAGGCTTCGGCAGCAACGCCGTGGCCGGGTACACCGTCGCCATCCGGATTGTCACCTTCGCCCTGTTGCCCTCCTACGGCTTGGCCACGGCCGCGGCGACGCTGGTGGGGCAGAACCTCGGGGCCAAGAAGCCCGAGCGCGCCGAGCGCAGCGTCTGGCTGGCCGCCGGCTTCAATTCGGGCTTCCTCCTCGGCGTCGGCCTTTTGCTGCTGGCCTTCGCCCCGGGGCTGATTCACCTCTTCAGCACCGACGCGGCGGTGGTGGGCTTCGGGGTCAACTGCTTGCGCGTGGTGTCCCTGGGCTTTGCCTTCTACGGGCTGGGCATGGTGATGACGCAGGCACTCAACGGTGCGGGGGACACCTGGACGCCCACCCTCATCAACTTCGCCTGCTTCTGGGTGCTGGAGCTGCCGCTGGCCTGGGTCCTCTCCCACGGGCTAGGGCTGGGTCCCCTGGGGGCCTTCTTCGCCCTTTTGGCGGCCTTCTGCAGCGTGGCGGTGGCCGGGGCGCTGGTGTTCCGGACCGGTCGCTGGAAGCTGCGCTACGTGTAGGCGGGAGGACAAAAAACACCCGCCTGCCCGATGGCCAGACACTGCGCCTCCAGCCACCGGGCGGCGGGTGCACAGCCTTTGCGCCGCCTCCGAAGCCGCGGAACCTCTGGCTACGCCGCGCCCGGAGAGGTGGCGCCTTGATGGTCGTGGTTCAAGGCATCACCTCCTCTCGCCCCGTAGGGCAGTGCCAATCCTGACAGCCGGGTCGGCGGCCCGCAAAGAAAAACGCCGGAGGCCGGGGCGGGGGCCGTCGCTCGACCGTCACACGGGGCCTTCCGCCCGGGGGGGGGCCGGCTGCTTGGCCTTAGGACAGGGTCAGGCCTGCTCGGCGGCCAGGGAACGGATGGCCTCGGTGATGTCCGACAGCTGCGGGACGGAGGCGGCTTCCAGGGGGTCGGCCAGCCCAATGCCGGGCACGAATTTCCCGGCGAGGAGGCGCGGCGGAGCCAGCAGCCGGTAGAAAAGTTCCTCCACCGTGCGCCGCAGCAGGTGCTCGCCGAAGTTGGTGACCTCGGTGTCCTCGTTGACGAAAAGGACTTTCCCCGTCTTCTCCACCGAGTCGCGGATGGCCTCCCAGTCGTAAGGCCAGAGCGAGCGGAGGTCGATGACCTCGGCGCGGATGCCGGTCTCCGCCAGGGCTGCTGCCGCCCGGACGCACAAGGGCAACATGCGGCCGTAGCTGACGACGCTGAGGGTGGTGCCTTCCCGGACCAGCCGCGCCTTGCCGATGGGGACGAAGTACGGCTCGAGCGCCGGCCAGTCCGGCTTCCAGGCCGACCGGTCACCCAAAGGAGCGTCAATCATCTTGGAGAGCGCCCGCTCGTCGGCTGGCTCGCCGGGGATGGGCTCGTCCCCCTTGATGCGCAGGAGGGCTTTCGGTTCAAGGAAGAGGACGGGGTTGTCGTCCTGGCAGGCCGAGAGCATGAGCCCGTAGGCGTCTAGCGGCGTACTCGGCATGACAATCTTCCAGCCCGGGATGTGGGTGGCCGTCGCGTCGAAGCTGTGCGAGTGGTAGATGCTGCCGCGGATGCCGCTGCCGACCGGCGTCTTCACCACCATCGGCAGGTTCCAGTCGCCATTGGTGCACCAGCAGGTGTTGCCGGCGATTTTGAGCAAGTCAATGGTGTTGTAGATGTAGTCGCAGAACTGGATTTCGGCCACCGGTCGCTGGCCGGCCATGGCCAGTCCCATCGCCACGCCGATGATGCCGCGCTCGTCCAGCGGACTGTTCCACGCCGTCTTCAACCCCTGGGTGGCGGTGAAGACGCCGCCCAGCGGGGGGCCGACGTCCTCGCCGAAGACGTCGGTGACGCCGAGGTTCTCCTCCGCGTAGTGGAGCGCCATCCGGACGGCCTGTGCCATGTTGGCCATGGGGTTAGGACCGTTCCTTGTAGATGTTGTTCCAGATGCTCTCCGGCGCGGGCATCGGCTCGTCCCGCACCCGGCGGGCGGCCTCTCCAATCTCCTTCGTCCAGCGCTCGCGCACCTGCACCATGGCGGCACGATTGAGGATGCCGCCCTTCTCGAGCTGCTCCTCGAAGGTGGCGATGCAGTCCACCTCGCCCGGAACGGGGTTGGCGCCCGAGGCGCTCGAGTGCCCGTAGAGGCGGCTCACCATGGCCTCCATGAGAAACGGCTTGCGCTCGCTGCGGACGTAGCCGAACGCTTCCTTCAGCGCGAGGTAGCTCCCCACCACGTCGTTGCCGTCGACGCTGGCCGTGCGCATGCCGAAGGCCTTGCCCCGGTCGGCGAGACTCTTCGCCCCCTGCTGCGTCGCGGCCGCCGTGGAGATGCCCCAGTGGTTGTTGGTGACGATGATGAGGATGGGCAACTCCTGGCCGGGGCGGCTGCTCCACACGAGGCAGCTGGCGAAATCCCCCTCGGCCGTGCCCGCGTCGCCGCCGGTGACGATGGTGATGCCGTCGCCCCCGAAGCGCTTCTGGGCCATCGCCGTCCCGGGAGCGATGGCGTACTGGACTTCAATGGGGGAGGTGATGGGGGCGATGTTCCACGCGCGCTTGGTGAAGTGGCCGGCGAAGTTGCGGCCGGCGGAGTATGGGTCGGTCGCCGTGTTCTTCATCTGCCGCAGGGCGCCCACCGGCTCCTCTCCCAACGCCAGGAGCGTGGCCGACTGCCGGTAATGCCCATGCAGGTAGTCGTAGGCCGGACCCTGTCCGCGCTTCATGAGCAGGCCCAAGGGGACGTTGAAGGCCTCCTCCCCGGGTCCGCCAATCCAGAAGTAGCCGTGGCCGGCCTTGTACATCTGGATGAGGCGCTCCTCGAGGACGCGCGCCTTGACCATCAACTCGTGCATGCGCACCAGCAGCTCGCGGTCGATGCCGAGCCCTTCTCCTTCGGCCCGGACGAGCTGCGGACGGGGGCGGCTGGGGCCTCGTTCGCTCATGGCCCCCGTCTAGCAGAAGTGCCTGGCATTTCACCCGACGCGTCGCACCGCACCCCCCTCGGCTCGGGCTATACAGGCCCCCATCCCCATGGCCCCCCCCTTGCTCGAAGCCGTCCGCGCCAAAATTCGAGACGTCCCGGACTTCCCCAAGCCCGGGATTGTCTTCAAGGACGTGACGCCGGTGCTGGCCGACGCCGCGCTGTTTCACGGGGTCATCGCCGCCCTGGCGGCCCGGGTGGCCACCCTGGACGTCGACCGGGTGGTGGGCATTGAAGCCCGGGGCTTCATCTTCGCCGCGCCGCTGGCCTACGCGCTGCGCCGTGGATTCGTGCCGGTGCGCAAGCCCTCCAAGCTGCCCCGGGCCACGCACCGGGAGTCCTACGGGCTGGAATACGGGCGCGACGCCCTGGAGTTGCACACCGACGCGCTTTCCAAGGGGGAGCGGGTGCTGGTGGTGGATGACGTGCTCGCCACCGGGGGCACCGCCCTGGCCACCCGCACGCTGGTGGAACGTGCCGGGGCGACGGTGGCCGCTTTTGTCTTCCTGGTGGAGCTGGGCTTTCTCAAGGGCGCCGACAAGCTGCAGGGGACGCCCCTGTACGCCTTCACCCGCTACGACTGAAGGGGAGTCTCCCATGGCCGACACCTTTCGCGCGCTGTACGCCGAGCAAGCCGAGGGACGTCCCCGGGTGAGTCTGGTGTCCCTCACCGACGAGGTGCTGCCCCCAGGCGAGGTGACGCTGGACGTCGCCTACAGCTCCCTCAACTACAAGGACGGACTGGCCCTCACCGGCAAGGGCAAGGTGCTGCGCAAGCTGCCCCTTGTCCCCGGCATTGACGTCGCCGGCACCGTGCGTGCCTCGACGTCGCCGCGCTTCCGCCCGGGCGAGCAGGTGTTCGCCACCGGGTGGAATCTCGGCGAGTCCCTGTGGGGCGGCTACACCCAGAGGACGCGCCTGGGGGCTGCGCTGCTGCAGCACCTGGCTCCGGGCCTGGACTTGAAGCGCACCATGGCCCTCGGCACGGCCGGCTTCACCGCCATGCTGTGCGTGCAGGCCCTGGAGGAGGCCGGCGCCCTGAAGAGTGGCCGGGACGTGGTGGTGACGGGGGCAGGGGGTGGGGTGGGCTCCGTCGCCGTCGCCCTGCTGGCCGCGCTGGGCCAGAAGGTGGCCGCCTCCACCGGGCGTCCGGAACTGCGCGACTGGCTGACGTCGCTGGGCGCCACCAGCCTGGTCGACCGCGCCGAGCTGGCGCAGAAGGGCCCGCCGCTTGGGGCCGAGCGCTGGGGGGCGGGCGTCGACACGGTGGGCGGGCAGACGCTGGCCACGGTGCTGAGCCAGACGGCCTACTACGGCGCGGTGGCTGCCTGCGGCCTGGCCGGGGGAGCCGACCTCCCGGCCAGCGTCTTCCCCTTCATCCTTCGCGGCGTGAAGCTGCTCGGCGTCGAGTCGGTGCTGGCGCCGATGGAGCAGCGCGAGCGCGCCTGGAAGCGCCTCGGGGAATTGCTGCCGATGGAGAAGCTGGACGCCAGCACCACGGTGGTGCCCATGACGCGCCTGTTGGAGGTCGCCCCCGACATCCTTGCCGGCAAGACGCGCGGCAGGGTGGTGGTGGACGTCAACGCCTGAGGCGCAAAGGCGGGGGAGAGAGGACCGCGGCCCATGAAGACAGCTCCCTCGGTGCTGCTCACCCGCCGGCTGCCCGAAGCGGTGGAGGCGCGCGTCCAGCGCACCTACCGCGGCCTCTTCAACCCCGAGGACCGGCCACTGTCGGACGAGGAGATGGTGGCCCGCAGCGCCGACGCCGACGCCATCCTCTGCTGCATCACGGACCGCTTCCCGCGCGCCCTCATCGCCCGACTTGGCCCCCGGGTGCGCCTGCTCGCCTCGGTGTCCGTCGGGACGGACCACGTGGACTTGCCGGCCGCGCGCGAGCGCGGCCTCCGCGTCACCAACACCCCGGACGTCGTGACGGAGGCCACCGCGGACATTGCCCTCCTGTTGCTGTTGGGGGCCGCCCGGCGCGCCAGCGAGGGAGAGCAGCTGGTACGCACGGGCGCCTGGACGGGCTGGGCCCCCACCCAGCTGCTGGGGCGGGGGTTTGCAGGCAAGCGTCTGGGGATTGTCGGCATGGGCCGCATCGGCCGGGCCTTCGCCGCCCGCGTCCGTCCCTTGGGCGTGGACATCCACTACTGCAACCGCACGCGGCTTCCGGCCGAGCTGGAGCTAGGCGCGCACTTCCATGACACGCTGGAAGGCCTCTTGGCGGTGAGCAACTTCCTGTCCCTGCACACCCCGGCCACGGCCGCCACGCGAAACCTCATCAACGCCCGCACCCTGGCGCTGCTGCCCAAGGGGGCGGTGCTGGTGAATTCCGCGCGGGGGGACTTGGTGGACGACGAGGCGCTGCTGGCCGCCCTCAAGAGCGGCCACCTCTTCGCCGCGGGGCTGGACGTGTACGCCGGGGAGCCGGCCCTGCACCCCGGCTACCGGACGCTGCCCAACGTGTTTCTGTTGCCGCACCTGGGGACGGCAACGCTGGAGACGCGCACGGCCATGGGCTTCCGCGCCCTGGACAACGTCGACGCCGTCCTGTCCGGGCGGGAGCCGTCCGACGCCGTCGCCTAAGCTGAAGCCTGGATTCTTCCGTCGAGAAGTACACTCCCGCGCCGATGCCAAGGTCGGCGCTGGCCCTCCTCCACGAAGAACTCCTCCGGGTCGCCGTTCCGTCGCGGGCGCCCGCGATTCAGGCCTACATGAAGTCAACCATGCCCTACCTTGGCGTCGGCGCCGTTCCGATGCGCGTCGCGTGTAAGCGCGCATTTTCCAGAATCGAGCTTCCGGACGCTGCCACCTGGAAGCAGACCGTCCTCGGCATCTGGCGGAAGGCGCGCTTCCTACGGAGCAGTCGAATTGTGCGCGGACCGCCGGGCGCGCCCCTTCCAGACGGTGGAGGCACTCCCGATGTACGAGGAGATGATTGTGACGGGCGCGTGGTGGGACACCGTCGACACCCTGGCGACGCACCGTCTGGGCGACTTGTTGCGGAATGAACGAGTCGCCATGAAACGGAAGATGCGCGCGTGGTGCCGCGACCAGAATCTATGGAAGCGACGCAGCGCCATCCTCTGCCAAATCCGATTCAAGGAGGACACCGACCTGGAGCTTCTCTACGCCTGCATCGAGCCTTCGCTGGCCACCCGCGAGTTTTTCCTGCGAAAGGCGATTGGCTGGGCCCTTCGCCAGTACGCGTGGACCAACCCGCGGGAGGTCCAGCGCTACGTGCGTCAGCACGCGAAGCAGCTGAGCGGGCTCAGCAGGCGGGAAGCGCTGAAGAATGTCCTGAAGGCGAAGGGGTAGCGCCCGACTCCATGTCATTCCCCCGCGCGCCGCCCACCGGCGCTGGGCAGTGCCCAAGACTCCAGAAAAGGACCGAAGTCCGTCGCCGAGAGGCGGGTGGACGCCGTCTGCGCCGACGAGCCGGCCGGCAGCGTGGCCGAAGCAGGGCAGACTATTTGGACGCAGGCGCGGTGACGTTGGGCTTCGTCCCGAAGGGCGCAATGGTCATCGCCCTGTAGATTTCCGCGGGGTAGTAGGTTGCGCCGCCCTTCATCACCAGTCGGACCTGGCGAATGGCGGAAATGTCCTTGGTGGGGTCACCCGCCACCAGCAGCAGGTCGGCCAGCTTGCCGAGCGTAATCGAGCCGAGCTGCTGGTCATTCCCGAGATAGCGGGCACAGCCCAGGGTGGCGAGTTGCAGCACGCGGGCCGGGGAGAGGCCGGCCGCCACCCAGGCCTCCAGCTCGCTGTGCAACATGAAGCCTGGAGTGTCATCCGTTCCCGGAATGAGGCGGATTCCTTCGCGGTCCAGCATGCGCAGCACGTCGAGAAGCTTCTGAGCGGACGCGTCGTAGGTCGGGTACTGCTCCGGCTTCACGTCGAGCACGCTGCTCCGCCGGCTGCGCTGGTAGGGCCCGGGCATGTGGTCAAGCCACTCCGCGTCGGTGGGGGAAGTTTTTCCGGGCCGCGACAGAAGCATGGAGCGAAAGGTCGCCATCGTCGGGTCGTGCGTGGTGTTGCGCTCCTTCATCAGCCGCACCAGGCGCTGCACCGGCTCACTTTGGAGGTCCAGCGCTGCCGTCCGCTCACCAAGGGCAGTGAAGCGGAAGGGCGTGCGGGTGTCGTCCTTGGGTCCGATGAGGAACATCAGGACCAGCTGGTTGATGTGGGTGACCTCGTCGTAGCCATCGCGGACGGCGCGCTCCGACGTCATGAAGGCCGGGACATGGCCGCTGACGCGCAGACCCAGCCGGTGCGCTTCTTCTGCAATGGGCTTCACCCAGTCCGGCGTCATGGAATTGTAAATCTTGATGCCGGTGTACCCGTGGTCTGCGTACCAGCGCACCTTGTCCAGGGCGTCGTCGAGCTTGTCCACGACAAAGCCGGTTCGCGCCGAGAAGGGGCTACGTCCCTCGAGAAAGCCGGCGCGGACGATGCGGGGCCCAAGGACCTCGTCCGTTTCAATCTCCCGCGTCAGCTCGAGCAGGACACGGTTGTCGTTTCCAGGGTCGCGGGTGTTCGTCACACCGGCGGCGAGGTGGAGAGGTCCGCCCCAGGCGTAGGCGTGGGCGTGGACGTCGCACAGCCCTGGAAGGAGGGTTCCCCCCGCGCCGTCGATGACCACCGCGTCGGCCGGGGGCGCGCCGGTCCGGGTCCCGGCAATCCGCTGGCCGAAGACGACGACATTGGTCGCCGGGCCCACCGTTCCGGCCGCCGCGTCGAAGACGTGGACGTTGGTGAGGTACACCGGCCGGTCGAAGGTGTGCGTCAGCTCGCGCGTCAGCCGCCCGAGGTATTCGCGGTCCAGGGCTTCCCCGAGACGTGAGAGCGCCTCGAATTGGTCGGCGAAGCGCTCGTCGATGACGACGCCCTGTGCGCTGACTTGCCCGAGGAAACGGCCCTTTCCATCGGCAAGCACGAAGGTCGGCGTGACGTCGAGGCCCCACAGCACGTAGGCGGTCGCGTCGATGGCGGCACCCTCCCGCCCTACGCGGACCTCTCGCACCCGCTCGGCCCGTAACTCGCCAGCGGGCAAGACCGACAGCCTGCCGCCGGGGGCGGCAAGCAGGAGGCGCAAGCTGAGGCCGAGGTTCCAAAGACTCGAGTTGTTAGGGAGGTAGAGCATCGGACGCTTCGTCTGCGCCGAGCCGGAGTCGTCCAGTGACTTCCAACTCGCCGTGGTGCCGTGGACCTCGAAGGACTCCTTCACCGGCGCTCCGTACCAGGCTGTCCCGGTGATGGCCCACACGCGGGGAAAGCCGTCCGCGCCGAGTTCGACGGCTTCTTTGAACTTCGACCCGCGGCCGTTGTCGTCCACGCTCCAGTCCACCGTGACGCGGTGGCCAGTGGTGGCGACCACCATGGTTCCAACGCGCTCCCCATTCGTCAGGAAGGCGTAGCGCTCGACGGTGGATTCCTCTGCCGCTGCCGCCCGCGTACAGAGCACGAACGACACCAGGGCGAGACCGAATCGGAGCAAGCGAGCCATCTGCACCCCTTGACGGGATTGAGTGGCCGCTAGCCTCTCATCTTCGCGTCGGGGATTCGACGGCCTCCCAAAGGACCTCCGACCCGCCCCAGTCGAAGCCAGGCGGCGGAGCGCGCTGCCGCAAGCGGCTTATGAGCCTGTCGACTTGAGCACCAGCTCGATGCGCCGGTTCTTCGCTCGACCCTGCGGGGTGTCGTTGGACGCCACGGGCTGAGTGTCACCGAATCCTGTCGCGGACAGCAGCTTCGGGTCGACGCCCTTGCTCACCAGGTACCGGACGACGTCCGTGGCCCGCGCCGTGGACAGTTCCCAGTTGGACGGAAAGCGGCTCTTGAGCTCGGGCCCAATCGGCACGTTGTCCGTGTAGCCATTCACTTCGATTCGCTCGCCCTTCAGCGTCTTCAAAGTCGGGACAAGCTTCTCCAAGGTCTGCTCGCCGGCGCGGTTGAGCTCCCAGCCGCCTTCGGGGAACAGAATCTGGTTGACGATGGTCACCTTCAGCTGGTCCTTCAGCTGTTGGATTTGAACCTGGTCTGCCTTGACCTCGCTCTGGAGCTGCGTGTCGAGCTGCTTATAGGTCGCGTTCTGAGCGGCCAACGCGTCCGCGTTCTGCTCTTCCTGCTTGTAGGTGCTGTCAGAGACGCAGCCGACGCCCAGCGCGGCGATGAGCACAAGACCCTTGGTGGGCTTCATCAGGTTCGCTCCCGTGAGAAAGGGCCGGGACTTTGGGTTTGTCCGAGGTCGCGGTCAAGCGACAATCCCGGGCCACGGAGATTGCCCAGCTCCAGTCAACAGCCCGGCGGGCAGATGGCTCGTTTCACTCTCGGACTGAGTCCGGGCGCGTGGCCTGCACCGGCAACGTGTCACGCACCCACAGGCCGTTCTCGTCCAGAAGCGGACTGCCGAAGTCCAGCGCCGAGAGGCTGCGGACCAGCGCCACCCCCTGGCGCGCCGGGTCAAGGACTGGCCGGCCTGGCTTTTCAATGAGGGCAGGCACCAGGGCGACGCGGGTGGCGACGCCGTTGGGGGCCAGTGCCACTTCGAGAATACCGGTGATGCCGAGCGGCCCGGTGAGGTTGAAGGTGTCCCAGGTGGAGAAGTTGCCCAGCGAGTAGGCGATGAGGCGGCCCCGGTAGACTTCCAAGGCCCGCAGCAGGTGGGGACTGCTTCCCAGCACCAGGTCCGCACCCGCGTCGACGACGGTATGGGCGAAGCCGCGGACGTCCCCGCGGTTCTCACCCAGAAACGTCTCCACGCCCTGTGGCACGCGCGCCGCGCCGACGCCCTCCGCGCCGCCGTGGAAGGAGACGAAGACCAGGTCGTGGCGCTTCTTCAAGTCCGCCACCAGCTTCCGGGCCACCACCAGGTCCTGAATCCGGTAGACGTCTGAACCGAAGGAAAAGCCGACCAGCGCCACCCGCCGTCCCCCGACGTCCCAGCTGGCGATGTCTCCCAAGGGCCCGCTGTGGCGGATGCCTGCGGCATCCAGCGCGGCGATGGTGGAGCGCCTACCCTCCGGGCCGAAGTCCCCGGCGTGGTTGTTGGCGATGCTCATCACGTTGAAGCCCGCGGCGTGCAGGCTGTTGGCAAAAGACGTCGGGACGCGAAAGGCGTAGCACTTGGTGGACTTCTTCCCGCACTTCTTGCTGTCGCCACTGTCCGCCAGCACCGTCTCGAGGTTGCCGAAGCGCACCTCGGCGCGGCCGAGGGTTTCCTTCACCGCGTCGAACATGTCACTCGCGTCGTTGGGGGGCAGCGCCACGTGGCCGGGCGGCCAGGCCATGCCCAGCTGCACGTCCCCCACCGCGGCCACCGTCAGGCCTGGCCCGGGGGACGGCACCTCATCGCGGGGAGGCAACGGCCCCGGGTCCGGCAGGGCGTCGAGGAGACGCAACTGGCGCACCCGTTCGGCCAGCTCCGGCAGATGTTCGGAAAGTTCCGGGAAATGGCTGTCCAGCCCTTCCAACGTGGTCCACGCCTCGAGGGCGGCTTCATGCCGGCCGCGCAGCTGCTCGGACCAGCCCAATTCCCACCAGGCAGCGGTGCACTGGGGGTCGAGTGCCAGGGCCTTCCGGTACAGCGCAATGGCCTCGCCGGCGCCGCCCTCCCCCTTCTCGCGCTGCACCGTCCGGCCCTCCTCCACCAGCGCCAGGGCGCTGGCCGGCTCTCGCACGGGCGCCGCGAGCGGGGGCGATGCAGGCGCGGGCGGAGCCACCGCGGCCGGCGGGGCCGCCGGGGCAGGTGGCGGCTGCACGGTGGCGCAGCCGGCCAGCAGCAGCAGGAGGGTGGGGAGTCGGAGGCGTCGAGTCATGAGGGGCAGCAGGCAGGCCATTGTGCCACGGCCCGGCCAGACGGCTTCAGGGCGTGATGGCGACACGCACCGGCGCAAGCGGGGGCACGTGCAACGACACCGTCTGCCCGGCGCGCAGTGGCTCGGCGACGGTGGCGGCGCCAGCCAGGACGAGGCTGCCTGGCGGCAGCGCGCGCCCCCGGTCGTCGAGCAGCGCACACAGCTGCACCACCGAGAGCAGCGGGTCCCCGGAGATGGCGCTTGCCTTGGCGCGCTGGAGCACCACGCCGTCGATGGACATGGCTAGCTCAACGTCCCCCAGCGCGAGGCCCGCGGCGTCCGTCCAGGCGTCGGCCAGGACGAAGTGCGAGGAGGAGGCGTTGTCCGCCACGACGTCCGGGAGGCTAAAGTATTTGAAGTCGCGGTAGCGCGAGTCGAGAATCTCCAGCGCCGCGCATACCCCGGTGCAGGCGGCCAGCGCCTCGGCCCGGGTGGGGCCGCCGCGGAGGCCGTCCGCGAAGTGGAAGGCCAGCTCGGGTTCTATTTTCGGGTGCAGCGTCCCGGCCATGGAGAAGCTGCCCCGCACCCGCATGGCCTCCGTCAGCACGCCGTAGATGGGCGCACCCAGTCCCATCTGCTGCCGCTTGGCCTCGGACGTCAGCCCCATCTTCAGGCCCGCGTCGCGCTCCCCCCGCTCGCGCCGCAGGGCAATGCCCGCGTCCATAATCCGGTAGGCCTGTTCCAGGGTGAGGTCCGGGAATTCCAGGGTGAGGCGTTCCACCTCCCGCCCCGAGAGCCGCGCCTCGTCCAGCCGACGCGCCAACGCATTCACGTCCAGGACCATCCCTTTGCGGTTCCTCTCCGGCGGGCCCCCGTGGGCGTGCGCCCCAAGAGGGGGCGTCTGCTTCTACACTAGCCCCCCCGGGGTGGGCGGAGGCGTCTTGCGGCCATCCGCATGCTAGGACAGCGGGTGGGCGATGCTGACCGTCCAAAACCACATTGACGGCCGGCAGGTGCCGGCGCGCTCCGGCGCGACGCTGGACAACTGGGAACCGGCCACCGGGGCGGCCTCCGGCACCCTCCCCGACTCTGACGCCGCCGACGTCGCTGCCGCGGTGCAGGCGGCCGAGCGGGCCTTCCCCGCCTGGGCGGGCACTCCGGCCACGGAACGGGCCCGGGCCCTGCACCGACTGGCGGACGCCCTGCGCGCCCGGGCAGCGGAGCTGGCCTACGCCGAGTCGGTCGACACCGGAAAGCCGCTGTCGCTGGCCACCTCCCTGGACATTCCCCGGGCGGTGGCCAACTTCGATTTCTTCGCCGACGCGGCCAGCCAATTCGCCAGCGAGGCGCACCCCATGGAGGGGAGGGCCCTCAACTACACGCTGCGGCACCCGCTGGGGGTGGTGGGCTGCATCTCCCCGTGGAACCTCCCCCTCTACCTCCTCAGCTGGAAGGTGGCGCCCGCCCTGGCGGCGGGAAACTGCGTGGTGGCCAAGCCCTCGGAGGTGACACCGGTGACGGCGGACTGGCTCGGCCGCCTCTCCGCCGAGGCGGGACTGCCGCCGGGCGTCCTCAACCTGGTGCACGGCCTGGGCCCCAAGGTGGGGGCCGCCCTGACGGCGCACCCAGGGGTGAAGGCCATCTCCTTCACCGGCAGCACCCGCACCGGGGCGGAGATTGCGCGCACCGCGGGCCCGGCCTTCAAGAAGCTGTCCTTGGAGATGGGCGGGAAGAACCCCACCCTCGTCTTCGCCGACTGCGACTTCGAAGCGGCCGTGGCGACGACGCTGCGCTCGGCCTTCACCAACCAGGGGCAGATTTGCCTCTGCGGCTCACGCATCCTCGTCGAAGCGTCGCTGTACGGGCGCTTCCGCGACGCACTGGTGGAGCGCGCCCGGGCCCTGCGGGTGGGCGACCCCCTGGAGGCCGACACGCAGCAGGGCGCCCTCGTCAGTCGGGCCCACCTGGACAAGGTGCTGGGCTGCCTGGACGTCGCCCGGGCCGAGGGCGGCCAGGTGCTGTGCGGCGGAAAGCGGGCCCTGGTGAAGGGCCGGTGCCAGGAGGGCTTCTTCGTGGAGCCCACCCTCCTCGAGGGCCTCGGGCCCCGGACAG
>JADGRA010000006.1 GCA_017881265.1 Myxococcaceae bacterium | reverse complement strand
TCGAGAGGTACCGCCAGCTCTGGGACGCACGCTTCGACGAGTTGGACAAGGTTGTCGAGGAACTGAAACGAAAGGAGAAGGTCGATGGACGCAAGAAGAGAAAGTGAGCCCACCCCCATGAAGAACCGCACGACGGTGGAACGGAAGTCCGAGCGTGAGCTAGTCGTTACGCGAACCTTCAACGGCCCGGCGCGCATCGTGTTCGAGGCGTGGACCAAGCCCGAGTTGCTCAAGCGGTGGTGGGCACCGAGGTCGACAGGCCTGTCCCTGCTTTCCTGCGAGGCGGACGTTCGTGTCGGGGGCACGTACCGTTTCGTGTTTGGCCACGGTGCCTCAGAGCCCATGGCGTTCTACGGTAGGTACCTCGAGGTAACACCGCACTCGCGCATCGTCTGGACCAACGAGGAAGGCGGTGACGGTGGGGCCGTCACCACGGTGACCTTCGAGGAAAACGGCGGCAAGACGCTGCTGGTCGTGCACGAGCTCCATCCCTCGAAGGAAGCTCTCGACGGCGCCCGCGCCTCCGGAGTGGAGGCTGGGACGCTCGAGGCGTTCGAGCAACTGGACGAGCTTCTCGTCGCCCTGGGCGCGCGCGTGGGACGCTCGTGAAGTCGTCGATCTCGTCGTCTGCCGCCTGGCTCTTCGCTCCGCGGAAGAGAACCCCGACGAGGTCGTCGCCGCCCTCGACGACAAGACCGAAGCCGTCACCGGAGCCCATCGCTGTCTAGGGCGCCGCTCGTCACCTTCTGTGCCCGTTTACGTCCGGAAACGGTCAACGTTTGAAGGCGGGAGCTGAACAATAAACAGCGCGTCGCCAAAGACCGGGAGACTTGAGTTTTCGGTCGCGGTGGCGGGAGCCGACGCTGCGCCGTTCGGGTTGTTAACCCGATGGTCCGGCAAACAGCCCCAAAGGTCAAAAGCCCCCTGGGCAAATGCCGAGAGGGCTTGAGGTTTTTCAGTTGCGGGGGCGTGCAATGTACACGTGGCGTCCTGGTGGCTGAGCTGGCGCTTCCCCGTGGTGCTGGCTCCGTCGAGTTGCTGAGACTGCGAGCGGCGCAGGGGTAAAATAGGCCGGGCCGTCGCGTACCGCTGTCGCTCAACCCGCCTGCCGGAGTCGACAAAAAAGTTGCGGGGGGCACCCTTTTCGGACTGCCACAGACCACGTTCCGCGCGCTGGTGAGTTCGTCACGCGGCTCAGCAACGGTCCGCGTTCTTCGGCCCAAGCGGGCCGCCTGAACACAGCGCCTGGCCAAAGTCCAGGCTACGCCCGGTGGGCTCCGGCTACGCTGCTCGAAGACCAACCGAAGCGCCCGCTCGCGGACGTCCATCGGCTACTTGCTCCGTCTTCCTTCTCAAGGGTTAGAGCCTCCGAGAACCCGGGGCGATTCAAAGCGCTCCCGGACGTCCTGAGGAGAGGCGCTTTTCCGCTTGAGCGCCTTGCCGGACTCACATCACGGCACAGAAATGGGCTCAAAATGCTTGGGGATGATGACCCGCGTATTGGGCGAAGCCGCCTTCACCTCGTCGGCAAATCGCTGTGCTTCAGCTCGCGCCTGCGCTTGCGCCGGAGCCCAACCGTACGCGTCCCAATGTGTCGGCATCACGAGGGGTGGATATCCCAACGCGCGCATCAACCGGCCAGCGTACTCGTAGATTTCCCGACGTTGAGCGTTCGCGCCCACCAGTGCGATGTCGGGCCGCAGCCCCTCCATCTCGCGTTCGATGTAGTTCATCGAACCCATGATGAGCACTTGGTGGCCGGCGAGCCGCAGCAAGTACGCCACGCTACCCCCTTCAACGAAGTTCCCGAACTTAAGCGGCGCCCTCAATCCGCGTGGCGCGTCTCCGGCCATGGAGCCATTGAAATAGTGTTTGTGCTCAAGAGCAGTGTGGATGCTGGGGATCACTCTCAGAGAGAACGCACCGAAGTCGTAATCCTCTCCGCCGCGAACGGTGATGAGCTGAGACTCTGGCACGTCGTAAGCGCGAGCAATGTTTGCAGTGGTTTCCCTCCCGATGATCACCGCACCGGTTCTTCTCGCAATATACGGAGCGTCAAGAGCGTGGTCCGGGTGCCCGTGAGTCACGAGGATGTAATCGGCACGATGGATCTTCGCGTTGATTCCCTCGGCATCTGGCGTGACGATTTCTTCGAGCGAGGGCCGCGGTGGTGGTTCGACCTGCCCGGGTTTCGCCTCGCGGTTGCTCCGGAACTGGGTGACGAACGGATCCACCAGGACGTTGGTTTTCCCATCGGAAATCTCCCAGCCCGCGTTCCCCAAATAGGTCAGCCGAATCTCAGCTCGGCCACGCACTGGCGAGGTATTGGGAACGGGACCTTGGGCGAGCGCAGCGCTCGCAGCGAAGGTCAAGGCGAGAGGAGCAACAAATCGGGCCAGCATGGAAACCTTCACGGAGTTCGACAGATGTGGGTTGAAACGGTTGCCTCGAACCTCAGCACTCGTTCCGGTGTGGGCGGCAGTAGCACGAGCAAGGGCGACCCGGGAACCCAAGGAGCGCCTGGACCTATGGGACCGACCGGTGGACAAGGTCCGCGCGGTCCAGCCGGAGTCGGCGAATATGCAGCCTCATTTGCTGGGTACTCCAGCCCTACAATCGGAGGAGTCGGTGGTCGAGAAGGGATGCACGCACTCTGCGACTCGCAGTTTCCTGGAAGCCACATGTGCCAGCTCAGCGCGTACATGAATCGCCCCGGGTTCTCCAGAGACTCGGTTACATGAGTTCAGCGACCACGGCTGGGGTGCTCTGACTGCGATAGTATGCCTCTTCGAATTCGGCGGGTGGCACGTAGCCGATGGGTTCCAACAGCCGCCGGTTGTTGAACCAGTCGACCCACTGCAGGGTGCCGAACTCGACCGCTTCGATGTGCCGCCATGGCCCGCGGCGTCGGATGACCTCGGTCTTGAAGAGTCCGATTATCGTCTCTGCGAGCGCGTTGTCGTACGAGTCGCCGACCGTGCCGACAGAGGGTTCGATCCCCGCCTCGGCGAGCCGCTCGGTGTAGCGAATGGACAGGTACTGCGATCCGCGATCCCTGTGATGGACGAGTTCGTCGCAGCCAGGGCGCGCGTGAAGGGCTTGCTCGAGAGCGTCGAGCGCTAGGTCGCTACGCGGCGAGTTGGAGACGCGCCAGCCGACGATGGACCGCGAGAAGACGTCGATGACGAAGGCAACGTAGACGAACCCGGCCTAGTACCACCTGCTCACATCCGAGAGGGTCCGCGTGGTGGGGCGGCCACGTCAAGGGGCTGACGGCACAGCGGGCAGAAGCCGACCCAGCGCAGGAGCACCTGCTGGAGGTGGCGGCGGACCATCGGCAGCGTCCAATGCCGTCTGCTCCGGGGGGGAAAGCGCTCGACGGAGCGCGAGAAAGCCATGCGCGACGGCGCAGAGCGTTGCGTGATGGTGGAAGCCACGCCACGTCCTCCCTTCGAAGTGGT
Organism: Myxococcaceae bacterium; assembly: GCA_017881265.1. GTDB lineage: Bacteria > Myxococcota > Myxococcia > Myxococcales > Myxococcaceae > JADGRA01. The sequence continues at coordinate 77,256 of JADGRA010000006.1, read as the reverse complement.
CCAAGCCGAGTTCCTGTTTCATTTCCCGGTAGTCGCGCTCGATACGCCATCGGAGTTTCGCGAGGCGGACCAGTTCCCGCACTGGAGCGTTCGCCGGGAGTGTCGACAGCCAGTACTCCGTTGGGGCAGGTTCCTTGGCCGGCCATTCGCACAGCAGCCACTGGTCTTTGCCGGGTGGCTCGCCATGGCTGTGCTTGTGTACCGTACGGATGCGAGCCGCAGCGAAACGCGATGCTTGCCAGCCGCGCGAGCCTTCGCGCCAATTCACTTGCCGGTACCGAAGCCGCTTGGCGAGGTCGGCCATCGAGATGGGTGGATGCTTTTCATCTCTGTGGCTGGTGGGAGGCCGGCCGATGGGTTTCTTTTTCGGGAGCGTCGGCCTACTCCCGGGTGGCCACACCATCGCCTGACTGCTCACCCCCAATACATATTCGAGTCCGCGCTCGTCGAGGCCAGCCCGAAACTCGCCTATGTCTCCGTACCCGGCGTCAGCGAGGGTAATGTGTTTACGGACGCCGGATTCCAGCGCTCCGTCCAGTTTCCCCAGGGCCATGCGCCACTTCTCCTGAAAGGAAATGTCCTCGGGGACACCTGATTTCTTCCGCCGCGCAGGGTCTTTTGCCCAATGCTCCGGCAAGTAGAGCTGTATCCCAATGCAGCCGCTCCCGCGCTCGCCGGCCAGATGGAGGCTCATCGCAATCTGGCAGTTGTCGACGCCCCCCAGCGTTCCTGAGTACTGACGCGCAACTCCAACCGAGTGGATTCCTTTCTTCGGAAAACCCGCGTCATCGATGACAAACGCTTCGACTTCAGGCAGTTCGGTGTCGAGCTTTCGACCCAGACGTGTCCAGATCTCTGCGTCAGACCAAGCGCTGATGACGACGCATTCCTGGAGGCGCTGTCGCATGGCCTCGGTCTCTGCGGGGTCGTCGACGAGTCGAGCCGCAATCGGCTCGATGCTCTTGCGCTCACCGTCCAAGAGTAGGCCGGTGACATAGGTCGCCATCGAGGTGCGGCGCTCCCGCCGCCCCATCCCTGCCGTCATCGACTCCAAGTACTCGCGCAGCTCTCGGTCGAGTTGCCTAAGCTCTCGTCGATTCATCTCGACCCGTAGATCACACCGTCTGATCCACGTCAATTCAACCGACTAAGTAGTACTAAGTCGGCCGTCGGCCTCCTCGGCCGAATCTGCTACGACTGTCGCTGATTCAAGGCGATGGGGGGGAACGGTCTGACCTATGCGGCTTCAGATTCTCACCGTATTCGCGGTTACCTTCCTTGTCGGCTGCACCACGAGCAATGGTGGTGGGCCGAACGCCGTGTACGACGCTGGAGCGTCAATCGGCACCGCGACGTTCGGGGGCGCCGTGGTGGCCGTCACCGCAGGGGTCGGTCGGAGCACTTTGCCCGACGGCGGACCCGCTTTGGAGTTGTCTGTTAGAGGCGTGAAGATTGGCCCAGGCGACCCACAGTTCTATTGCGACGCCTACTTTCCGGGCGTAGCCCTCGATGCAGGCAGTTTCACTATCGGCGACGTTGCCAGTTTCCTGGCAGTCATCTACACAAGCGAGTCGTCTGCTGACGCCTGGGGAAACGCAAGCGGTTTCGAGTTGACCATCACCTCACCCGGACCAGGGTTCAGCGGGCTCAACTCCCTGTACCTCGGTGCATACGAAGTCCGATACCACCTCGGCGACCAAGCGGAAATTTGGCCCTTCCCGAGCGGTTCCTTCACCGCCACGCTCGCACCGCTTGACAGCACCGACGGAGGCACCACCGTCAGCGTGACATTTGCGCCTCCTCCGAACTGAAGGACCTCAGCGAGAAATATGGCGAAGACAATCTCGGCCCGGGCGGCTGCAAACGGCGCACGTTACTCTTCGGGCGCGATGAGTTGAGGTTGCCCCTTACTTCGGGTTCCGGTGGGCACGTGTCCGCCCTCATCGAAGCGGCGGGGAAGCGGCTTGGCCGCACGCTCTCGCGGGGCGCCGCCGCCCACCCGGGAAGCGGGCCTTGGCTCAGTGGAGCCAGCGCCTGAGCGTCGCGTAAACCTCGGCCCGGTTGAGCAGCTCGAAGTGGCCCATCCCGAAGCCGATCCACTGGTGCGCCTCGGGGAACGCCAGGGTCAGCTCCGGCTTGCGGTGCCGCCCGAGTGCGCTGTCCACCGGCACCAGGCCGTCGCCGGGGAGCTTCCGCTGGGGGCCGGGTGCCGTGCTCGCGGCAATGGCGCAGCACTCCACACCCTCTGGCAGCCTCAGCGTCCTCCGGGGGTCCCCGCCGTGCGCGAACCGCTCACGGCCTTCCCAGTGCTCGTCCAGGACGAGCCCAAAGCGCATGTCCGTGACGCCGGCGCTGCGAATCTTTCCCAGCCGCGCCAGCGGAGCGCTGTACCGGCTTACGCCGAGCAGCAGGTCGATCCAGTTGCCGCCGCGCTCGAGCGGCGCGCCGTGGTGGGGCGAGCCAAGGCAGATCAGCTTGTCCAGCCTCGTCCGCCAGTGGTGTGCCGCGGCCTCGGCGTAGTGGCAAGCGCTGCGCGCCACGAGCCCACCCATGCTGTGGCCGACGATCACCAGCTCGTCGAGCTGCGCGGGCCACTCGGCGACGAGCTCTTCGAGCAGCGCCGCGAAGGCGCGCCCGTTGGTCGAGATGTGCAGGCCGCTGTTGTAGAGGAGATAGACCGGCGTGTAGCCGAGGTCGCGTGCGAGCGCGACGCCATGGTCGTGGCCCAGCCGGAGCCACTTCCGGTCGTTCAGACAGGAGCCGTGGACCAGCAGGAGCAGCTTGCCCCCGGCCTTCGGAAGGAGCGCGCGCAGCGCCCGTCGCCTGGGCTCCAGCGGATGGCCCCCCTGGCGTAGCTGCATCTGGATCGCGAGCGGGTTGCCCGTTGCGGTCAGGTAGTCACCGAGCACGCCGTTGAGCACGGCAAGCACGGCTTCCCGCTCGGGCCCGGGTGCGCCTTCGCGGACGAGCGGCGCGAGCTGCGCGAGCGTGCGGTCGATGCTGGCACCTATCAGCTTGGTCACGCCGCGGATACTTCCGTAGACCAGGCCGGTGAGGGCGCGGGTCGGGGCCTCGAGCGGCCGGCCGAGGACCGCGGGCCCCCCGCCGATGGTGAGGTGCATGGCCTCGACCAGATTGGTGACGCTCCGGGTCGCCTCGATCGCCAGGCGGCTCGCCCCACGCAGATCGTGGACGTGGTTGCGCGTCGTCTTCGTCACCACGTCTCCTCGCTTGGACATGCGGCGACGCTGCCGAGCGTCTCGCGCGCGGACGCCGCCAGCCCGCCATTCACCGCTCCGGCCACCGGGCCGGTCGCTTCTCGATGAACGCGTCGATCCCCTCGGTAGCGTCCGGCTCGAGCATGCTGAGCGTCATCGACTCACTGGTCGTCGCATAGGCCCCTTCGAGCGGCTGGTCGATCTGTCGGTAGAAGGCGCGCTTTCCGGTCGCGACCACCTTCCCGCTGCGGGCCAGGATGATGCCCGCCAGGCGTGACACCTCGGCGTCGAGCGACCCAGAGGGCACCACTCGGTTCAGGAGGCCCCAGCCGAGGGCGGTCTGCGCGTCGAACATCTCGCCCGTGAGCAGCATTTCCATCGAGCGCTTGCGGCCGATGTTTCGGAAAACACCGACGGCGGGGGTAGAGCAAAAGATCCCGACGTTGACCCCGGGCAGCGCAAAGCGCGCCTCGTCCGATGCCACCGCGAGATCGCACATCGACACGAGCTGGCATCCCGCCGCCGTGGCGATACCGTGCACGCGGCCAATGATTGGCTGAGGGATCTCAGTCATCTTGACCATCATCCGGCTGCAATCCGCAAAGAGCTTCTGCTGCCACGGCTTGTCGCCGCTGTGCGCGCGCATCTCCTTGAGGTCGTGGCCGGCGCAGAAACCTCTCCCCGCTCCAGCGAGCACCACCACGCGCGCCGTGCGGTCCCCCCGGAGCGCGTCGAGCTCCATTTCCAGCGCCGCGATCATCGCGGTCGAAAGCGGATTGAAGCGTTCACCCCGATTGAGGGTCAGGGTCACCACCCCACGGTCATTCCGCCGCAAGACAAGCGGCCTCTCGGCGGCGGCCAGTTCGCTCGCGTTCATGCGTCCACCTCGCCCTCGGTGCCTCAGGTCTTCTCTTGTCACGATGCATGCGCGCTCACAAGCGAGCTGCCGAACGGGTCGCCCCGACCGCGTTTGCTGCGCGGGTCCGGCGCGGCGCGAGCGCGGGGGCTGCTGCGTCCACGGCCGCTCCACCCAGAGGAAGCGAAGGACACGCGGCTTTGAGGTTGCTGCTCCGTGCAACCTCCCTGCCACTGCCAACGTTCCACGGTTGTGACAAGCTGCCGCCGTGGCGTGGTTCGAGCGCTTGAGCAGTCTGGACTTCGCATTCCTCAACCTGGAGAACCGCAGCGCGCACATGCACGTGGGCGGGCTCGCGCTGTTCGAGGGTCCCTCTCCGCAGTACGACGAGCTGCTGCGGCTCGTCGAGTCCCGCCTCGCGCGCGTCCCGCGCTATCGCCAGCGCCTGGCGTGGGTGCCCTTCCAACAAGGCCGCCCGGTATGGGTGGACGAGGCCCAGTTCGACCTCGAGTACCACGTGCGTCACACCGCCCTGCCTTCTCCCGGCAGCGAGGCCCAGCTGCTCAAGTTGACGGGCCGGCTGATGGCACAACAGCTCGACCGCAGCAAGCCGCTCTGGGAGATGTGGCTCATCGAGGGCGTGGGGAAGGAGCGCAGCGGCTTCGCCATCGTCACCAAGACACACCACTGCATGGTCGATGGCATCTCTGGCATGGACATCGCGTCGGTACTGATGGACAGCGAGGCCGTCCCCGAGACCCCGCCCCCCAGCGCGCCATGGACTCCGCGGCCGGCGCCGAGCCGCCTCGCGCTGCTGCGCGCCTCGGTGGAGCAGCAGCTCACCCACCCGGTGAAGATGGCCTTGGATCTGGCGCTCAAGCCGGGCTCCGACGCCCGGACCCTGGTGGCAATGCTGGCGGGGAGCGTGAAGCCACTGCTCGGGCTCGCGCAGATGGGCAAGGCGCCGGGCAGCTCGCTCAATGTGCCCATCGGGCCGCACCGCCGTTTCTGCACCGCTCAGCTGTCGCTCGCGGACATCAAGCGTGTGCGGGCCGCGGTGGGCGGGACGGTCAACGACGTGCTCCTCACCGTGGTGACGGGGGCGTTGCGCTGTTTGCTCCTGGCCCGAGGGGAGACGGTGGGGCCCGACCTGCGGGTCATGGTGCCGGTGAGCGTGCGCGGCGCGACGGCGCGCGGCTCAGAGACGCTGGGCAACCAGGTGACACCCACCTTCTGCGCGCTCCCGGTCGGCGAGCCGGACCCGCGCCGGCAGCTCGAGCGCGTGCGCGAGTCGATGAAGGGCCTCAAGGAGAGCGGCCAGGTGATGGGCGCCATGGCGCTGACCCGGCTGTCGGACTTCGCCCCGCCCACGCTGCTCATCCAGTCGGCGCGGCTGCAGGCGGTGGCCACCCGTTTCTTCAACCTGGTGGTCACCAACGTACCGGGGCCCCAGTTCCCGCTGTACCTGCTGGGCCGCCAGATGCTGGCCTGCTACCCTGTGGTACCCCTGGCCGCCCTGCAGACCCTGTCCGTGGGATTGCTCAGCTACAATGGGCAGGTGGGCGTCGGACTCCTTGGCGACGCGGACGCAGCCAAGGACCTTCCCAGCCTGGCCGAGCGCATGGCACAGGCACTGACCGAGCTGGTCGCTTGCGCCGAGGCTGCCGCGTCCCCCCCTTCCCCCTCGGGCGCGGTGCGAGCCGCCTCGGGGAATGCCTGAGGCCGCCCCACAGTGCCGTTCACCACGCGCCAGCGCCACCGTATCCACTACACGACCTATGGCGAGCGCTCCTCGCCAGCCCTGCTGCTGATCATGGGCATGGGAGTCTCCTCGCGCGGCTGGGGCGCGCTACCCGAGAAGCTGGCCCAACACTTCTTCGTCATCACCTTCGACAACCGCGGGACTGGCCACTCGAGCACGCGGCTGGGCTTCCTCAAAATGCGAGAAATGGCCGAAGACGCCGTGGCCGTGCTCGACGCGGTAGGAGTCCCACCCCGGCAGGGCGGTGGCGGCGGGGCCAACGTCTTCGGCATCTCCATGGGCGGGATGATCGCGCAGGAACTCGCGCTGCGGCACCCGGAGCGCCTGCGCGCGCTGGCGCTCGGGGCGACCCACGCCTCGTACCTGGTCAGCCGCAAGCCTTCGCTCTCCGCCATGGTGGACTTCGTGAGGGTGGTGGCGCGCGGGCGGAGCAACCGCCCGGGCGTGATCGGAAGGCTGTTGACGACGCCAGCCTTCGTCGCCGCGAACCCGGACGTGATGGGCGCCTGGTTCCTCCGCAGCGACCACGCGCGGCCGCTCGCGGCCCTCGCCCAACTGTGCGCCGTCATGGGCCACCACACCTCCCCCCGTTTGAAGCAGATCACGTGCCCCACGCTAGTCCTCTCCGGAGATCAGGATCGGCTTGTGCCAGTACAGAACGCGTACGTGCTCGCCCGACTCATCCCGAACGCGAAGTTGGTCATCCTCCGAGGCGCCGGCCACGTCTTCCCCCTGGAGCAAGAGGAACAAACAGCGCGGGCGCTGGTGGAGCACTTCCTCGCCCCCGTTCCGGGGTGACACGTGGGTGGAAGCTCCCCGTGCCTCGAGTTCACCCGGACGAGCTGGGCGAGGCCCCGCGGGTGGCCGTGGCGGAGCTTGAAATCCCAAACCTCTCCCCCAGAAACGCCAAAGCCCCACCGCCTAACTGACGGTAGGGCTTCGGGTTCTTCGGAGTTGCGGGGGCGGGATTTGAACCCGCGACCTTCGGGTTATGAGAGCTACAGAGTAGGTTTCCTAGGTGGGCGTCGCGCTTGGATTTTCCTTCAGAATCAAGGGGTTCAGCCGTCAGTGGTGTTGCCTTGAGTTGTCGCCAGTGGCCCCTTTTGTCCTCTGGTTACGTCAAGAAACCGTCAAGGTTTCGTCGGGTTCTTAGCCCGAGCACAGGCGAACACCGGTACCCTCCTCGCCCTTGTAACCGCCGAGAAATGGTAGCAGGCGATTAGACTTGCGCGTCGAGCTCCGCGAGGAACACGGCCGGCTTGACGATCCTTAGCCCCGCATAGCCATCGAGGGGTGTGAGGTGCCTGGTGTTTCCGGTGACCACCCAGCGCGCGCCACCGGCAAGGGCGGTCGCCAGGTAGATGTTGTCTGACGGGTCCGCCTTCACGACGTCAAGCTCCGGAAGGAGGTCGGTCGCCACGATATGGGCGCTGGCCATGGCCTGTTCAACAAGGAGTCGCGGATCGGTCCGGAACTTACCCGCGAGCTTTGAGTACTCGATTACGCGAAGACACTCGGCCACGATCGGCGGTGACCACACCAGCTCAAAGCCGTTGCGTTGCCGAGCACGGGCGAGAACCTCGGCGCACTTCCCTGCGGACAGGGCAGCGGTAATCATTACGTTGCAGTCGAGTACTGCACGAATCACCGCGTGCTCGTCGCCCGCTTTGCCTCATTGACGAGGTCCATTGCCTCGTCTTCAGTCAGGCGACCCGGATTCGACTCTTGAAGCTGGTCACGGAGCCGGAGCGCCGCGACGTCCCGGCGCAGCTCAGTCTCTATGATGGCGCGTCCCCACTCGGAGGCGTCCTCACCCTTCGCGGCGGCCACCCGCTTGATGGCGGCCAGGGTCTTTTTGGGCACGCGCATCCGATAGACCGCGTTCTTTCGCATAGCTCTGATGTAGCTACATCAGAGCTACATTGCAAGGCTAAGCGAAAAGGCGGTCTGGATCGGGTTCGACGCCCCCACTCAGAAGGCTGAGGCGCCGCTTCTTACATGGGTTGGATGCACGCACGTGTCCGCCGTTTATGGCGTGTCTCGAGCTCTACTCTTGGCTCCTCACGTTCGCGCATTGCCCGACAGCAGCATCGCACCGTCGGGAACCTGCGATAGGCCGACGCCGTTGACGAAGTCAGCTCCGCTGAGCTTGTTCTCTGTTTCGTTCATTCGGTCCTCGCCACCTAGCCGGTGCTCGGCCGAGGCCGAACTACCACGGCGGAAACCGACGCTTGACATCGAATTAACGGTATTCGTCTTTTGAGCCGCCTTATCTCACCGCAGGCGATCCGCAACGCGGGAATGATCCCTACCGAGGCAACGGATGCAGGGAGTCTCGTGGAGGAAGGGATGGCGTGCATCATGATCACCTCTTCGACCGAAGTCGTTCGTCCATCCAGCCCTGGATGTCCGCGAGCACGACTTCTTTCCCCACGTCACTGAGCGGGTCGTGGAAGTAGCCATCGTACAGTTTTAGTGTCTTGTCCGCGGAGCCGGCCGAGTCGTAGAAGTGCTGGCTCCCGCTGGGCTTCGCGGCCTTGTCTGCCGTGCCATGGAGGATGAGAACTGGCAGGGCGATGGTCGGGAAGCCCTTCTTCAGCTGTGCGTCGGCACGGACCAGCGCTGCCACGGTTTGGGTTGGCTGAACTTCATTGGCGATGAGGGGGTCAGCGTTCATCGACGCCACCACTGTCGGGTCGCGAGAAAAATCCTCGTTCTTCAGCTTTAGTACGTGTGCATGCGGTGCGATGTGGCTCAACCCCTTGAGGATCTCGAGAGCGAATTCGGGCGCCGGCAACTCATGCGCGAAGCTTTCACAAATCAACCCGCTGAGTTCGCGCTGGTGATCGAGTGTGTAGAGACAAGCCGTGACACCCCCCGCGCTGTGCCCGAGCAGAAAGACAGGCAGTCCCGGTTCCTTGGACTTCGCAATCGCAACCAGGCTGGCTACGTCGGCGGAGTAGTCATCGAAGCTGTCCACGTAGAAGCGCTCGCCGTCTGACTTCCCGCGGCCACGCAGGTCGAGCGCGTAGACGGCCAGGCCGTTGGCCACGAGGCGCTCGGCGACCCAGGTGTAGCGGCCACTGTGCGCGTTGAAGCCATGGACGAGCACCACCACACCTCGGGGCTGGGCCCCCACCGGGCGCCAGGTGCGGGTGAAGATTTTGAGGCCGCCAACTCCTGCGAAAGATGATTCGTTCATGGTCACTTTCCTTGATTGCGAGGGTGGGCGTCACTGCTGCCGTTCGCTGTACGACACGGGGTAAGAGGCGTTGCGGATTGTCAGCATCGGGTCGGCCACTTCAATCCCGGGCAGCAAGGTTCCGGGCAGGAAGAGCAAGCTGCGGTCGGACTGAGCTGTGTTCGGGCCAGCCTGCTCAATCGTGACGACGCCAAGCCGCACGCGCTTGCGCGACGCGGGCCACGCAGTCGCCGGGTCATCAATGACGTCGCCTTCCTCCGCGAGTTGCGCCCACCATGTGAAGGTGATGGGTTGGGAGGCCACCCGTGCCTGAATTTCCGTCATCAGGTAGTCGGGGGACTTCCCCTTCAGCGCCGCGTCGCTCAAGTAATGTTCCCCAGCAGCCGGCACAAATTGGTAGCGGACCGCGCGGCTTTCCCCCTGGACGGTAGTGAAATAGAAGGCGTTCACGCCGTAGTACGCGGCGGTCGCGAAGCTTTCCGGGGGTGGCTTCTGCGTCGTGAAGAACTGCTTCGCCTTGGGATGGCCGGCGAGGAAGTTGTCCAACGCCGTCGGCTTGGGGGCCCCTGTCCCGGACGCTCCAATCGCCTGCAAGAGAGTCGAAAACTCAGCGGCCGTCGACACCGGGAAGCCGTTGAAGCTGTGAGTAACGATGTCGAGATTGGAGCCATCTGGCATTAGGAATTTGATGGCGAGCCCGCGAGGGTTTGCGTCCATGCTGGTGTCCGGAATGTTCGGAATGCCCGTGAAGTCGGAGAAACGAACGATGACCGGCACAGCGGTTTGGGTGAATAGCGCCGCGCGACAAAGTCTCGAGGCGTCCCGGTCCGGAGCGAAGCTTCCGCGGAGAATCACGCCCTTTGCGTGGACAGCGCGCGCGTGATGAGCGCCGAAAGCGCTATGGAAGTCCTGGACTAGTTGCGCCGGCAACCGCTGCGGCAGCTGTCCCGTCTGCTCGGGCGTCTGCGCAAGAGCACGGCTACCGCTGACCGAGGTGACGACGCCAGTGACGACGATGAGGACCAGTTTCTGAAAACGACGCATGGACGAACCTTTTCCCAAACTCGACACCGGTCCAGAGCATCGAACGTGCCAAGCAGTTCCAGGCTTGGTTGAGGCAGACGCCGGCAGGCTGTCTCGCGACTAGGAGTTCCCCGGCTCTGCGGCCATCCAGCGGCGCACGTAGCGGGGACAGTTCTCAATGCGAACGCCCAGGGCCAGTGCACGCGCTAGAAAACGCACCCCGTCGCGGTCCACGACGGTGACTTCCTTCAGGTCCAGAAGAATGTGGCCAGCAGTGGATTGCGCTTCCCTGGTCAGCAATTCCTGGAGACGTGCCGCGTGGAGGGCATCCAGTTCACCGCTCAGCGTGAAGATGATCGCTTCGGCTTGTTCCGAACGGTGGATGAGATAGGTCACTTAACATCTCCGACGGCCGGATGGCGGAGCAACAGCGGTGCCAGCGGCGTCCGCTTGGCACACGGGCGACACGAACGCCGGTGGGTCGCGAAATTCTCGCGACCCTTCGTGAGAATGTTGGAGGGTCGCGAATGGGCACTTTCCTTGGCGGACTGGCCGCGGTCCGGACCATGCCGCCCTAAAAAACGCCGCGGCGCGCCGCCTAACGGGCAGGCGCGGACGGTTCCGCCTTGAAGCTCCCCTTGTCGATTCGAAGCGCTTTGATTTTGGACTCGAGCGTCGACGCCGGGATTCCCAGGCGTGCCGCAGCGCCGAAAGGACCGGACACTCGGCCCCTGCTTTCTATCAGGGCGTTCTCGATGGCTTCTCGCTCACCCGCCTCGAGGGTGAGCTGGGGCGCTCTGACTTTCGAGGAGGTGGCCAAGGCCCGTCCGGAGAGCCAGCGTTCATCGACCCAAAGTGTTTCCGAACCCGAGACGATGACCGCGCGCTCAATCACGTTCTGCAGCTCCCGCACGTTCCCTGGCCACCCGTAAGCCTGCAGCAGCTTCAAGGTCATCTTTTCGATTCGGGTAACTCTCTTTCCCATCCGGCTGGCGTACCGGTGGGCGAAGTACTCCACGAGCAATGGAATGTCGGACTTGCGCTCTCGGAGGCTGGGCATTTCCACTGGAAACACATTGAGCCGATAGAAGAGGTCTGCGCGAAACTTCTTCTCTGCGACGGCCTTCTCCAAGTCGCAGTTCGTCGCGGCAATGACTCGCACGTCGGTGCGGATCGGCCGGCTCCCGCCCACCCGTTCGAACTCGCGCTCCTGCAGGACGCGCAAGAGGGCCGTCTGCATTTCGGCCGGCAGCTCACCCACCTCATCCAGGAAGATGGTCCCACCGTTCGCCAGCTCGAAGCGCCCTTGCCGACTCTGCACCGCCCCGGTGAAGGCGCCCTTTTCGTGGCCAAAGAGCTCCGAGGCGAGAAGCGACGCTGGAATCGCGGCACAGTTCACGCTCACCAGCGCCCGAGCAGCGCGAGCGGACTTCCTGTGGATGGCGCGTGCGACGAGTTCCTTGCCGGTTCCCGTCTCACCCGTGATGAGCACTGTTGCGTCGGTAGGGGCGACCTGGAACACCTGCGAGAGCACGGAGTGTAGCACCGCCGAGGTGCCGACAATCTCCTCGAACATCGACGCCTTGTCGACCTCCTCCCGGAGCGCGAGGTTTTCGGCACGCATCCGTTCCTCTTCGCGTTTCCGGTCGTCGACGTCGACTCCGGTCGAGTACCAGCGGATGACGCGCCCGTACTCGTCACGCAACGGCTCGTACCGCATCATGAACCAGCGGTAGGCGCCGTCATGCCGGCGCATTCTGACTTCCAGCTCGCAAGCCACGCTTTCGGCGAGCGCTCGCTCGACCCGGTGGTGAACCACAGCGGCATCCTCGGGATGGTGAAATCGCGCCCATCCGTCTTGCAAGCGAACCAGCTCATCAAGACTGCAACCAAGGTAGGTCAGGCCCGCCAAATTCACGTGCCGAACCGCGCCATCAGGCTCCAGGGCGGCGATGAACTCCGGCACGAAATCGACCAGCAGCCGGAGTTCGCGCTCGCTCTGATGGATGCGGCGTTGCGCGTCGACTCGCTCGCGGACTTCGGCTTGGAGCGCCTCGTTGACCGAAGCCAGCTCTGAGGTTCGCTCCTCAACATGCCGCTTGAGCTCGTCCGTGGCGCGTTGCATTCCGTTGGCGTATCGGGCCTCCTGGATTCCGATGGCTGCCTGATTCGTCGCCACCTGCAGCAGCAGACGTTCATGCACCGAGGGAAAGCCCGGGCGGCGCGAGCCAACCACCAGCACATCCTGTCCGGCCTGGAGTCCCAGTCGGCTACAGGCGAGCGAAATGAGACCGTCCCCCAGCGGGTTCGGAATCGAGAGGAATCGACTCAGGAAGTCGCCGGCGAGATGGGGCGCCAACTTCTTGCCGAGTTCATCTGGCTGGACGGTGGACGGGACGGCGTCCAGTCGAGCCCACTGCCGGAGCGCCCCATCGCTGACGCACACGTAGCCAAAATCAGCGCCCAGCATTCGAACCATGACCTCCAACAGGGCCGTCGCCACCACCGAGGCCTCCTGCCCGGTCCAGATAGCTGGCAATGCGAGGACGCTCACCAGGTCGTTGATGCGGCTGCGGAGGCGCTCGACCTCGCTGGCGGTGCCCGCGTCCTGCTCCCTCATCTCAGTTGCCGGAGCGCCGTGCGGCGGCGCGCCGCTCGCGGAGCTCCTGGATGAACTGCTCGGGCGGGACGTAGAAGGGGTTTGCCTGAAGCGTACCTCCAATAATGACTGACGGATGGGTTCGCAGGATGTCCACGACGAGTTCGGCGCCGAAGCGCGTGAGGTCATACGCACACACGACCATGTCGTCGAACGGGACGCGGTTAGCGCTCGCCTCGTACTCCAACAACCCGTCGACACCGGTGCCGTCTTCCATAGCCCATTCCATCTGTGTGACGAACCGGATGCGGCAAAACCCTTGCTGTCGACTGCGGTGACGAATCTCGTCGATTAGCCGCAGCGTGCGGTCCTGGTTGAAGGCCCCTCCGCTCAGATGCACCTGCTGCCAGGCCAAGACTTCGAGTTGGCCTGCCTCTTCCGCGGTCGATGTGTCGATCTGCACCGCCTGTAGCCGGCGCAGGTGTTCCTCGCGCCGCTGCGGGTTGAGGATGTGCACGGCCTTCTCGCCTTGGACCAAGCCTTCTTTTATGAGCGGTAGCAGTACGCCGTAATGCTCGTCCTCGCCGTGAAAAAAAGCGCAGATGTGACGGTGGCTACTGAGCCCGTTGCCCCCCACAGCAATGGGCTGGAGCGGTTCGTGGAGACTGCCGCCCGCAAACTCATCCGATTGAGGACTCAAGTGTCGGCCCCTGAACTCCTGACTTGACTGCGTTGAGAGTCTACGCCGAGGGCCTGTTGCGCCCAAGGCCCTAGAGAGGCCGGGAACCCGCCCTGAGAATTGGGAGCCCCGGGGGGCAGACGGGGGGGGCCGCCACCGACGACCGACGTGGTGGCCGCTTTTCAATCGAGGGGCTGCCAGGGTGCCAAACTCGCGCGTCACCAGGGAGTTGAGGCCGTAGTCTTGGAGGGCAACTCTACCCCGCGCAATTCGAAACTCGGCGCATCAATCACGCCGGCAATCTGCTCTGGGACCGGCACAAGTACTACGTGAGCTGGTCCTAGCAGCTGCAGCTCGTCGGCCTTGAACCTGTGAGCGACGGCACCTGGGTACTTCATTTCGGACCGCGGGCATGACCTGCCTGGGGTTTTCGGACCAGTTGAAGCGTGAGACGATGCCTCTCCGGCGCGCCCGGAAGGCGCTGTGCGCAAAAGCAGATTCACAGACGAGCAGATGGTGCGGATTCTCCGCGAGGCCGACCAAGCCCCGATGGCGGAGGTGGCCAAGAAGCTCGGCCTGAGTGAGCAGACGCTACACGTGTGGTGCAGGCGCTTCGGCAGCATGAGCGTCGAGGACACGCGGCGGCTGAAGCAGCTCGAGACGGAAAATGGCCGACTCAAACGACTTCTCGCCGACCGAGACCTCGAGATTGAGGTGATGAAGGAGATTTCCAAAAAAATGGTGAGCGCGTCCGCGCGGCGACTGCAGCTGGAGTTCGCGCGAAAGCGCGGCCTGTCATGTCGCCGAGCTTGTTGGCTTCTCCGCGTGGCGCGATCGAGCCTGCAGTACGAATTGAAGAGGGAAAAAGCTGATGCTTCTGTCCGACAGAGGATGGCGGCGGCGGCCGCTCAGTACCCACGGTACGGTTACCGGCGAGTGCAGGTGTTTCTCGCTCGGGAAGGCCACCGAATGAGCGCAGACAGGGCCGATCGCCTCTGGCGCACCGGAGGTCTCCAAGTCCCTCGTAGACGCCGTCGCAGACGGGCAGCCTCCAACAGGCCGAGGCCGCTCCCGGCGAGGGGCCGAAACCACGTCTGGGCCTACGACTTCGTCTTCGACGCTTGCGCCAATGGCCAGCAGCTGAAGTGCCTCACCGTCGTGGACGAGTGGACCCGGGGATGCCTCGCCATCGACGTCGCCGGCAGCATCCGCTCCGGACGTGTCATCGACGTCCTCTCTCGGCTCGTCAGTCTCCATGGAGCTCCGAAGTACCTGGGTTCCGACAATGGTCCGGAGTTCCTTTCGGCTGCTGTGCACCGGTGGTTCGCCGCGGCCAACATCGACACCGCGCACATTGCTCTGGGGAAGGCCTGGGAGAATGGGATGGACGAGAGCTTCAACGGCAGGCTTCGAGACGAGTGCCTCAGTCTCGAGTGGTTTCGTACTCGGTCCGAAGCTACCGTCCTCATCGAGACGTGGCGTAGCCGCTACAACGCTGTGCGGCCCCCCTCGAGCCTGGGCTACCTCACACCGCGCGAATTCAAACAGAAGCAGCAGTCAGTCCAATACCAACCGCGAGAGGCAAGTCTCTAAAATCTCGTGGTCCTAAGAACCCAGGCAGGTCAACAGCGCCCGTTTCCGGGCTGCACAAACGCCAAAGCCCTACCGCCTAAGTGCCGGTAGGGCTTTGGTTTTTAGGAGTTGCGGGGGCGGGATTTGAACCCGCGACCTTCGGGTTATGAGCCCGACGAGCTACCAGGCTGCTCCACCCCGCGTCGAAGGCCGATGCTTGTACCGGCCCGATCAGCATCCGTCAAGCGAATGCACAGCTCTTCTGCCCTCTAAAGCTTCCGCCCCTTGAGCAAGTCGCCCAGGGTGCCGAAGCCCTTGCCACCCGCGCCCGGCGGCTGCTTGCGCTTCCAGGCCTCCATCTCGGCCCGCTCCTCCATGCGCTGGGCGGCTGGAATCGAGAGCCGCACCTTGCCCGCTGCATCCACGTCGAGGATGGCCACCTTGAGTTCCTGCCCGAGGGTGTAGTGGCGCCGCATGTCGGTGCCCCGCTCGGTGCCAGTCTCGCTCGCCGGGATGAGGCCACGCCCACCTGGGAAGACCAGGAAGACGCCGTAGGGCTCGATGCGGTCCACCTGCCCCGTCACGACGTCACCGACTTTCGGCCGGGGCGTTGGCGCCGCTCGAGTGGCCGTGGGCTTCTCGGCCGCGTCGGAATGTTCGGCCGGTGCCGGGCTGGCCGTGCCGACGACCTCGCCATCCCGCACCAGGCGTAGGCCGACACGCTTCTCCGCCGTGTCGATTTTCTCGACCTGCACGGTGACTTCCTCACCGACGCTGACCGCGTCCCGCGGGTGCGCGATTCGACGGTCCGAAAGAGCCGAGATGTGGATGAGCCCGTCAACGCCTGGGCGCAGCTCGACGAAGGCGCCGAACGGCTGAAGCCGGACCACCTTCCCCGACAGCCGGTCGCCATCGTGAATGGCGGCCGCCGCTGCTTCCCACGGGTCCTCTTGCCGCGCCCGCATCGAGAGCGTGATGCGCTCCTTGTGCTTGGCCTTGTCCGGCGAGGTCGGCTGGGGCGGTTCGATGCGGAGGACTTCGACCTCCACCTCGTCTCCCACCTTGCAGACGTCCGATGGACGGCCCACCCGGGCGTGGCTCATCTCAGCGACGGGGACGAGGCCCTCGATGCCGCCCAAATCGACGAAGGCGCCGAACTCCCGCACCGCTGTCACGCGCCCTCGAAGCACCTTGCCGACGTCGAGGTTGGCTCGCGTCTCGGCGGCGAGCGCCTTCTGCTCTTCCTCGAGCAGAGCACGCCGGCTGAGAACGACCTTGCGCTCCCGGAGTTCCGTGACGCGGAACTTCAGCCGCTCGCCGATGAACTGGTCCGGCTTGTCGACGAATCGAAGGTCCATCTGGCTCATCGGCACGAAGGCCCGCGCCTCGCCCACGGCGACCTCGAAGCCACCCTTGTTGACGGCGAGCACGAGGCCTTCCACCGGCAGGCCCGAGGTCCGCGCCTCGGCCAGCATGGCCAGCGACGCGGAGCCCTTGGACAGGGTCCGGGTGAGGAGGGTTCCGCGCGCTCCGGCCTCGAGGACGTAGGCCTCGATGGTGTCCCCAACGCCCAGCCGGAGGATGCCTTCCTCGTCCTTGAGCTCGCGAAGCTCAATCATCGCCTCGGAGCGGCCACCGAGAGAGACGAAGGCCGTGTCCGCGCCCAGCTGGAAAATGGTTCCTGTCACCTTTTCACCGACGCGGACGCGCCGCACGGGGACTTCGTGCTTCTCGGAAGCCGCCAGCATGTCGGCGAAGGAGCCGTCCTCTGGCTGGGGCTCCTCCGGTGGGCGCAGGTGCGGGCGAATGGGGGCCGCGGGCTCAGCCGCGGCGACCGCTTCGGGCGCCGTGGGGGCTGCCGCTTCCTCCACGGCAGGAGGCGCAGGCTCCGGGCGCTCGGTGAGTTCCCGTGTCTCCACCACGCCTGTGGCCCGACGGACCACCACCAGCGGCCCCTGCGGGCGCCGGCGCTCGGGACGGCGGGGCTTGGCTGCCGGTGTCGCAGTCGCTTCCGCCGGAGCAACGCTGCCCTCTGCAGCTTGGGCCGGGGCGGGTCGAGGGTTTGCGCGCGGCGCTCCATCGCCGCGGCCTCGGCCCTTGCGGGGCCGCTCCTCGCGCTCTCCGCCACGACCGGCGGGGATGCCAAGCATCACGTCCCCAAACGTGGGCCGGGGCTTGCGCGGACCAGACCCTCCAAATCGCTCGTCGCTCACGTCGCCTGAAACCTCGTGTTGCCGCGCCTCAGGGCACACCCCAACGTCGGAGCGCCGGCCCTGGGGTCGCGAGGGCGCGGGCTATGACACAACACGCACCGAGAGGCAAACGCCACCGCACCTGAAGGGACGGTTTCACGCCCGGTCAAACGATGGAAGGCCCCCTGCGCGGAGGCCATGGGCGCTGCCCCGGGGGGCTGGGTCGCCAGGAGGCGAATTCTTCACCGCCTCAGAAACCGGGAGCGCAGGCTGGACAGCTCGGACACGCGGAAAGCGGCCGTCAGCGTCAGGTACAACCCTCCGTACAGGGAAAGCAGCACGGCCGCGGTGAGGACAGGATGCAGCGCCGGCGCGGGCAGCAGCCAGCCGCCCCAGGACAACGTCGCGGCCGCCGACGCGCCGAATTGGCGGACCAGCAGTACCTTCGCGCCGAGGGCGGCGGCGGCGGCCGTTCCGGCGGAGGCCCACAGGCGTGCCACGCGCCCGGTGCCCACCCCGGTGGGGCCGACGCGCCGGGTGAGCGCCCGCCGCAGCAACAGGAATTCCAGCCAGGCAGCGACTCCGCTGGCGGCGGTGATGCCGGCACAGCCGACGAGCGGCGGGGCTCCCAGCCACTGTGCGAGGTACCGGACGGCGACGTACGCCAGCCCGGCTGCCACCAGGACGCGAGCGGTCGCAAACCGGAATGGAGTGCGCGCGTCGTGAAGGGCGTAGAAGGCCGACGCGTACAGGCGGGCCAGCGTCCCGGCGAGCAGCCCCACCGCCGAGCCCATGAGGAGGTACCAGAGCTCGCGCGTCTCGGCGGGTCCAAACCGCCCCGTTTGGACGAGGAGGCCACCGACAACATCGCCCAGACTGAGAAATGCCATCGCCGAGGGAACGACAAAGAAGGCAATGCGTCGCAGTCCCGCGTCCAGCCGCCTCCGCAGCCGTTCCTCACCGCCGTCCTTCCCGCCGGATTCCCGGGACAGCTCCGGCAGCTCGGCGGCGGAGACGGACATCCCGAACAGCGAGACGGGCAGGACGCTAATCAGCTGCGCGTAGTAGAGCGCCGAGACGGCCGGGGCCGAAATCAGCGACGCGTAGAAGGTGTCGACGAGGGCGCTGACCTGCACCACGCCCCGGCTGAGGACCACCGGCAGAAAGTTGCGCAGCACCGTGCGCATGGCCTGGCTCGCGGTATCGAGAGAAGGCCGAAAGCTGCCAAGAAGGCGGAGCACCGAGGGCAGCTGCACGGCGAATTGCAACAGGCTGCCCCCCACCACGGACCAGGCCAGCAGCGTCGCCAGCCGCCCCTCCCCCACCCGGCCGCCCGCTGCGAGGAGCAGCCCAATCTGCGCCGCGTTCCAGACCACCGGGGCGGTGTAGGAGAGAAAGAAGTGACGGTGGCTGTTGAGAACCCCGAGACACCAGGCACTCATCACCAGCAGCCCGGTGCTGGGAAAGAGAATGCGCGTCAGCTCGACGGTTTTGGCAAACGCCACCGGGTCGCTCTTGGCGTAGCCCCCGGCGACCAGCCGAGCGAGCCAGGGGGCGCCGGCCACCCCCAGCACGACGAGGAGGGCCGTGGCCAGCGAGAGCAGGCCAAACACCGCCCCGGCCACGCGGTCGGCGGCGTCCTCGCGCTTCTCGCCGAGCAGCCGGGCGTAGACGGGGATGAAGGACGCGGAGAGCACCCCTTCCCCGAGCAAATTCTGAAGGGTGTTGGGGATGCGGAGCGCCGCGGAGAAGGCCCCGGCCACAGGGGAAGTCCCGAAGGCGTGGGCAAATACCCGCGTTCGGATGAGGCCAGCCAGCCGCGAGAGGAGGATTCCCAGCGCCACGCGGCTCGCGCTGCGGGCCGAGGGGGGTGGGAGGCTGTCGGAGTTCTCGGGCACCTGGACGACTTCTGACTCTATCCGGAGCAACCCACGTGCCCGCATGCTATCCGCCTCTGAATGGCGAAGGTGCTGGTCATCGACGATGAGGCCAACCTGCGGAAGGTGCTGGCGGCACTCCTGCGTCGGGACGGGTACGAGGTGACGGTCGCCCAGGACGGGGCCGAAGGGCTGGTCGAGCTCGAGAAGAGCGGCGCCGACGTGGTGGTGACGGATTTGGTCATGCCGAAGCTCGGGGGCATGGACGTCCTGAAGGCCGTCAACGCGACCGCTCCGGACGTCCCCGTCATCATCATCACCGCCCACGGGACGGTGGACTCCGCCGTCGAGGCCATCAAGCTGGGCGCCTTCGACTACGTCACCAAGCCCTTCGACCAGACCGAGCTCTCGGCCGCCATCGCCAAGGCGGTGCGCAGCCACGAGAGCGCCCGGGCGAATGCCCGCTCGGACGCGCGAGGGCGGGCGGCGCTGGTCGGGGACTCGCCCACCATGCAGGAAGTGCTGCGCATCATCGACCGGGTGGCGGACACGCCGTCGACCGTGTTGATTACCGGCGAGAGCGGCACCGGCAAAGAGCTGGTGGCAACCGCCCTGCACGAGGGGAGTTCGCGCCGAAACCGCCCGCTGATTCGCATCAACTGCGCAGCGATTCCCAAGGACCTGATGGAGAGCGAGCTCTTCGGGTACGAGCGGGGCGCCTTCACCGGAGCCGTGACCAGCAAGCCCGGGCGTTTCGAGCTGGCGGATGGCGGAACGCTCTTCCTCGACGAGATTGGTGAGGTCCCGGTGGAGATGCAGGTCAAGCTGCTCCGGGCCCTGCAGGAGAGTGAATTCGAGCGGGTGGGCGGCATCAAGACCACGCGGGTCGACGTCCGGCTGGTGGCCGCGACCAACCGCGACCTGGCCGAGGACATCGAGGCGGGGCGATTTCGCAAGGACCTCTTCTACCGGCTGGCGGTGGTGCCCATCGTGCTGCCGCCCTTGCGCGACCGCACCGAGGACATCCCCACCCTGGTCCGGCACTTTCTCCAGAAGTACAACCGCCGACTCAACAAGCAGATTGACGGCGTCGAGCCGGAGGCGCTGGCGGTGCTCCAGGCCTACGCCTGGCCGGGAAACATTCGAGAGCTCGAGAATCTCATCGAGCGCGTCCTTCTCTTCGCCGACGGACCTCTCATTCGCCTCAAGGACTTGCCGGACTCACTTCGCGGACCCACCGCTACCATGCCCTCGGCGCCCCTCGGGTCGACGCCGTCGTCGGAAACCGGGTTGAAGGACATCGTCCGGATGCGGGCCGCCGAGCTCGAAAAGGACCTCATCACCCGCGCCCTCGAGGAGACTGGCGGCAACGTCACCCGGGCGGCAAAGCTTTTGCAAATCAGCCGGAAGTCCCTCCAGACGAAGATGAAGGAATTCGGACTTCGCGGGGGCGAGGCGGACGAGTGAGGCAGACGCCGTGGCCGTGAAAATGCCGGTGTTGGGGGACTCCAGCCGCCGCAGAAGACGCTCCCCCGCCGCCCCTTGGGTCCTGCTCGCCGCCGCCGTCGCCGCCACCGGCTACGCCTGGCGCTGGAGGGCCCAGCACCGACGGGTGGCCGCCCTGCCTGCCAGGAGCGCCCCCATGGTGCCCCAAGCTGCGCCCGCGCCGCTGGCCCCCCCGGCCCCGGAGGCCCCCACCCCGGTGGCAGCACCAGCCAGCGGCCACCGGCACGTCTCGGTGCAGGTGGACGGCGCGCTGGAGACGGCGCTGGTCCAGGCCGCGGGTCGGGAGACAGGCCCGGCACTGGCCCAGGTGGTGAAGCGACTGCTCGTCTGGTGGATGCGCGTCCCTTCTGACCTCCAGCGGGGAGACCGCGTCGAAGTCCTGTACCAGGAGAGGCCCGGCGAGGAGCCCGTGGTTGACGCCCTGCGGGTGGTCAGCGGGAAGCTGCAGCGCACCTTTGAGACCTTCCGCTTCCGGGGCGCCACGGCGCCATTTCCCCGCTACTACCTGGCAGACGGGCAGGAGCTGGAAGTCCGCCTCGACCCCTCGCCCCTGGACAGCTACGAGCAGGTGACGTCCCTCATCCGCGACGGGCGGGGCCACAAGGGCGTCGACTTCAAGACGCCGGTCGGAAGCCCCGTCAAGGCCACCTTCGACGGCACCATCAGCCGGAAGAACTGGTTCTTTCGCGGTAACGGCAACTCGCTCGAAATCACCGAGACCGAAAGCCCGCACCGACGGGCGCTCTTCCTCCACCTCTCGGAGCTTCCCAGAAGCGTCGCCCGGGGCAACGCGGTTCACCGCGGGGAAGTCATCGCCCACAGTGGGAACAGCGGCCACTCCTTCGCCCCGCACTTGCACTACCAGCTGGAGGGCGAGGACGGCCGCGTGCTCGACCCGTTCCAGGAGCACCCCACCCGGCGCGCCGCGCTCGCACCGAGCGACCGCGCCGCCTTCGACGCGGTGGTGGCCGACACCCGCCGCGAGCTCGGCCAGCCCGCGGAGGGGGCGGCTTCGTCGACACCGGCCAGCCACTGAAAGTCATCCGCGGTGCTTCACGTCATTGGCCAGCCGGTACACCTGGGCGCTCGGCCAGCCGGACGCCCGCGCCACTTCCGCTGAAAGCGTTTTCAGCCGTTCGCCGCGGGCCAGGCCGGCCGCCAGAGCGGCGCGCACCTCGGCCTCGGCCCACCGCTCGCCCCCCGTCCAGCCCTCCACCACCAGCACCAGCTCCCCCTTGGGGACGTCGTCGGCATACCGGGCGGCAAGCTCCGTCAGCCGCCCGCGGACGAATTCCTCGTGCAGCTTGGTGAGCTCCCGGGCGACCACCGCGCGGCGGTCTCCAAGCGACTGGGCCAACTCGGCCAGGGTGGCGCCCAGCCGGTGCGCAGACTCGTAGATGACGAGGGACGCCCGGAGCCCGGCCACTTCGTCCAGCATGGCGCTGCGCTCCGGGCCCTGGCGGGGCAGGAAACCCAGGAAGTGAAAGCGCCCCGTGGGCAAGCCCGAGGCCGAGAGGGCCGCCAGCACGGCGTTGGCGCCGGGAATGGGCACCACCCGCACCCCTGCCGCCAGCGCCTCGGCCACCAGGTACTCGCCCGGGTCACTGACGGCGGGCATCCCGGCGTCCGTCACCAGGGCAGCGTCCTCCCCCCCCAGGAGTCGTTCGAGGATGCGCCCGGCGCGGGCCTTCTCGGCGAAGGCCGGCAGACTCACCGTCTGCTTCTGCAATCCGAGCGAGGCGAGCAGGTGGCCGGTGTGGCGCGTGTCCTCGCAGATGACGAAGGGCACGCGGGCCAGCGTCTCCGTCGCACGCGCGGTCAGGTCGCCCAGGTTGCCGATGGGCGTGGCGACGAGAAACAAGGTTCCAGGCACGGTCGCTTCTCTCATGTGAGGCCAGGGCCGGGCCTCCGTGGTTGGCCAGCGCCCCGGGGCAGCTCAGATGTTGGCGGACCCATCCGAGACCGAGCTGAAGACGGCATGCCCGGTGACATGGAGGACCTGCGTCAGGGAACCCAGGTGCTTGAGCATTCGTGCAAGCAACGGCAGTCGGGCCTCATCCAGGGCCGGAGCCAGGTCCTCGACCAGGACCGCATGCGGGTGCTGGCCTGCGGATTTCTCGATGAGGGTGAGCCTGAGCGCCAGGTACAGCCAGTCCAGGTCCCGCGCCGACAGCTCCCCCACCCCCATCCGGCGGCCGCCCCCTCGCACGAAGGCATGGCCGGTGAGGTCCACCTCGCACTGCTCGACGCGCCGTTCAGTGAGCGCGGAGACGTACTGCGCCCAGCGCTCCTGGACCAGTGCCACCACGCCCGGGATGTCGAGGGCCAGGAGGTCCGCCGCTGGACTGAGCAGCGCCGGGATGGGGTCTTCCAGCGGCTCGACGGGTACCGGCGTGCGGGCCTGGACCGGCGCGGCCGGGGCCGCCGGCGCCCGGGAGCGCGCGAGCCCCTCGCGGAGCTTCGCAATCTCGCGCTCGACGTCGCTGGGGTCTCGGACGTAGGAGCCCCGCTCGAGAAGACGCGCGTTGAGCGCCTCCTGCTCGGCCCGGAGCTCGGCGAGCTGGGTCGAGGCGGCGACGTACTCGGGGGCCTCCTTGGCCTGGGTCAGCTGTCCCTCCAGCTGCAGCACGCGGTTCCACAGCTCCTCGCGCCCTGCCAGCACCGCCACCAGTTCCTCGGCCTTTTCGACCCCCACCACCTTCATCGCCGAGCGCAGGGGCTGGGTCTCGAACTCGAATTGGTCGCGGATTTTCTTCTCGCGCTCCGCCAGGCGCTCGCCCTTGCGGACGGCGTACTCGGACCACTGCACGTCCTCGACGTGCTTGAGGGCCACCAGCGCGGCGAGGCCGAAGGCCGGGATGTCGAGCAGAGACACGTAGCGCAGCGGCCCGGATGCCATCATCCCGCCCAACAGCGCAGCCGTCCCCAGTCCAATGCCCGTCCAGAACCTTCCGTCGCGGGTGATGGGGATGGCGTCCGGCGGCGCCGTGGCGTTGTCCATCTGCCGCTCTGTCTCCAGCCGGGCGAGCGCCTCGTCGCACTTGGTGACGAGCACCGCATGGTTGCGGGCCTGCGCAACGACGTCGTCTGGAAGGCCGAGGTTTCTGGGCGAGGGCGCCGCGTCAAAGGCCGCCCGGGCCTCGGCCACGGCCGCGTCAATCCCCTCGACGCCCTTCACCCGCAATTCAAGCTGGAAAATCTGCGCCGCCACCCCGTCCAGCCGGTACTGGAGCTTGTCCACCTCGCCGGCCAGCGCGAGCTCCTTGGTGAGCTCGGCAATCCGCGCCTGGGCGGCCGCGGCGTCGAGGACGGGCTCCGGGGCGACGGCGCTGGGAGGCGAGACAAAGCGGGCGGACGCGGCGCGTCCGGGCTTGGGTGGGCGCCGGCTGGGAAGCTGCGACAGCGTCAGGGTGAACAGCTGTTCGTAAACGCTGCGCGCGGGAAGCCCCACCTGCCCGCGGAGGAACTGCACCAGCTCCGCCGGGTCCTCGGTGACGAGGTCATGCGCCCGGGTGGCGGGGTTGACGCGGTGAAGGCCCCCCCCGCGCCCGAGGTCGCGCATGACGCGGTAGGTGCCCCCGTCACGGGCGGAGAACCACAGCGCAGCCCGCGACTCCTGTCCCGGGGAGGCGAAGGCCGCATCGCCGCCCCGGCCGTCCGGGTACAGCATGGCCGAGGCAAGCCCCACCAGCGGGGCACCTGGCGCTTGGGCCACCAACGTCCAGTAGCCCGGCCTTAGCGAAATTCGAACGCTGGGGAGGAAACCGCGGACTCCCTGCAGCGCAAACTCGACCCAGTGCACAGGCTGACTACTGTACGACAGAACGTCCGGCGACGGTGCTGCTCAGCCGGCCGCCTTCTCGCCCTTGGCCTTCTTCCCCTTCGGCTTCTTGGCTGGCTCGGCCGCTGCGGCACTGGCCTCCGGCGGTGCGGCAGGGGCCGCCTCGGGCGCTGGCGCGGCGGCGTCGAGGCCGGCTGCCTCCAGCATCTCCTCCTGGACATCCACGCGCGAGGCCTTGCCCTTCAGGTCGCGGAGGTAGAACAGCCGGTTGCGGCTGACGCTGCCCCGGGTGACGACGTCAATCTTCTCGTAGCGGGGGCTGTGAAGCGGAAAGATGCGCTCGACACCCACCCCGTAGGAGACCTTCCGAACCGTGAAGGTGGCGCGGTTGGCCCCCTTCGTCTTGCGGATGACGACTCCCTCGAAAGGCTGGACGCGCTCCTTCTCGCCCTCCTTCACCTTCCAATGGACCCGCACCGTGTCACCGGTGCGGAAGTCGGTGAGGTCCTTCCGAAGCTGCTTCGATTCGACGTATTCCAGGGCGCTGAGGCGCATGGCTGCTGACTCCGACTTGCTGCTGGGGATGGCACCACCCCGGGGCTGCAGAAGACCCCGACCCCGGAGGAGCCGGCCTACCTAGCAGGAAGGCACCGGCCCCCGCAAGCTCTTGAAAGCCCTCCCCGCTGCCCCGGGCCGCAAGGGGGCCGTCAGAGGTCTTCCTCCCCGAGGGCCAGGAGTTCCCGGTCCTCGGCGCTGAGGGACGCCCGCGCCAGCAGGTCCGGCCGACGCTGGCTGGTCCACTGCAGCGCCTGCCAGCGGCGCCAGCGGGCCACCCGGGCGTGGTCGCCGCTCTGCAACACGGCCGGGACCTCCACCCCCCGGAAGACGGCCGGCCGGGTGTAATGCGGGTACTCCAGTAGCCCCTCCTCGAAGCTCTCGGACAGTGCCGACCCGGCGTTGCCGAGGACGCCGGGGAGCAGCCGCGCCACCGCGTCCACCAGACACAGGGCCACCAGTTCCCCGCCGGTGAGGACGAAGTCCCCCGCCGAGACTTCCGCGTCCACGAAGGCCCGGACTCGCTCGTCCACCCCCTCGTACCGGCCGCAAACCAGGACGAGGTCGGTGGGGTCCGCCGCCAGCGCCCGGGCCATGCGCTGGTCCAGCCGCTCGCCCCGCGGAGAGGTGAGGAGGACGCGCGCGCCGGGCAAGCGTTCCCGAGCGGCTTCGATGGCAGCCACCAGCGGCTCCGGTTTGAAGACCATCCCGGCGCCCCCGCCGTAGGGCGCATCGTCCGTGACACGGTGCTTTCCCTCGGCGTAGGCCCGGATGTCCTGGGGGGTCACGCGCAGCAGGCCACGCTCTGCCGCCTTGCCGAGGATGCTCGTCGACAGGTAGCCGGTGACCATCTCCGGAAACAGCGTCAGGACGTCCACGTGCCAGGCGCGCATGGGGGGCAAGGGCTTGGCCTACTCGAGGACTTCCATGGGGCGCACTTGGATGACCCCCGCCTCGAGGTCCACCCAGGGAACGAAGTCGTCGGCGAAGGGGACGAGCAATTCTCCGCCTTCCCCGCGGATGACCAGCGTGGGCACGGGTCCGGCGTTCCAGACCTCCTCCACCCGTCCCAGCGGCTTGCCCTCCGGCGACAGGGCGTGCAGGCCGACCAGGTCCCCTTGGAAGAATTCCCCCTCGGCCGGCGGCTCCAGGTCCTCCCGGTAGACCAGGACGGTCGAGCCGCGCAGGGCCTCCGCAGCCGAGCGGCCCTCCACCGATGCCAGGGTGAGGAGCACTTCCCGCGAGGCGGGGCGGGAGCCGGTCACGGCGAAGTCGCGCTCGGTGCCGTCCCGGCCCCGCAGCACCACGCGCTCCACCCCTTCCAGGGCGTCCGAGGCCACGTCAAAGGTGCGGACGGCCAGCTCTCCGGAGAGGCCGTGGGCCCGCGCCACGTAGCCCACCACCAGCGTGGTCGAGCCCCTCACGGGGCCACGGACGAGGTACCGCTCCCAGCGTCCGGCTCGCCCGCCGACGAGGACTCCGGCGGTCGCGCGGGCGGCGGCGCCGAAGGCGCTGCCGGACCTCGCCGGTCATCCAGCACTTCCAGCCGGACTTTCGCCCCTCGGCGCAGGGCGGCCACGGCAAGCACGGCACGGATGGCGTTGATGGTGCGGCCGTCGCGGCCGATGACTTTCCCGACATCCTCTGGGGCCAGCTTCAGCTCCAGCACCGTGCCGCCATCCACGGCCTGGGCGCGCAGCTCGACCTGGTCTGGCCGGTCCACCAGGGCTCGCGCCAGATAGGTGACGAGCTCCTCCACCGGAAACCGCCTAGGCCTTGGTCGCCGCCGGGGTGGGATGCACAGCGCGCTTGATGAGACCAGCGACGGTCTCCGAGGGCGTCGCACCCACCTTCAGCCAATGTTCCAGCCGCTCGTGGTCGAACTCCACCTTGGGCGGGCTGAGGTTCGGGTCATACGCACCGATGGCCTCGATGAATTTGCCGTCCCGCGGGTTGCGCGAGTCGGTGGCAACCACGTGGTAGTACGGCATCTTCTTTGCGCCTGCGCGAGCAAGGCGAAGCACGACGGCCATGACACGACTCCTCGGAAGGGGGGCGGGGTGTAGCGCCCCGCCCCATCAAAGTCAAGAAGCCCTAGTGATTCAGAGCAGTTGCCTCAGCCTCTCGCCCTGAACGATTGGCCAGCTGACCGCACGCGGCGGCAATGTCGCGGCCCCGGTTGGCCCGGATGAAGGCGGCCACGTGGCCGGTGGCCAGAATCTCCCGAAACGCCTCGGCGCCGCCTTCCCCGGTGGAGTGGAAGCCCAGGCCGGGACTGTCGTTGTAGGGGATGAGGTTCACCTTGGCCGGGACGTCGCGAAGCAGCTCGACCAGCCGCCGGGCGTCCTCGTCACTGTCGTTCACCCCGCGCAGCAGCACGTATTCGAAGGTGATGCGGCGCCCCTGGCGTAAGGGAAACCGCCGGCACGCCTCCATCAGCTCGGCAATGTTCCACTTGCGGTTGACCGGCATGAGCTCCGAGCGCTGGCCGTCGTGACTGGCGTTCAGCGAGATGGCCAGCTTGACGTCCGTCTCGGCGCCCAGTCGCTCAATCATCGGCACCAGCCCCACCGTCGAGACGGTGATGTGGCGGTGGGAAAAATTGGGCCCCTCCTTCGACTGCAGGATGGTGAGCGCCGCCTTCAGGTTGTCGAAGTTGTGCAGCGGCTCGCCCATTCCCATGAAGACCAGGTTGGTGAGCGGCCGCGTCGTGGCCAGCCCCTCTTCCAACGCCACCCGCCGGTTCACTTCGTGGACCTGGGCAACTATCTCGCCGGCGGTGAGGTTGCGCTGCAGTCCCAGCGTCCCCGTCATGCAGAAGCGACAGGCCATCGCACAGCCGACCTGGGTCGAGACGCACAGCGTCCGCCGGTCGACGCTCGGCATGTACACCGACTCGATGAGGCGGCCGTCCCGCGTCTTGAAGCGGTACTTCACCGTCCCGTCCATGCTGCGCTGCTCGAGGTCCACCACCAGCGGCGTGACGTCGGCGACTGCGGCGAGCCGCTGGCGGAAGGCGGCGGGCAAGTCCGTCATCCGCTCGAACGAAGTCTCGCCCCGCTGGTGCAGCCAGGTGTAGAGCTGCCGCGCCCGAAAAGGCCGCTCCCCGTAGCTGTCCACCAACAGCGCCGTCAGCGCCGTCAGCGGTAGGCTGAGCACGTCCAAGCGGGACTGTGGCGTTGGTGTGTCCACGTCAACCTGCGGCCTTTCGCACGGTGCAGGCCACCGAGTCAAAACGCTCAGCCCCAGGGCGTCCGGCGTGTCGCGGCGAGCTCGCCCAGCGCGCCTTCCATCCGCTGGCGCAAGGCCGTCGCCCGCTGGGCCAGCACCGGACCCTCGACGTCCGCGCCGGGCGGCGCCTCCGGCGGGAGAAACCGGTAGTCGATGCGCGTCGGGTTGGGCCAGAAGGCCAAGCCCAGGGCCAGCAGCACCCAGGGTCCAGCGAGAAGGCCGGCCAGCCACAGGCCGAGCGCGCCAAGCAGCACGGCGCCGCCGAGGGGAAGGGGCCAGGTGGCCAGGCGGAGGTGGCGAAGGCCCAGCAGCCGGGCGATGAGGGGCCCTCCGGGCAGCAGGGTGTACTGGGCGTGGCTGCCGGAGATGACGAGCGGCACCACCGGCACCCGCGCGTCGCGCGCTGTGCGGAGAAAGCCATGCCGGTGGCCCCACACCACCTGGTTCCGCGCACGGAAAGGGCGCAGCGCGTCCAGGTCCCCGCCAGGAAACACCAGCACCGGAAAGCCCTGGGCCAGCGGCCGGAGGCCAGCCGCGCTGCTCGCGCGCACGCCGCCAATCCGCAGCACGACGAGGCGAAAGGGCCACCACAGCCCGATGTCATGCGCCAGGCCCACCACGGGCCGCGACAGCCCGAACCGCTCGGCCCACAGGCACAGCAGCGTCAGAATCTCCATCACCCCGTAGCCGCTGTGGTTGGCGACGCAGAGGAAGGGCGTCTCCGGGAGGTGTTCCCACCCGGAGATGGTGGGCCGGAACCACAGGCGCGCCCAGGGCCAGAACCACCGCCGCAGCCCGAGGACGAAGGCGGCGCTGTAGGCCGGGGTGGGGGCTGGCCCGCCGGCCCCGGCGACAGCCGTCGGGCTAGCGACGGTAGGCGTAGGGGTGGAGCTCGGTCTCGCGGAAGAAGTACGCAATCTCGGCCTTGGCCGTGTCCGGGCCGTCCGACCCATGCACGGTGTTCTTCTCCACGTCGGTGGCAAAGTCCTTGCGAATGGTGCCCGGGGCGGCATTCGCCGGGTTGGTGGCCCCCATGATGTCGCGGTTGCGCTGGATGGCATTTTCCCCCTCCAGCACCATCAGCACCACGGGTCCCGACGTCATGAAGGTGACGAGGTCCTTGAAGAAGGGTCGCGCCTTGTGAACGGCGTAGAAGCCTTCCGCCTCCCGGGTCGAGAGGTGGGCCAGCCGAATCGCCACGGGCTTCAGCCCGTGCTCCTCGAAGCGGGCGATGATTTTCCCGATGACGCCCTTCTCCAGGCCGTCCGGCTTGATGATGGACAGCGTCCGTTCCTGTACCATTGCGGTGTCGTTCCCTTCCTGGACTGCAAGTTCAGCTGCGGGCTCCCCGCTTGAGAGCGGCCTGAAGGGTGGTTCCGAGCTCGGTGGGGGAAGGCGCCATCAGCACGCCCGCAGCCTCCATGGCCCGAATCTTCTCCGCCGCGGTGCCTTTTCCCCCGGCGATGATGGCGCCAGCATGGCCCATCCGCTTTCCGGGTGGTGCGGACACGCCGGCGATGAAGCCGGCGATGGGCTTCTTGAACTCGCGGGCGATGTAGTCCGCTGCCGTCTCCTCGGCGCTGCCGCCGATTTCGCCAATCATGATGACGGCGTCGGTATCGGGGTCCGCATTGAAGAGCTTCAGGC
Organism: Myxococcaceae bacterium; assembly: GCA_017881265.1. Lineage (GTDB taxonomy): Bacteria > Myxococcota > Myxococcia > Myxococcales > Myxococcaceae > JADGRA01. Next base: position 47,556 of record JADGRA010000006.1, on the reverse strand, counting down.
AGTCCACGAAGTCCGTCCCGTTGACGGGGTCTCCGCCGATGCCCACCGCGGTGGACTGGCCGAGGTTGAGCTGGGTGAGCTGGTAGACGGCCTCGTAGGTCAGCGTTCCGGAGCGCGACACCACTCCGATGCGCCCGGGACGGTGGATGTGGCCCGGCATGATGCCAATCTTGCACTTCGCTCCCGGCGTGATGACGCCGGGACAGTTGGGCCCCACCAGACGCACGGACGAATAGCCGCGCAGCGCGTACTTGCACCGCACCATGTCCAGCACCGGAATGCCCTCGGTGATGGTGATGATGAGGGACACCCCTGCGTCGGCGGCCTCCAGGATGGCGTCGGCCGCGAAGGCCGGGGGGACGAAGATGACGCTCGCGTTGGCGCCCGTCTCCCGGACCGCCTCGGTCACGGTGTTGAAGACGGGGACGTCCTCCTGAAACCGCGTGCCACCCTTCCCCGGCGTCACCCCGGCCACCAGCTCCGTCCCGTACTCCAGCATCTGCCCGCAGTGGAATGAACCGGCGGCACCGGTGATGCCCTGGCACAGGACGCGTGTGTTGCCGTCGACCAGGATGCTCATGACTTCACCCCGCGGACGGCGGCCACGGCCCGTTCCGCCGCCTGGCGCAGGTTGTCGGCGGGCGTGATGGCCAGGCCCGACGTCCGCAGAATCTCCTTGCCCTTCTCCACGTTGGTGCCTTCGAGGCGCACCACCAGCGGGACCCGCAGCTGGACTTCGCGTGCTGCCGCCACCACTCCATCGGCAATGACGTCGCACTTCATGATGCCTCCGAAGATGTTGACCAGCACGGCCTTCACCCCGGGGTCGTCGAGAATCAGCTTGAAGGCCGCCGTCACCTTCTCGCGGGTGGCCCCGCCGCCGACGTCGAGGAAGTTCGCCGGCGCCCCTCCCACCAGCTTGATGGTGTCCATGGTGGCCATCGCCAGGCCGGCGCCGTTCACCATGCAGCCGATGTTCCCGTCCAGCGCGATGTACGCCAGGTCGAACTCCTTGGCCTTGGCCTCCCGCGGGTCCTCCTCGTCCACGTCGCGGTACGCGGCGACGTCGGCATGCCGGTACAGCGCGTTGTCGTCGAAGTTCATCTTCGAGTCGAGGGCCACCACCCCGCCGTCCTTGAGGACGACGAGCGGATTGACCTCCGCGAGGCTCGCGTCGGTTTCCACGTAACAGCGCTCGAGCGCGCGGCAGAAGGCGACGAAGCGCCCGACGGTGGGGCCGGTGAGGCCGAGCGCGAAGGCCAACTTTCGTCCCTGGAAGTCGCAGAAGCCGGCGCCCGGGTCGACGGATTCGACGTGGATGCGCTCGGGATGCTTGGCGGCCACTTCCTCGATTTCCACCCCGCCCTCGCTCGAGGCCATGATGCTGACCCGAGACAGGGCCCGGTCGAGGGTCATTCCCAGGTAGAGCTCGCGGGCGATGTCGAGCCCCTCCTCGATGTACACCTTGCGGACCTTCTGCCCCGCCGGACCCGTCTGGTGCGTGCGGAGCTGCATTCCGAGGATTTCCGAGGCCAGCTTCCGGGCCTCCTCAGGCGAGCGAGCCAGCTTCACCCCGCCGCCCTTCCCCCGGCCGCCGGCATGAATCTGCGCCTTGACCACCACCACCTTGGTGTTGAGCTGCCGGGCGGCCTGCTCGGCCTCGGCGGGCGTGGTCGCCAGGATGCCGCGGGGCACCGGGACGCCGTATTTCCGGAACAGCTCCTTGCCCTGGTACTCGTGGATTTTCATCGTTCCTCGTTCGACTCGCCCGTGCGTCGTCTCACAGCTTGACTGCGTCGACCGTCTTCTTCACGGACGCAAACGACTTCTCCAGCTCTGCCTTCTCGTGGGCGTCGAGTTGCAGCTCGAGCACCTCCTCCACGCCGCCCGCGCCGATGCGCACCGGGGCGCCGATGAAGAAGCCGCGGATGCCGTACTGCCCTTCGAGGAGGGCTGCCGCCGGCAGGATGCGCTTGCTGTCCTGGACGTAGGCCTCGGCCATGGCAATGGCGGAGGCCGCCGGAGCGAAATAGGCGGAACCCGTCTTGTACAGCTCCACCAGCTCGGCCCCGCCCTTGCGCGTGCGGTCGACGATGGCGTCCAGCTTGTCCTTGGCCAGGAGCCCGGTGAGCGGCGCACCACCCACCGTGGCCGACTTCAAGAGGGGCACCATGTCATCCCCGTGGCCCCCCAGCACCAGCGCCTGGACGTCGCGCGGTGAGCAGCGCAGGGCCTCGGCCACGAAGCACTTGAAGCGGGCGGTATCGAGCACCCCCGCCATGCCCACCACGTGGGTGCGCGGGAAGCCGGTAATCTTGTGAAGGGCGTACACCATCGCGTCCAGAGGGTTGGCGACGTTGATGACGAAGGCGCCCGGGCAGTGCGTCTTCACGTTGCCCGCCACGTCCTTCATGATTTTGAGATTGGTCTCGAGTAGGTCCTCGCGCGACATGCCGGGCTTGCGCGGGACGCCGGCTGTGATGATGACGACGTCGGAGCCGGCGACGTCCTTCCAGTCGGTGGTCCCCTTGACGCGCGCGGCGTACCCGTCGACCGCCGCCAGCTGGTTGATGTCCAGGGCCTTGCCCTTGACCAGTCCCTCGGCCGCCGGGATGTCGTAGAGAACCACGTCGCCGAGGTCCTTCTGGACGCAGAGGAGGGCCAGGTTGCCGCCAATCTGCCCGCCGCCGATGAGTCCGATTTTCTTCTTGCCCATGGTGCCTTCTTGGTGTGGGGAGCGCCGACCCGCCAGGTGCAGGTCGCCTGCGCGCTCACATGTGCTGGATGATGGCCTGGCCGAACTCGGAGCACTTCACTTCCTTCACTCCGGGGTGCCCCTCCTGCTTCATCAGGCGAGCGAAGTCGTATGTCACGGTGCGCGCGTCAATGGCGCCCTGCAGGCCCTTGATGATGAGGTCCGCCGCCTCGTGCCAGCCGAGGTGCCGGAACATCATGTCCCCGGAGAGCACGACGCTGCCCGGGTTCACCTTGTCCAGGTCGGCGTACTTGGGCGCCGTCCCGTGGGTGGCTTCGAAGACAGCATGCCCGCTGACGTAGTTGATGTTGCCGCCCGGGGCGATACCGATGCCGCCCACCTGCGCCGCCAGCGCGTCGGAGAGGTAGTCGCCGTTGAGGTTGAGGGTGGCGATGACGTCGAATTCATCCGGTCGCGTCAGCACCTGTTGCAGCGTGATGTCGGCGATGGCGTCCTTGATGAGCAGGCGGCCCGCGGAGAGCGCGGCCTTCTGCTCGGCGTTGGCCGCCTCTTCCCCCGACTTGGCCTTGGTCGCCTCCCAGCGCTCCCAGGTGTACACCTGGTTTCCGAATTCGCGCTCCGCCAGCGCATAGCCCCAGCCCCGGAAGGCGCCCTCGGTGTACTTCATGATGTTGCCCTTGTGGACGAGCGTGACGCTCTTGCGCTTGTGGTCCAGCCCATACCGAATCGCCGCGCGAACCAGCCGCTCGGACCCTTCGCGCGAGACCGCTTTGATGCCAATGCCGCAGTCGACCGGGAAGCGAATCTTCTGGAACTCTTTCGGAAACCTTTCGCGCAGCAGGGACAGCAGCTGGAGGTTGGCGGGGGACCCGGCCTCGAACTCGATTCCAGCGTAGATGTCCTCGGTGTTCTCCCGGACGATGACCATGTCCACCTTCTCCGGGTGCTTCACCGGCGAGGGGACGCCCGAGAAGTAGCGCACCGGGCGCAGGCAGACGTACAGGTCGAGCAGCTGCCGGAGCGCCACGTTGAGCGAGCGGATGCCTCCGCCGATGGGTGTAGTCAGAGGACCCTTGATGCCCACCAGGTAGGTGCGGAACGCCTCGATGGTTTCGTCGGGCAGCCAGTTCTGTGTCTTCTGGAAGGCCTTCTCGCCCGCCAGGACCTCCAGCCAGGCAATCTTGCGCTTGCCCTGGTAGGCGCGTGCCACGGCAGCCTCAAAAACCGCCTGGGACGCGCGCCAGATGTCACGGCCCGTGCCGTCGCCCTCGATGAAGGGAATGACGGGATGGTCTGGCACTGACAACTTCCCACCCGCGAGAGTGATTCTGTCTCCGGCTGCGACCATGGATGACCTCCGGAAGGCCCCCGTGGGGGCGGCGGGGGTATAGGCTCCTCCGCGAAGAAGCCGCAAGCCTTGCGCACCCGCGGTGCGCATCTCATTTCGAGCGCCAGACCCGTCCTTGGAGCACAATGCACGGGCGGCTTTTTTGGGGTTGCAACCGAGCCCCGCCCGGGGGAATGAGGACAGCATGTCGAAAGAAACGCTCACCATCACTGACAACCGCACCGGCAAGACCTACGAGTTGCCCATCTCGCAAGGCTGCATCCGCACCGCCGACCTCCGCCAAATCAAGGTCGACCCCTCAGACTTCGGCCTGATGGGCTACGACCCGGCGTTTCTCAACACCGCCAACTGCCGGAGCGCCATCACTTTCATCGATGGCGACAAGGGCATCCTCGAATACCGGGGCTACCCCATCGAGCAGCTCGCCGAGCAGTCCACCTTCCTCGAGGTGTGTTACCTGCTGATGAATGGCGAGCTGCCGAGCCGCCAGGAGCTGGCCGACTTCACCCACGTCATCACCCACCACACCTACGTCCACGAAAACGTCAAGACGTTCATGGACGGGTTCCGCTACGACGCGCACCCCATGTCGATGCTGGCCTCCACCGTGGCGGCCCTGTCCGCCTTCTACCCGGAGGCCAAGAACATCCAGGACCCCCAGGTGCGCCGCATCCAGATGATGCGGATGGTGGCCAAGATGCCGACGCTCGCGGCCTTCAGCTTCCGGCACGCGATGGGTCTGCCGTATGTCTACCCGAACAACGACCTGTCCTACGTCGGGAACTTCCTGACGATGATTAAGAAGATTGGCACCGACAGCTACCGGCTCAACCCGGTGCTCGAGCGCGCCCTGGACATCCTCTTCATCCTGCACGCCGACCACGAGCAGAACTGCAGCACCACCGCCGTGCGGCTGGTCGGCTCGAGCGAGGTGGACCCCTACTCCGCGGTCGCCGCGGGCATCACCGCCCTCTACGGGCCGCTCCATGGCGGCGCCAACGAGGCGGTGCTGAAGATGCTGCGCAGCATCGGGCACCTGGACAAGGTCCCCGAGTTCATCAAGCTGGTGAAGAGCGGCGAGGGCGAGACGCGGCTGATGGGCTTCGGCCACCGCGTGTACAAGAGCTACGACCCCCGAGCGAAGGTCATCAAGCGCGTCGCCGACGAGGTCTTCGAGGTCACCGGAAAGAATCCCCTGCTGGAAATCGCCCTGGAGCTCGAGCGCATCGCGCTGCAGGACGACTACTTCATCAAGCGCAAGCTCTACCCCAACGTCGACTTCTACTCGGGCCTCATCTACGAGGCGATGGGCTTCCAACAGGCCTTCTTCCCCGTCCTCTTCGGCATTCCGCGGACGGTGGGCTGGGTGTCGCAGTGGGAGGAGATGGTGCTCGACCAGGAGCAGAAGATTGCCCGGCCCCGGCAGGTATACGTCGGCCACCCGCGGCGGGATTATGTGCCGTTCGACAAGCGCTGAGCGACCATGACCATCGACTTCACTTGCCAGAAGTGCGACGCGACCTTCGAAATCGACGTCCAGGACCTGAGTGATGGTTCCGAGAAGCTGGTCTGCACCAGCTGCGACGCCAAGGCACCGGCCAACCTGGTCGAGGACTTCGTCGCGGCGCTGACCGAGATGCGCACCCAGGTGGCGGCGCTGGGGAAGAAGTTCAGCCTGGCCATGGCCTTCGAGACCGAGGACCTGGAAGACCTCGACGCCAAGGCCGACGAAGAAGACGAGGAAGAAGAAGACGAGGACGACCTCGACGACGATGAGGACGACGACGACCTCGACGACGACGAGGAAGACGCCGACGAGGACGAGGCCTAGCGCCCGTTCGGCTGGCTAGCCGCGGGCGGAGGGCGGACAAGAAAGCCCGGCCCCCCCTCCCAGAGTGGCCGGGCTTTCAACGGCATCCAGAAAAACAGAAGTCCGAACTGAGGGGTGCGGACACTCCTCCTCTGGGGAAAGCAGCGCGGCCCTGCGTCAAAAAGTCCGGCGGTCGTACGTCGGCGGCGGGCGGACTGTCAAGACTTCTGCTGGGGGACGGACAGGGGGGCGGAGCCGCGCGCCCGCAGTGCCGCGCCGGGGTCCCGGAAGGTGGCCAGCATGGAACGGACGTCCAGTCGCGCGGTGCGCAGGAACACACGCAGCGCCCGCTCGGCCGCCTGGGCCAGGGAATTCATGCGTTCCAGGCGGGCCAGCCGGTCCCGCGCCACGCCGGGGGCGCTCGACGCGACGCGACGGGCCTCGGTCAGCTCGGCCCGGATGCGGGAGAGAAAGGCCAGCTCGCGCTCTTCAATGACGCGGGTCACCATCCGCACCAGGTCCGTCTCCGAGGCGTAGTGCCAGGCCCCAGCCCCCGGCTGGCGCACTCGGTGTACCACTCCCCAGCGTTCCAGGTCCCGGACCAGCATGGACACGCCCCCCTTGCTGAGCCCGAGCGCATCCTCCAACTGCGTGGCGCTCATCGCGGTCGCCCGCAGGTACAAGAGCGCCCACACCCGGCCCTGGTTGTGCTTGAAACCCCAGAATTCAATGACATGGCCGACCGCTTCCACGGCGATGGATTCCCAGCGCGGCAGCCCGCCCTCTTCCGGGTCACCGGGCGACACCATCGGCGCATCGGACCAGCCATAGCCCTTCATGCTGGAATTCCCTCCACGAAGGCCTCGCCCAGCGCCTGCGTCCAGGCCACCAGCTGCTCCCCACCCGGCTCCTGTGCGTAGGTGCCGAGCGCATCCAGGGCGCGGGAGATTTCCCGGTGGAGCTCCACGCGCGCCTCCCCCATCGCCGGGCTGCCGAGGACCGCCTGACCCACCTCGCGCACCCTCTCATCTGGCATGGACCCGAAGGCCCACAGTTCCTTGAGGCCCCGGCGCACCTCGGCGTCGCTGGCGGCGGCCAGCAGCAGCGGCAAGGACGGGGTGCGTGCACGGATGTCGGCGAAGGGGGGCTTGCCCGGGTCGCCTCCGGTGAGGTCCTTCAAGTCATCGGCAATCTGAAAGGCCACGCCCAGATGGCGCCCGAAGGTGTCAAACCGGCGCGCGACCTCGGGCTTGCCGGCCAGCGTCGCCGCGGCGGCGCCACAGAAGCCAAACAGGGCACCCGTCTTTCCCTCGGCAATGGCACGCAGCCGTTCGGGCGGCAGGGAGAGGTCCCCGCGGGCCTCCACCTCGCCGATGGTGGCCCGCGTCATCTCCGCCACGGTGGCGACCGCGCTGGCCGTCACCGCCCGGTCCAGCGTGGACAATTCATCGAGGGCCACGCAGAGCAGCAGGTCTCCCCCCATCACCGCGACGATGTTGCCCCACAGGGCATTCACCGTCGGCCGACCGCGGCGGAACATGCCCTGGTCCACCACGTCGTCGTGCAGGAGGCTGGCCGAGTGCACCAACTCGGCCGCCACCCCGACGTGGAGCAGCGAGGCGGCCGAGGCGTCCACGGCCCGTCCAAACAGATGCACCATCAGCGGCCGCAGCCGCTTCCCCCCGCCGCCGATGCACAGGTGTCGGGCCGCATTGCCCAGCGTGTCCGAGGCAGCCACCCCGCCCCCGGCGCGGTTGAGGACGAGGCCCAGCCGGTCTTCGGTGGCCCGCAGGAACTCATTGGCGGCCGCGGTCAGTTCCATGGGAGGTTCACCGCGTTCAAGACTACGTGAACTTGGCGCCCTTCGCTGCTGGTTTCCCCGGCCACGCTTCTCGCTCTCACAAGGCCCTCTTCCCGGTTGCTGGTTCACGTCCGTCTCGTCCGGCTGCCGCCAGGACCTCTCGCAGCGCAGCCCGGTCCACTTTCTCCGCCGCCGTGCGGGGAAGCGCAGTCACCGCCACCACCTCGGCCGGCACCTTGAAGCGCGCCAGCCGGCCGCGCGCCCACTCCAGAAGTCCATCGGCCCGGGCGCCGGGGCGCAGCACCACGGCCGCCACCGGGACTTCGCCCCAGGCGGCGTCGGGCCGCCCCACCACCGCCGCCTCCGCCACCGCCGGGTGCGCGGCCAGCACCGCTTCCACCTCGGCCGGGTAGACGTTTTCCCCGCCGGAGAGGATGAGGTCCAGCCGGCGCGCCAGCACCCGCAGGCGCCCCTGCGCGTCCAGGCTTCCCACGTCCCCGGTGTGAAGCCAGCCGCCGGCCAGCGCCCGGGCCGAGGCCTCCCCGTCCTCCAGGTACCCCGCCATGAGGGTGGGCCCCTGGACGTGAATTTCTCCCGCCTCACCCGGGCTGGCCGGGGTGCCGTCGGCGGCGGCAATGCGCAGCGCCAGTCCCGGCAGCGCACGGCCGGCCGTGGTGCCGTCCGCCTCGGCCGGTCGCTCCGTGGCCACCTGCGAACAGGCCTCGGTGAGGCCATACGTCTGAAGCACCGGCAGGCCGGCCCGGCGCGCCCGGCCGGCCAGTTCTGCAGGCACCGGCCCTCCACCCACCAGCACCGCCCGCAGGGTGCCCGGCCCAGCACCGGCCTCCAGCGCCAGGGCCAGCGTGCGCGCCACCAGGCTGGCGTGGGTGATGGCTTCCTCGGACAGCGCCCGCACCGTCTGGACGGCGTCAAAGCGGCGGTGGACGACGAGGGCCGCACCGTCGACGCCGCACCGCACGGCCATGGCCAGGCCCCCCACGTGAAACAGGGGCAGGTTACATAGCCAGCGCTCCTCTGCAGCGGCGCCCAGGTTGGCGCGCGAGGCGGCGGCACTGGCGAGGAAGGCCCGGACGGGAAGGCGCGCCCCCTTCGGCTGCCCGGTGGTGCCGGAGGTGAAGAGGACCGCCCAGTCGGCGTCCAGGCCACCCCCTGCGCTGGCGGGCGGTGCCTCGGCAGGCTCTCGCGCCACGGCTTCCAACACCTCCCCCTCCGGAAGACTGTCCAGAAGCGCCTCCTCGACGAGGAGGGCCTGCGGCGCCAGCCGCCCGACGAGTGCAGCCAGTTCCGGCCTGACCAGGCGCGCGTTGAGGGGGGCCAGCGCCGCGCCCAAGCGACGGACGGCGAACAGCAGCGCCACCGCCGAGAGGCCATTCCACGCGAGGAGGGCCACGCGGCCGCCCGGCCCCACACCGCGCGCATGCAGCCGGCCAGCCCAGGCCGTCACTTCCGCGTCCAGCTCTCGAAAGGAGAGGCGCCGCGAGTCCACCACCACGGCCAGCTGGTGGGGGGCGCGGACGGCCTGCGTCTGCACCGGGCAGGCAGTCACCATCCGAGGGCCTCCGGCGGGACGCCAAGGCCCGGCACGTCCTTCAGCTGTAGCGCGCCCGCCACCACCGGGTGGGCGCCGGGGTCCTCGGCCAGCAGCGCTCCCGTGGCCAGCCCGTGGGCCCGGTCGCCGCCCAGCGCCAGGGCCAGGTGCCCCGCGGCAGCCCGTCCCACGGCGCCGTCCATGACACCCGTCACCACCGTGTCCACCCCCCGCGCGCGGGCCCGGGCCGCCAGCTGCAGCGCCTCGATGACTCCACCGACGACGCATAGCTTCAGCACCAGGACGTCCGCGGCAGGCCCCTGCTCGCCATCCAGCAGCGCGGCCGGTGCGCCTTCGAGTCCGAGCGCCTCATCGGCTGCCACCGGCAGCAGCGTCCGCAGCCGCCGAAGGCCGGCAATGTCCGCCGCAGGGACAGGCTGTTCCACGTACTCGAGGCCCAGCGCCAGGAGGCCCTGAAGCCGCACGCGCGCTTCCGCCTCCGTCCAGGCGCCGTTGGCGTCCGCCCGGAGACGGATGGCCGGGCCGACTGCCTCCCGGACGGCACCCAGCCGGTCCGCGTCCTCGTCCGCGGAGGCACTGCCGACCTTGAGTTTCAGCGTCCGGAAGCCCGAAGCCACCGCGCCCCTCGCCTCGCGCACGGCCTCCGCCGCCGTCTCCCCCCGCAGCAACGCATTCACTGGCACCGGGCCGACGCTGGGACTTCCCAACAGCGTCGCCAACGCGACGCCGCGACGCCGCGCCAGAAGGTCCAGCAGCGCCATCTCGACGCCGGCCCGCGTCGCGGGGGCATGCGCTTGGACGGAGAAGCCCAAGCCCCCGGGGAAGCCGTCGAGGCTGTCAGGCAGACGAACTGTCCCCAGCGCGCGCACCGCCGCTTCCAGCGACTCCGTGCCGAAGTCCGGCAACGGCGTGACTTCCCCGAGGCCCACCCACCCCTCGCTGTCGCGGAGGAGGAGCAGCAGCCCTTCCACCGCAGCCTGGCGTCCATGCGCAGTCCGCAGCGGGGCACGCAGCAGCAGCCGGAAGGGCCGCATCTGCAGGCGAAGCCTCACCCCGGCCCTCCCCGCCACAGGCCAATGGCCAGAAGCAGCCCGTGCACCAGCTGCAGTCGGGCGCTTCCCGCCAGCGCCCGGTTCAGGACTGCCCCCTGCTGCGTCAGCACCAGCCGCAGCGGGGCCCACGCCAGCGGAAGCGCGGCCAGGCACAGCAGCACCGGCGCCCCCACCTGCCCCAGGGCCCAGGCCGCCACCGGGGCGAGGAAGGCGGTGGCCAGCACGCAGACGTACTCGGCACGCGCGAAGCGCTGGCCGAAGCGGGCGGCCAGCGTGTGCTTGCCCGCCCTGCGGTCGGTGTCCATGTCGCGCAGGTTGTTGACAACAATCAACAGCGTCGCGGTGCAGCCCACCGCGAGGGCCGCTAGCCAGGTGGCCACCGGCAGCCTCAGCGCCTGCACCCACACCGTGCCGGCCACGGCGACGAAGCCGAAAAACAGCAGCACGAAGACTTCGCCGAGACCGAGGTAGCCCAAGGGCGCCGGGCCCCCGGTGTACGCCCAGCCGGCCAGGATGCTGAGCAGGCCGATGGCCACCACCGGCCAGCCTCCCGCCGCCACCAGGAACAGGCCGACGCACACCGCCGCGGCGAAGCAGACGGCGGCCGCAGCGAGCACCATCCGCGGCGCCACCAGCCCGGCCTGCGTCACCCGGACGGGCCCGAGCCGCTCGGCCGTGTCCGCCCCTTTCCGAAAGTCGTAATAGTCATTGGTGAGGTTGGTGCCGACCTGGATGAGCAACGCACCCGCCAGGGCGGCGATGGCCTGGGGCCACCGCCCCGCCCCGGTGCCAAAGGCCAGCCCCGTGCCCACGGCCACCGGCGCCAGCGCGGCCGTCAGCGTCTTCGGGCGAGCGGCGAGCAGCCAGGTGCGCAGGCGCCCAAAGGACGCAGGCACCGCCAGCGCCGGCGCAGGGGCACTCATGGCCGGCGGGGAAACTTCGAGAAGTCCGGCGGGCGCTTCTGGACGTACGCATCGCGTCCTTCCTGCGCCTCGGCGGACATGTAGTAGAGCAGCGTCGCGTTGCCGGCCAGCTCTTGGATGCCGGCCTGGCCGTCGAGCGCCGCGTTGAAGCTGGACTTGAGAAGCCGCAGCGCCAGCGGGCTGAGCTTCAGCATCTCCTGGCACCAGCGCACCGTCTCCGCCTCGAGCTCCGCCAGCGGGACCACCGCATTCACCAGCCCCATCCTCAGGGCCGCCTCCGCGTCGTACTGCCGGCAGAGAAACCAAATCTCCTTGGCCTTCTTCAACCCCACCAGCGACGCCAGCGTGCTGGCGCCGAAGCCGCCGTCGAAGCTGCCCACCCGGGGGCCGGTCTGCCCGAAGCGCGCGTTGTCGGCGGCGATGGTCAGGTCGCACACCACGTGCAGCACGTGTCCGCCGCCGATGGCGTAGCCGGCCACCATCGCCACCACCGGCTTGGGGAGGCTGCGAATCTGCTTCTGCAGGTCCAGCACGTTGAGGCGGGGGACCCCGTCCTTGCCCAGGTAGCCCTCCTTGCCGCGAATGCGCTGGTCGCCTCCCGAGCAGAAGGCCCGGTCGCCCTCGCCAGTGAGAATGACGACCCCCACCTCCGGGTCCTCGCGCGCATCCACGAAGGCGCCGCTCATCTCGGAGAGGGTTTGCGGCCGGAAGGCGTTGCGCACCTCGGGCCGGTTGATGGTGACCTTGGCGATGCCCTGCCACTTCTCGTAGCGAATGTCCTTGTACTCCCGCGCCTGCTTCCAGCTTGCCTTCATCCGTTGCTCCCGCTGTCGCTCTCTACGAGCGGACGTTCAATCCATGGGGTCGACAGAAAGCCGGTCACCTCGCGTGCCCAGGCGTCGGGCACTTCCAGGTGCGGCGCGTGCCCCACTCCGGAGAAGACGTGCCCCCACACCACCGGCAACTCCGCCGCCATGCGGCGCAGCACGGCGGTGAATTTCGCATCGCGCGCTCCGCTGAGGAGCAGCGTCGGCGTGCGGATGCCTGGCAGTGTCGACCAGTAGCTCGGCTGCGAGCCCAGCCCCAGTCGCCGCAACGACAGCGCGAGACCCTCGGCGCTGCCGGCCAGACGTCGGGTGCGCAGGGCCTGCTGCACCTCGCCGGGAAGCGCCCGGACGCCGGCGAAGAGGGGAAGCGCCTCCCAGCGCTCGACGAAGGCCGGAACGCCCGTGGCCTCGAGGCGGGCCGCCAGCGCCTCATCTTGCCGCCGGCGCTCGCCCCGGTCGCGCCGGCGGCGGAGCCCGGGAGAGCCGCTCTCCAGCACCAGGCGCCGAACACGGGCGCTGGACTCGACGGCCAGCCCCAGTGCCACCCGCGCGCCCAGCGAGTAGCCCACCACGTCCACCTGGGGAAGCCCGAGCGCGTCGAGGAGGGCCGTCAGAGCGGAGAGGGTGGAGGCGAAGGTGGTGCCCTCGGGGAACGGGCTTTCGCCATGGCCCGGGAGGTCCACCGCCACCACCTCGGCGTGGGGGGTGAGTCGCTCCCGCAGGTGGGCGAAGGTGCTCCGGTTGCCGGTGAAGCCATGCAGCAACAGCAGGGGCGGCCCGTGTCCGGCCCAGCTTTCATAGGCCAGAACGCTCATGGCGCGGCCTCCGCCGCACGGGCCGCGCGCTCGCCGAGGTCCTGGTGCAGCGCCACGTTGGCCGTCCGGCTGGGCAGTCGCGCCTCCACAAGGTGCAGCCCGCCCTGCAGCCCCTCGGCCAGGGCCGCCGCAAGCTGGCCGCTGCGTTCCACCCGGTGGTAGCGCGCCCCAAACAGGGCCGCCGCGTGGGCCAATTCGAGTCCATGCGGCGTGGCGAAGAGCGGCTCAAACGCGGCGCCCACGCCGGACACGGGTAGGAAAGAGAAGATGCCGCCCCCGTCGTTGTTGGCCACCACCACTGTCAGCGAAAAGCCGCCGCGCCGGGCGATGAGAAGGCCCCCGACGTCGTGCAGGAAGGCCAGGTCGCCGAGGAGCACCACCGTCGGGGCAGCGCTGGCGGCGGCCACCCCCAGCGCGGTGGAGATGGTGCCGTCAATGCCGTTGATGCCCCGGTTGGCCAGGACACGAATGCGCGCGGCCTGGCCGGGGGCGAAGGCGTCCACGTCGCGCACCGGCATGCTGGACGCCACCACCAGACGGGCGCCGTCCGGGAGCGCGGACACCACGCGATGGGCAAGCTGCGGCTCGCTGAGCGGGCCTTCGGTGGCGAAGGCCTCGGCCAGCAGGGCATCCGCCCGGGCGTCCGCGACGACGAAGGTCTCCGCCCAGGGGGTACGGCGCGGCGCCGCAGAGGCCGTCAGTGCAGCGCAGGTGCTGGCCAGGTCCCCGGACAGGACGAGGCTGGCCCGGTGAGCTGCATCCACGGGGTTTTCGTCCTCGGCAAACAGCACCGTCTCCGCACCGCTTGCGTCCAGCCAGTGCCCAAGCCGCTTGCTGGTGAGTCCGCCCCCCAGCCGCAGCACCAGCTCCGGGCGCAGGCGTGTCCGCAACGCCTCGCTGCGAAGCAGGACGTCGGCGTGCCCCACCACCCGGCCACCCGGGTGCCAGCGAAGGTTGGAGGCAGCGTCGGCCACCACCGGGTAGCCGTGGGACGCCGCCAGCCGCAGCACCGCCGCGGCTACGTCGTCTGTCGCCGCGCGGGGGCCCACTACCACCAGGCCCTTCTCCGTCGCCGCCAGGCGGCGCCGCAGCCCGGCCAGCGCCTCCTCCGGCGGCTGGCGCAAGGGCGCGGGCGAGGCCAGGAAGGGCCCCTCGCGGCCCTGGGATGCCAGCATGTCCAACCCCAGCACGTCCGCGCCGGGCTCCGGCGCGAGCGGCTCCCGAAATGGCACGTCCAGGTGCACCGGGCCCCGGGGGCACGTTTGGCTACAGGCCGCCGTCCGCGCCACCAGGGCGCGCAGGTGCACCAGGGCCGTCGCGCTGGCCTCGGGAGTGGCCAGTGCCACCGCGGCGCGGGTGAAGCGGCCGAAGAGACCTTCCTGGGGCGCCGTCTGGGGCGCGCCAAAGCCGTGCAACTCCCAGGGGCGGTTGGCCGTCAGGAGCACCAGCGGGACGTGGGCAGCCCAGGCCTCCATGACGGCCGGCAGCAGGTGCGCGCCGGCCGTCCCGGACGTCACCACCACCGCCGCCGGACGTCCCGTTTCCAGGGCCAGCCCGAGCGCGAAGAAGCCCGCCGTCCGCTCATCCACCACGCCATGGACGCCCAGGGCCGGGGCGGCCTCGGCACAGGCCAGGGCCAGCGGCGCGCTGCGGGAGCCGGGGGCCACCACCGCGTGGCGGACGCCGGCCCGTACCAACTCCTGCACCACCGCCCTTGCCCACAGCGTATTCAGCGAGGCCACGGCGCGTCCCCAAGCAGCGCGTGCAACATGGGCAACGCCTTGCGGCCCGTCTCCGCCCACTCCCCGGCCGCCGTCGAGCCCTCCACCACCCCGGCACCGACGAAGAGGCGTGCGGCGCACCCCCGCACCAGCGCGCAGCGCAGCGCCACCCGCAAGTCGGCCGCCTCGGCGCCCATCCACCCGACGGCGCCGGAGTACCAGCCGCGCGCCAGCCGTTCATGCGCGCGGAGGAAGGCGCGGGCGCGGTCCCGCGGGGCACCACTCACCGCCGCCGTGGGGTGCAGCGCCAGGGCGGCCTCGGCCGGCGTCACCCCGGGACGCAGCGTGCCCGCCATGCGCGTGTCCAAGTGCGTCACGTAGCCCAGGGACACTTGCGTCACGCCGGCGACTTCCAGCTGCTCGGCCACCGCGTCCAGCGCCACACGGACGTCCTCCACCACGGCGGCATGTTCCCGCACTTCCTTGGGGCTTCCCGACAGGGCGTCGGCCTCGCCCGGCCCGGCGCTTCCGGCCAGGGCCTGCGTCCAGAAGCGGCGGCCCTCGACGCGGACCAGGCACTCCGGCGAGGCGCCCAGAAAACTCGTCCCGTCGGGGGCCCGCACCGCGAAGACGACCGCGCCCCCGGCGGCGGCCTGCGCACGCTCCAGCGCCTCGTCCACAGCGAAGGGGGCCTCGGCCGAAACGTCCACGGCCCGCGCCAGCACCACCTTGCGCAGCATGCCAGAGGCCAGGGCCTCCAGCGCGCGCTCCACCAGCGCCTGCCAGGCTGCGACGTCCTCGCGCAGCGAGAAGGCTGCCTCTGGCCCGGCCCGGCCGGCGGCCCCGGAGGGCCCTTGGGCCAGCGCCAGCTGCAGGGCGGCTTCGGCCCGCGCGCGCGCCCCGGCCTCATCCTCCCCCCGCACCGCTTCGTACGCGGTGAGGCTTCTCCCGGTGGGCCCCTCGGCCAGAAGCAGCCTCGGGACAAAGGCCCAGGCCGCCGGGAAGCCTTCCCACCAGCCGTCTGTGGGCGCGGTGCCGTCGAAAGCGAAGCTGCAAAACCACGGGGCCGGCGGCGCCAGGGCCTGGCCACTCACCTCTACGCGGGCGCGGCTGGCCGCGGCCAGCACGGCGGCGGCGCTGGGGCCCGCGTGCGCCGCGGCCTCCCCGCTTCCCCAGAAGCGCACCGGCCCGTCGCACCAGGCCAGCGAGAGTGGGCCCAGCGCGGTGCGCAGACGCCGGAACTCGTCGTCTGCCAGGCGACGGGCCGTGCCCACCACCTGCGCGACAGCTGGCATCAATCCTTCCATCAGTCCCCGCTGGTCCGGTCCGGCCACTTCGTGTTGTTTTCTACGTCGAGCGTGGTAACCAATGCACCAAGAAGTTCAAGGTGCCTTGAACCTCGTGAACCCCCGCTGATGAACCGGAGCAGCCAAGAGCCTGACCCCGCACTCCCCCGGCGGGTGCTGCGGCCCGCCCGGCCGGCGGGGACGCGCGTCACGGTGGGCGCGGTGGAAGTGGGGGGCGCGGCCTTCGTCGTCGCGGCCGGGCCCTGCGCGGTGGAGACGCCGGCCCAGCTGTCCGAGGCCGCCGCCGCGGTGGCCAGCGCCGGCGCCCATTTGCTTCGGGGTGGCCTCTTCAAGCCCCGCACCAGCCCCTATGCCTTCCAGGGCCTCGGGGAGCCGGGCGTTGCGCTGCTGGAGCGGGCGCGTAGCCGCCACTCGCTGGGCCTGGTGGCGGAGGTCCTCGACACCGAACAGCTCGCTTCCCTCATCGACCACGTGGACATGCTGCAGGTGGGCGCGCGCAACATGCAGAATTTCACCCTGCTGAAGGCCCTGGGGAAGGTGCGGCGCCCGGTGCTCCTCAAGCGCGGCCTGGCCGCCACGTTTTCGGAGTGGCTGCTGGCCGCCGAGTACCTCCTCGACGGCGGCAATGAGCAGGTCATCCTCTGCGAGCGCGGAATCCGCACTTTCGAATCCGCCACGCGCAACACCCTGGACCTGGCCTCGGTGGCGCTGGCCAAGGCCCGCACCCACCTGCCCGTCATGGTCGACCCGAGTCACGCCACCGGAAACCGCGAGCTGGTCATCCCGATGGCCCTGGCGGCGGCCGCGGCCGGCGCCGACGGGCTGCTGGTGGAAGTGCACCCACGTCCCGAGGAGGCCCTGTGCGACGGCGCCCAGGCCCTCACCCCGGACATGTTTGAGGACCTCATGCGGCGGCTGCCGGCCGTGCTTCACGCGGTGGGCCGCTCGCTGCACGCCCGGCCGGTGCCGGCGGCCAACGTGAGGGTGCTGTGAGCGAGGAAGTCCGGGAGATGTTTTCCTCCATCGCCCCGCGCTACGACGTGACCAACGTCGTCCTGTCCTGGGGGGTGGACCGGCGATGGCGCCGGGTGGCGGTGCGCGAGAGTGGCGCCGCCCCGGGCGCTTCCGTCCTCGACTGCGCCACCGGCACCGGAGACCTGGCGCTCGCCCTGCGACGGGCGGTGGAGCCCGGGGGCACGGTGGTGGCGATGGACTTCTGCGCGCCCATGCTGGGTCCGGCCCGGGAGAAGGCCCACCGCGCCGGCCTGGACGACATCCGCTTCGACGTGGCCGACGCGCTCGCCCTGCCCTACCCGTCGGCCACCTTCGACATCGCCACCATCGCCTTCGGCATCCGCAACGTCGATGACCCGATGCGCTGCCTGCAGGAGATGGCCCGCGTGGTGCGCCCCGGCGGCCGGGTGGTGGTGCTCGAGTTCGGTCAGCCGGGCGGCCTGTGGGGCGCGCTGTACCGCTTCTATTCCCGCGTCTTCATGCCGTGGGCGGGCGGCCTCCTCACCGGAAACCGCTCGGCCTATGCCTACCTGCCCCGTACTGCGGCGGCCTTCCCGGCCGGCGAGCGCTTCCTGGCGTTGATGCGGAAAGCAGGCGCCTTCGCCTCCTGGCGCGCGCGCTCGCTCAGCGGGGGCATCGCCTTCGTCTACGTGGGCGAAGTCCGCGCCGCGGCGTGAGGGCCCCTCACAGCCGTGACTGCTCGAAGTCGTAGATTTTTTCGACGGCAATTTGCCGGTAGCGGTCGACCTTCATCGCGCGCTTGGCCGCCTCCCACACCAGTTCCTTCGGCGAGCGTTCCGGCTCCTTCTTCTTCCGGCGCTTCACCTCGCGCTTGATGGCCTTGACCGCCTCGCGCGGGTGGAAGCAGAAGGCGGGCGAGAACACCAGCGTGCTGCCGTCGAGCGGGATGAGTCGCGCCTCCAGTACGTCGCCCTTCTGCAACCCGGCCAGCGCGCGTCGCTCGGTGACGTCATGGTCGACGCCGCTGAAGAGCTCCCGCAGCCGCACGAAGCCGTCCCCCAGCTTCCGCACCTCGAAGAGGCCGTGGAGGGTGCGGGTGAAGCCCTCCGCCAACAGAGCCTCCGGGGCCCCGGACGTCACCTTCGCCACCTGAAACTCCTCCGCGGCGGTGCGGCCCGTGTTCGCCGGGCGGTAGTCGAAGGCGTAGTAGTCGAGAAAGCACGCCATGCGCATCTCGAAGCTGCGGTCGTCCTCGAAGACTTCGCCGGTGAGGCGGAAGTACTCGGCCTTGGCCGCCAGCACGTCCGGCTTGCGCTCCTCGTGGCTCGCCAGCGCAAAGAGCGAGTTCAGAAGCGCCACGTAGGATGCGGCCTCCATCTACCGTGCGAGTCTAGCGCGCCATCGCGCGGGTGAAACGAGCGAACAGGTGCCTGGCGTCGTGTGGCCCCGGCGAGGACTCCGGGTGGTACTGGACACTGAAGGCGCGTCCGTCGGGTACGTCCAGGCCTTCCACCGTCCCGTCGTTGAGGTTGAGGTGGGTCACCACCGCCCTGCCCTTCAGGCTGTCGGGGTCCACCGCGAAACCGTGGTTCTGGGCGGTAATCTCCACGCGGCCCGTCAACAAGTCCTTCACCGGCTGGTTGGCCCCTCGGTGCCCGAATTTCATCTTGTACGTCCGTCCCCCCACCGCGCGGGCCAGAATCTGATGCCCGAGGCAAATGCCGAACACCGGCACCCGGCCCAGCAACGCAGACACGGCCGCCTCGGCCCCAGGGACCGCGGCCGGGTCCCCCGGGCCGTTGGTGAGAAAGACGCCGTGGGGCTTTCTGGCGAGGACTTCCACGGCCGGCGTCGTCGCGGGCACCACGGTGACACGGCAGCCGGCCTCCACCAGAAGCTGCAGCATGGCCCGCTTCAGGCCGAAGTCGTACGCCACCACGTCGAAGCGCCGGCCGAGCGGCGGGCGCTCGGTGCCGAAAATCTCCGGCATGCCCTCGCTAAATTCGTACGGGGCGCTGGCCGAGATTCCGCTCACCAGGTCCCGGCCTTCCATGCCGGGTGCCTTTTGCGCCCGCTCCACCAGCGCCGCCGCCGAGTGGCCCTCGCTGCTCACCACGCCCATCTGGGCGCCGTGCGTCCGTAGGTGCCGCACCAGCCTGCGGGTGTCGAGCCCGGCGATGCCCACCACCCCGGCCGCCTGCAGGTAGCCGTCGAGCGACTGCTCCGCCCGCCAGTTGCTGGGCGTTTCGCTGAGGCTGCGCACCACCATCCCCACCGCATGGGGCCGGGCCGACTCCTGGTCCAGGGCGTTGGTGCCGACGTTTCCCATCTCCGGCGCGGCCATGGTGACAATCTGGCCGACGTAGCTCGGGTCGGTGAGGATTTCCTGGTAGCCGAACATGGAGGTGTTGAAGACGACCTCACCGACGCGCTCACCGGGCGCGCCGAAGGAACGGCCCTCGAAGACCATGCCGTCGGCCAGGGCCAGGGTCGCGCCTCTCAAGGTGTCTCCTCTTTCTCCAGCGCACCCTCGAAGAAGACAGGCCGCCCTCCGACGAAGGTGTGGACCACCCGACCTACCATCCGCATTCCGGCAAAGGGAGTGTTTCGGCTGCGCGAGTGAAAGCGCTGCGGCTCCACCGTCCACTCCGCCACCGGGTCCACCACCGTCACGTCCGCCGGTCCCCCGGGCAACAGCTGGCCCCCGGGCAGCCCGAAGGCCGCTGCGGGTCCCGAGGAAAGCAACTCGATGGCCCGGGCCACGGGCAGCACCCCGGCGCGTACCAGGGCCAGCGTCAACGGCAGGGCCGTCTCCAGCCCGACGACGCCGTTGGCCGCCTCGGCGAAGGGAAGCTGCTTGTCGAGGATGCCGTGGGGCGCATGGTCGGTGGCGATGGCGTCCAGCGTCCCGTCCGCCAGTCCCTGCCGCACGGCGGCCACGTCCTCCGGGCCGCGCAAGGGGGGCGTCATCTTGGCGTCGGTGTTCCACTCGGCCACTGCCGCGTCGGTGAGGGTGAAGTGGTGGGGAGCCGCCTCCGCGGTGACGCGTAGGCCGCGCGCCTTGGCCTCCCGCAGCAGCCGGACGCTTTCGGCGCAGCTGACGTGGGCGATGTGAAGGTGCCCCCCCACCTCTTCGAGGAGCACCAGGTCGCGCGCCACCATGCTCACCTCGGCCGAGCGCGGGATGGGCAACAGCCCCAGGCGGGTGGCCTGGGTGCCCTCGGTGAGGGCGCCGCCGGCCGCCAGCGTCAGGTCCTCCTCGTGCACCATGACCGGCCGGCCCAGCGCCCGGGCATACTGCAGCACCCGCCGCATCAGCCCGGCATTCATGACCGGACGGCCGTCGTCGGTGAAGCAGACGCACCCGGCGGCGGCCAGCTCTCCCAACTCGGCCATCTCCTCGCCGGCCAGGCCCTTGCTGATGGCGCCGGCCGGCCACACCCGGGCCAGCCGGGCGGCCGCCGCGCGCTCCTGGACAAGGCGGGTCACCAGCGCCGAGTCATTGGGGGGCCGCGTGTTGGGCATCGCCACCACCGCGGTGTAGCCGCCGGCCACGGCCGCCCGCGTCCCGGTGAGGATGGTTTCCTTGCCCTCATCCCCCGGCTCCCGCAGGTGCACGTGCAGGTCGATGAAGCCCGGGCACACCCAGAGGCCCGAGACGTCCACCTCCCGCGCGCCGTCGGCGGCCAGCGGTCGGTCCGAGGTGGCCACCACGTGCCCCCCTCGCAAAAGGACGTCCTGCACGGCGTCCACGCCCCGCGCCGGGTCCATCACTCGGCCGCCGCGCAAGACAAAGGCCGGAGGACTCACGCGCAGGCCTCGAGGATGGCCATCCGCACGGCAACGCCGTGGGAGACTTGCGCCAGAATCACGTTGGCCGGTCCGTCGGCCACCTCCGGGGCGAGCTCCACCCCGCGGTTGACGGGGCCCGGATGCATCACCACCGCCCCCGGCCGCAGCCGTGCGGCGCGCTCGGCGGACAGGCCGTACAGCCTCGCGTACTCACGCACCGAGGGCAGGTAGCCCGCCGTCTGCCGCTCCCCCTGCACGCGCAACACCATCACCGCGTCTGCCTCGGCCAGCGCCGCCTCGAGCGAGGGCGCCAGCCGACCGCCCATCTCTTCCAGCCCCGCCGGCATCAGCGTCGGTGGCCCGGCGAAGACGACGTGGGCCCCCAGCGTGGTGAGGCAGAAGAGGTTGCTTCGGGCCACGCGACTGTGGAGGACGTCGCCGAGAATGAGCACCGTCTTGCCGTCAAGGGAACCCCAGCGCTCGTGCAGCGTGAAGGCGTCCAGCAACGCCTGCGACGGGTGGGCATGCGTGCCATCGCCCGCATTCACCACCGCGCACCGCACGTGGCGGGCGGCCAGGTGGGCGGCCCCGGAGGCGGAATGGCGGATGACGAGGGCCGCGACGCCCATGGCTTCCACGTTGCGCACGGTGTCCATCAGCGTCTCGCCCTTCACCACGCTGGAGGCCTGGGCGGTGAAATTCAGGACGTCCGCCCCGAGGGCCTTGGCGGCCCTCTCGAAGGACAGCCGGGTGCGGGTGCTGGCCTCGAAGAAGAGGTTGGCCACCACCTTGCCTTCCAGCGCGCGCACCGAGCGGCCGGATTCCAGGCCGCGGGCATGCACGCGCGCACGGGCGAAGAGGGACTCCACCTCGCTCCGGGACATTCCCTCGGTGGTGAGCAGACTGTGCCGGGCGCGGGGCTTCACTGGGCCAGGGCCCCCGCCTTCTCCACGTGGAAGTCGACCGTCTTGAGGGTGTCGGTGGGCCAGAGCCGGAATTCTCGCTGGTAGTCCAGCTGCACCCGTCCGCTGTGCCCGGTGAAGGACTCGCGCTCAATGATGAAGTCCGCTGGCGTCAGCCCCAGGCCGGGCTTCTCCGCCTGGACGGCCCCCTGTCGCTCCCAGTGGGTGCCGATGGCGTTGGCCCGGCTGACCAGGTACAGCCGGATGCGCTCGTCGTCCGGGTCAGCGGCCATGCGGTTGAAGGCCGCGGTGACGGCCTCGCGCATGGACAGGTTGTCCAGGTACAGCGGGATGTAGAGGAAGCCAGCGTACCCGGCAGCAACCAGCGCCAAGAGCAGGCAGAGGCTGACCAGGCTAACCGCTCCACGGGCTCCGAGCACGGTGGCCAGTCAGTACAGTGCCGGTCCGACGCTCGTCAATGGGACCCGGTGGACGGCCCCACCGAGGGCCCTTGGACCTACCGCACCGGGTGAAAAAAGCGGTCGGTGCGGATGCCGGTGCCTCCGAAGAGCTGGGAGAAGAGTCCGTCGTGCCCGAGCGACAGCCACACAATCATCGCCTTTCCCTTGACGTTGCCGTAGGGGACGTAGAGCGGACGCTCCCGGCCCCCGAAGCCGACGCGGCTGTCGGCGCTGTCATCGCGGTTGTCGCCCATGACGAAGACCGACTTGTCCGGGACCCGGTAGGGCCCGGTCTCGGTGGAGCGCGGTTGCAGCGGCCGCTGCAGCGTCTGGTGCAGGTGACCCGAGAGGTTCTCCTCGTAGAGTTGGTCGGGCTCGCTCCTCCAGTCGTTCTCGAAGAGGCCGAGAATCCACCAGTCGGCGCGGGGCGCATCCTCCTTCCAGGCCAGGAAGTCCTCGGACAGCAGCCGCCGCGGTTGCTCGCGACCGTTGATGTAGACGACGTCGTCGCGAATCTCCACCACGTCGCCGGGGATGCCCACCACGCGCTTGATGAAGTCCTTGGAGGTGTCCGCTGGGTTGTTGAAGACGATGACGTCTCCCCGTTCGGGCCGGCGCACCAGCGGGAACGGCACCATGTTGAGGTACGGGATGCGGACCCCGTAGATGAACTTGTTCACGAAAATCTGGTCGCCGATTTCCAGGGTGGGAATCATCGAACCGGAGGGGATTTTGAAGGGCTCCACCAGCACCGTGCGGATGAGCAGGGCCACTAGGAGCGCCTTGCCCAGCCCGACGACCAGGTCCGCCGTCTCGCTTCGGGGCCGGCCGGGGAGCGAAGCGCCGGCGTCCGCCAGCGCCCGGACGTTCTTCTCCAGGCCTTCCGGGTCCCCGCCCAGCATCGCCGCGTCGGTGCGGGCCGCCAGTTCCACCAGGCGCTCGCGCGCCCGGGCGTCGATTTTCGCCCCCCGCGCGCGCAGCGCCGCGTCCAGGTCTGCGGTCGCCTCGCGCGCCTCGTGCCGCAGCCGGCGCAGGGAGTTGGCCCGCCGGGCCACCAGGCGAAACCCCAGGAGCCCGACGAACCACAGAAAGGCGAGCAGCCCGAGCCAGCGCATCGCTGGGGCCGCCCAAGAAGCGCTCGGCGGGTTTAGTTCCACCACCAGCAAGTAGGGAATGAGGGCCAGGGCCAGGGCCGTCACCGGCGCCCACAGGCTGCAGAGGAGGTCCTGCAGGTAGAGCTGGCGCCCGAGCCGCTCCTGGCCCTCGGTGCGACGGGCCGAGAGGAGGCCGCGCAAGCTGGTCCCCTCCTGGCCGGCGGTGGCGCTGGCGGTGGGCGCGCTCATTCGTCCGTCCGGAGCACGGCGAGGAAAGCCTCCTGGGGGATTTCCACACTCCCCACCTGCTTCATCCGCTTCTTTCCTTCTTTCTGTTTTTCCAAGAGCTTTCGCTTTCGGCTGATGTCGCCACCGTAGCACTTCGCCAGCACGTTCTTGCGCATCGCGGAGATGGTCTCCCGGGAGATGACGCGGCTGCCGATGGCGGCCTGGATGGCCACCTCGTACATCTGCTTGGGGATGACCTGCTTCAGCCGCGCGCACACGTCCCGCCCCCGTTGGTAGGCCCGGTCTCGGTGGACGATGACGCTGAGGGCGTCGACCGGGTCCCCGTTGATGAGGATGTCCAGCTTCACCAGGTCGGCCGGCTGGTAGCCTGCCAACTCATAGTCCAGCGAGGCGTAGCCGCGGCTCACGCTCTTCAGCTTGTCGAAGAAGTCGAACACCACCTCGGCCAGTGGCATGGCGTAGGTGACCTGCACGCGCTTGCCGGACGTGCCGAGGTATTTGATGTCCTTCTGGACGCCCCGCCGGTCCTGGCACAGCTTGAGGACGCCGCCCAGGTACTCGTCCGGGACGTGGATGTGGCAGGTGAGCAGCGGCTCCTCCAGATGTTCAATGTTCTGCACCGCCGGCAGGCGCGCCGGGTTGTCCACCAGCAGCTGCTCCCCCTGGTGGGTGAAGACCTTGTAGACCACCGAGGGCGCGGTGGTGATGAGGCTCAGGTTGTACTCGCGCTCCAGCCGCTCCTGCACAATCTCCATGTGCAGAAGCCCGAGGTACCCGCAGCGAAAGCCAAAGCCGAGCGCCGTCGAGGTCTCCGGCTCATAGGTGAAGGCGGAGTCGTTCAGGCGCAGCTTCTCCAGCGCATCGCGCAAGTCCTCGTAGTCGCCGGCGTCGATGGGGAAAATCCCACTGAAGACCATCGGCTTCACTTCCTGGAAGCCGGGGAAGGGCGTGACGCACGGACGCTCGGCTTCGGTGACCGTGTCCCCCACCTTCGCGTCGTGGATGACCTTCACGCCGGCGATGAGGACACCCACCTCCCCGGCCTGCAGCTGTGACACCGGGCTGCTGAACGGGCTGAACACGCCGAGCTCCTGCACCTCGAAGGTCTTCTGGTTGCTGAACAGCAGAATCGCCTGCTTGTTCCGGAGCGTCCCCTCCAGCACCCGAACCAGCATCACCACCCCACGGTAGCTGTCGTACCAGCTGTCGAACACCAGGGCCTTGAGCGGCGCCGCCGGGTCCCCCTTGGGCGGGGGCACCCGCTTCACCACCGCCTCGAGGATGTCGATGATGCCGATGCCCTCCTTGGCGCTGGCCGGCAACGCCCCCGAGGCGTCGATGCCGATGACGTCCTCGATTTCGGCCCGCGTCCGCTCGGCGTCGGCCGACGGCAGGTCAATCTTGTTGATGACCGGGATGACCTCCAGCCCCTGCTCGAGCGCCATGTACACGTTGGCCAGCGTCTGGGCCTCCACGCCCTGGCTCGCATCCACCACCAGAAGCGCTCCCTCGCAGGCGGCCAGCGACCGGCTGACTTCGTAGGCGAAGTCGACGTGCCCCGGCGTGTCGATGAGGTTTAGGACGTACGTCTTTCCGTCCTTGGCCGTGTAATTCATCCGCACCGACTGGGCCTTGATGGTGATGCCCCGCTCGCGCTCCAACTCCATGTTGTCGAGGAACTGGGCCTGCGACTCGCGCTTGCTCAGCGTCCCGGTGGCTTCCAGCAGTCGGTCCGCCAGCGTCGACTTCCCATGGTCGATGTGGGCGATGATGCAGAAGTTGCGGAGGTGGGCGTTCTCGGGCGGCATGGGGCACGGCAAGCGGCGGGCGGTCACCTAACACATCAGGGGGGGCGTGCGTCCACGCGGCGGGAGGGACGGACGGACTAGCCGCGGGCCCGCTTGGCAAACCACGCCACCGTCTGCGCGACGCCTTCTTGCAGCGTCACCGAGGGCGCCCAGCCGAGGGCCTGCGCCGCCAGGCCCGCATCCAGGCAGGACCGCAGCTGCTCGCCGGGCTTGGCCTCGGCGTAGCGCGCCGGCCCGGGCCGCCCGGCGGCCGCGGACAGCAGCGCATGCAGCCGTGTGATGTCCGTCTCCATTCCGGTGCCGATGTTGATGGGGCCCTCGGCCGCCCGCTCCGCCGCCAGCAGGTTGGCCCGCGCGACGTCGGCCACGTAGACGAAGTCCCGCGTCTGCTTTCCCGAACCGTTGATGGTGCACGGCTCGCCCCGCAGCAGCCGCTCGCTGAAGATGGCCACCACGCCGGCCTCCCCATGGGGGTTCTGCCGCGGCCCGAAGACGTTGGCGTAGCGCAGCGACACGGACTTCAGCCCGTACTGGGCCCGGTAGTAGCCGAGGTAGAGCTCGCCGGCCGCCTTGGACACGCCGTAGGGCGAGAGCGGCCGGATGGGATGGCTCTCTGGGGCCGGGAAGACGTCCTGCTCGCCGTAGATGGCTCCTCCCGTCGAGCTGAAGACCACCTTCCCCACCCCGGCGGTCCGCGCCGCTTCCAGCAGGCTGAGGAAGCCGAGGATGTTGGAGTCCGCGTCGAAGCGCGGGTCCGACACGCTGCGCCGGACGTCCATCTGTGCCGCCAGGTGACACAGGACGTCCGGACGCTCGCGCCGCACCACCTCCGCCGCCGCAGGGCTGCGGATGTCCTCCACCACCAGCGTCACCTCGGGGGCGAGGTTCTCCTTGCGACCGCTCGAGAGGTTGTCCAGGGCGACCACCTGGTGTCCGGCGGCCAGAAACACGTCGCACACGTGCGAGCCGATGAAGCCCGCACCGCCGCTGACCAGCACCTTCATGTCGCCGCCAGTCGCCGTGCGGCAGCCCCCGACCGCCCGGACCCGTCCTGCTTGCGGAACCAGACGATGGTTTCCGCCAGCCCCTCGGTGAGTCCCACCCGGGGCTCCCAGCCCAGCAGCGCTCGCGCCCGCCCGATGTCCGGACGGCGTTGCTGCGGGTCGTCCTCGGGCAGCGGGCGGAAGACAATCCTCCCGCCTCCGCCGGCGGCCGCACGCACGGCTTCGGCAAACTGCAAAATCGTCATCTCGTCAGGGTTGCCGAGGTTGACCGGGTCCTGCACGTCGGACAGCGCCAGCCGCACCAGCCCCTCCACCAGGTCGTGCACGAAGCAGAAGGAACGGGTCTGGCTCCCATCGCCGAAGACGGTGAAGTCCTCGCCGGCCAGCGCCTGGGTGACGAAGGCCGGCACCACCCGTCCGTCGTTCAGGCGCATGCGCGGGCCGTAGGTGTTGAAGATGCGGACGATGCGCACCGACAGCCCCCGGCTGCGCCGGTAGGCCGACACCAGCGCTTCGCCATAGCGCTTGGCCTCGTCGTACACGGCACGCGGCCCCACCGGATTGACGTTGCCCCAGTAGTCCTCGCGCTGCGGGTGCACCAGGGGGTCTCCGTACACCTCGGACGTCGAGGCCTGCAGGAAGACCGCCCCGGCCGCCTCGGCCAGCCGCAGCCCGTGCTCGGTACCCCGCGCCCCGACGCGCAGCGTCTCCAGCGGCAGCTGGTGGTAGTCCACCGGCGAGGCCGGCGAGGCCAGGTTGAACACGTAGTCCAGTGGCCCCTCCACCGCGAAAGGTTCCGAGACGTCCGCCCGGACGTCCTCGAAGCCCGGCCTGCCCAGAAGCCCGCTCAGGTTGGCGCCGTTGCCGGTCACCAGGTTGTCCACCGACACCACGCGCGCGGCGCCTTCGGCGACCAGCCGCTCACACAGGTGCGAGCCGATGAAGCCAGCCCCACCCATCACCACACACCGCTTGGCGTCGAAGGTGCCCTTCACCGCCGCAACTCGTCGAAGGTAGACTGGCCCGGAAGCTGAGAGCGGTACTTCTCCAGCACCAGGTCGATGCCCTGACGGATGTATTCTGCCACCGGAACTTTCGTCTTCTGGTTCAGCTGCTTGAGCAGCTCGCTCTGCTCGGGCGTAATGTAGATGGTGGTGGACAGCTTCTTGCGTGGCATGGACGTAGGTGAAGGTACATGAAGGGTCACCCCGAGAGCCAGAACGGCAGCGGCGGTTGCCCGAGGAGACTCGGCGTGAGCCCACGGATTGGCTGGAAACGTCCCCTGTGCGCCGCGCTGGCGCTGGCCGCCTGCGGAGGCAACAAAGCCGTGCAGCCCGACGCGGCCCCCACCTCCGGCGCCACCCAGGACGTCTGGCAGTACTCGGTCACCGTGAAGGGCAAGGACGGCAGCACCAGCGAGCAGCTCGTCCGCAAAGAGATGGACACCACCTTCGACGCCAAGGTGGAGAGCCGGAAAGTGCTGCAGTACGACCTCAACCGCGACGGCCAGCCGGATGTCTGGGAGTACTACGTCACCGTCAAGGACGCCGACGGCAAGCCCATCGAACACCTGGTCCGCAAGGAGATGGACCTCAACTTCGATGGGAAGGTCGACGCCGTCTACCTGTACGACATCAACGGCAACAAGGTCCGCGAGCAGCTCGACTTGGACTTCGACGGGAAATTCGACGAGACCATCTTCTTCGAGAAGGGGCAGGTCGTCCGCAAGGAACGGGACCTCAACGGCGACGGCAAGGTGGACACCTGGCTGTACTACGAGCACGGACAGCTGGTGCGCAAAGAGCGCGACACCAAGGGCACCGGCCGCGTCGACTACTGGGAGTTCTGGGAGAACGGGCAGATTGACCGCATTGGCGAGGACCTCGACGGCGACGGCAACGTCGACCGGTGGACCCGCTCGCCCGAGTCGGTCTCCACCTCGGCACCCGCCACCACCCCGGCGCCTGCTGCTCCGGCCAAGTAGGGTCTAGGCGCGCCCTTCACGGCGCGCTGGTGCCCGCCCGCCCGTAGGCATCCTCCAGCCGCACCACGTCGTCCAGCTCCGGCGTACTGACCTCGAGCACGTCGCAGTCCGTCACGCCCACCATCCGGTGCTTGGTGAGCGGACGGATGTGGTAGCTCTCGCCCGGCTTCAACGTCTTCTCCAGCAGTCCGGCGCCCTCGTCGACCACCAGCAGCAGGGTGCCCGACTGGACGTGGATGGTCTCATCCTTGCGCTGGTGGTACTGCAGCGACAGGCGCTGGTCCTTCTTGATGTGAAGCAGCTTCCCGACGTACCGCTCGGTGTGGGCCCAAATCAGCTCGTGACCCCAGGGCTTCTCGACGCGCTTCGGTGGTTGCATCCGGTTGGGCCCGTCATTTCGTCGAGGCGACAAATGCCTCGGTCTTGGTTTCTCGCTTGAAGTCCTCCAGGTAGCGGGTGGCCGCCTCGCGCGTGGCGAAGCTTCCCATCCGCACCCGGTAATACGTCCCCTTGCCGGGAACCTCCGTGGTGGTGATGTAGGGCGCATAGCCCTTCTCGCGCAAGCGCGACACCATCCGTTCGGCGTCCTCCCGGTTCGGGCTGGCCCCCAGCTGCAGGGTGAAGGCCCCGCCAGGCACTGCCCCGGACGGCGGCTTGGCGGCCGCGGGCGCGGCGGCCGGCGTTGCCGGGGGCGCCGTCCGGGTCGCGATTGCCCCAGCGTCGGCCGGCTTGGGGGAAGTCTCCGGCTTCTTCTCGCCGGCCTTGGGCGCCTCCGCCTTGGCCACCGCCTCGGGCTTCGCCTTCGCGGCGGCCTGAGCGTTGCCCGCGTCCGCCGTCAATTCCTCCTGGAAGGTAAGTGCCGGCGCAGCGCGCGCCCTCTCCAGCGCGGCGGACTTCTGGTCGAGGGCGGACAGCAGGTCTGGCGCGCGGTCCGTGCGCTGGCTACCGGCCAGCTTCTGCCCCACCAGCACGCCCAGCGTGAAGACGGCACCGAGGACGACAATTCCGGCAGCCAGCAGACTCACCACCTGTCTGCTGTCCAGCGAGAGGTCGTACTTCTCCTTCATCCGGTGCGAGTCGCGCATGGTCCGCCGTTTCCCTCTCCGGATTATGCCCGCGCTGCAGCCTGGTCAAATTCCTGGGAGGGAGCGCGTCCGAGATGGTCCCAGGCGCCGCACCCCGGGCAGCGAAAGGAGAACACGGGAAACTTGGCCTGGCAGGCCCGGCAGATGAAGGCCAGCACGGGATCGCCCAGCGTGCGCAGCACGTCCCGGTAGGCGTCGCGCAGCGACTCCACCGGACCACCGGCCAACAGCAGCTCGCCCACCGCCCGCCGTGCCTCCAGGAAACCGGGCTCGCGCTGCAGCAACGCCTGCAGCGTCTCCACCGCCTGCGCCGCCTTCCCCCCCCGCACCAGCGCCTCGGCCCGCGCCAGGGTGAAGGGGCCCGCAGCGCGTGCCTTGCGCTCGGCCTCCGAGGCGAACCAGCTGGCCGCCTCGGCCGGAGACAGTCCCGCGTCCAGCAGCAGCAGCCCGGTGACGGGCGCCAGCTCCGGCTCCCGCTCCAGCGCCTCGCGCAGCGCGGACTGAGCCGCGTCCCGCTGACCCAGGGCCAGGGCCGAGCGGGCCTGCTCCACGCGCGGGTGCGCCGACTGCGGGTCCAGTGCCGCCGCCCGGTCCGCCAGCGCACGCGCCGCGCGGGCATCCGTCGGCCGCGACACGGTTGCCATCTCGCACAGCAGGTGGGCAAGCACTCCCTGGCCGTCCCCGGAGGTCGCCACCAGGCGCTCCTGCACCTCCACCGCCCGCGACCAGTCCCTCGCCTCCTCCAGCAGTCGTCGGTAGGCCAACAGGGCCTCGGTGTCCTCCGGAGCCTCCGAGAGCAGCGTCTCGAAGGTGTCGCGCGCGCGGTCCTGCATTCCCGAGCGCCGGTAGTCCAGCGCCAGCTCCAGCTGTGCCCGCCTTCGGACGTCGCGGGGAAGGGCCGGCTTGAGGAGCATGTTCTGCGCCAGGCGGATGGCCCAGGCGAGTTCGCCCTTCCGCCGCATCAGGGCCGCCAGCGCGAAGTACGTGTCATAGGTGGCCGTATTCATGCGCGCCGCGCGCGACAGCTCGGCAAAGGCGGCGTCCGGCTCATCGGAAAGCACGTAGCGCACGCCCGCCAGGTACGCCTTCGAGGCGTCCTCCGTCGTCTGCTTCCGCGACAGCACCAGCACCAGCGCGAGCAGTGCCGTGACGGCCGTGGTGGCCAGAAGCACGACGAGCGTGGAGTCGGAAAACACCCGGGGCGCCCTCAGGCCGACAGAGCCTCATCGAAGCGCGGCCGCAGGGCCTGCCACGTCTGGTCGAGGTGCTCCACCATCACCTTCGTCCCGGCCAGCACCGGCATGAAGTTGGTGTCGCCCCGCCAGCGGGGCACCAGGTGCCAGTGCAGGTGGCCGACAATCCCCGCCCCGGCGTCGGCGCCGACATTCATCCCGAGGTTGGCTCCGTCGGGCCCGTACACCGCCTGGACGATGCGCAGCGCCCTCTGCAACAGGCCATTCAGGTCCAGCAGTTCCCCCTGGCCCAGCTGCGTGAAGTCCGAGAGATGGCGCCGCGGCACCACCATCAGGTGGCCATTGTTGTACGGGAAGCGGTTCAGCACCGCGAAGGAGTGCGCGGTGCGGCCGAGCACCAGGTTGGCCCGGTCCTCCGTCTCCTCCGGGAAGCGGCAGAAGATGCACCCCGACGGCTTCTCCGCGGTGACGAAATCCCGCCGCCACGGCGCCCAGAGCGGCTCCATCGTCACTGCGACTGGCCCGCCGGCGGGACCAGCCGGAATTGGAGGCCCGTGCTGCCCACCGCCTCCTCCACCCGCGCCGCCACGCCCTCGAACAGCGACTGGGCATCCTCCCCCAGCAGTTCACCCAGCATCCGCCGTTCCTTGCGCGGGTACTCCATCTTCGGCTGCCCCTTGATGCCCCCCATCCGTCCGGCCTCGGCCACCGCGTCTTCCAAGCCGCCCATCTCGTCCACCAGCTTCAGCTCCTTCGCCTGCCGGCCGGTGAAGACGCGCCCGTCAGCGACGGGCTTCACCTGCTCCACCGTCAGACTCCGCCCGCTGGCCACCGCCTGGATGAACTGGTCGTGCACGTCATCCAGCACACTGCGGAAGTACGCCTTCTCATCGGCCGTCATCTCCCGGTACGGGTTTCCGGCGTCCTTCATCTTCCCGGCCGTGAGCGGCGCCACCTGCACGCCGGCCCACTTCAAAAGGCCCTGCACGTTGTAGAAGTTGAAGATGACGCCGATGGAGCCGGTCAGCGTGCCGGGGTCGGCGAAGATTTTTTCGCCCGCGCAGGCGATGTAGAAGCCACCCGAGGCGGCGATGGAGCCCATCGACACCACCACGTGCTTCTTGCCGTGCAGCTTGCGCAGGGCCTCGTAAATCTCCTGCGAGGGGGCCACCGAACCCCCGGGACTGTCCACCCGGACGACGATGGCTTTGATGGAGTCGGCCTCGGCAAACTCCCGCAACTCCTTCAGCGTCTTCTTGGAGTCGGCGATGACGCCCGTCACCTCCAGCACGCCCACCCGCGGCCCCTGACTGAAGGACGTCCCGCGCTCGCCCTGAAAGGCGTACCAGGTCAGGGCCAGGAAGGCGAAGAGGCAGAGGAAAAGCCCGCCAAAGATGATGCCGATAATCCAGCCTGCGCGACGGTCCATGCCACCTTCCTAGCCGATCCAGCCCCCCCCGAGCACTTCCGCCCCTCGGTAGAAGACGGCCGCCTGCCCCGGCGTCACCGCCCGGACGGGCTCCAGCAGTTGCACCGACGCCCGTCCCCAGTCCAGCGGCGAGACCCGCGCCGGGGCCCCCGCATGCCGGTGGCGCACCCGCACCTGGACCGTCTCGTCCGCCGCCGGGCACTCGCCCACCCAGGAGGGGCGAAGCACCGTGAAACGCTCCCGCTCGAGCACTGCCGCCGGCCCGACCACCACCTGGCGGCGCTCCGCGTCGATGCGCTCCACGTACAGCGGCGTCGGTGCGGCCAGTCCGAGTCCACGGCGTTGCCCCACCGTGAATCGGTGGATGCCGGCGTGCTGGCCCAGCGTCTCGCCCGCGGCATTCACCACCGCGCCGGAGGGCTGGGGACCGGCCACGCGCTCGACGAAGCCCGCGTAGTCACCGTCCGGTACGAAGCAAATCTCCATGCTCTCCGGCTTCTGGCTGGTGGGAAGCCCGCGGCGCTCGGCGATGGCACGCACCTGCGCCTTGCTCAGCCCCCCGACGGGGAAGACGACGTCGCGCAGGGCCTCCTGCCCGAGGCTGAAGAGGAAGTAGCTCTGGTCCTTGGCGGCGTCGCTGCCCCGAAGCAGCCGCAGGCGTCCCCCCTCCTCGGCGATGCGGGCGTAGTGCCCGGTGGCCAGCTTGGCGCCGAGCGCGCGCGCCCGCTGGAGGAGGAAGCCAAACTTCACGTCCTCGTTGCAGGCCACGCACGGCACCGGCGTGCGCCCCTGCAGGTAGCCATCCACAAAGGGCTGGACCACGCGCTCGCGGAAGAGTTCCTCGGCGTCTGCCACGTAGAAGGGAATGCCCAGCTTCTCCGCCACGTGCCTCGCGTCGTCGATGTCCTCCGGGCTGCAGCAACTGCCGCACCGCGCGTCGTCCGAGTAGCTCCACACGCGCAGGGTGATGCCGAGGACCTCATGGCCGGCCTCCTGCATCAGCACGGCGGCCGCGGACGAATCCACCCCACCACTCATGGCGACGACGACACGCATTTTGGGCTGGTGCGCCATATGTCAGCCCGGGGCCCCCCGCTTCAAGCCCCTGGCCTCCCCCCAGACGGAAAGCAGCCGTCGGAGGGCCTCCTCGGTGTTGTTCGCCGGCGCCTCCAGCACCTGCTGCAGCAGCCACTGGGTGGCCTCCCCCACGACTGGGGAGGGTCCGACGCCGAGGACGTCCATGACGCCGCGCCCGTCGAGGGCCAGGTCCCGGACGGTCAACGGCGGCCGGCTGGCCAGCACCCTGTCCACCTGGGCCCGGACCTCGTCCGCCGCCTTCAGGCCGGCCGCCGCTGCCACCCACAACGCATCGTCCACCCGCGGGGCCCCCAGACGCGCTGCCCAGCGGCGTACGTCCGCGTCGCTCCACCCGGGGGCATCCTCGGGCACCGGGTGCGCCAGCAGCGCCCGCACCTCCTCCATCGTCCGTCCCGGTAACCGAAGCCGCTCGAGCACCGCCTCCGGCGCCGGGACGGATGCCAGAAGCGCCGCCAGGCGCACCTCGACGCGGCCGGGGACGGCCGCCACTTGCGCGCGGACGCCCGAGGCGACGGCCGGCACCAGTTCTGGAAAGGCCGCCGCCAGAAGGCCCGTGCTGGCCAGCAGGCGAAGCCCCCGCTCGACGCCGGGCGAGAGGAGGAGCTTCAAGAATTCGTCTCGCACCCGCTCCTGGGCCACCTTGCGGAAGACGCTGACGGCGCCAGGGATGGCCGCTTCGGTGGCCGGGTCCAGCGCGAAGTCGAGCACCGTGGCAAAGCGCACCGCGCGCAGTGGCCGCAGTCCGTCTTCGCCAAAACGTGCCACGGCATCGCCTACACACCGCACGGTACGCCGGGCCAGGTCCTCCAGGCCCCCGAAGGGGTCCCGCAGTTCCCCGGACTTGGGGTCGAAGGCCATGGCGTTGATGCTGAAGTCCCGCCGCGCGAGGTCCTCCACCAGGTCCCGGCGGAATTCCACGCGGTCCGGCCGACGGCCGTCGGCGTAGCCGGCCTCCACCCGGTAGGTGGTGACTTCCACCTGCCCGCCGCTCACCAGCACCGTCACCGTCCCGTGGGCCACGCCGGTGGGAATGACTTTCCGAAACAGCCGCTGGACCTCCGCCGGGATGGCCTGC
Source organism: Myxococcaceae bacterium (assembly GCA_017881265.1). GTDB lineage: Bacteria > Myxococcota > Myxococcia > Myxococcales > Myxococcaceae > JADGRA01. The sequence goes on along the minus strand of JADGRA010000006.1, from coordinate 13,517 downwards.
GTGGCGACGTCCCAGTCGTTGGGCACCCGGCCGGTGACGAGATCCCGGACACACCCTCCGACGAGGTACGCCTCGAAGCCTGCCTCCTGCAGCCGTTCCAGGACGTCGAGCACGCCGGCCGGGACGCGCGCGCGTTCCAGGGCCGCCGGCGGAGTTTTCGGTGCGCGCTCACTCATGGTAGGCAGCCCACCCTCGCGTGTCTTCGCCAGCGGCGTCCACTTCCAGCCTCGCGGTCGAGGTGCCCTCACCCCGTTCGTACCGCTTCGCCCTGCTGGCCACCGCGCTCGGCGCGGGACACCTGGCGGTGACGGCCCGCACCGGCGGCATTCGCTGGGAGCACCTGCTGGTGGATGGGCTCTTCATGGGCTTGCCGTGGTGCGGGGCCAAGGCGCAGGCGGTTGCCCGAGCCCTGGTTCCGCTGTGGTTGACGGGCGTCCTGGTGGACGCCCAGAGGTTTCTTCCATTGCTGGGACCGATTCGCACGGGCGACTTTCGCGCGCTGGAGCTGCATTTCTTCCGCGCGGGCACCCCAGTCGTCTCCTGGGCGGAATGGCTCTACATCCGGCCCATCCTCGCGCTCGACCTCCTCTGCGGCGCAGCCTATGCCCTCTTCATTTATGAGTTCCTGGGCGTGGCCGTCGACTTCTTCTTCCGCGACCGGGACAGATTCAACGCCTTCGCTTGGGCCTTCTTCGTCGCCGTCCTGTCTGGGGCCCTCATCTACATGGTCCTGCCGGTGGCACCGCCCTGGTACATTCTGGAGCATGGCCTCGGACCGGCGGACCCCCACGCCATGAGTAGCGCAGCCGGCTGCGCCCGCTTCGACGCCTTTTTCGGCATTCACTACTTCGAGGGCTTCTACGCCCGGAACCCCAGCGTCTTCGGCGCCATGCCCTCGCTGCACGTCACCTACCCCTTGCTGGTGACCCTCTTCACCTGGAAGCGCGGCTGGCGATGGCGGCTCCCGACGCTGGCCTTCACCCTCCTCGTCTCCTTTGCGGCCATTTACCTCGCGCACCACTACGTGCTGGATGTCCTTGCCGGCTATGCCGTGGCAGTCTGGTCGGCCAAGGCAGGCCTCTGCCTGGGCCGTCGCCTCGGCACACCAGCCGCTCCCCTGCGGCACCTGGGCGCACGCCTCCCCACCCCATGACCGAGCCACCGCGCCCGCCCATCCGTCCCCCCACCGGGCGCCTCGGCATCCTCACCCCCGGCATGGGCGCCGTGGCCACCACCTTCTTCGCCGGTTGCGAGGCGGTGAAGCGGAGCCTCGGCCTGCCCGTTGGGTCCATGACGCAGATGGGCACCCTCCGTCTGGGTTTGCGGACCGAGCACCGACAGCCCTACATCCGGGACTTCGTGCCCCTCGCCAAGGTGACCGACCTCGTCTTCGGGGGCTGGGACATCTTTCCTGAAGATGCCTACCAGGCGGCGCGCAAGGCCGGCGTCCTCGACCGGGAACTGCTCGAGCAGCTGCGGGCGCCGCTCGAAGCCATCCGGCCCATGGCCGCCGTGTTCGACTCGGCCTTCGTGAAGAACCTCCACGGGCCGAACGTGAAGCGGGGCCCGACCAAGCTCGACCTGGCCGAGCAGCTGCGCGCCGACATCCGGGGATTTCTCCAGAGAAACGAGCTCGAGCGCTGCGTCATGGTGTGGTGCGCCTCGACCGAGACCTACCTGGCCCCCGGACCCGCCCATGCGTCGCTGGCCGCCTTCGAAAAAGCGCTGCGGGACAATGACCCATCCATCGCACCGTCGATGGTGTACGCCTACGCGTCCCTGATGGAAGGCGTGCCCTTCGCCAACGGAGCACCCAACCTCACGGTGGACACCGCGGCGCTGCAGGAGCTGGCCAAGAAGCAGCGGGTCCCCATCTCAGGCAAGGACTTCAAGACCGGCCAGACCCTGGTGAAGACGGTCATCGCGCCCATGCTGAAAGCCCGGATGCTCGGCCTGAATGGCTGGTTTTCCACCAACATCCTGGGAAACCGAGACGGCGAGGTGCTGGAAGACCCGGGGGCCTTCCGGAGCAAGGAAGTCAGCAAGCTGTCTGTCCTCGACACCATCCTCGAGCCAGAGCTTTACCCCCAGCTGTATGGTGATTTCAGCCACAAGGTGAGCATCAACTATTACCCGCCGCGAGGAGACAACAAGGAAGGCTGGGACAACATCGACCTCTTTGGCTGGCTCGGCTACCCGATGCAGCTGAAGATTAATTTCCTCTGCCGAGACAGCATCCTCGCCGCCCCCATCGTTCTGGACTTGGCCCTCTTCAGCGACCTGGCGGCCCGGGCGGGAATGTCCGGCATCCAGGAGTGGCTCAGCTTCTATTACAAGAGCCCGATGGCCGCTCCGGGCCTCGACCCCGAGCATGACCTCTTCATCCAGCAGATGAAGCTCAAGAACAACCTTCGGCACCTGATGGGGGAGGAGCTCATCACCCACCTCGGTACCGAGTACTACGAGGACTGAGGGCAGAGAGGTGACAAGCGTGAAGGCCCCGCCAGCGTCGCTGGCGAGGGCTGGTGTCTTCAAGTCTGTGCGCTACAGGGCCTGGCCCCAGACGATGCCGAGGTAGATGCCCAGCCACTGCTCGAACGGGATGGTTCCGGACTGGAAGGCCATGTTGTAGCGGGTGCTGATTTGGACTGCCACGCCACCGTCGACGGGGATGATGATGCCCAGTTCCGGCGCCAGCCCGAATTGGCACTGCGTCGTGCTGTAGGAGTACAGCCCGATGCCGAGCTGCTGGGTGGTGATGTAAGCGCCCACCCCGAGGCCGAGGAACGGACGCATGCCGTTCTTCAGCTTGGGGAGCCAGCGGATGTCCGCCAGGATGGGCCAGAAGTTGAAGCTGCGGTCCTGCTGCCCGGAGATGGCAAAGCCGGCATTGGTCTGCCCTGGAATGTAATTAATCACCTTGTTGGTGGACTGGTAGAAGACATTCCATCCGAGGGCCAAGCCCACGGAGATGGTTGGCTTCAGGAAGTAGTTGAGGTCGGCGCCGACGCCCCGCCACTCCACATCAGAAATGTAATTGTAAGTATTTCCGATGGGGATGCCGAACTGGTACTGCAACGACCCGTAGAGGGGGTTCGCTCCCTGAGTTTCACCGCTGTAGTACGTCTGGGCCCGGGCAGCGGCCGAGGCGAGAAGAACTCCTAGGAAGGCGATCGTCCGCAGCGTTCTCATAAGAGCTCCGGGCCTCACTGGGGCCTACCGAGGTAGGGGGATTGATTGAACGCTTGCTGGATGCCCGCCTCGACCACCGGGGGGCTGATGTTTGTCGTCGTCACGACGCCGTTGAGTGCCCCGGCCCACAACGCGTTGATGGTGCCACCGTCGGGCAGAGAGGAAGCCGGCGTCGGCCTCACCATCGTAATGATGAGTGTTCCGATATTATAGCTATACGTATACGACGGTCCCCACGGGTAGTAGTACCCCCAGCCACCCCACGGGTAATACGGGTAATACCATCCCCAATACCCGTACCAGGGGTAGCTCACCCAGGCGGTGTAGCTCTGGCTCAGGCCAGCAATGGTCACCACGAAGCTGGGTTCGGGCTGGCCCGGTCCCGTGGCAGGGTCAACCAGCGTGTAGCCGAGTCCGTTGAGTTCATCGACCACCGTCGTGCAGATGGTGGCGGGCAGATTCGGGTTGACTCCCGAATCCGGCTTGAAGAAGGCGCCGCCGTCGGTGACGTCCTCAATACTGCAGTTCGCTGGGTTGGCGACCGTCGCGCCCGGGATGGAGTAGGTGGTCAGGGCCTGGAACCCGCCACCCGCCTGGAAGGACGTGTCGTAGAGGGTGGTCACCGTGTTGTAGTCCGAGATGCTGTTCACGTTGCTTGGGTAGCAAGCGGAGGCAACGGCAAGGAGTCCAACAAGCCACGGGAAGCCGCGTGACAGGTGGGACCTCCCTGGTGTTGCGGGATGCTGTGTCATGGTCCTCCCTCCAAAAAAACTCAGTGGAACCCACGGCTGCAAGCCAGATGCCGGCCCTGGAATGCGCCTCCCGTCGGGGAAATTCGTTCGCGCTCGACGGGAAGTCACGAAGTTTCTGCATTCTCGGGTTCTTCTCCAGCAGTTTATTTCGTCTTCGGTTCGCCCTTCTCGCCTGCCTGCTTGACTGTCCCTTTGTTGAGACGGGCAATCAGGCCGTCCATGCCTTCCTTCTTGACGATGCGGCCGAAGCTCGACCGGTAGTTGTCCACCGTCGAGACGTCGTCGACGATGATGTCGACGATGCGCCAGTCGGCACCGACACGGCGCATGACGTAGTCGATGTGCGTCGGTTCCCCTTTGATGGTCACCTCCGTCGGCACCTTCACCCCGCCCTCGTCTGGCACCTCCGGGAAGTACTTGACGACGGTGTTCCGGTAGTCCTCGGTGAACTGGTCCGCGGTCGCCTTCCGGAAGCGCTGTTTGAAGGCGTCGAGGAATTTCTTCCGCTGCGCCGGGGTGGCCACTTCCCAGTTCTTTCCGAGCGCCGAGCGCGCGACCCCCTCCAGGTCGACCGCCCGGGTGAGGATGTTCTCGAGTTTCTGACGGGTGGCCACCGACAATTCGGTGCCCTTGGGCGGCAGCACCGCGCGAACCTCCGCATCCCGGGCCTTGAGAGCCTCGGTCGCGCTGAGCTCGGCCGCGACGACGGCCAGGGTGAAGAGCAGCATTCGCACCAGAAACCTCCAACGGTTGGCAACTGTGACGTCCGGCCTGCCCCGCGCATTCTTCGGAAAATTCCCGGGCGTCCCTCGCCCCGGGGCCTAGCACCCGGCCGGCCGGTTTAGGGTGAAATCCGCTGACAGTGCAACGGGCGCCCGAACGGCAGCCTCGGCCCCCGTGCGTTGACTCCAGCCGCGAAGCCGCTATGTGCTGGCCTGCGCCGCGCCCCGGTGACACGTGCGCAACACATGACTGGCCACCACCTCCCCCGCCTCATCGCCCTGGCCATCCTCGCTGGCCTCTTCGTGGTGGCGCTCGGCGCCTTCGCACTGAAGACCACGCTGGCCGGGCGCCCGCAAAGCAAGCGGGTGACGGAACAGGGGACGACGTCCGCGCTCGGCGCGTACTTCATGGAATACGGGCTATGGGTCTTCCAGCCCGCGGTGCGGGCCTGCGTCTGGCTGGGCGTGCAGCCCGACACGCTTTCGTGGACTTCCCTTGTCCTGCATCTGGGCGCCGCCGTCGCGGTGGGCGCAGGCTGGTTCGGGCTCGGAGGCTGGGCCCTGGTGGCGGGCGCCATGTGCGATTCGCTCGACGGCGGCGTGGCCCGCGAGCGTGGGCTTGCCTCGGATGCGGGCGAGGTGCTCGACGCCGCGGTCGACCGCTGGGCGGAGATGGCCATCTTCTTCGGGTTTGCCTACTACTACCGCAATGACCCGCTGGGCTTCGTCCTCGCCGCTGGGGCGTGTGCCGGAGCGGTGATGGTGTCGTACGCCCGCGCGAAGGGCGAGGCGATGGGCGTGCAGGCGCGCATGGGCCTAATGCAGCGGCACGAACGCGCCGCCTATCTCTGCCTCTCGACCGTCCTCTCCCCGCTGCTCGCACGTTGGTGGGAGCCGGACGCGGCACACCCGCGCTACCCCTTGGTGCTCGCCGCGCTCGCGCTCATCGCGGTCCTCGCTAATGCCACCGCCATTCAGCGCACGGCGTTCGTCCGCGCAGAGTTGCGGAAACGTGGCCGCTAGCCGGGTGGTCAGCTCCTCCGTCAGGCCTCCGGCGACCCGGCGCGCGGCATGGCTGCGCGAGGGGTGGCATTTCGCCGCATCCCAAGCCTCGGCCGCCCTTGCCTCGGCGGTCGACGTGGTGGTGATGGAGGGCCTCATCCTGTTCGGCACCGCCTATGGGTGGGCCATCCTGGCAGGCCATGTTGCCGGCGGCGTCAGCGACTTCGCCACCAAACGCACCCTCATCTTCCGCACCGGCGACCAGCGTCCGTGGCCCCAGGCGCTCCGCTACCTCCTCGCCTGGGCTGCCTCGCTCCTGTTCAACCTCGCCCTGGCGCGCCTTTTGGTTGGCCAGCTGGGCCTCGCGCCCGGGGTGGGAGTCCTCGCCGCGGCCGGCTTGGTGGGCGTGGCCTGGAACTACCCCGTGCACCGGCTGTACGTCTTCCGCGCGGGCGACGCCCGCTGACGCCATGGCCAAGGTCTTCCTCGAGACGGAAGTGCCAGGCCCGCGGAGTCGTGCCCTCGTCGAGAGAGAGGCCCGGCATCTGGCCCCCGGACTGCAAAGCTTCGCGCTCTGGGCCGGGGTGGCGATGGACCACGGGCAGGGCAGCTACCTCACGGACGTCGACGGGAACACCTTCGTTGATTTGATTGGGGGCATTGGCGTCAACTCGCTCGGCCACGCTCACCCTGGCTATGTCCAGGCGCTCACGGCGCAGGTGGCGAAGCTGACCGTCGGCAGCTTCACCAGCGCACCGCGGGCCCAGCTGATGGATGCGGTGGCCGCCGTGGCCCCGGCCGGACTGGACCGGCTGCAGCTATACTCTGGCGGTGCGGAGGCGGTGGAGTCGGCGCTGCGGCTGGCACGGGCCAAGGCGGGGCGCCTGGACGTGGTGGGCTTCTGGGGCGGCTTCCACGGGAAAACCGCGGGCGTCATGTCGCTCATGGGCAGCGAGGCCAAGCACGGCTTTCCGCCGCTGCTGCCGCACACCACGTCCATTCCCTACGCGGATTGCTACCGCTGCCCCTTCGGCCTGCAGTACGGCAACTGTGGCATCGCGTGCGCCGAATTTGCCCGGAAGGCGCTGAAGACGCAGCCGCAGGGGCCGGTTGCTGCCGTCCTCGTCGAGCCGATGCAAGGGACCGCCGGGAATGTCATTCCGCCGCCCGAATTCCTTCCGGCGGTGGCCGACGCGGCGCGCGAGGTGGGGGCCCTCCTCGTGGTGGACGAGATGATTACGGGCTTCGGACGCACCGGCCGTCGCTGGGGCATCGACCACACGCCAGGCGTCGCGCCGGACGTGGTGACACTGGGGAAAGGCTTCGGGTCCGGGTTTCCAGTCAGTGGACTGCTCACCCGCACGGACATCGCCGAGACGCCTCCGTGGAATCTCCCCTCCGGCGCCTCCAGTAGCTACGGAGGCAATCCCCTCGCGGCGGCCGCGGCCCTGGCCACCGTCACCACCATCGAGCGCGAGCGCCTCTGGGAAAACGCCGAGACGGTGGGTCGCTTCATGCTTGGTCGCCTTCAGCACCTGCAGGAGCGCTTCCCCTTCATCGGCGACGTCCGCGGCAAAGGCCTTCTGCTGGGCATCGAGATGGTCCGCGACCGCAAGACCCGGGAGCCCATTTCTGCAGGCGTGATGAAAGACGTCTACCTGTCCGGCCTGCGGCGCGGGCTACTCGCCATGACCTACTCACCCCGCATTCGCCTTCAGCCGGCACTCACCATCGACGAGGCCTCGGCCGACGAGGCGCTCGGCCTGCTCGCCGAGGTCTTCGGTGAGTTGGAGCGCAGCGGCCGCTGGCACTAATACCCCCAAAAGACGCCCTTCCATGCCAGCGCCCCCCCTGCCCCGTCGCCTCCGCGGCGCCCTCATCGGCTACGGCTTCATCTCGGCCGAGGGCCACCTTCCGGCGTACCGCCGCGAGCAGGACGTCGACATCGTCGCCGTCGCTGACGTCTGTGCCCCCCGCCTGCGGGTTGCCCGGGCCGCCCTGCCCGAGGCGCGCCTGTACGAGACCGCCGAGGCGCTTCTCACTGCGGAAGCTGGCTCGCTCGACTTCGTGGACATCTCCACGCCGCCCTCCGAGCACGCCACCATCGCCCACCGGGCGCTCGACGCTGGACTCCACGTGCTGTGTGAGAAGCCCCTGACCACCACCGTTACCGAAGCCCGCGCGCTGCTTCAACATGCGCGCCGGGCGCATAAGGTGCTCTTCCCCTGCCACAACTACAAGCACGCGCCGGTGGTGAAGGCCATTCGGGAAGTCCTCGTTTCGGGGCGAATCGGCAGTGTCCGTAGCGTCAGCCTGAGCACCTTCCGCACCACCCACGCCAAGGGCGTGCCGGAGTGGAGGACACACTGGCGGCGAGAGCGACGCTATTCCGGCGGCGGAATTGCCATGGACCACGGCAGCCACACCTTCTACCTGGCCTTCGAATGGATGGGGGCCTACCCGAGCTCGGTCACCGCCAAGCTGGCCAACCTCGAGCCTGGGCGCTGGGACACCGAGGACAACATCAGCCTGGCACTCACCTTCCCCACCGGGCTGGCCCAGGCGCACCTGAGCTGGACCGCCGGTGTCCGCAAGGTGCTGTACGCGCTGCAGGGAGAGCGCGGCGCCATCACCGTCGATGACGACGACCTGGAGGTGGCGGTCCGGCAAGACGCCGGCGCCCCGGGCGCCGGTCGCTGGACCACGGAGCGCAGGCGCGTCTCCTCCGACTGGATGGATGCGAGCCACGTCTCCTGGTTCAACTCGCTGTTCGAGGAGTTTCGCGCCGCCATCGCCGCCGGCACCTGGGTGGGAAAAGAAGCCCAGGACGCTGCCGCCTGCGTGCAGCTCATCGACGCGGCCTACCGCTCGGCCGCGAGCGGCTGTCGCGAGCTTCCCCTCTCCATCGACGGCCCCGCTGAGGGCGCGAGGTGAAGGTCGACCCAGAATCGCTCGCCACACCTCTGGTCGGCTGGCTCCTCCGTCGACGACGCGCCGTCTTGATCACGGCCGGGTTGCTTCTCCTCATCGGCGGATTCTTCACCGCGAGGCTGTACTCCAACCTCCGCAGCGACCTCGAGGAGTTGCTGCCCGAGACCGCGCCGAGCGTGCTGGCTGCGAAGAGCATCGGGCCCAAGCTCAACCCGGTGAGCAACCTGTACCTGGTCCTCGAGGGGACTGACCCTGGGGCACTCCAGCGCTTTGCCGAGGCACTCGCCGCACGCTTGCGCGTGCTCGGGCCGGACGTCGTCCAGGACGTGTCTTACCGGACGGACGAGCAGGAGGAGTTTCTCCGGAGATTCGGCGCCTTTTACCTGAGCCAGGAGGACCTGCGGACGTTGCTCGGCCGCATCCGCGCGCGGGTGGCCTGGCAGAAGCAGCGGCACAATCCGGTCCTCCACCTGGTGGAGGACGAGGACGCAGCAGCGGGCCCGCCCCCGCTCGACTTCTCGGACCTGGAGGAGAAGTACGGCCTGCAGAGCCTCGACCACTTCCGCGACGGCTACTACCAGACGCCGGATGGCCATTTGCTGGCGCTGCTGGTGGCCCCTTCGGACAAGGTGCATGGCTACCGCGACAGCAGGCGCTTCGTCGAGCGTGTGCGGTCCGAAGTCCAGGCCCTCGGGCCGGCCAGCTACGACGCCACCCTGCGCATCGGCTTCACCGGCGAGGTGGAAATGCCCCTCGAGGAGCAGCAGTCCCTCATCTCGGACCTCGCCGCGTCCACCGCGGTGGTGCTGGTCTTCGTCCTCGGCGCGCTCTACCTGTTCTACCGACGCTGGCTGCCCATCCTCGCCCTGGCCGCCGCGCTGAGCGTGGGCACCGCCGTGACCTTCGGGCTGAGCTGGTTCCTCATCGGGTACCTCAACGCCAACACTGCCTTTCTGGGCTCCATCGTCCTCGGGAACGGCATCAACGTCGCCATCATGTTCGTCGCCCGGTATTGCGAGGAGCGCAGCCGGTGCCTCGGGGTGGAGGAAGCGCTGCGCCTGGCGTGGTCCGGTTCCCTGGCGGCCACCTTCGTTGCGTCCTTTGCCGCGGGGCTGGCCTACCTCTCCCTGGCGACGACGGACTTTCGGGGCTTCAGCCAATTCGGCGTCATCGGCGGCCTGGGCATGGCTCTGAATTGGCTCGCCGCCTTTCTGCTGTTGCCCCCCCTCATCGCCACCCTGGAAGCCAGGCGGCCGGGAAGCTTTCTCCCGCGGCGCCCCGGCCACCCCTGGGGAGCGGCCGCCGCCGACCTCGTCGAGCACCACGGCGCAGCGATTCGCACTCTCTCCGGTCTTCTGCTCGGCGCGTCGCTGGTCGCAGTGCTCGCCTACCGGGGCCCTCTCTTGGAAACCGAGGTGGCGCGGGTCCGCTCGCAGAAAAGCCTCGAGTCCGGTGCCACGTTCTGGTCCTTCAAGCTGGACGAGATTTTCCGCACCTACCTCAGTCCTATGGTGCTCCGGGGGGAAACGCCGGGGGACCTCGACCAGACGCTGCGGGTCCTCTCGCGCAAGCGGGCCGAGCTGGGCCCGGCCGACCCGCTGCGGGAGGTCCGCACGCTGTCGAGTGCCCTCCCGAACGATGCCTCCGAGAAGCTGCCCCTGGTGAAGGAGCTTCGGGAGGCCCTCGCCGAGAGGCGCCTCGAGCAGCTCTCGCCGAACGTTCGCGCCCGGGCCCAGCGGCTCCGGCCTCCTGCGGACCCCCGGCCACCCACGCTGGGGGACTTGCCGCGGTCCGTCCGCCGGGCACTGACGGAGCGGGACGGTTCCAGCGGACGCATCGCACTTGCCTTCCCGCGCAAGGTGGGAGTCCTCAACGCCGATGAGTTGGAGGCCATTCGAGCGCTTCTGCGCGGGTCCATCGAGGAGAGCCGCGCTTCAACCCAGGCACTGGCGCAGCCGTTGCTGGTGGCTGACATCAACGCCGCCATCGTCCGAGACGGGCCACGCGCCACCCTGGTGGCCCTCGTCGCAGTGTGCGCCTTGGTGGTGCTGGTCTTCCGGCGACTCGGCCCCAGCCTGCTGACGTGCGGGAGCCTGCTGTTGGGGGTGGCCTGGCTGGTGGGGGCGGCGGCCGCGGCGCACGTTCGGGTCAACTTCTTGAACTTCGTCGTGCTGCCCATCACGTTCGGCATCGGTGTCGACTACGCGGTCAACATCGTCCAGCGCTACCGACGGGGCGGCCATCCTTCGATGCATGCCGTCCTGCGGGAGACCGGCGCTGCCGTCGCGCTCTGCTCGGCCACCACGGTCATCGGCTACGCCTCCCTGCTCTTCGCTGACAACCGGGCGCTCCGCGGCTTCGGCCTCCTCGCCTCGCTGGGCGAGGTGTGCTGCCTCGCCGCCGCCCTCTTCGCCCTCCCGGCCTGGGTGGCCTGGAAGCAGAAGGTGGCCCTGGGCAGCGCTCGGGACGCCCAGTCGTCCTTCCTCTGACACCGGAACTGGCCGGACCGACTCCATGGATTGCTCTGGACTTGCTTCACCTCGGCCACCCTGGCGTGCAACGCTCGACCGTGGACTCCCATCCGCTGCATCCGAAGCGCCTAGATTCGTCGAGTGTTGCGAGGGTGACACGCGTCCGGAAAGCGCCACACTCCGCCGTTCGCGTTCCGCGGGGGAGGCCTCCGAAGGCCTCCGGCTGGGGGCATGCCTCCTGGCCCTGGTGGGGCTCTCGGCCGTCTGTGTGGCCAGGCACGCGCCCCCGCTGGCCCGTGCACGCGCCCCGACCCCGACGCCTGCCCCTACCCCTGTCGCCGTGACGCCCCCGGCTCCACTCCCACCGGTGCGCGTCGAGGCGCCACCGCCGCCGGCCGCCCCGGTCTCGTTGCGAGTCCAGGCGGAGCTGGACCGTCTGCTGGCCAATGGCCGCATTGACTTCGAGCGAGGGAGCGACCGACTCGAGCCCGAGGCCACGCCCCTGCTGGACGCCATCGCCACGCTGCTGTCGTCCGCCCCGGAGCTCACGGTGGAGGTGGAGGGCCACACGGACAGCCACGGGGACGCCGCGGCCAACCGGCGGCTGAGTCAGCTCCGGGCTCAGGCGGTGAAGGCCTACCTCATCGGCAAGGGCATCGCCCCAGCGAGAATCCACACCCTTGGCTCTGGCTCAGCTCGGCCACTCGTGCGTAGCCGTGGCCCCCAGGCGGACCAGCTCAACCGGCGCATCGAGTTCCGCATCGTCGCGCTTGGGGGTCGGTAATGGCCGATGTCGTCCGGGACATCCTCCTCTGCCTCTTCCTCGCGGCGCTGCTGGGGGTCGCCATCGGCTGGTTCGCTCGCGGGCTCCGTGGCGCGCGGCTTGGCGTCAGGGAGGGTGACGAGCTGCGCCGGAGTCTGGAGGACGTCCGAGCGCAGCTGCGTGGCGTCGAGGCGTCTCGGGCAGAGGAACAGCGTCGACTCGCGGGGCTGCAAGCCGGCGTGGACTCCGCGCGCCAGGAAGCCAACGTGCGGCAAAAGCAGCTTGCCGAAACCCAGGCGGCGCGAGACGGCGCCCAAAAGGAAGCCGCCGCTGCGCGCGCCGAGGTGTTGATGCTGTCCTCGCAGCTCAAGACCGCTCAAGCATCCTCGGATTCCCTCCGCGGGAATTCGGAGGCTGCCCAAGTGGCTCGCTCTCACACCGAGGCGCGTCTCGCAGAAACAGAGAGCGGGCGCGATGCCCTGCGGCGGGAGCTCGAGCTGGTGAAGGCGGCACAGCCGTCGAGCGCCGCAAGCGATGCGACGCGCCAACGGCTCGACACCCTGAGGGCCACCCTCCAGGCCGCAGAGGCTGGCTGGGATTCGGCCCGCGCGCAGGCGGAGATGGCAAGTCAGGAGCTGCACGCCACCCGCCGCCAGCTGGCCGAGTCCGAGACCGACCGCGAGGCGCTGGCCGCCCGACTCGTCGAGGCCCAGTCCCTTCTTCTCGAACTGCGTTCTAAACTCGACGGCCAGTCGGAGCTTGTGCCTCCTCCGGCAGTGGCGGAACCCCCTGCGACTCCAGCGCCGAAGCGTGCGTCGCCGCCGCGCGTACCGACGGACGACGTCCAGGACGACCTTCAGCGAATTCGCGGCATCGGCCCCGTCCTGAAACAAAAGCTTCACGAGTTTGGCATTTACCGCTACGCGCAAATCGCGAGCTGGACGCGCGAAGACATCCAAACCATGAGCGAACGGCTGCCTGGATTCCGCAACCGAATCGTGCGAGACCGCTGGACGGCGGCCGCTCGGCGCCTACACCTTGCGAAGTACGGAAGCCCCCCGTAAGCCGGGGGCAGGGAGAAGCAATGGACCTCATCGGAACACTCTCCTCTCAGCTCGGCATGACGCCAGACCAGGCCAAGGGTCTCGCCGGCGGCCTCCTCGGCGTCGTCAACGGTGCGGTGCACCACAGCGCGGGCCCAGACGCGGCTGGCCAACTTCAGGCAGCCATCCCCGAGTTGAAGAACTGGATGCAGACGGCGGCTGCCCACCAGGGCGGTGCGGCCCCGGCCGGCGGTAACGGCGACCTCCTTGGAGTGCTGGGCTCGATGCTCGGCGGCGCCCAGGGGGGGAACCTCGCCGCCCAGCTGCAGGGCTGCGGCGCGGCGACCGCCATGACGACCGTCCTCGCCAAGTACGGCGTCAAGCCTGAGCAGATGGCGGCTGTTGCTCCCGTCCTCGGCCAGTTTCTCCAGCACCGCATGGGCGCAGACGGGGCCCAGTCCATCCTCGGACAGCTGTTGCCGAAGCTGACCGGCGCCGCCCAGGGCCAAGCGTCCGGCAGCCTCGGGGGCATCGCCTCGATGCTCGGTGGACTGTTCGGGAAGAAGTAGACCGAACTCCCGAATACCCCGCAGAACGGGCGCTGACCGGCGAGGCACGATGGACGACGTTGCCGGGCGTTC
>JADGRA010000028.1 GCA_017881265.1 Myxococcaceae bacterium | reverse complement strand
GGCGGACTGATGGCGCTGCCCGGCGGCGTCATCGTCAACTTCAAAGCTGACTGGACCGAAGCGCAGGCGAAGGCCTGGGTGTCCGGCCGCGGCTACGCGCTGGGGCAGAAGCTCAACCTTCCGGGCAACTGGTACCTGGTGGCGACACCGCCGGGCGCTGCATCCCTTCTGGCGGCCAACGCCATGTTTGAAAGTGGCGCGGTGCTGTCGGCCACGCCCAACTGGTGGAAGCAGGCCAGCACGCGCTAGTGGCGAGGGCCCCTGGTGTTCCAGGGGCTCCCGCGCTTGAAGACGCTGTCGACGCAAGGCACGCCTCCCTCCGTCTGAGGCCGGCCAGCTGCGGGGCCGCGCGCCCAAAGCCAGGCGCACGCCCCTCGCCGGCCCGGCGCCTCGCGTGTTGCGCGGGGGTTGGTTTCCCCCCCTCGAGGGGACCGCGTCGCCTTCGGGAAGTGCGCTCCCTCGCCCAGGAAGCCGGCAGGCAGGGCAACGTCCGCATGGTGTTGACTGGGCAACCGTCGTCGCGTCGCCGTCACCCGGGGGACGACGCGGCTGGCCCGGCGTGGCTAGGCGACGGCCTGCGCTGTCAGGCCAACAACCTCGCCCGCCAGCGCCAGCGCGGCGGTGAGGCCCGGGGATTCAATGCCATACAGGTTGACGAGGCCGGGCACGCCGTGGACGTCCGGCCCCTGGACGACGAAGTCCGCCGCCGGCTGCCCTTCGCTGGACAGCTTGGGGCGAATGCCGGTGTAGCCCGGCTCCAGCTGCCCGTCCTTCAGCCCGGGCCAGTAGCGGCGGATGGAGGCGTAGAAGGACTCTGCCCGGCCCTCGTCGAAGGCGTAGTCCACGCCGTCCACCCAGGCGACGTCGGGCCCGAATTTGGCGCGGCCCGAGAGGTCCAGCGTCACGTGCGTGCCGAGGCCGCCCGGGACGGGCGCCGGGTACACCAGGCGGCGGAAGGGGGACTTGCCGGACAGGGTGAAGTAGTGGCCCTTGGCGAAGTGCTGGGGCGGGATGGAATCCGCCGGCAGGCCCTCCAGGCGCCGCGCGACGGTTTGGGCCCAGGGTCCGGCTGCATTCACCACCGTGCGGAAGTGCACCTGGGCCGGTTCATCCCCGCCCAGGGCCAGCGCCAGCCCGCCGGCCACTACGCGCCCGGACAGCACCGGCGTCGCCAAAAGCACGTGCGCACCGGCGTCTTCTGCGTCCGCGCGCAACGCGGACATGAAGGCGTGGCTGTCGACAATGCCGCTGCTGGGGGACAACAGGCCCCGCACGCAAGCCAGTTCCGGCTCGAGCTCGGCCACCTCCGCCGCACTCAGCCAGCGCAAGTCCTCCACGCCGTTGGCCGCGGCGGTGCGGGCGATGCGTTCCAGGGCCGGGACTTCCTCGGCCGCGGTGGCCACCAGCACCTTGCCGAGGCGGGCGTGGGGCACGCCCTTCGCCTCGCAGTAAGCGTACAGGGCGTGCCGTCCTTCCACGCACAGGCGCGCCTTGAGGGAACCCGGCGGGTAGTACAGCCCGGCGTGAATGACTTCGGAGTTGCGGGAGCTGGTGTGGAAGCCGACGAAGCGTTCGGACTCGAGGAGGAAGACTTCGCGCCCGGCCTGCGCCAGCGCACGCGCCACCGCCAGACCCACCACCCCTGCGCCGATGACCGCGACGTCCGCCTCTGTGGCCATGTCCCTTGCCCCCGGGCCGTCTGTCGTTCGTGCGTCCGTCCGGGGTGTTGGACTATGGAGGAAAGCCCATGCGGCCATCCACCCTAGTCGCAGTGACGTTGCTGGTGGCGGCGGCGGCGGCCGGTACGGCGACGCGGGTGCGGGCCAATGCCAAGCGGGCCCTGGTGCCCGCGGCCCCAGCGGCGGCCGCCTCGGAAAAGGTGGCCGCGGCCAAGGGGCCCATTCCCGCGGACCGCCTCACCCAGTGGAATCCCGGCCTCAACGCCGTCGGCGGCATTCCCCGGCGCACCACCATCTTCAAGACGCTACTTCCAAGCGGGGGGGACGACACGCCTCTCCTCCAGGCCGCCCTCGACGCCTGCCCGGCCAACCAGGTGGTGCAACTCGGACCCGGCACGTTTTCCATCTCCGGCGAGGGGCTCGCCATCAGCCATTCCAACGTGGTGCTGCGCGGAAGCGGTCCGGACAAGACGCGGCTGCAGAAGCGGGGCAAGGACTGGCCCGTCATCATCCTCGGGCTGCGCTGGTACAAGTTCATTTCCCCCGTCAACCTGGCGCAGAGCGCACCCAAGGGGGCCACTTCCATCACCCTGGAAAGCAACCCTGGCTACCAGGTGGGGGAACTGGTCGTCCTCAACCAGCTGTCGGACGACAAGCGTTCGGACTTCATCCCCCCGGTGCGCAAAGTCTACTGGGGCACGCACGCGCCGGCTGGCAGCGAGGTGCGCGGCTGGTTTTCTGAGGAGAACCGCCCCATCGGCCAGACGCTGGAAGTTGCGTCTGTGCGCGGCAACACGCTCACCTTCACCACCCCCTTGCACCTGGGCTTCGAGAAGGAATTGCAGGCGCACGTCGTCCGGCTTTCCGACGCGCCCGACGGGGACCCGGTCCCGGCGGTGAAGTACTCGGGCATCGAGGACCTGGCGGTGGCCAATGGGGATGGTGGGGACGGGGGAGGCAACATCCACTTGTTCGCCGCCGCCTACAGCTGGGTGAAGAACGTGGAGAGTTCAGACAGCATCGGCCACAGCTGCAACCTGGAGGGCACCTTCCGCTGCGAGGTGCGGGATTCCTATTTCCACACGACGCGCGACCCCAACCCCGGCGGGGCGGGCTACGGCATCGGCGTCAACCGCTACGCCTCCGACAACCTGTACGAAAACAACGTCGTCTGGGCCTTCAACAAGCTCACCATTGCCCGCGCCTCCGGGGGCGGCAACGTCTTCGGCTACAACTACCTGCAGGACGGCTACGGGCAGAGTTACCCGGACTTCGTCGAGGTGGGCGCAGGCCCCAACCACTACGCCGGCGCGCACATGGAGCTGTTTGAAGGCAACGAGGGTTTCAACTTCGACACCGAGTCCCACTGGGGCAACTCCACCTACGGCATGGTGTTTCGCAACCACTGGACGGGGCTGCGCCGCTCGGCGGCGCCGCTGAAGCTGGCCGACACCAGCAACCGCCGGGCGGTGGGGGTGCAGACGGGCGGCTGGTGGTTCTCCTTCCTCGGCAACGTGCTCGGCTTCCCGGGCATGCCGCTGCAAGGGGGGCAGCGAAGCTTCCTCTACCAGGCGGACGTGAAGCACCTGAATGCCGACGGCACCGTCCCCATGTGGAAGCTTGGCTATGACACGGACAGCTGGCCTGAGGAGGCGGACCCCATTGTGCTGGGCCGCACCTACCGCCACGGCAACTACGACTACGTCAGTAACAGCGTGCTGTGGGACGCCAACAACGCGGACCACAAGCTGCCGCCGTCCCTCTACCTGAAAGGAAAGCCGACCTTCTTCGGCGCCAGCGCGTGGCCGTGGGTGGAGCCCACCGGCCGCACCGACGCCGAGCGGGTGGGCGTGCTTCCGGCCAAGGTGCGCTTCGACGCCGCGCACGGCGCCGCGCCGTGACGTTGGCCGCCGTGAAAGCTGCGTGGTCCCGAAATACCCAGGTGCAGTTTTCCCGCGCAGCTTCACACTGCACAGACTTCCGCCAGGTTGCGCCTGCGGCACATTCGACGCCTGGTGACGTGCGCTTGAATTGACCTAGTGCGCGGGGTACCTGTTGTTGCCTGTAGGCACGACACGTTGGCGGGTGGGCATTCGCCCCAACGACGTGTCAGCACCGTCCGAGACTCAGGAGAGCGATGCAGAAGCCCCTAGCAGTGTTGTGCGCAGCGTTGTTCCTTGCCTGCGGCCTGGGCTGTACGGGCAGCGTCGGCGGTGGGGGAGACCCGGACGGTGGCCCGGGCGGTGGCAGCGGGGTGACGGTGTCGCCGGCGGCCGCCTACCTTGTCTACAACGGCAGCGCCAGCTTCTCCGCCGTCGTCGCTGGGCAGCAGTCGTCGACGGTGACTTGGCGCGTGCAGGAGTCCGGCGGCGGCACGGTGGATGCGAGCGGCCACTACCAGGCGCCCGCCACGGCCGGCGTCTACCACGTGGTGGCCACCGCGACGGCGGACGCGACGAAGCAGGGTAGCGCCGTCGTCACCGTCGGCACGAACCCCGTCATTGCCCCGGACCGCCTCACCATCTGGAATCCCGGCCTCAACGCCGTCGGCGGCATCCCCAGCCGCACCACCGTCTACAAGACGCTGTCGCCCAGCGGCGGGAATGACACCACCGCCATCCAGTCGGCCCTGGACAGTTGCCCGGCCAACCAGGTGGTGCAGCTGAATGCGGGCAACTTCAACATCTCCGGCCAGGGGCTGCAGATGACGCGCTCCAACGTCGTGCTGCGCGGTAGTGGCCCGACGTCGACCTTCCTGTTGAAGAAGGCCGGCAGCAACTACCCGGTCGTCAGCATGGGGATTCAGTTCTACAACTACACCGCGCCGGTGGCCCTCACCGCCGACTCGGCCAAGGGCGCCACCACCCTCACCCTGGCCAGTAACCCCGGCTACAAGGTGGGGGAGATTGTCGTCATCGACCAGGTGTCCGATGAGAACCGCAGCGACAGTGTTCCGCCGCTGCGCACCGTGTACTGGGGCGTGAATGCCCCGGCGGGCGGCCAGGAACGCACCTGGTTCTGCGAGAACAACCGCCCGGTCGGACAGGTGGTGGAGATTGCCTCCATCAGTGGCAACACGTTGAGTCTCACCACCCCGCTGCACGCCAACTTCGAGGTGGCGCTGCAGGCGCACGTCGTGCGCCTGGCCGATAGCAGCGGTGGCGCGCAGGTGGACGCGGTGAAGTACACGGGCCTGGAGAACCTGGCCGTCTCGGGCGGCGAGGGCGGGGACGGGGGCGGCAACATCCATCTGTTCGCCACGGCCTACGCCTGGGTGAAGAACGTCGAGAGCTCCAACAGCCTCGGGCACAGCGTCAACCTGGACGGCGCCTTCCGCTGCGAGGTGCGGGACAGCTACATCCACACCACGCTCAACCCCAACCCGGGCGGCGACGGCTACGGCATCGGCGTCAACCAGTACGCCGCCGACAACCTGTACGAAAACAACGTCGTCTGGAACTTCAACAAGGTGACGGTGGGCCGCGCCTCGGGCGGCGGCAACGTCTTCGGCTACAACTACTTCACCGACGGCTACGGGGCCGACTACACCACCTACGTGGAGGATGGCCTCAGCGCGAGCCACTACACCGGCGCGCACATGGAACTGTTCGAGGGGAACGAGGCCTTCAACTACGACAATGAAGTCTACTGGGGCAACGCCACCTACGGGATGGTGTTCCGCAACCACTTCACCGGGCTGCGCCGCTCGGCCCAGCCCCTGTCGCTGGTGGACACGGACAACCGCCGCGCGGTGGGGCTGCAGACGGGCGCCTGGTGGTTCACCTTCGTCGGCAACGTGCTTGGCTTCCCGGCCATGCCCCTCATGGCCGGCCAGTCGCACTTTGTCGTCGAGGCGGACCCCAACAACTTAAACGGGGACGGCGCCTCCGTCTTCATGTGGCAGATTGGGTACGAGGAAGGCAGCTTCCCCAACAAGGCGGACCCGCTGGTGGTGGCGCGGACGTACCGCGACGGCAACTACGACTACGTCTCCAACGCCGTCGCTTGGGACCCGAGCGACCCCAACAAGACCATCCCGCCGTCGCTTTACCTGAGCAGCAAGCCCGCCTTCTTCGGCAGTAACCCCTGGCCCTGGGTGGAGCCCACGGGGACGACGGACGCAGCGCGGCTGGGCGTGCTACCGGCCAAGGTGCGGTTCGACGCGGACCACACGTCGAAGTACCCCTGAGCTGGCCCGGGCGGGCTGTTGATGCCCTCCGGATGGTCCGCAGAGTTTGCAGGCTTGGTCCCGCACGCGCATGGCGTTCGCCAGAGCAGCACAGCCGATGGCATGCGCGACGGAAACACCGCCAAGCCTCCCCGCTTTCGCTGGTGCCTCGGCGGCGGGTGGTTAGGTTGGTATTGCGATGGAGCGGATTGGTCCGTCGCTCGAGTCATCTGCAGTTTCAGACACTCTCGATTTCTACATACGTAGCCAGAGAACGAATCCGAGGTTCGCCATGTTTGCTCGCAACGTGCATATGCAGCTCAAGCCCAACAGCGCCGCGTTGTTCACCACGACGCTGGAGAAGGAAGTGATTCCCCTTCTGCGCAGGCAGCCAGGGTTTCACGAGGAAGTCGCCTTCATCGGCCCCAGCGGCAACGACGTGTATGCGATTAGCTTCTGGGAGTCGAAGGAGAATGCCGAGGAGTACGTCCGCGCAGCGTACCCGGAAGTGCTGAAGGTGCTGGGCAAAGTCGTCCAGGGCACGCCCGAGCTTCTGACGTACGAGGTGTGCAGCTCGACCATTCCGAAAATCACCGCGCGCGCCTAAACGGCCCCGGGTTGAATTTCGTGGGTGAGGGGCGGCGTGAGCCGCCCCTTTTTTTGTGCGCCCGGCATGGGCACAGGGTTGGAGGTGAAAGTCCTCTGGGGAAGCAGGCCGACGCGACCCCGAGCGAATCGCAAGGCGCCAGCCGTGAGGCTGTCACCGAAGGAAGCGAAGAGCGAGAACTGCGAGCCGACGTACAGGAAGCGGATACAAGGCGGCGCAAGCCGGGGTGAGCGGCCAAATACCCGCGAAACTCCGACGGCCAAGGGCGAGCGTCGTAGATTCGACGGCTGTGCAGCGACACCCTGTGACTCTTACCCGGGGAGACCTCGCCTCACGCCTGAAAGGGCGACCGCGATGAGCGGGAGCGAGGAGTCAGCAGAGGCCGTAGTAGCCACCCCGAAGCACCGGCAGGGAGGGCTGGGGAAGCCTACCGGAGCCGGAGCAGCCAGCGCGGAGGCGAAGGGCCGAACGATGGAGAGAGCAAACCGACCGTGAATCTCGAAGGGACCAGGCGCCAGAAGACCGCGAACGCGGTGCATCCGCCCGAGGGTAGGGGTGAAGCCCCGAGGGTACGGCGGAGCGGCGAAGTCCCGACGGCGGCGTACGGAGACGGAGGCTCGGGAAACGACGGGGCGCAGTGGATGGAGCGCATCGTCGAGCGAAGCAACGTGGTGAAGGCGTTGAAGCGCGTAGAGCAAAACAAGGGCAGTCCGGGCATTGACGGGATGACGGTGCAGGAGCTGCGGCCACACCTGCGGCAGCACTGGCCACGGCTGCGAGGCGAACTCCTCGCAGGGAGGTACCGGCCGGAGCGGGTGCGGGAGCAGCAGATTCCGAAGAGTGGCGGCGGGGTGCGAAAGCTTGGCATCCCAACGGTGCTCGACAGATTCGTCCAGCAAGCCATCCTCCAGGTGCTGCAGCCCCACGTGGACCCAACCTTCTCGGAAGGAAGCTACGGCTTCCGTCCGGGGCGCAGCGCGCACCAGGCGGTGCGCGCGGCGCGCCAGTACGTGCAAGGGGGAAAGACGTGGGTGGTGGACGTGGACCTCGAAGCGTTCTTCGACCGCGTCAACCATGACGTCCTGATGGGCAAGCTAAGCAAGCGCATCGGCGACAGACGGCTGCTCGGACTCATTCGCCGCTACCTGGAGGCCGGAGTCATGGCCAACGGGGTATTGATGGAACGGTTTGAGGGGACCCCACAGGGTGGACCCCTTTCACCGCTCCTGGCGAACGTGCTCCTCGACTCGGTGGATAAGGCGCTGGAGAAGCGAGGCCTGGCCTTCGTCCGCTACGCCGACGACTGTAACGTCTACCTACAGTCCCGACGGGCGGCGGAGGATACGATGCAGACGATGCATCGGCTGGTGACGGCCCTGCGACTCCGCGTCAACGAGGCGAAGAGCGCGGTGGACCGCCCGTGGAACCGGAAGTTTCTCGGCTACAGTATGCGGGTGGCCGCAGGACGAACGGTGAAACTGAGGGTGGCGCCCAAGGCGCTCGACGCGATGAAGGCCCGGGTGAGGAAAATTACGCAGCGAAGTGGCGGCCGCAGCATGCAGGCGGTCGCCTCCGAGCTCCGGAGCTTCCTCATTGGCTGGAAAACGTACTTTCAGCTCGCGGAGACCCCAGGGATTTTCCGTGAGCTGGACAAGTGGGTGCGTCACCGGCTGCGGGCCTTACAGCTGAAGCAGTGGAAACGCGGACGAACTGCGTACCGAGAGCTTCGCCGGCTCGGGGCGAGCCTGGTCACTGCAGCAACTGTGGCCAAGCATCTCACGAGCTGGTGGGCAAATTCCGCGCAGTACGTCCATGTCGCCCTGCCTTCTGCGCACTTCGACGCCCTGGGAGTCCCACGTCTTGCCAGCTAACCTCAACCCATCGAACCGCCGGATGCGGACCCGCCTGTCCGGTGGTGTGGCAGGGGTCTGACGGACGAACCGTCAGCCCCTATGCCGAT
>JADGRA010000027.1 GCA_017881265.1 Myxococcaceae bacterium | reverse complement strand
CGCGTAGACGAGGCCGAAGACGGCGTCTGCGTCGGACTGGCCGAAGACGTGGGGGATGCCCCAGGTGTCCCTGAGGATGGTGACCCGCCCGGCCTGCGCCTTCCAGCCGGACACCTCCTCCGCGCCGCGCGCACGACCCAGACACCGGCCGCGAGATGAAAACGTCCGTCCGCGTCACCCAGTCGTAGCGACGCCACCCCCTCCACCCGCGGGCCAGCGCGCAGCGTTTCAGCCACCTGCGCTCGCAATTTCCGACGTTTTTTCGGGCGCTTGGCAGTGAATGGACTGGCGTGTCGATTTTGGCCACTCCCCTTCGACGACTGGGACAAAGGGCCAGACGGGGACAGTCCCCGGCCGGTCCCCCCAAAGGAGTTTGCACATGCGCGTGATGGTCCTAGCGAAGGTGACACAGTCGTCGGAGTCCGGCACCCTTCCCGATGAGAAGGCGCTTGCCGAGATGGACAAGTTCAAAGAGGAGTTGGTGAAGGCTGGCGTCCTTCTGGCGGCCGAAGGCCTCAAGGGCAGTGCCTACGGCAAGCGGGTGAAGTTTCAAGGGGCCAAGCGAACCGTCATCGACGGGCCCTTCACCGAGACCAAGGAGCTGGTTGCAGGGTTCTCGCTGTTGCAGGTCAAGTCGATGGACGAAGCGGTCGAATGGCTCAAACGGAGCCCCTTCCAGGAGGGGGAGGTCGAGATTCGCCCGCTCTTCGAAGCCGAGGACTTCGCCCCGAGCGACCCTTCGGGCCAACTGCGCCAGAGGGAAGAGGAACTTCGGAAGTCGGACCCCTCGAGCCCTTATAGACGTTGAATGAAAGGACAGCGAACCATGCGATTCATGAGCCTGTGGCGCCCAGCGCAGCACGCCAGCACGCCGACCGAGAAGGCGATGGTGGCGATTGGAATGTCAAAGGCCGGGGTCCTGATTCAGTGGGGCTGGGCCCCGACCTCCCCTTGCACCGTGTGTTGACCAGCTCGAATGGCACGGTGACCGTCACCGAGGGGCCCGACACGGAGACCGAGGAAGTCAACGCCGGCTTCGCCCTGATGGAGGTGACGTCGAAGGCGGAGGCGGAAGCGGTCGAGTGGGGCCTGCGCTTCTTGAAGCTGGCCGGCGACGGCACCTCAGAGAGGCGGCAGCTCGGCGGCCCAACGCACTAACCCCGCCCCCCGCTGGGCGGCGGGCCCGGCAGCTCCCGGCGCCCCTTTCGTGCCCCCTCGGGAGATGTTTCGCTCCCCCCGATGAGGTGCTCTTCTTCAGGGCCGTGGCCAACCCCGGCGTGCCGAGTGCCATCGACGCCATCTGGCGCATCGAGTCTGCGAGGGTCATCGCCGCCCTGGCGCGCCTGGTCGGGGACGTCGGCCTCGCAGAGGAGCTGGCGCAGGATGCCTTCGTGGCCGCCCTCGAACAATGGCCCACCGAAGGCGTTCCGGACAGACCGGGCGCGTGGCTCATGGCGGTCGGCAAGTACCGCGCCATTGACCTGCTGCGCCGACGAAGCCGCGCTGGCGGCACGCCGGCCTACATGACCCAAGAGTTGGAAGACGTCCAGGGCATGGGCCCCGAGGACCTCGACGCCGCGCTGGATGACGAGGTGGGCGATGACCTCTTGCGCCTCCTCTTCATCGCCTGTCACCCCATTCTGTCGTCCGAGGCGCGGGTCGCCCTGACGCTCCGGCTGCTCGGCGGATTGACCACCGACGAAATCGCCCGCGCCTTCCTCGTCCCCGAGGCCACAGTGGCCCAGCGCATCGTCCGGGCCAAGCGCACCCTGGCCGAGAAACGCGTTCCCTTCGAGGTCCCGCGCGGGCCGGAGCTGGTCAGCCGCCTCGCCTCAGTGCTCGCGGTCATCTACCTGGTCTTCAACGAGGGGTACTCAGCCACCACCGGGGACGACTGGGTGCGGCCCGCACTGTGCGAGGACGCGCTCCGCCTCGGCCGGGTGATGGCGGAACTCGTCCCCGGGGAAGCCGAGGTGCACGGCCTGGTCGCGCTGATGGAGCTTCAGGCCTCGCGGCTGAAGGCCAGGACCGGCCCCTCCGGCGAGCCTGTCCTCCTGATCGACCAAGCCCGTGCCAGCTGGGACCAGCTCCTCATCCGCCGCGGACTCAAGGCGCTGGCGCGCGCCGAAGCAGTGGCCGAACGACCCGGTCCTTACGCCTTGCAGGCGAGCATCGCTGCAACGCATGCCCGGGCGCGCACCGCTGAGGAGACGGACTGGGCCCGCATCGCGGCCCTGTACGCGGAGCTGGTCACCGTCGCCCCTTCCCCCGTGGTGGACTTGAATCGTGCCGTCGCCGTCTCCATGGCGTCCGGGCCGGCCGCCGGCCTGGCGCTGGTGGAGGCACTCCGTTCGGAGCAGTCGCTGCGGCACTACCATCTGCTCCCCAGCGTGCGCGCGGACCTCCTCTTCAAGCTGGGCCGCCTGGAAGAGGCGCAGACCGAGTTTGAGCAGGCCGCCTCGCTCACGCGCAATGCCCGAGAGCGCACGTTGCTGCTGAGCCGGGCCGCTGCATGCAGAAGGCCGCCGACCAACAGCGACGGCTAGCGAGATGGGCCGGCCCTGGGCACAGCCCGTCCCCGCCGGGCACCTCTTGCGCTAAGCCGTCTTCTTTTCCTTCTCCAGCACCAGCTGCGGAGGCTCCCGGCGAGTGACGACTTCGGCGGTGATGCGGCACTCGCGCACGCCCTCCCGGTAGGGGACGTCGTACATGATGTCCAGCATCGCGTCTTCCATGATGGCGCGCAGTCCCCGGGCGCCTGAGTTGCGGCGCATCGCCTCGCGCGCGATGGCGCGCAGGGACTCCTTGGTGAAGCTGAGCTTCACCTTCTCCATCTCGAACATCTTCTGGTACTGCTTCACCAGCGCATTCTTCGGCTGGGTGAGGATGGTGACCAGGTCGTCCTCGCGCAGGTCGTTGAGGGTGGCCACCACCGGAAGCCGGCCCACGAATTCGGGAATCATCCCGAACTTCATCAGGTCCTCAGGCTCCACCAGGCGGAGCAGCTCCCCGACGCTGCGGTCGTCCTTGTGGGCGATTTTGGCGCCAAAACCGAGACCCTTCTCCCCCACCCGCCGCCGGATGATGGCGTCGATGCCGTGGAAGGCCCCGCCACAGATGAAGAGGATGTTGGTGGTGTCGACCTGGACGTATTCTTGCTGGTTGTACTTCTTGCCACCGCGTGGCGTTACGTTGGCCCGGGTGCCCTCGATGATTTTGAGGAGGGCCTGCTGCACGCCCTCGCCGCCGACGTCGCGGGTCACGGACGGCGTGTCGCCCTTGCGGGCGATTTTGTCGATTTCGTCGATGTAGACAATCCCGCGGGCCGCCTTCTCGACGTCGTAGTCGGCGTTGTGCAGGAGGTTCTGGATGATGTTCTCGACGTCCTCGCCGACGTACCCCGCCTCGGTCAGGCTGGTCGCATCGGCGATGGTGAAGGGGACGTTGAGGAAGCGGGCCAGGCTCTGGGCGAGCAGCGTCTTGCCGCTGCCGGTCGGGCCGACCAGGAGGATGTTGCTCTTGCTCAGCTCGACGTCCTCGTGGCCACTCTGCTTCATCCCGGGACGCGGGCGGCTCGGAGGGCGCTTCTGGTAGATGCGCTTGTAGTGGTTGTAGACGGCGACGGCGAGGACCTTCTTGGCGTAGTCCTGCCCCACCACGTAGTCGTCCAGGAACGACTTAATCTCGGTGGGCGTGGGCAGCGAGATTTGGGGCTTGCCCGCCTCCCGGTCGTTCTCCTCGGCGATGATGTCGTTGCAGAGCTTGATGCACTCGTCGCAGATGTAGACCGTGGGCCCGGCAATCAGCTTGCGCACTTCGCGCTGCGACTTGCCGCAGAACGAGCAGGACAGGTTGACTGTATGCTCCTTCGCCTTCACCGACCGACCTCCAGCGGAAGAGCTAACCTCGACTCTCCCCTTCCGACAACCCTAGTACAGCCCGGGACGGTGTCAGCCCCGGGGCCGCCCCCCAATGGGGACTATATGCGGCCTGTCCGGCCCGTCGACCTCCGTGGTGTAGGGGGACGGGCGTTCCCCCTCGAAAAAGGGGGCTTCCCCGGTCGGCCCAGCCGAGCGGCTGGCCTCGCCGCAGCGCGCGACGTTCAGCGCGCCTCCACCAGCGATTCGAGTTCATCGGCGAGCGCCTCGGCGGTCCGCTTCGCCGCGGCCGGGACCTGGCTGCTCGCCCGCAGTTCGGTGGCCAGGCGGCGCGCCGTGCGGGCGAAGCGCAAAAGTTGCGAGGAGGGCTCGACCGTCCGCTCGGGCACCGGGAAGCGCTCGCCCAGCTCGCGGCGAAGTTCCGAGGGGGTGCGCCCCGGGTCCCAGATGGAATCCCGGACGCGCGCATAGTCGCGCTCGGTCAGCTGGCCTCGCTCCTCGGCGTCGGCCAGCACACTGACCACCTCGAAGGGCGGCGCCCGCTCGGCTACTTCAGCGGCCTCCTCCTGGCCGCGCTCGTGACGCTGGAGGAAGCCGTAGCTGCGGAGCAGCTTCTCGGCCGTTGCGCGGCGGATGTGGAGCTCGCGCGTGCAGTAGGCGTCGAAGGAGTCGAAGCCCCACGGCTGCCAGGCGTCGGTCGCCCGCACCTGGGCCAGCAGGCGCCCGAGCTCAAACCAGGAGGACTTGAACCGACGGGCAGCGGCCGCCACGGTCGCCCGCAGGCCGGTTGCCCCTTGGGACGCCGTGGCCGCCTCGCTCATCCCGTCCGACCGACCGTGAAGGAGAGGCCGACGTTGGCCCGCTCCCCCTCGTAGGGACGAAAGGGCCACTTCTGAAGCTCTCGCAACAGGCAGTCCGGCAGCGGCCCCTCCTGGTACTGGGCGTTGTCCACCCACACCTTGGTGACATGGCCGTCGTTGCCGATGGTGAATTCGACCGGGATGCGGGCATTCAACCCGGGGGCGCGCCGGGCTTCCTCCGCAAAGCACGGGTACAGCGCCCGCTGCTTCTGCGCCACCACCGCCATGATGGCCGCCCGGTCAAACTGCGGCGCGGTATTCAACCCGTCGCTGTCGGCCTCGCTGGTTTGGCCCGGGCCGCGGGCCGCACCCCGGCCAGGGCCGGTGGCCGCCGTGCGGCCGGGGCGGCCCCCACCGGACGGCCGGTCGAGCGGGTAGGCCACCAGGTCCTCGTCCCGGCCGCGGGCCCGCGCCAGCGTGATGGTGGGCGCCTCCACTGAGATGGTGGCCTCGCCACTCTCGGTTCGCCAGGGATTGTGCACGGCAAGGTAGCGCGCCCCGGCCCAGGCCCCCACCGCACACACCGTGGCCAGACCCGCCACCGCCGCCAGCCGCACGTTGCGCACCTTGCGGGCCCGCTCGCGCACCTTTCGGTCCATGGCGTCCACCCGCCACTTCGCCTGGGCCTTGGCCAGCACCAGCCGCAGCGCCTCCGTGTCCGAGACGCACCGGAAGTGGTGGGTCCCGACCATCGTCACCTCGGTCTGAGCGTCCAGCGCCCCCTCGTAAAGGCGCTTCACCAACTCCTGGCCGCTCACCGGACCGAGCACCAGCCCTTCCTGGCGGTACAGCCAGTCACCGCTCAGCGGCGCGTCGACTTCCTTGGGAGGGGAGTTCATGGCTCGGAGCGGCTGTGCTTCGTTTGCTATTGTACGGCCCCAGGGCCGCAGGCGGGAAAGGAGTCTTTGCACTCCGCCCACGCGGCGGACGTCGGTTCTCGGGGCCCCTTGCCTTCACAGCGCGCCGTGCTCTGGGTGTGGTACCGCGGGACACACTTTCGCGGTTGGCAGCGCCAGGCGCAGGGCAGAACGGTTCAGGAGACGCTCGAGACGCAGCTGCGGGAGCGCGGCATCCCCTCGGGCGTGGCGGCCGCCGGGCGCACCGACCGGGGCGTCCACGCGCGACAGCAGGTGGCAAGCCTGCGGGTGCCCCTTTCGACGGACCTCGACGCGCTGGGCCCCTGCCTGGGCGGCGCGGATTGGGGGTGCGCCGGTGCGGCGCCCGCGCCCGAGGGCTTTCACGCGCAATGGACGCCCAGCAGCAAGGAGTACCGCTACCGCGTGGGGCGGGGGCCGCTGCCGCCGGGCTGGGATGGCTATGCCTGGGACCTGGGCAGTGAAATTCGCCTGGACGGCGCCCGCGTGGACCCGGCCATCCTCGGCGCCGTCCTGTCCGAGGCCACCGGGACCCGGGACTTCTCCGCGTTCCACGCTGCCTCCAGCCTGCGGCGCCTCCGGACGCTCAGCCGCGTGGAGGTGCACCAAGACGTCCCGGCGACCGGACTGTGGGAACTGCGCGTGCATGGCACGGGCTTCGGCCGCTACCAGGTGCGCGCGCTGGTGGCCGCCGCGGCCCTCGTCGCCGCAGAAGCCGTCCCGAGGGCCACCTGGCAGGCGGCGCTGGAGGCGGCGGTGCCCTTCCCCGGACTGCTCGCACCCGCTTGCGGCCTCGTGCTGTGGAGGCTGGACTACGGCGGACGGGGGCCCTTCGACGGCGAGAGCGCCACCGGGCTGCCGCCGGGGCCGCCCTTCCTCGACGGCGCCCTTTTCTCGGGCCCCTGAGCTAGGTAAGGCCCGGACCGCCCGGCAGGGGCGCGCTGCCGCCGGGGCCCGCGTCAGAAGCCGGCGAACCAGTCGTAGCCGCGCTCGGCGGTCCGGGTGACGCTGCCAATCCGCTTGATGTTCTTCATGCCGTAGTTGACCGGGATGACCAGCCTCCGCAGCACGCCGTGCTCCGCGGCGAGGGGCGCTACACAGTTCCCACGCAAGCAGGGGTCTGGGGGTCAAGCGCCGAGGCCGCGTCGAGCCCGACGTAGGACTCGCCTTAGGGCGTCTTCATCGAGACGTACGCCTGCGCGTCCTTCGGCCGCCCTGCGTCGAAGGGACAACCGGACCGGGTGGGCGGTGCCGGCCCAACGCGACGCCGGCAAGGGCGAGGGATGCCCAAACGGACGGGGCCCAATGCGCCTTGCCGAGGGGTGGCTGGCTAGTGGTGGTGGTCGCTGGGCGAGGGCAACTCCGCCGGCACGGCGTACTTGGTGAGGAGGTCCGCGATGGCCTCGCGCAGGTACTCGCTCTGGCGAATGCGGGAGGTGCGCGAGAGGGCCTTCAGCGCCTCCAGCCGGTCCTTCGTCAGTCGAAACACCACGGAAGTCAGTCGGGATTGTGTGGGCATGTGCGTTTTCACCTACCTTCAACTACAAAATCGCACAGGAACGTCCACCGTCAATCTTTTCACTCGAGGATGTATGTCCGGAACTGCAGTCCCCCCAGCGCCGAGACGCCGTAGCGAATCCCCTGCCCTGCCGTCACCTCGGCAGCCACCTGGATGAAAGCCCCGGCCACCTGGGAAAAGTCCCACTGCACCCCGAAGCCCAGCCGGGGGCCGATGGTGACGGCGGGCGTCACGTGCAGCGTACCCTCGACGGTGACGAAGGTTTTCCACGCCTCGTCGCCGAAGTACGCCCGCATTCCCCCGGACAGGGCCACCGTCACCTTCGGCGTGCCGAAGGCCGTGCTGACGGACAGCGTCCACTCGTTGCCCTGGGCGCCCAAGGGGAACGTCACCTCCCCCAGCAGCACCGGCGCGGTGCCCTGCTCCGTGACGCCCGACTGAAGCACCGTCTCCTGCAGCGCTATGCCCGAAGCGAGGATGAAGCCGAGGGCGCCGCGATGGTCGAGCCGGGGCGCATCCTCGGCGGCTGCCGGGGCGGCCAGGGTAGCGCACAGCGCTGCGAGGAGAGCCCTGAGGCCCCTCAGGACGTACCCGGCCGGATGCCCGCCGCCTCATTGAGTCGGCCGGAGCGGAACGGCTCGAGGTCCAGGGCGACGTACTTGAAGCCGCGGCCCAACAGGGCGGCATTCACCCGCTCGCGAAACGCAGCGTCGGCAAAAAGGCCCAGCTCCTCCGCGGCGACTTCCAGCCGGGCCACATCCCCGTGGTAGCGCACACGGAAGGTGCGCAAGCCGAGGGCGCGCAACTCCGACTCGGCCAACCCCACCTGCACCAGGCGCGCCTCCGTCACCGACGTCCCGTAGGGGATGCGGGAGGCGAGACAGGGCATGGCCGGCTTGTCCCACGTCGGCAGCCCGGCCGCCCGACTCAGCGCGCGAATCTCGTCTTTGGTGAGCCCGGCCTCGGCCAGCGGGGAATGCACCCGGGCCTCCTCCGCCGCGCGGTGGCCAGGCCGGTGGTCGAGGCGGTCGTCGGCGTTGAAACCATCCACCACCGCCGCCAGGTCGAGCTCTACCCGCGTGCGCTCGCAGAGGGCATACAGCTCGGACTTGCAGAAGTAGCAGCGGTCGGTGGGGTTGCGCTGGTAGCTGGGGTTCTGCAGCTCCGCGGAGTCCACCAGGACGTGCCGCGCGCCCAGCAACTTCGCCAGCCGCACCGCTTCCTCTCGCTCCTCCGGCGCCACGCTGGCGGAGATGGCTGTCAGCGCCACCGCCTTGGGGCCGAGCACCTCCACGGCCACCTGCAGGACGAAGGTGGAGTCCACGCCGCCGGAAAAGGCCACCAGCGCCGAGCCGAGCTCGCCCAGCGCCGCCCGCATCTGCGCAAGCTTGGGCGCCGCCAGGGCGCCCAGGCCGTGCAACCGCTCCGGCGCCAGCACGCTGGACGAGGCCATCCTGGTGTCCCCGGGTCCTAGCGCTTGGCCTTGCCGGACTTCTTGGCGGGCTTGGGCCGCTTCACCATCCGCGCCGCGCGCGCCGCCGGACGGCTGCGGGCGCCCTTGTCATGGGCACGGGCCTTCTTGCCCTCAGCGCTACTCTTCGCCCGTTTGCCGGTGATGATTTTCATGTCTTCGGGCGTCAGGTGCCCGAGGTCGAGCAGCGCCTGGAAAATGCGCTGCGCCCCGCCCTCCACCGAGTCCACGTCCGAGCGGATGGTGACTTCCGGCGAGACGGGCGGCTCATACGGCTCCGTGATGCCGATGAAGTTGGGAATCTCCCCGCCGAGGGCCTTCTTGTACTTGCCGGTGGTGTCCCGCGCGATGAGCTTCTCCGTCGGGCAGTCGACGTACACCTCGAGGTAGCGGCCAATGAGGCGGCGGTTCTCCTCCCGGCCCGCCTTGTAGGGGCTAACCGAGGCGACCAGCACCGCCACCTGGTTGCGCGACAGCAGCGAGGCGACGTACCCCATCCGCCGGACGGCCACGTTGCGCTCCTCCTTCACGTCGGAAGAGCCGCCCCAGAGGTCGTCGGCGATGTCGTTCTCGTCGAGGACTTCCACGAGGCGGCCCACCTGCTTCAGGCGGGCAGCCACGTAGTCGCCAAGCGTCGTCTTCCCGGCTCCCGACATTCCGGTGAGCCACAGAGTGAAACCTTGATTGGGGGCCATGGAGAGGCAACTCCCTGGTCGAGCGGGAACCTCTGGGCCGTCCGGAGACCCCGGATTGGGTCTCTCAGCGGCACAAAGAGCGGGTTACCTACACGAATTTCCAGGGCTTGACAATCATGACGCATTGCGTTGTGCATGCGTCACGGAAGCAGCGGAAGAGGCGCTTCGACGAAGCGCCCCACCTGCCAGCGTACCCAGGCCCCCGCCCGTGCCCGTCCCTGGTGGACGGCCACCACCAGGTAAGCCACCCCGGGCAACAGCGGCTCCCCCGTCGGGGCCGCCTGCTCCCGGTCCTCGGCCGAGAAGGCCGCCGGACCGTCCGGGTGCGCGTGCACCACGCACACAAGGCGCTCCCCGCGGGCGTCCGCCTCTTTCAGCAGCGAGAGCCACTGCGTCGGGTCGAAGAGGAAGGCGCTTCGCGCATCCCGGGGAAAGCCACCCGGGTCACGCGCGGCCCAGGCAGCGTACGCATTGGGGAGGGCCACCCAGCGCGCCCCGGCCGCCCCCTCCAGCACCACGCCGCACCCCTCCTCGGGGTAGCAGGCCTCCAGGTGGCGCACTGCCTCCGCCAGCACCCCCGGTGGCAGTCCCGTCCGGTGCCGGCACTCGGGAATGGGCAGCGCCTGCATCTGCCCGCCCGGGCCGACGAGGAGGCCTGACAGCGGCGGGGCCAACCCCAGCACCAGGCGCTGAAACAACAGCGCCGCCAGCGCCCCTGCCTGGACGGCGTCCGGCCCGGCGCCGGGCGCCTCTGTCCCCTGGCAGAGCTCGGCCAGGCAGTCGCCGCACGCGTCCTTGCCGGCCCCCAAAAGTACCGTGCAGCCGCCGCGGCGACCGAGTGCCACCAGCGGACGCGGACTGCCACTGCCCTGCGGAAGCGCCACCAGGCTTCCGAAGGCCTCCGTCCCGTTCCCCGCATCTTCATTCAGCTGCCGCAGCGCCCTCCGCAGCGTCGGCGCGGCCGGCTGCCCAATGTCACTCGCCTCGACGAGAAAACCCTCATCGCCCGGCGCCAGCAAGCCAGGCGGCCCCTCGACGGGGGTTCCCCCGGCCCCCAGGTACGCCGCCGCCGCCAGCAGCGCGGGCCCTCCGGCCCAAAGCCGCGCCCCCGTCTCCAGCAGCGCCTTCTGGCCGGCGCCGCCGACGCCGCGGAGGAGAATGGCCCGCGAGTACCGCTGCACCTGGTCCTCCCGCAGCGCCACGCCCGCTACCCGCCCTTCCGAAGCAGCAGCACGTAGGAGCCGTCCGCCTGCGGCAACAGGTCGAGGACGGCATGGCCGTCATCCTGCGCACTGGCCGGGACGTTGCGCCGGGGCTCCTCTCCGCGGAGGTGGACTTCCAGCACCTGGCCTGCCTGCAGAGCCTCGAGCGCCAGCTTGGTGCGCACGTACGTCATCGGGCAGACCTCGTGCCGGATGTCCACCACGGCGGCGGGCCGCTCGGCACTCACGTCGCGCTCCGCCCCGCGCCACAGCCCGGGCAACCGGCCACCCGCGGCACGCTCAGCGTCCGCACCCGCAGTTCCCCGCGCGCGTCCAGCACGTGCAGCCGGGCGCTGCCCGAAGCGTCGTCCGGCTCGAGGGCCAGACGGGCCTGCAGCGCACCGGCCACGCCGGCCAGCGCGCCGAGCACGCCAGCGCGGCTGCAGGTGGGCACCTCGTCCTCGTCGGGCGCCTCGCCGAAGAGACAGCGCAAGCACGGCCCCCCTGGGTCAATGCGGAAGGCGCGGGCTTCAAATTGGACCACCCCGCCGAAGACGAGCGGAATGCGCGTCCGGGCCACCGCGTCGGACAGGAAGTACTTCGCCGCCACGCTGTCCGTGCCGTCGAGGGCGACGTCGTGCCCCCGCACCAGCTCGGCCACCGTGTCCGGCCGGGCATGCTCGGCCACCACCCGCACCGCCAGCCCGGGGAAGGCCTTCTGCAGCCGCTCGGCGGCCACCCGGGCCTTGGGCCGGCCGACGTCCGCCGTCCGGTACCACGGCTGACGCGGCAGGTTGGAGAGCTCCACCCGGTCCCCGTCCACCAGCGTCAGCTGCCGCACCCCGGCCTGCGCCAGCGCGAGCGCTGCCGGACAGCCCAGCCCTCCCATGCCGATGAGGATGGCGGCGTTGGCCTCCATGGGCAGCAAGGCCTAACACGGCTGACTGCGCACGGCCGCCATCGCCTGGGACCTCCGCGCCAGGGCCAGCCGTCCGGCGCTACACTGCCCTGCACTGATGCGCCCCCTCGCCCTGTCCGCCCTGCTGCTGCTCGCCGCCTGCCAGCAGACCCGGGCCCCGTCCCCCGCGGCCTCTCCACCCGCGCCCGTCCCGCAGCCTACCGCCGCAGCCTCGGGGTGGACGGCCGCCCAGCAGGCCTGCGTGGACGCGTTTCTGGCTGGCCGCGGCCTGGACGCGTACGGCTCCCCGCACGGCACCATGTACCCGGGCGGCACGCCCCTCTTCGACGAGACGACGGGCCGAAGCGTCACACGGCAGGACTACCTGGCCCAGCACCACGCCGACGTCCTGCACGGCTGCGGCCTGTAATTCACCCCGGCACGGGCCCCACGTACAGCGCGTCGGGGCGGATGAGGCGGCCCGTCCGGCGCTGCTCCTCGACGTGCGCGCACCAGCCGGCCACGCGCCCCACGGCGAACACGGGAGTAAAAAGAGCGCGCGGGATGCCCACCGCCTCGAGGAGGACGGCGGTGTAGAACTCCACGTTCGCCTTCAACGGCCGGTCCGGATGCCGCTGCGCCAGCACGTCGGCCGCGGCCCGTTCCACGGCGCGGGCCAGCACCAGCCGGGGCGTGCGAATGCCGGCAGATTCCAGGCGCTCCACCGCCGCCTCGAGCACCGCCGCCCGCGGGTCGCGCACGCGGTAGACGCGGTGTCCCATGCCCATGATGCGCCGGCCGGCGGCCAGCTCCGCCGACAGCCACGCCTCGGCGCGCTCCGGAGACCCCACCGCGTCCAGCATGTCCAGCACCGGCCCGGGGGCGCCCCCGTGCAGCGGTCCCTTCAACGCCCCGAGTGCACCCACCACCGCGGACACCAGGTCCGAGCCGGTGGAGGCGATGACGCGCGCCGTGAAAGTGGAGGCGTTGAGGCCGTGGTCCACCACCGTCGACAGGTAGGTGTCGAGCCCGCGCACCAGCGCCGCGGGCGCCGGCTCGCCGCGCACCATCCGCAGCGTGTCCGCCGCATGGGGAAGTGCAGGCTGCGGCGCCACCGGCGACTTGCCCGTACGCCGTCGCTGCCAGGCGGCTGCGAAGACGGCCACCGCCGCCGGCACCTCGTCCGCACCGGCCGTGGACGGCAGGTGCGCCACGGCAGCCCGCAGCGCGTCCATCGTCTCCGCTGCCTCGAGCGCGCCCCCAACGCTGGCCAGGCGCGCGAAGGCCTGCACCCGCGCTGGCCCGAGGTCGACGGACGGCCTCTCCCAGAGGCGCGCACAGACGGCCTCGAACGGCACCGCGCCGGCCAAGTCCTCCACCCGCGAACCGGCGATGACGAGCTGTCCGGCCTCGCCATCCACGCCACTCAGGCGCGTCCGCGTCACCAGCACGCCCTCCAGCCCCTCGTGCACGACGGCTTCGGAAATGGGTGCCATGGCCCGGCTCCTCCTCGGGTTGCGAGACGGCCGTTCCTTAACGCGGTGCGCCGCGCTCCGCTGGTAGGAAGGCTGCTCGCCCTTCAGCCAGGCGGTGTCAGGGCCTGGGCCCCGCCCGGCGCTGCAGGGCGGCCAGCACGTCGTCCAGGTGCCGGTAGACGCGCGTCTCGTGCTTGATGACGTCCTCCACCACCCCGTCCGGACTGATGATGAAGGTCACCCGCCGGTCAAAGCGCACCAGCGGCCACAGGACGCCATACAGCCCACTCAGCCGCCGGTCCGCGTCGCCCAGCAGTGGGAAGTCGACGTTTTGCTGCTTGGCGAACGCACACTGCGTCTCGAATTTGTCGACCGAGACGCCGACCAGTTCCGCCCCCAGCTCTCGGATGCGGGCCTGGTTGTCGCGGAAGTGCCGGATTTCCTCGGTGCAGCCGACGCTGAAGGCCTTCGGGAAGAAGAAGAGGACCACCCGCCGGCCGGCGAAGGCTCGCAGGCGGACCGGCCGGCCGCCGCAGTCCACGCTCTCGAAGTCCGGCGCTGCGTCTCCTGCGCTCAGCATTCCGCTTGCCCTCCCCTCACCCCCCCCGGGGCTGAAGACAAAGGGGGCGGCCCATCCCTTCACGCGAGGGCCACCGCCCGGAAATGGGCCCCCGGACACCGCCGCCCTGAAATGGGGGGGTAGCCCCCCGGGGGGACGTGGCCCTACGCCGCGCCGGGCGCGCGCGAGGCCGCCGTGGACGTCAGCTCGGGAGGCGGAAGGGCCCCCGCTTCGTCGTGGCTCGCCGCCAGCGCCGCGTCGAGGTGCGACACCTCGTCGGTCGGACTCTCGACCTCGAGGTCCAGCTGCTTGTACTGGGCGAGACCCGTGCCGGCCGGGATGAGCCGACCCATGATGACGTTCTCCTTGAGACCGCGCAGGTAGTCCACCTTGCCGTTGATAGCGGCCTCGGTGAGGACCTTGGTGGTCTCCTGGAAGCTCGACGCGGAGATGAAGGATTCAGTCGAGAGCGAGGCCTTGGTGATGCCGAGCAGCAGCGGCTCACCGACTGCCGGACGATGGCCGGCGGTCATGATTTTCTCGTTCTCTTCCTCGAACACCCACTTCTCCACCTGCTCGTCGACCAGGAACGCGGTGTCGCCGACGTCGGTGACCCGCACCCGGCGGAGCATCTGCCGGACGATGGTCTCGATGTGCTTGTCGTTAATCTTCACGCCCTGCAGCCGGTACACCTCCTGCACTTCGTCCACCAGGTAGCGGGCCAGCTCCTTCTCTCCCAGCACCTTGAGGATGTCGTGCGGGTTGGCCGCGCCGTCCATCATCGGCTCTCCGGCCCGCACCTTGTCTCCGGCATGCACGCTGATGTGCTTGCCCTTGGAGATGAGGTACTCCTTCGCCAGGTCCGTGCGCAGCTCGCCGTTCACCTCCGGCGTGATGATGAGCTTGCGCTTGCCCTTGGTGTCCTTACCGAAGGAGACGACACCGTCGATTTCGGCAATCACCGCATGGTCCTTGGGCTTGCGGGCCTCGAACAGCTCGGCCACCCGGGGAAGACCGCCGGTGATGTCCTTGGTCTTGGTCGTCTCCCGAGGCGCCTTGGCAATGACCTCGCCGCCCGTGATGGCGTCGCCATCATTGACCGTGATGATGCTGCCCTGGGGCAGGTAGTAGCTGGCCGGCTGCCCGCTCGGCAGGGTCAGCACCTCGCCCGCCTCGTTGCGCAGCGTGATGCGGGGACGGGCCTCGGGGTCCTTCGACTCGATGATGGTCTTGCGCGACAGTCCGGTCACCTCGTCGAGGGTCTCGGACATGGTCACGCCTTCGATGATGTCGTCGAAGCGGACCATCCCGGGGACTTCGGTGAGCAGCGGCGTCGCGAACGGGTCCCACTCCGCGAGCAGGGTGGGCCCATCCAGCCGCTGGCCGTCCTTCACCATGAGCTTGGCGCCATAGATGACCTGGTAGCGCTCCCGCTCTCGACCCGAGTCGTCGACGATGAGGACCTCGCCGTTGCGGTTCATCGCCACCAGGGCACCGTCAGCGCGGCGGACGGTGGTCAGGTTGCCGAAGCGCACGGTGCCGGCGTTGCGGCTCTCCAAGGAAGACTGCTCGGCACGCCGCGTGGCGGCGCCGCCGATGTGGAAGGTCCGCATGGTGAGCTGAGTGCCCGGCTCGCCGATGGACTGCGCGGCGATGACGCCCACCGCCTCGCCGATGGACACCTTGCGTCCGCGAGCGAGGTCGCGTCCGTAGCACTCCACGCAGATGCCGCGCCGCGCTTGGCAGGTGAGCACGCTGCGGATTTTCACCCGGTCCAGGCCGCTGTTCTCGACCTTGCTGACCCGGGCCTCATCAATCTCCTCGTTGGCCCGCACCAGCACCTCGCCGGTCACCGGGTCGTGGATGTCGTCCAGGGCCACTCGGCCGAGGATGCGCTCGCCGAGGGCCTCGATGACCTCGCCGCCCTCCACCAGGGCGCCGATGAAGAGGCCGTCCATCGTCCCGCAGTCGTATTCGGTGATGATGGCGTCCTGGGCCACGTCCACCAGTCGGCGAGTGAGGTAGCCGGAGTTGGCCGTCTTCAGCGCCGTATCCGCCAGGCCCTTACGGGCGCCGTGGGTGGAGATGAAGTACTGCAGCACCGACAGCCCCTCGCGGAAGTTGGCGGTGATGGGCGTCTCGATGATTTCGCCTGAGGGCTTGGCCATCAGTCCGCGCATGCCGGCCAGCTGCCGAATCTGCTGCGCCGAGCCGCGGGCTCCGGAGTCGGCCATGATGTAGATGGGGTTGAAGGAGGGCTGCTTGCGCGTCTCGCGCTTGCCAGCGGTGTTCTCCCCGCTGATTTCCTCTTGCGAGATTTGCTGCATCATCTCGCCCGCCACCTTCTCGGTGACCTCGGCCCAGATGTCGATGACCTTGTTGTAGCGCTCGCCGTCGGTGATGAGGCCTTCCAGGTACTGGTTCTCGATTTCCGCCACTTCCTTCCGGGCGTAGTCGAGGAACTCCTGCTTCCGTGGCGGGATAATCATGTCCTTCAGCGCGATGGAGATGCCGGCGCGCGTGGCATGGGTGTAGCCGAGCGACCGTACGCGGTCGGCCAGCAGCACCGTCTCCTTCTCCCCGGT
The DNA here is from genome assembly GCA_017881265.1 of Myxococcaceae bacterium. Classification (GTDB taxonomy): domain Bacteria; phylum Myxococcota; class Myxococcia; order Myxococcales; family Myxococcaceae; genus JADGRA01. The sequence continues at coordinate 660 of JADGRA010000027.1, read as the reverse complement.
GAGCCGGTAGCAGGTGTCGATGAGGACGCCCAGTTGCTTCTTGTCGAGCACTTTGTTGATGGCGTCGAAGCCGACCTTGCGCGGGACGATGTCCCAGAACAGCACGCGACCCACGGTGGTCTGCTTGCGCACGCCCTCGATGCGGCACACCACCTTGGCCTGCAGCCCCACCTCGCCATGGTCATAGGCGGCGCGCACCTCCTCCGGGGAGGCGAACACGCGGCCCTCGCCCTTGGCGAACTCCCGGGGACGGGTCAGGTAGTAGATGCCGAGCACCATGTCCTGCGTGGGGACGATGATGGGCTTGCCGTTGGCCGGGCTGAGGATGTTGTTGGTCGACATCATCAGCACGCGCGCTTCCATCTGCGCCTCGACCGAGAGCGGCACGTGCACCGCCATCTGGTCGCCGTCGAAGTCGGCGTTGAAGGCCGCGCACACCAGCGGATGCAGCTGGATGGCCTTGCCCTCGATGAGGACCGGCTCGAAGGCCTGCATGCCCAGCCGGTGCAAGGTGGGGGCACGGTTGAGCATCACCGGGTGCTCCCGGATGACCTCTTCCAGGATGTCCCACACCTCGGGGCGCTCGCGCTCCACCATCTTCTTGGCGCTCTTGCTGGTGGTGACGTAACCCTTCTCTTCCAGCTTGTTGTAGATGAAGGG
>JADGRA010000026.1 GCA_017881265.1 Myxococcaceae bacterium | reverse complement strand
GCGGCCGGACAGCCCAAGGCCAAGCAGGTGGAGCTCTACCTCAGCGTGCGCCAGGCCTACCCCTCCACCGTGGCCGGGGAGGAGGCACTCTACCGGGCGGCCGTCCTGGCCTATGACTTGGGGGAGTACGCCGTCGCCCGCAAGCAGCTGAATGAGCTGCTGTTCGAGAACCCCCTCTTCGACAAGGCGGTGGACGCCCGGCTGAAGCTGGGAGAGAGCTCGCTGCAGCTGAAGGCCTACCGCGACGCCTACCAGACGCTGCTTCCGCTGCACGACAAGGTGCCCGCCGGGCAGCGGGCGGAGCTGGAGGACGCCCTGCGGCGCGCCGCCGAGGGGGCGCGGATGGCGAACCAGGCGCTACGCCTGGCCCTGGACCGGGCCGAGTCGGCGACGACGCCGGAGGAACGGCAGGCGGCCCTCGAGCAGGTGGCCTCTCTCATCGACACCTCGGTGCCGTTCGAGGAGGTGGCCCTGGTGCAGGATGAGTTGTCCCCGTCCCATCCGGCCTGGCCGATGCTCACCTTCAAGCTGGCACGCGTCTACGCCCACCTCCGCGACAGCCGTCTCAAACCGACGCTGGAGGCGCTGCTGCAGAAGGCCCCGGCCAGTCCCTACAGCCAGCAAGCGCAAGCCATGCTGGCCCGGGTGGACCGCGTCGGCAGTGTGCGCGGCCGGACGCTGGGGGTCCTGGTGCCACTCACTGGCAAGTACCAGCGTCTCGGCGAGGCCGTCATGCGGGGCATCAAGCTCGCGCTCAAGGACAGCGACGTGGAGTTGGTGGTGAAGGACACGCAGGGCGACCCGGCCCGCGCCGCCGCTGCCGTCGAGGAGCTGGTCTTCGAGGACGGGGCCGCCGCGGCCATCGGGCCCCTCTTCGGCGAGGACAGCCGCCGGGCGGCGGTGGTGGCGCAGGACCTCGGGCTGCCGCTGCTGACGCTGACCCGCAACGAGGACATCACCGAGATTGGCCCCTTCATCTTCCGCAACATGCTCACTTACTCCGCCCAGGGGCGGGCGCTCGCCGCCTGGGCCACCGACGTCATGGGCTACAAGACTTTCGCGGTCCTCTATCCAAATACGCCCTACGGCGTGGAGATGACGAGCGACTTCTGGGACCAGGTGAGCGCCAAGGGGGCCTCGGTGCGTGGCGCGGAGTCCTACGCCAACGACCAGACCACCTTCACCACCGAGGCGAAGAAGCTGGTGGGCCGGTACTACCTGGAAGACCGCACTGACTACCTGGGGGCATTGAAGGAATTGAGGGAGGCGAACAAGGAGAATAACGCCGACGCCTTCCGCCGCCGCAAAGCACTCGAGAAGGCCCGGAAGGACCTCCAGCCGATTGTGGACTTCGAAGCCCTCTTCATCCCCGATGAGTGGTCGCGGGTCGGGCTCATCGCCCCGGCGCTGGCGGTGGAGGACATCATCACCAACACCTGCGACGCCAAGGAGATTGAGAAGCTGAAGAAGACGACGGGCAAGACGGAAATCCACACCGTCACCCTCCTCGGAGGCCAGGGCTGGAATTCGCCGAAGAATGCCGAAGGCGTGCCCCGGCTCATCGAGCGGGGCGGCAAATTTGTCCTCTGCAGCGTCTTCGTGGACGGCTTCTACGCCGAGAGCAGCCGCGAGTCGACGCGTCGCTTCGTCCACGCCTACACCGAGGCCTACCCGGAGGCGACGCCGCTCCTCCTCGACGCCGTCGCCTACGACTCGGCGCGCTTGCTTCGCCAGGTGCTGGAGGCGCAGCGGACGCCGCTCACCCGCGACGCGGTACGCGCCGCGCTCGCGCAGGTGAAGGACTTCGACGGTGCCACCGGCCGGACCACCTTCAACGAGCGGCGCGAAGCGGAAAAGCCCCTCTTCTTCCTCACCGTGGACCCCAAGGGAATCCGTGAACTCCAGCCCCAGGAGCGCCTCCGTGGCTCGTGAACGAAAGACGGTGAAGGCGCATCGGCCGGCCGCAGCGGCCCCGCGCAAGGCGAAGCGGCGTCGGCCGGCCGCCCCGCGGACGCCCCGCCCCCGCCCGCGGCAGCAGCAGGCCGGGGCCCGCACGGTGAATGTCGAGCCCGGCCGCATCGAGGAGATGCTGCAGAAGCTCCGCACGGAGCTCTCCGCCCTGGCGAACAAGGGGCGCTACACGCGCGTGCGCTTCAAGTTCCGGGGCAAGCAGCTGCTTCCGGACCTACCGCTCGCGGCCGTCATCGCCGCCGAGGGCCTCACTTTCTACTGGACGGGCATCCTCCGCGCCCTGCTGGTCAACGTCGCCGGACGGAGCGTGCTCTCGGTGGAGCTCATCAACGACTCGGGCCGCTTCGTCGAGGCCGGCAAGGAGGAGCTACTCTCCGGAGACGTGGACCGGGCCATCGAGGCGTTCCGGACGGCGCTGCGGATGGAACGCGACAACCCTCGGGCCTACCTCCACCTGGGGGCGGCGCTACGACTGAAGGGCTCGCTGGAGGAGGCGCGCGCGGCCCTGGAGCGGGCACGCTCGCTCGACCCGCGCGGCGAAGTGGGTCGCGAGGCCGAAGAGCTGTTGCGCCGCATGACGGGCGCTCCGAGCGAGGCGCCGGCGCCCAAGGCAGGCGCATGAGAGCGGTGCTTGGCGGCGCGTAGAATTCCACCCACGCCTCTCCTCGGCAATCGTCCGGCTCGCCGGACGTGAAAAGGGTAGGTATGCGGCCCATTCTCAATCTGCTGTGGTTCATCCTCGGCGGCGGCTGGCTGATTGCGCTTGAGTACCTCATCGCCGGCACCGTCCTGTGCGTCTCCATCATCGGCATCCCCTTCGGGCTGCAGTGCTACAAGCTGGCAGGCCTGGGGGCGTTCCCCTTCGGAAAAGACGTCGTGGACGCGAAGGGCGGCGCCATCCATACGCTGGCCAACGTGCTGTGGCTCGTCTTCGCCGGCTTCTGGATTTGCCTCAGCCACCTCGGCCTGGCCATCGCCTCGGCCGTCACCATCATCGGCATCCCCTTCGCCGTGCAGCACCTCAAGTTCGCCCTCGTCGCGCTCTGGCCCTTCGGCCAGCGGGTAACGCCCTAACCTCCCATCCGGCGACCAGCCCCACCTTAAAATTACAGTCATGCGGTAAGCTAGTAAGGGCGCTCAAAATCCGCTCGCTGGACGGATTGACTGAAGGGTTCCGGGCAGTTACGAGTGCTACAGGCCTCGTCGAGGCCGCCCGCTGACTGGGGCGTGATTCGCCCCTCAGGCCCCCATCCATGTCCGACGAAATTCCCACGCCGCCGGCTCCTCCTGCGCCCCCTAGAGGGGCTGGTGACCTCGTCCCCATCAACATCGAGGACGAGATGCGGCGCAGCTACCTCGACTACTCCATGTCCGTCATCGTCGGGCGCGCGCTGCCCGACGTGCGCGACGGACTGAAGCCCGTGCACCGGCGAATTCTCTACGCCATGCAGGACGAAGGTCTGCTGCACAACCGCAAATACAGCAAGTGCGCCGGCGTGGTGGGAGAAGTCCTGAAGAAGTACCACCCGCACGGCGACGCGTCCGTCTACGACGCGCTGGTGCGGCTCGCCCAGCCGTGGAACATGCGCTACCTGCTGGTGGACGGGCAGGGGAACTTCGGCAGCATCGACGGGGACTCGGCCGCGGCTTACCGCTACACCGAGTGCCGGATGACCGAGCTTGCCGAGGCGATGCTCGCCGACATCGACAAGGAGACGGTCGACTTCGGGCCGAACTTCGACGACGCCACCACCGAGCCGCTGGTGTTGCCGACGCGCTTCCCCAATCTGTTGGTGAATGGGAGCTCCGGCATCGCCGTGGGCATGACCACCAACGTGCCGCCGCACAACATGCGCGAGGTCATCGACGGCACACTGCACCTCATCAATGAGCCGAAGGCCTCGGTGGCCGATTTGATGCGCTTCATCCCGGGGCCGGACTTCCCCACCGCCGGCTTCATCCTCGGCCGCGAGGGCATTCAGCGCGCCTATGAAACAGGCCGTGGCCAGCTGACGCTGCGGGCCCGGACGGAGATTGAGGCCCGCGACGGCGACCGAGAGAGCATCATCGTCAACGAGATTCCCTACCAGGTGAACAAGGCACGCCTGGTGGAGAAAATCGCCGAGCTGGTGCACGAAAAGCGCCTGGACGGCATCTCGCAGATTCGCGACGAGTCCGACCGCCGGGGGATGCGCCTCGTCCTCGAGCTCAAGCGTGATGCCATTGCTGGGGTGGTGTTGAACAACCTCTTCGCCCTCACCCCGCTGCAGACCACCTTCGGGGTGGTGCTACTCGCCATCGACGGGGGCCAGCCCCGCACCTTCAACCTGAAGGAGATGCTCGAGCGCTTCATCTCCCACCGGCGGGAGGTCGTCACCCGGCGGAGCCGCTTCGAATTGCGGAACGCCGAGAAGCGCCTGCACGTGGTGGAGGGCCTTCTGGTCGCGCAGGACATCATCGACCTGGTCATCACCATCATCCGCCGCTCCAAGGACCCCGAGGAGGCCCGCTGGGGACTGACCCACGTGCTCTCGCCGTCCCTGTATGAACATCCGACGTTCCACGACTTACCGCGGCTCGACCTCGACCAGGCCATGGTGCAGATGGAGCAGCTGGTGGCGCGTGCCAAGGCGGAGGAGCCCCGCTACCCGGGCCTGCAGCACCGGTACGAAGGCGGAGGCTTCAGCGAGGAGCAGGCCAAGCAGATTCTGGAGATGCGGCTCCAGCGCCTGACCGGCATCCAGCGGGAGGAGCTCTTCACCGAGCTCATCGAGCTGACGCGCTCGGTGCTCCGGCTGCGCGACATCCTCGAGAACGAGTCGTCCATGTTGGCCGTCATCCGGGCGGAGCTGAAGGAAATTCGCGAGAAATTCGGAGACGACAGGCGCACCGAGATTACCGGTGACGCGGCGACCTTCACCAACGAGGACCTCATCGCCGAGGAGGACATGGTGGTGACCGTGTCTCACGCTGGCTACATCAAACGCAGCCCGCTCACCGAGTACCGGGCGCAGCGGCGCGGCGGACGGGGAAAGACGGGCGCAGCGACGAAGGAAGACGACTTCGTCACCGACCTCTTCGTCGCCTCCACCCACGCCTACATTCTCCCCATCACCACCCGCGGCAAGCTGTACTGGCTCAAGGTGCATGAGATTCCGCAGGCCGGACGCGCCGCCCGTGGAAAGCCCATCGTCAACCTGGTGCACATGGCCGAAGGGGAGAAGCTCGCCTCGGTGGTGGTCACCAAGGGCTTTCCGGAAAGCCAGTACGTCTTCTTCGTCACCCGCAAGGGCGTGGTGAAGCGAACGGACCTAGCCGCCTTCTCCAACGTCCGGCAGGCCGGCATCATCGCGCTTGGCATCGAGGACGGCGACAGCCTGGTGGCCGTGCGCATCACCGACGGCAGCAAAGACATCCTGCTGTCCACCGCCCAGGGCATGTCCATCCGTTTCCCCGAGAAGGAGGTCCGGTCCATGGGCCGCACCGCCTTCGGCGTGAAGGGGATTACCCTCGAGAAGGACGACGAGGTGGTGGGGGCGGACCTGGTGGAGCCGGGGACGGCTATCCTCACCGTCACCGAGAACGGCTACGGCAAGCGGACCGAGGAGGCGGAGTACCGCGTTCAGGGCCGCGGCGGCAAAGGCATCATCGACATCAAGACCACCGAGCGAAACGGCCTGGTGGTCGGCGCCGTCCCGGTGCACGAGCGTGACCAAATCATGCTCGTCACCTCGGGCGGCATGCTCATCCGGATGAAGGTGGGAGACATCTCCGTCATCGGCCGCAACACCCAAGGGGTGCGGCTAATTACGCTCGAAAACGCCGACGAGAAGGTGACCGGCCTGTCGCGCCTCCCCGAGGAGGCGGACACCAACGGCGGCGGCGAAGAACGGGGCGGCGAGGGCGAGGCACCGGAGCCCTCGACCGAGGAGGCCCGAGCGGAGGACGAAAGCCCCGAGCCGAGCGACAGTGAGGAATCGGGCGAGGAGCCCTGAGCGAGAAGCCGCCGTGGCCTTCGAGAGGACACGCATCCTGCACAAGCTGTGGCGCTACTTGCGCGATGGCCGGGTGCCGCTCTGGCGCAAGCTGGTGGGGGTGGCCGCGGTGGCCTATCTGGTCTGGCCCTTTGACCTCATTCCGGACTTCATTCCCATCCTCGGCTGGCTGGACGACGCCGGCGTGCTGATGGCGGCGGCGGTCTTCCTCGTCCGTGACGTCCGCCAGCATGAGGAGCGCTACCCGGAACTCTCACCCGCCCCCGACCCGGTGGTTCGCTGATGGCCACCCGCGGAGGGCGCTGAACTGCGTCACTGCAGCCGACGTCGGTGAATGCTTGACGAGCGGGCAAACCACGTGGCATCCCTTCCGGCCCGTCGCCTGGAGCACTTCGGCCGAGCAGCGGGAAACCGTACGCCCAGGTAGCTCAGTCGGTAGAGCAGGGGACTGAAAATCCCCGTGTCGGTGGTTCGATTCCGCCCCTGGGCACTGATTTCAAGTTTTTAGCGGTCTTCAAAAGTCCATTCCGTCCACTTTTTACGCCCAAATCCACTTTGTCTGTCACACCGGCGGTGCAGTCGGCGAAATGCGCTGACAGCAGGCTGCCGATTTCCTCGGGCGACAGGCGGCCGTAGACGCGCTCCACCATGCGCGTGTCCCGGTGGCCCATGGTCGGGGCGACAATCTCTGCCGGCACGCGCGCGAGGCGCATCCACTTGGCGTAGGTGCGTCGCAAGTCATTAGGAGAGCAGGGCTCTATCCCAGCCTGGGCGCAGGCGAGGTGAAGGTCCCGGCGCACATTCGTCCAGGCGGGGAAGAGCTCGCCCTCACCGGGCGCATGCTTCAACGCGTAGCCGAGAAGGCTCGCCAGCGCTGGATGGCGAATGGCGATGCGGCGGTTTCGCGCAGCACGCTTCGTGCCTCGCTCGTGGACCCAACCTGACTCCAGCTGGACGTCCTCCCGCCGAGCCCTGACGGACTCGCTCCAGCAGGCCGACGTTGCAATGATGAACGCCACCTGGGCGGCGCGTGCCGTTGGAAGCTTTGCGAGCAGGTGGGCGAGTTCCTCCTAACGACCGATTTTTTCGCCGTCGCATCGGCGAAGCGTGCCGAGGCCCAGGCCGCGCTACTCGGGCTGCCCGGCGCACAGCTGGACGGAGTGGACGGCGAGGGCCAGCTTGGAAACGCAGTCATCTCCTTCGTCCAAGAGGGGAACGCCATGGGACTTCTCCCCTCCACGCTGGTGGGCCGGGCCATCCTCGGCAGCCGCACGCTACGCCTCGAGACCAACTCGCGGGAGCGCGCCGACCGGCTGCGCCGCCTCGTCTCAGAGCGCCTCGGGGCGGCCGTCACTTTCAAGGTCCGAGAGCATACGGACCCTGTGGCTGCGCTTGGCACTGGGAGGGTGCACGAGCCTCCCCGACCGCGCGAGCCGACGTCACCCGAGCTCCTCGACGCCATGCGGCGAATGGAGGAGGAATTTCATACCCGGTGGCTTGACCTCGACATCCCGGCGCTCGGTGGCCTCACCCCGCGTGAAGCCGCGCGTCGAGGCGGAGCGGCCACGAAGAAGCTCGAGCTTCTCCTTGCCGAGTTCGAGAACGCGGAGGCACGGCGACCCGTTGAGGAGCGGTTCGACGTCTCGAAGCTGCGCCAAGCGCTGGGCTTGGCTGCAGCGAGGAGGCCTTCGCGCTGAGTGCCAACTCGCTGCATCGGCGCTCATAGTCCCACCTTTTCCAGGCGCGCGATGAAGGTCGGCTTGCGCGCGGCGCAACGCAGAGCCTCGACACGCCGGTGGAAGTCGGCCCGGTCTTTCCGTTCGGCGAGATCTCGGAGATCGACGAGGAACTCCAGGGCCTGGTCGTAGCTCTTCGGCTGCTTGGTCGCGATGAGGCCAGCCACCTTCTCCCAGAGTATTGGCTCCTTGCCCTCAAGTTGATCGAGATACTTGGCGTGGGCGGCAGCGGCCTCGCGTTCTCGCCGGGCCTTCTCCTTTGCGGCCTTCTCGGCTGCGATGTGGCGCCGCTCGGCGGCAACCTGCTCCGAGGCGGAGCTCTGCGACGGTCCGCCGCTTGGGCACCACTTTGCCGGGGTTCCGGTCGCCCCCGCGCTTCATGCGCTGGACGAGCTCGTTCGCGAGGCCACAATCGCTGCCGGCGATCAACCGCGCGAGGATGTCGTCCTTCTCGGCAACTGGCAGCTTTGCGAGCCAATCCTGGACCTCCGCGGGCTTCGGCTTCGCGTGGTCGAGGTGCGGGCTCGTTGTGGCAGCAGCGTCGACGAGGCCGGTGTCAATCCGCAGGAACTCGACGAGAGCCTCGAGTGAGGCACTGAGCTGTGCGAGGCCTGCGGGGACCGGCGGCTCAAGCTCATCATCTGCGAGTTCTCCGCCCTGCGCACAGAGCAGCCACCCGAGGTACAAGGCGCGCAGGTCGCCGCGGGCCAGCTCGGCCCGGACTGAGATGATAGACGAGAGGTTTCCCTCACCCTCGACCCAGTCGCCGCCCGCCTGGTCCTCGGACAGGAACGTGAGGACTAGCTTGCTGTTCTTCTCACGCACGGAGACGTGCTCTCCACCGCAGTACAGGCGGGCCGTCCAGAAGGCGCGTGGGCAACCGCAGCTTGACAACATGGGTGCCCCAGTTGGCGAGGTAGAGGAATGCGTCGAAGTACTTCTCCATCCAGGCGTCCTCATCGCCCTTGAAGTTGCCCCACGAGTAGTCGTTCACAAAGGTCGTCGGCGTAATCCGGGCGCGCGTCGAGTAGGAGCGGAGCTCTCCCATCGCCTTTTCCGTGAGCGGCCGGTCGATGGCCTGGAACTCGTAATACTGGTACTCGCTCATCACGCTCCTCCCGGAAGGCGAACACTGCCCTCCACCCGGGCGCGGCGCCGGGCTTCCTTGCGTTCCGCCTTCTTCGCGTCCTGCGCGCGAGCCCGTTCCTCGAGCGAGCGCGCGCCCCTCGCTCGTGCTGCTTCTGCAGCGGTTCGATGTGAATTGTGAGGCAGTCCTACGGACAGACGTTGGCCGCGTAAAGCCTGAAGGCCTCGGTGAGACGAGGGGCAGGCTTCGGAGGGTTGCGGACCGCCGCCAAGAACAACTCGCGGTCTGCTGCCCGCAGCACCATACGCTCGTGGTCCTCGAGTACCTGCTTGGCGCCTTGGAGGGCCAGGGCAGCCGCGGGGAGGCCGGAGACTGCCATCGCCCGGTGGATGAGGGCCTTCGCTGAAGGGGCGAGCCGCAACTCGAGCCTCTGGCTCTTCAATTCCCGCTTCTGCCTGCTCTTTGCGGCGGTGGCCATGAAGGCAATGTACGTCAAATCGCCGTACTCTTCAGGACGCTCGTCCGGCCAGAGGGGCTGAAATTCTCCGGGTCGGTGGTGGGGCGTGCATGGAGTTCAGCGCTCTATCGTCGAGGCGACAGTCTCGATTGCGAGGAACATCGGAAGGGGTTCGCCAGGAAGCACCCCTTTCCGTACGCCTTCCAGTGGCACGAAGCCGAGCGCCTCGTAGAACCGTACCGCCCCGGCCTTGGCGTCCGTCACGACGCCGACGCAGCCCAAGCGGTCGCGCTGGTCGACGGCCTGTTCAAGCACATGACGCAGCAACGCCTTGCCGATGCCCAAACCTTGCGCCCGCCTGTCCACGCCCAGCCTAGCGAGGCGAACTACCGGCAGCGGATAGATGGGAAGGCGCCGCCGCAGGCGGGCGTTCGGGATGTTCGAGCGCTCAAGCGCTGAGGCGGCGACGCTCGCAAAGCCGACAATACGTCCTTCCATGACCGCGACGTACGTGACGGCAAGATGCAGCTTGAACTGATTCTGGCCAGCGTAGTGCTCGAAGAATCGGTCGAGGTCCGGCTGCCCACAAGAGAAGCTGCTGCGGTCATCGTCGCGAGCGAGTCGCCGGATTTCAACGGCCTTGGCCACGCATCAACTCGCGGAGAGTCTCGGTTGGAGCGGGTGGGCTTTCGAGGAGGTCGACCACTCGGTCGAATGCCTTGTCCTCGAGGACCAAACGCGCCGGAATCAGCCCTTCGTCAGGCAACTCCTTGCGGGCCTCCATGAAGAAGAGCAGGGCCTGCTCGACCACGAAGTTCTTCTTGAGCCCGTGACTCTCTGCGAAGCGGTCGAGGCTCTCCTTCGTGGCCGCCGAAATGGTGGCCGAAATCTGCGATTCGTCGCTCATCGTCGTCTCCTGGTCGGGCCATACAGAAGCCATGGCCGACCATGGAAAAACTAGCATCGCATGGTTGGGGTGGAAAGGTGGAGCGTCGGCAATTGCTGCGACACCGGCGATGCAGTCGACTTCAGACGTCCTGTTTTCTCTTGGAACTACGCGGACTTGGCCATTCCGCTACAGGGACTGAAATCCCCGTGTCGGTGGTTCGATTCCGCCCCTGGGCACTGAATTCAAGTCTTTAGCGTTCGCAAAAGTGGGGTTCTTCTGGTTCTTTCGCCGGACCCACAAGCCCCTGGGGAGCAAGCCAGGTCTTCTCCCCTGAGCGCTGCCCTAAGCAGCCGCTCTGGGGTACGCCCGCAACGCGCCATCCCCTCGACGTCGAAGGTGCCCAAAGAAACTTGTCCCCCGGATTATTGCTCGGGCGTCGCTACCCTCAGGAGGAAGTCATGGCCCAATTCGCGTTCTTGTACCGGGGCGGCGATCCGATGCCGGCGTCCCCGGCCCAGATGCAGCAGCGGATGGAAAAATGGCTGGCGTGGTTCAAGGACCTCGCCGACAAAGGTCACATCAAAGACCGCGGCGTCCCGCTCGACCGCTCCGGCGCGGTGGTGACGCGCGGTCCGAAGCACGCCATCACGGACGGGCCGTACGCGGAGAAGGACCTCGTCATCGGGCTGACAGTGGTCGAGGCCAGGGACCTGGCTCACGCCAGCGAGCTCTCGCTGCCCTGTCCTATTTTTGAGCAGGGCGGGTGTGTCGAGGTGCGGCCTATCTTGACGCTCTGATGAGTTCGCTCGAGCACCTCTTCCGCCGCGAGGCGGGGCGCATGGTCGCCACGCTCACGCGTGTCCTGGGCGTCGCCAACGTCGCGCTCGCCGAGGACGTGGTTCAGGACGCACTGTGCCGGGCACTCGAGACCTGGAGCATCCGCGGCATCCCCGAGGACCCCGCGGCATGGCTGATGACGACGGCGAAGAACCGGGCGCTCGACGTCCTTCGTCGCGAGCGCACCGTGCGCACGTTCGCCCCGGAGGTGGCCTGGCACATCGAGTCCGACGCGGCGCTCCGGCCGCGCTTGGACGAGCTCTCGGCCGGCGCGCCGATTGCGGATGACCAGCTTCGGATGATGTTCTCCTGCTGCAATCCGCGGCTGACGGAGGAGTCGCAGATTGCGCTCGTGCTCAACATCCTGTGCGGGTTTAGCGTCTCAGAAATCGCGAGCGCGTTTCTGAGCCGCGACGAGACGGTCAAGAAGCGCATCACCCGCGCCAAGGCGCTCTTGGCCGGCTCCAAGCGCCTGTTCGAGCTCACCGATGCGGACTTCGCGGAGCGCTTGTCGTCCGTGCAGCGAGCCCTGTATCTGCTGTTCAGCGAAGGATTCCACGGCGCGTCGACGGATTCGGCGGTGCGCGCGGAGCTGTGCGACGAAGCGATGAGGCTGACGGCGCTGTTGTGCGCGAACACTTCGACGGCAACCCCGGCGAGCTACGCGCTGGGTGCGCTCATGTTCCTGCACGCGGCGCGCCTGCCGTCGCGCGTCGACGCCGCAGGCGAGCTGACGCAGCTGCTGGACCAGGACCGCTCGCGCTGGGACCAACGGCTTCTGCTCGAGGGGCAGCGGCTGCTCGAGGCGTCAGCGACGGGAGAGGAGCTGACCGCGTACCACGTGGAGGCGGCGATCGCGTCGCTGCACGCCGCCGCCGCCGACGCGGCGAGTACGCCGTGGGTGGCCATCGTCTCTCTTTACGATGTGCTCATGCGTGTGCGGCCGTCGCCGGTGGTCGCGCTCAACCGAGCCCTCGCAATCGCGATGTGCCACGGCCCCGCCCGCGGTCTGGAGGAGTTGCGAGCCATCGAGAATCGCGATCGGCTGTCCGCCTATCCCTTCTATTCGGCGGCGCTGGGCGAGCTGGAGTTGCGAGCCGGGCAGACAACCGCTGCGTACGAGCGCTTCCGCGAGGCGCTGGCGCTGGCCCGCAATCCGACCGAGCGGCGTTTCCTGGAGCGTCGCCTTGCTGCCTGTCGCCCGGACGGGCGGGAAGCCCCCCCAACAAAATAGTTGTCCCCGGCAAGCCCCCTCGTCCGTTGATAGGCCGAGGAGGGTCGACGATGTGCCCTGCATGCATCACCAGCATGGCGCTGGTCGCGGCCGGTGCCGCCTCGACGGGCGGGCTGACCGCATTCATCGCAAGAACGCTGCATCGAAAACACGCTGCCGCAACGGCCGCGGCGCAATCCAACCCCACACTTGGCGAGGACTCGGTCCTCACGCAACAGCTTCACCGGCAAGGAGACGGCACATGAACATGGACGGCATTGCTGTTGTGAAGAACCACCCGGTCGTCAAGCACGAAGAATGGATCGCCGCACGCAAGACCCTGCTCGCCAAGGAAAAGGAACTGACGCGGTTACGCGACGAGCTGAACGAGCAGCGCCGGGCGCTCCCATGGGAGCGGGTGACGTCCAAGTACCTGTTCGCGACGTCCGCTGGACAGAAGACACTCGAGCAGCTCTTCGAGGGAAGAAGCCAGCTCGTCGTCTATCACGCCATGTTTCACCCGCATAAGGCGACGGCACGCACGCCCTGGACGCACGACGCGGCCTGCCCGATGTGCTCGTTCTGGATGGACAATTTCAACGGCGTCACGACGCATCTCAACCACCGAGATGTGACAATCATCGCGGCATCACGAGCGCCCGTGGACAAGCTCGAGGTCTATCGCAAGCGGATGGGTTGGAGCTTCAACTGGGTCTCGACCGCGGACAACGACTTCAACGCCGATTACGGCGTCTCCTTCACCGACGAGGAAGTCGCCACACTCGGCGGAACGTACAACTACCGGCGCGGGGCACACTTTCCGGTCTCAGAGCACCCGGGGATCAGTGTCTTCTACCGCGATGAATCGGGCGAGGTCTTCCATACCTACTCGACGTATGGGCGCGGGCTCGACATGCTGAACGTCGCCTACCACTACCTGGACATCGTCCCCAAAGGACGTGACGAAGGCGATGGCAACGGCGGACGCTGGGTGCGGCGGCGAGACGAGTACGAGGACCAGCACGCTGTCGCCCACAGCCGATGAGGGATTCGTCTGTCGGGCTGCTCGCGCGCTGATTCGGAGCAAGCAAGTTAGCCAGGCCGACCCTGGGAAGGGTCGCGGCTAGTGGGGCGTGACAGCCGTGGGGTCACCCGTATGATGGTCCTCAATCTGAAAGCGCAGGAACGCGTGCACCGCCTCAACCGCCACGGCGTCTTGGCTTGAAATCAAGACCCTTCCACCCTGAGGCATCACCTCGAAAACGTAGCTGATGGTGGACCGTCGTTCCTTCAGGGTCGCGACGCCCGGCGGAACCTGGCCGTGAATTTGCTCCGGCATCGCGAAGTCGCCCGAGGCGAAGGCGCGCGCGACTCTTGAGAGGTGCGTCTGGATGGCGGCGATGCTGGCGTGGTCCGCGTCGCTCATCGCAGAAACGAAGATGACCCCGCCGACGGGGGTTAGCTGAAAATGGTGAACCGTCTCCTGGTGCGAGAACCCCATCACGTGGTCGCCCCGGTGCGTGACGCTGGCCGAGTGCTCTGCTTGCTGGGCCTCGTGGCTCGCGCGCATTGGGCAGTCCGCCATGGAGCTAGGGCCGCCATCGGGTTCCGGAGAGACGGTCAGTGTGAGCAGGAGAAGAAGCGATGTCGTCGATGTCATGAGAAGGGTCCTCGAGGGTTGCGCGTGTGCCGGTGGAGGGGCAGTGGGTGGAGGCGACTTGCGAGCGCCTCCAGCAAGCCCGCGCAAGAGCCTGTCGCGGTCCGGGCCAACTTGGCGTCCCACTCGGCTAACGTCTCAACGAGAGCAGACCGCACCCGGGCCAACTCGGCCATCCGCAGTTCGAGCGCCTGTAGCTTCTGCTCGGCGAGCGCTCGGACCCTCTTGCAGGGCGCATGACCCCGGGCGCGCTCCCGAAGCACCGCGACCAACTCATCCAGCGTGAACCCTAGACTGAGCGCTGCTTGCACCATCCGGACGCGCTGCTCGGCGTCCGGCCCATAAAGCCGGTACCCGCCAGGCGAACGTGGCGCCCTGGGGAGGAGTCCCCTGCGCTCGTAGTGGCGGAGCGTGTCCGGGCTGACGCGGCTGCGTCGAGCGACATCGCCAATCCGTAGAGCCGTTTCCGTTTCCATCAGTGCAGTCTGCACCCTGGAACCCGTTCCAGGGTCAACGGCCGCACGTCGGCTACGCCATCGCACGCCGCGCCAGCGCGGGGGTGAGCCGAGTCGCCCAGCGTCTTACCGCTGACTGGGGACCGGCGCCGGTCGGTCCCCTTCCCAGGAGCCCTCACCCGCCGGGGGCGGAATCTGCCCACCCCCGGGGTCGGAACCTCTTCCCCCAGCCGCCCTTTCCTATAAAACCCAGGCTGTGCCGCCATCTGCGGCCATTGGAGGGGTTTGTGAAACTCGCGCGGATTTGCACCCTGGTTGTGGGTGTCTGCTTCGCAGCCACTGCGTATGCGGACGACGTCACTTGCAAGGACGGGACGACGTCAAAGGGCGGGAAGGGGGCCTGCAGCGGCCATGGCGGCGTCAACAAGGATGCGCCCGCCCCTGCCAAGGCATCTGCCCCGGCGGCGGCACCCGCAACCACCGAAGCCACGGTGACCTGCAAGGACGGGACGACCTCAAAGGGTGGAAAGGGCGCCTGCAGTGGCCACGGAGGCGTGAACAAGGAAGGCGCCGCCCCGGCCAAGGCGGCGGCTCCCGCGGCTGCGCCTGCCAAGGCGGCTGCCCCGGCGGCAGCACCGGCAACAACCGAAACGGCCATGGTGACGTGCAAGGACGGGACGAGCTCCAAGGGGGGCAAGGGCGCCTGCAGCGGCCACGGTGGCGTGAACAAGGACGCGGCGTCGGCCAAGACAGCCGCTCCCGCTGCCGCGCCAGCTCCCGCGGCCGAGGGCATGGTGACGTGCAAGGACGGGACAAGTTCCAAGGGGGGCCAGGGTGCCTGCAGTGGCCACGGAGGCATCAACAAGGAGGCCGGCACGAGCGCGAAGGCGGCACCAGCAGCAGCCCCTGCAGCTCCCGCTCCTGCGGCCGCAGCCCCGACCCCAGCGCCGGCCGCCGCGGCACCCGCCGCCGCTCCGGCAACTCAGGGCTCCGGGGAGTCCCCTAATTCAGACCCCACCGGGGCCATCGCCAAGTGCAAGGACGGGATGTACTCGCATTCCAAGCACCACGAAGGGACCTGCTCCAACCACGGCGGCGTCGCCCAGTGGTTGGACACCAAGTAGCTGTCTTCGGTAGACGTCTTCGCCTCAACGCCGTACCGCCGCCGGCCACCGGAGCCGGCGACGGTCCTGCGGGCTAAGAATCGCTTGCGGCGCAGGTGTGGGGGCCTGGTGTGGCTCAGCCCAGTCCCTCGACGACGTAGAGGTCGGACATCTGTTTGATGTAGCTCTAGCCGTAGCGGCTGCCATTCGTCGCGACGACGGGACGCCCGACGAAGACGATGCCCGTGGGGTCTGGCGGCTGCAGCGCGCGCCAGGGGCTGCGCTCGCCGGTCTCCAAGTCGACGCGGTCCACCCGCTACTGCAGGTGGTGCCACTGGCGACATACAGCGATCGGCCGGAGTCGTCGAAACGCATGGCGTAGTCGCCCGCCCCAAGCCCCCGAATCGGTTCCGCCACGCCTGTGCTGCACGAGAAGACTACGTGCTCCCCCGAGACACGTCGAAACGCCAGCCGTTCTCCGCCCTTACCGTAGCTCAGCTGAGAGGCGGTCTGCCGTCTCGCAACAGGCGGGGAGCTCGCCGGCTGCTGCCTAGGACATCTGTGCCTTCACCCAGGACTGGATGCGCTGCTCCAGCACGTCCAGGGGCAGGGCGCCGGCGCCGAGGACTTGGTCATGAAACGCGCGAATGTCGAACTTCGCGCCGAGTTGCTTCTGGGCGTACTCGCGCAGCTCGAGAATCCTCAGCTGTCCCACCTTGTAGCCGAGTGCCTGGCCTGGCCAGACGATGTAGCGGTCCGTCTCGCTCTGGACCCAGACCTCGTCTTCGCCGGAGTGGGTATGAAAGAAGTCCACCACCTGCTGGCGACTCCAGTGCTTGGCGTGTAGCCCGGTGTCCACCACCAGCCGGATGGCACGGAGCATCTCGGACTGCAGGAAGCCGTAGTAGCTGTAGAGGTCGGTGTAGAAACCGACTTCCTTGCCGAGACGCTCCGAGTAGAGGGCCCAGCCTTCGACGTAGGCGTTGTAGGGCGCCTGCTGCCGGAAGGGAGGCAAGTCTGGCTGCTCCTGGGCGATGGAAATCTGCAAGTGGTGGCCCGGAAGCCCCTCGTGGTAGGCGGTGCTTTCAATCTCCAGCGTGGTTTGCTGCTCGAAGTCACCGGTATTGACCATGACGTGGCCGGGCCGGGAACCGTCCGGGGTGCCCTGGTCGTAGGCCGTCGAGGCCTCCTTCTCCCGGTATTCCTCGATGGGCAGCACCACTAGCTTGGCCTTGGGTAGCCGGCCGAACAGCTGAGGCAGCTTGGCCTCCATCTGCTGGATGTAGCGGGAATACAGGTCCAGCATCTCCTGGCGCGACCTGGGGTGCAGTGCGGCGTTCTTCGCAAAGGACGCGTTGAACGTCTTGAGGTCCTGAAAGCCCAGCTTCCGGGCGACCACCAGCATCTCGCCTTCGATGCGCTTCACCTCCCGCAGTCCAATCTCGTGAATCTGTTCCGGGGTGAGGTCGGTGGTGGTGGAAACCTTCACGGCATACGCGTAGCGGGCCGGGCCGTCGGGAAGCGACCAGACGCCCACCTCGCGGCGGCCCTTGGGGAGGTATTCCTTCTCCACGAAGGCTGCGAACTTCCGGTAGGCCGGATTCACGTCGTCTTGGATGGCCGCGAGGATGGCCGTCCTCAGCCGCTCCTTGTCCTTCTCGGAAAAGCTGGACGGGAACTTGGAGAGGGGCTGGGCGAAGGGGGAATCGACCGGCTTTGCCTTGTAGATGTCCTCGCACTGGCGGACGATTTTGGGCAGCAGGAACTTCGGCGGCACCAGCCCGTCCCGCATGCCATTGCGCATCTGCGCCGTGGTTTGCGCAAACGCCAGCGGGAGCTCCTTCAGTCGCGCCAGGTAATCCTCGTAATCCTTCACCGTCTCGAAGGAGAGCGAGCTCACGAGGTGCGGCAAGTCGATGTGGAGGCCCGAGTTCTGAAAGACGGGCATCTCCCAGTCCTTGAAGCGTGCCCCCTCCAGCTTTTCCCGCAACTGTCGGACCATCAGCTGCTGGTTGAGCTGTTCCTGGGGTGGAAGCCCTTTGGTGTCGATGGCCTCGAAGCGCTTGAGGAAGTCCCGCGTCTGGGCGAGGTCCGTCTCGACGAAGGCCGGCGAGTAGTCCCGCAGCCGGTCGTTGTAGCGCTTGTCGCCCAGGATGGAGGCGAAGTCGGGCTGCGTCCGCAGGGTGTATTCCCACTGCGCCTTCACCAGGGCGTCCAGGGCCTTGCGGCTGCTTTCTACCTCCGCGGCCGGCGGCGCCTGCGCGGGCGCCAGCGTTGGTACCACGCTCAGCGCGACGGCCAGAAGAATCCGTTTCAAGTTGTCCGACTCCCTTTCTCTGCGGCGTGCAGCGGGACGCCTCCCATGAAAGGCGGGCCCGGGCAAGGTAGACGGCCGCTTTTTGACGCGTGAAGGGAATCGGTGCCGCAACGCGTCCTAGGACTGGGGCGCGACCGCGGCTTGGGACTGGGACTGCGCGGGGACGGCCGGGGCGGGCTGGCTGGTCGACGCCTTGTCCGGCGGAGCCCGCATGGCCGCCGGCCCGGCGAGCAGCTCGCGGCCCAGTTCCGCACAGGCGGCCGTCGTCTCCTCCACAATGTGGGTGAGCAGCTGGTGGAGGCCTTCCCCACCTTCACGCCACCGGGGTTGCTGGGCGATGAAGTCCTCCAGCCTCCGCAGCCGCCCTTGGCTTTCCAGCTTGGGCAGCACCAGTTCCTCGGGAGAGCGGATGCTCGCCAGACGCCGGGAGGCGTGGTGGACGCAGAAGCGAATGGAGCGTGGGAAGGCGGGTTCCAGGATGAGGAATTCCGCCACCGTGGTCGGCGTCACCTTGCCCGCGCTCCGCTTCATGAAGGCCTCGAAACCGGAGCACGCCCGCAGCAGCGACAGCCAGAGCGTCTCCTCGAGAATCATGCTTGGGGAAAGCTGCAGCAGTGCGTGGTGGTGGACGTCGAGGATGCGGGCCGTCTGCCCGACGCGCTCGAGCAGCACGCCCAGGCTGATGAAGTCGTAGGCGTTGTCATGCAGCATGCTGTTTTGGATGGTTCCGAGGACCAGCTGCGTCGACTCGCGGACACGCCGGTAGAAACCCTCGCGGCCAAGGGTGTAGGCGTCGTGGCCGCGCTTGTCGTGAACCCAGAGGTGAAACTCGTTGACGGCCTCCCAGGCCTCCAAGGACACCACCTCGCGGATGCTGCGTGCATTCTCCCGCGCAGAAGTCACCGACCGGACGATGCTCGCCGGGTTTTCGGTGTCCCAGGTGAGGTACTGCTGCACCAGCTCGCCATCGCCGCGCGCGGCCAACTCGAAGCGCGCCCCGAAGGCCTCGTCCTCGCCACTGACCGTGATGGCCGTGCCCCACACCTGGGCTGGCGGCAGGATGCCGTCCAGTGCCAGGGCGGACGTCACCCGCAACACGCGCGAGCTGCTCTCGGCTCGCTCCAGGTAACGGCCCAGCCAGAAGCAATGGTCGGCGACGCGTGAAATCATCCCCTCGCCCTCTGCACCCAGGTGTCCTTGCTGCCGCCGCCCTGACTGCTGTTGACCACGTAGCTTCCCTCCCGCATCGCCACCCGGGTTAGCCCGCCGGGGAGCACCCAGGGCCCGTCCTTCCGGGTGAGGATGTAGGGACGCAGGTCCACCCGCCGAGGCACCATCCGTCGGTGTTCCGCGTCCCAGGTGGGGCAGGTGGAGAGCTCGACCAGGGGCTGGGCAATGTAGCGGCGCGGCTCGGCGAGGATGCGCTGGCGGAACTCCTCGCGCTGCGCACTGCTGGATGCGGGCCCCATCAGCATCCCGTAGCCGCCCGCCTCGTCGACGGCTTTCACCACCAGGCGGTCGAGGTGCTCGAGCACGTAGCGCCGGTCGTCCTCGCGGACGCACTGGTAGGTGGGGACCTGCTCGAGGAGCGCCTCCTCGCCGAGGTAGAAGCGCACCATCTCCGGAACGAAGGGGTACACCCCCTTGTCGTCCGCCACGCCATTTCCAGGCGCGTTGGCCAGGGCCACGTGGCCCTTGGCCCAGGCGCGCATCAGCCCCGGGACGCCGAGCACCGAGTCGGGGCGAAACATCTCCGGGTCGAGGAAGGCGTCGTCCGTCCGGCGGTAGACGACGTCCACCTGCCGACGGCCCTTGGTGGTGTGCAGGAAGAGTCGGTCGTCGTCGACGAAGAGGTCAGCGCCCTGCACCAGTTCCACCCCCATCTGGCGGGCGAGGAAGCTGTGCTCGAAATAGGCCGAGTTGTATGGCCCCGGCGTCAGCACCACCACGGTGCTCAAATCAGGGTCCACCGGGGACACGCTGCGCAGCGCAGCGGCCAGCCGGGCCGGGTAGTGGTTCACCTGGCGGACGCGGGCCGCCTCGAAGAGTTGGGGGATGAGGCGCTTGGAGAGGAGACGGTTCTCCAGCACGTACGAGACGCCGGACGGCGTCCGCAGATTGTCTTCCAGCACCCGGAAGACGCCGGCGCCGTCGCGCACCAGGTCGATGCCGGAGACATGGAGGCGCACGCCCGCCGGCGGACGGATGCCGCGCAGCGCCGGGAGGTAATGCTTGGCCCCCAGCACCACCTCCGCGGGAATGGTGCCCGTCTTGAGAATGCGCTGCTCGCCGTAGACGTCGTCCAGAAAGTGGGCCAGCGCGAGCACCCGCTGCACCAGGCCGCGCTCCAGCCGGTCCCAGTCGGAAGCCGAGATGACGCGCGGCACGAGACACACCGGGAACACCTTCTCCATTCCACGGTTGTCCGAGTAGACGGAAAAGGTGACGCCCTGGTTGACCAGCGCCGTCTCGGCCATCTCCTGGGTGCGGGCGAACTCCTCCGGGCTGACGCGGCCCAGGCCGAGAAGCGCGCGGAACTCCGGCCGAAGCGTCCCACCTGCCTCGAGCAATTCGTCGTAGGCGCCGGGGAGAACCGGGTACCCGTCCAGCAGCGACGGGTGGGGGGGGCTGCCAGTTGTTGACACCGTGCGTCTAAGCTAGCTCGGCGTGAGGCTCCTCATCCAGCATCGCAGTCGGTATGCCTACCCGCGTCCTGCGGCCCTGGGACCGCACCTGGTGCGGCTACGGCCGGCAAGCCACGCCCGGGCGCGCGTCGAGACGTACGGCCTCACCGTCCAGCCCGAAGCGGACGTCCGCTGGCAGCAGGACCCCAACGGCAACCATGTGGCGCGGGTGGTGTTCCCCAAGGACGTCCGCCTGGACTTCATGGACCTGCTGGTAGAGGTGGCGCTCGACCTCAGGCCCGTCAACCCCTTCGACTTCCTCCTGGAGGAGACGGCGGAGAACGTCCCCCTCCGCTACACGCCGGCGCTGCTGGACGAGCTCGCCCCGTTCCTGTCCCTGCAGACGCCCGGCCTGGAAGGGGGGGAACGCTTCCTCGCCTTGGACGCGGAGCTGCCGCGGAGTGGTCCAACACTCGGTCTTCTGACGGCCATCAACCAGGGCGTCAACCGGCGCATCCGCTACGTGGTGCGCAGCGAGGCCGGCGTCTGGACGCCGGAGCAGACGCTGCAAGAGGGCCGAGGCAGCTGCCGGGATTCGGCCATGTTGCTGGTGGCCCTGTTGCGCTCGCGAGGCATGGCAGCCCGCTTCGTGAGCGGCTACCTGATTCAGCTCACCGACGAGGGCATGCTTCCGGATCAGCCGCGCGGCGTCGGCCACGACGTGGTGGACCTGCACGCCTGGGCGGAAGTCTTTCTCCCAGGCGCCGGGTGGATTGGGCTGGACGCCACCAGCGGGCTGCTCTGCGGCGAGGGGCACGTCCCGCTGGCCTGCGCCTCCAGCCCGGCCCTGGCCTCGCCCGTGGAGGGGACCTCGGACACCCGGGCCTCGGACGTCACCTTCGAGCTCAGCGTCACGCGCCTCGGCCACGAGGTGCGGCCGAGCTCGCCCTTTCCGGAGCCGGTGTACCGGGCCGTCCTGGAGGGAGT
The DNA here is from genome assembly GCA_017881265.1 of Myxococcaceae bacterium. Lineage (GTDB taxonomy): Bacteria > Myxococcota > Myxococcia > Myxococcales > Myxococcaceae > JADGRA01. Next base: position 29,006 of record JADGRA010000026.1, on the reverse strand, counting down.
CGACCAGGCCGACGCCGCTCTGGCGTCCGCCGGTCTCAGCCTGACCACCGGCGGCGAGCCCACCTTCAACTCCCGCGAGTCCCCGGAGGCCGCGGAGTGGAATGGTGCGGCCCTCGGCCCCACCAAGTGGACGCAGGGCCTGCGCTTCTGTGCCGAGATTCGCTCGCGCGTCATGCCCGGGGCGGCCCTCGTCATCGGCCAGGGCAAGCACTACCCCGGGGAAAGCCTGCCGCGCTGGTCGCTCAACCTGGTGGGACTGAGCGACGGCGGGGCGCTTTGGAGTGGCGACATCGGGCTCTCCCCCCGGCGGGCCGACGCCGAGGATGCGAGGCGCCTCGCCGAGGTCCTGGCCGAGCGGCTGGGCGTGACGCAGGGCCTGTTGCCCGCCTTCGAGGACCCGTGGCACTTCCTCGAGGCCGAGGCGAGCCTGCCTGTGGGCGTGGACCCGTTGAAGGCCGACTTGAGCGACCCGGAGGAGCGCCAGCGGCTGGCCCGGGTGCTGGGCCAGGGACTAGGGGAAGCCGCCGGGTACGTCCTGCCGCTGGCGCACCTTGGCGGAGTCTGGGTGACGGACAGCTGGCGGTTCCGTCGCCGGAACCTCTTCCTTGTGCCGGGCGACGCCCCGGTGGGCTTGCGGCTTCCGCTGTCCTCGCTGCCGCCGGGCTACGTGCCGGAGCCGGAGGAGGAGCCGGTGGCGCCCCCGGACCCGCGCCGCGCGAAGAAGGCCGACCCGAAGCCCCGCCACTTGCGCACCGCCCTGTGCGTGGAAGCGCGGGAGGGTGGGCTTTTCGTCTTCCTGCCCCCCCTCGCCTCGGCCCGCCACTTTGTCGCGCTGGTGAAGGCCGTGGACGCGGTGCGGAGTGAAGCCGGGCTGCACGTCCAGCTGGAGGGCTACCTCCCGCCGCGCTCGGCGACGCTCTGGCGCTTCGCGGTGACACCGGACCCAGGTGTTCTCGAGGCCAACCTTCCGCCGTCCGCGACCGGCCGAGCCCACGCCGCGCTGCTGGAGACGACCTTCGAAGCCGCGCTCCACGCCGGGCTGCACACCGAGCGTTACCTCCTCAACGGACGCATCTCAGGCAGCGGTGGCGGCCACCACCTCACGGTGGGTGGGCCCACCCCAAAGCAGAGCCCGCTCCTCGCGCGGCCGGACGTGCTCGCCAGCCTCATCACCTTCTGCCAGCACCACCCGTCCCTCAGCTACCTCTTCACCGGCCTCTTTGTCGGGCCGACGTCACAGGCGCCGCGGGTGGACGAGGCGCGACACGACGCGCTGTACGAGTTGGAGATTGCGCTGGCCCACGCCTTCGAGCCAGGCGAGGCGCCGCTGCCGCCCTGGCAGGTGGACGCCCTCTTCCGCCACCTGCTGGTGGACGTGAGTGGCAACACGCATCGGGCGGAGCTCTGCATCGACAAGTTGTTCGACTGGCGGACCCCGCACGGCCGACAGGGGCTGGTTGAACTTCGCGCCTTCGAGATGCCGCCCCACCCGCGGCTTGCCGTGGCGCAGGCCATCCTGGTGCGCTCGCTCGTCGCGGCCCTCGCCCAGGCCCCCTACCGGCGTCCCCTCGTCCGGTGGGGCACCGGGCTTCACGACCGTTTCCTGTTGCCCTACTGGATGTGGCGCGACTTCGAGGAGGTCCTGGCATTCCTCGCCGCGCGCGGCATTGCGCTTCCGGCCGCCGCGTACCGACCGTTCCTCGAGCTTCGCTGCCCGGTGGCGGGGCGTCTGGATTTGGGCGGACTCGTCCTGGAAGTGCGCGATGCGCTCGAGCCCTGGCCGGTGCTGGGGGAGGAGCCGACCACCACCGGGACCACCCGCTACGTGGATTCCTCGGTGGAGCGAGTGGAGGTCCGCGTGGATGGGCTGGTCCCGGAGCGGCACCAGGTGCTGGTCAACGGGCTGGAGCTGCCGCTGCACCCCACCGGCAAGGTGGGCGAGGGACTGGCCGGTGTCCGCTTCCGCGCGTGGGCGCCGCCCAACGGCCTGCATCCGCATCTTGGCGTCCACCACCCGGTGCGCTTCGACGTCATCGACACGTGGGGACAACGTTCGCTTGGTGCCGTCGGGTACCATGTCTGGCACGCGGAGGGCCGTGCCTTTGACGCGCCGCCGCTCACTGCCTTTGAAGCCGAGGCCCGGCGGTCCCAGCGCTTCACCCGCGAGTCGCCACTGCCCTGGCCGGTGAGCGCGAGACAAGTCCCGACCAGCCCGGAGGCCCCCTGGACGCTCGACCTTCGCCGCTTCGCCGGCGACCATCCGCTGCCCGAGGCCGACGAGGAGACGGAGGCCAAGGACGCCGTCGTCACGGAATCGACAGCGTCGTGAATTAGGATTCGACCGTGCCGAACTTGCTGGCCATGTGTTTCGAGGGGGAGCTGTCGCCCACCTTCGACTTGCGCTGTTTGCAGCCCGGGGCCGCCCATCCGGATGGGTGGGGGCTTGCCTACTACCCGCCGGGCGAACCCTCGGTGGCTCTCTTAAAGGAGCCGGCGCCGACGCACACCAGCTCACAAGCGGAGGTGCTGCACACCGGCGAGCGGTTCGCTTCATCCATTTTCCTCCTGCACCTGCGCACCGCCACCTGGGGGGCCCTGAGTGACGCCAACACCCAGCCCTTTACCCGGGCGTGGGGAGGCCGGGAGTGGATTTTCGGGCACAGCGGCAGCCTGGACCGCAGGCCCGAGTTGCCGCCGGACGCGGTCTTCGAGCCCATCGGCGCGACCGACAGCGAGGTCATCTTCTGCGACCTGTTGAATCGCTTCGCGCAGCGCAAGTGGCGGTCGCTCGGTGAGGCGGACCCGGCCGTCCTGCTGGACTGGCTCGGCACCATCAACACCCTCGGCACCCTCAACATCGTCCTCTCCGACGGGCAGGACGTGGTGGCCTACTCCGACAAGCACCAGAGCGGGCTCAGCACCTGGCAGCTTCTGCCGCCGTACGAGCAGGTGGTGGTGGGCGACAAGGACGTCACCATCGACCTCACCCGGCATGGCATCAAAAGCCGAAAGGGGATTTTCATTTCAAGCCGCCCCCTGACGGCGGTGGGCGCCAGCGCAGAACCCGCTTGGCAGCCGCTCGAGGCGGGCTCGCTGTGGGTGATGCGCCAGGGGGCGCTGCGAACGGTGGTGCAGCCCCCCGGGCCACCCGTCCAGCGCGAGCGAAACGGCAACCGGCACATGCGTCTGCACCGTCCGGAGACGGCCGAGACGAAGCGTTTGCAGGTCCTGCACCGGACGGTCTACCGGTACGCCGAGCCGGTGAGCCAGAGCGTCCACGTCCTGCGGCTGATTCCCATGCATGACCGCCTGCAGAGCGTGCTCGACCACTCGCTCACCGTCTCCGTGGAGGGGCAGTCCCGGGAGTATGATGACGTGTTTGGCAACCGCGTTCGCCGGGTGCGGGTGGACACCCCCTTCCATGAACTGGTGATTGAGGCGAGGAGCCGGGTCGAACTCCTCGAGACGGACCCATTTGCCTTCCGGCAGCTCCGCGCCAAGTCGTCCTTCCCGCTGGTGTGGATGCCGTGGCAGCACAACCAGCTCGCACCCTACTTGCTCCCGCCCGAGCTTCCGGAGAGCGAGCTGAACGACCTCACCGACTACGCGATGAGCTTCGTCCTCCGCAACGACTACGACCTCTTCGACACGCTGCTCGACGTGAACGCCACCATCTTCAAGGAGTTTCGCTACGTCCAGGGCAGCACCACCCTCGGCACGACGGCCTTCCAGGTGTACTCGACGCGAAGTGGCGTTTGTCAGGACTTCAGCAACCTCTTCATCTGCATGATGCGCCTTCTGGGAGTCCCGGCCCGCTACATGTGCGGTTACGTCTACACCGGCCCGAAAAACCTCCGGCATCCGCAGTCGGAGGCCAGCCACGCCTGGGTGCAGGTGTATTTGCCCGAAGTGGGCTGGCGCGGCTTTGACCCGACCAACGGGATTCTCACCCAGACCGACCACATCCGGGTCGCCTGTGGCCGTGCCTACGCCGATGCGACGCCCACGTCGGGAACCATCTTCGTCGGCGGCGGCACCGAGCACCTGGAAGTTAACGTGCAAGTCGACCTCTGCGACTGACGGGTCGCCTGTCGGCGTCAGCTAAGGCGGACTGCTGGATGCGGAGAGCACCATTCCGCGTGCGCGCAGCCGCTCCACCAGGACGTCCCCGAGGCCCACAGCAGGCGTGAGAATGCCGCCGCGTCCGGTGCCCCCGGGCAGCCGGGCCGCGTCCTGGGCCAGGGCCAGCGCCGACTCGCACAGGCACTTCACGGTGATGGCGTTGCCCGGGTCGCCCGTGTCCCGGACGAGGCCGTAGGCCTTGCGGCCGTCCTCTCCAACGGCCAGAAAGTCGCAGCGAAGCCAGCCGGAGGTAATGACGTCTTCTGACGGGCCGGTACCAGGGCCCGGAAGCAGCCGTTTGAGGAGATGGCGCGCGGGCGAGCCGAGCGCTGCCTGGAAGACGGAGAGCCCGGCGGCCATGGCGGATGCCTGGAGCCGGCTTTTGACGGAGAGGTACTCCTGGTAGGCGAAGTGCGCGCCGTACGCCTCCCCGGCGAGGGCCGCCAGCGCAGCGCTGCGGCGGACGACGCGCGTGTTGACGGGCGCCATGACAAACGGCGCCAACCAGCGACCGAAGTCGGCGTCCCACCGGGGACGGAGGGGGTCCACGCTGGCGGCGACTTCCTCGGGCGTGTGCGCGGCCGGCCCGTCCAGCAGGAAGGGCTCCTGCGCGCGGTAGGCCTGGCCACTCTCGAAGAGTTGGATGGCCGACGCCACGGTGCCCCCATTCAGGCCGCCGCGGAGGCGAAAAGCGGCCTTCACGGGGCCGCAGCCCACGCCTTGCGCGCGCAGAAAACGGACGAGGAGGAAGGCGCCGAGGTCGGAGGGCACCGAGTCGACACCGCAGAAGGGGATGATGCGGACGCCGTCCGCCGCGGCGCGCGCGTGGTGACGCTGGATGAGGTCCGCGACCCAGGTCGTCTCGCCCGTGATGTCCACGTAGTGTGTGCGGAAGCGCACGCAGGCGTCGACGACTGGGTCACCATAGAGGGCGAAGGGTCCGGCGGTATTCAGCACGACGCGCGCCCGGGAGACGACGGTGTCCACCGACGCCCGGTCCCGGCTGTCGGCCTTCAGCACCTGCGCGGGCCGCGAGGGTCCCACGGCAGCGGCCCGAGCGGCTTCCAGCCTGTCCAGGTGGCGGCCCGCCAGGGCCCACCGCAGGCCCGCCGGTGCGTGGGCGGCGAAGTAGGCCACCGTCTGCCGGCCAGTGAAGCCCCCTGCCCCGTACAGCAGGACGTCAAACGGGCGGCTGTCCATGGGGGTCACCCTAGACCAATCGACCCCGTGGCGGCGGCGGCTCCCGCGAAGGCTGGGCACCGGTGCGGGCACTGCCGTTAAGTTCAGCGCGTGCCCCGCTTCGCTTGGTCGCCCGGTACCGGGGTCGCGTGGTGGTGCTGGGGATGCAGCCAACAGCTCAGCGACGTTCGAGTTCGCCGAACAGCTACGCACGGCCAGGCTGGGAACGCCGGTGGGTCAAACCACCGGCGGAAACCAACGCGGCGTCAACGGCGGCGCCTTCTTCTTCCTCCGGCTGCCCGGATTCCGGCATCGAGCTGGACCTGCCCCTCATCGGCCAGTTCGCCCTGGGAGAGCGGCCCGACGCCGGGCTGGAGCCGGACGTCCCGGTCGTCCCGACCGTGGGGGACATCGGCGTCGGTCGCGATGCGGAGATGGCGGCGGCCCGCGCGTTGTTGCGGCGCTAAGCCCCCGTCGTCCTCCCGGTGGCCGTTGACGCCCTGAAGGCGCTCGCCAAAGAGGCGCCGCCCACGCATCCGGCCCTTGCCCTTCTGGCTACCCTCGACGCGCCGAAGCGCCCGACAGCCGGCTGCTCAGGTGCAGCTGAGGCAGATTCCGGTGCCGCGGCAGTACTCGAGGTACTCGGTGCAGGCCGTCAAATGGTCCGGGGCCTGCATGATGAGAATGGGCATGGGCTCACCGTTGCAGTAGCCGGTGCACGTGTAGTTGTTCAAGCTGATGCCGCCGGTATTGCAGCCGGCGCCGGCGAGACCGAGGAGCGCGGCGAGGACCAATTTCACGCGTTTGCCATTCAAAGGGGGGGAAGCCTCCTAGGAAATTTCTGAGCATCGCCGGGCGCGCGTTCCGAAGTCGAGGAAACAAGATGGGCGGCCGTTTGCCATCCAAGCAGCCGCTCTCCGGGGGGGGGAGGCCGACGCCCGGCGCTCAAGTGCTGTCCGGGCCGGAGTGGGCGAGAACCGACGTCAAGCTCAAGCCCAGCTCGGGGCCGAGCAGGCGCATGAGACTCTCGAGCTCGGGCGGGCCGAGCTGGAAGCGCTGCTCGAGGCGCTCCCGGGTCTTCGCCAGAAGCGTTTGGCGGGCCTGGCTCAGGCGGCGGGAGATGGTGGACTTGTTCACCTGGTAGACGGCCCCAATCTGGTTGAAGCTGAGGCCGTCGAGAAAGTGCAGCTTGAGGAGGCTGCGCTGCTGCGCGCCCAGCTCCGCCATCGCCTCCTTCAGCGCTGCACCAAAATCAGGCCCGAACCGTGCCAGCAGCAGCTCGAACTGGATGTCGCGGCTGGGCGCGGCGACGTCCAGTTGCGAGTCGACCGCCAGTTGGTCCGGGGCGCGCCGCGCGCTTCGACGCGCGTTGAGCGCCATGCGGAGCGCCGCGGCCCGCAGCCAGTGCTCGAGCGAGCCCCGGCCGGCGTACTCGAGAATCCGGGGGGGACCAGCCGCAGCGACCAGAATCCGCTCCAGAAGCTGCTGCGTGACCTCCTCGACGAAGGTGTCCGAGGCGTCCACGCCCCGCACCGTCGAGATGGCGAAGGGGACGAATTCGGCCTGAAACAGCCGGAGGCCCTCGGGGTCGCCGTGCCCGCACGCGAAGGCCAGGCAGAGGTCGGCCAGGTGCAGCCGGTCCAATTCGTCTTCCGGCACCAGGCTTCGCGACAGGTGCGTCGCCCAGTGTGCGGCGAAGGCCCCTGCGTCAACGCCCAGCGTGGGGCGTGCCGCGAGCGCCTGCGCGAGGAGCTTGCCAAGCTGCTCGTCGATGCCGGGGCGAGCGCGCAAGCCTGCGGCCCGCGGCAGTTTTTCCCAAAACACGCGCGAGTGCGGAAAAGAGGTCACGGATGTCCGCTCCCCCTTTCGGGGACGGGGACGCTACCACTCGTACCGAAGCCAGAGCCATGCGAGCCAACCCAGTGCTGCCAGCGAAGCGATGGCCAAGCCCCAGCGAAGAGCGGAGGAGTCGGCGGCCCCTGCATCCGGGACCAGCTCGCGGTAGACAAAGCCCTCGCCGGCCGGCGTGTGGGAGCCAGGGGCGCCGAGCTGGACTCCGTAGACGACCAGCTCGCGGCCGTCTGCGCGCAGTCGGCTGAAGCGACCCACCGGCGGCACGGCCGTCCAGTTCGCCCCCGCCCAACCCCCGTCCGGCGCGTGGAGCGCTACGCGCGCTCCCGCGGAGCGGGCGAGCTCCTCGAGCAAGTCCCGCCCGAGCCAGCTTCCGGTGAGCATCGCCCCCACCACCGAGGCGCCGCGCACGACGGGCCGTGCTGAGACGAAGAGCAGGTCTTTCTGTCGCACCGGCTTCACCAGCGGGATGTCGATGCGGTCGAGCGTCGTCGCCGACCAGAGCTCATCGGCCGCGACCCCGTCCATGGTGCTCACCAGCAGGGGAAGGGCGGGGGCGGCTGCCCCGTAGGCCTCGGGGTCGACCAGGTTGAGGATGACGCGACCCCAGGCATTCACCAGCAGCAGCGCGTCCCGTTCCTTGAGGCCCGGCAAGTCGGCCGAGCGCATCACCTCGTGCGCCTCGACGAATTGCTCTTCCTTGGAAGCGTTCTCCGCCAGCCCGAGGGCGGCGTCCATGTTGCTGGCTTGCCCGAAGGCGTCCAGGACGCCCTCGGCTCGCAAGCCGACGCTGGCCTGAAGGTCGATGAGGTCGTGCTGAGCCCGAAGCAGCTCGGGCAGCCGCTGCGCGGCCGCGCTCAGCTCGTGCTCGACGCGCAGAATGGATTGTGCATGCCGCGTCCACACCGCCGTGGTGAGGAGGAATAGCGCCGCCGCTGCCAGCAGCGTCCTGCGCCGAAACGGCCGACGCGCCTCGCGGAGCGCCTCCACCAGGGCGTCCATCGACGTCCAGCGAGCGGCGGGCTCCGTCTCCAGGCCCCGGGCAATCACGCGGCTGACGCCCGCCGGGACGCGGGCCAGGGTGCGCGTCGGGGGAGGGGCCGGAGGCGCCGGCGCGGTGGACCCTGCCGGCCGGCGCAGGGGCCGGGTACCGTAGAGCGCCTCGTACAGGGCGACGCAGAAGCTGTACTGGTCGGTCCGGGCGTCCGCCGCGGCCCCCCGCCACTGCTCCGGGGCCATGTAGGCCGGGGTGCCTGCCATGCCTGCCTCGACGTCGTGCGTGGGCCGCGCCAGGCCGAAGTCCGTCACCCGCACGCGGCCGTCGTCACCGACCAGGACATTCTCTGGCTTGAAGTCGCGGTGGATGATGCCGGCGGCGTGGGCTGCCGCCAGCCCGGTTCCGGCCGCCAGGTAGAGGTCCAGCAGCCGGCGCGGGCGCAAGTCGGTCGCCCCCTGCGCGCTGCGCAGCGTCTGTCCACGGACGAATTCCATGGCGAAGAAGACTTCCTCCTGCCAGGTCCCGGCGTCGAAGACGGTGATGATGTTGGGATGCGACAGCCGGGCCAGGGCCTGGGCCTCGGTCAGAAGCTGCGAGCGTCCCGGCCCGGCCGCTGGCGCGGCCATGTCGGGACGCAACAGCTTGAGCGCGACCTTCCGGTCGAGTTCCGGGTCATAGGCGCTGTACACCACGCCCATGCCGCCGCGCCCGATGAGGTCCAGGACGACGTAGCGTGAAAGGTTGGTGCCGCGCGGCAGCGAGTTCGTCACCGGCTCGTCGGGCTCGGCGCTCACCAGCGTGCGCACCAGCCCCGCGACGAGTTCTCGGCAGACGTCGCAGGTGTCGAGATGGCCGCGGACGGCCTCCCGTTCCCCCTCCGGCGTTTCTGCGGCCAGGTAGAGCGCGACCGCATTCTCGTCGAGACAGGGAATGGGCGCAGTGGGGGCCGACCGCTCGCCCGCCGACGCGCTCATTGTGGCGCGTACCCGGCGCGTGCGCGATAGGGGCGCCCGAATTTGTCGAGGTGGGCGGGGTTGAAGGCGCGCGGGCTTAGCACCAGCTCGACGGGCGGGCCTTTTGCCTCGCCGACGGTGACCTCGGTCTCGAAAGGCTCGAGGTTACGCCCCCAGGCGTGCAGCGGATAGCGACCGGGCGGGACGTCTCGAATGACGAAGCGCCCACGGCCGTCCACCAGCGCGAAGGCGCGGTTGGGCAGCACCAGAACGTTGGCAAACATCGCCTCGTGGATGTTGCAGTAGACGTCCACCAGCCCGGGCGTGGGGAAGGAGATTTCCCGCGTTTGCTGGGGCCCTGGCTTTCCGAGGTCGAAGGCCCGGGCGGAGGAGGTGGAGAAGACGTTGTGGACGACCGGGTCGTCGTTGGTGAATTGCACCGACTGCCCGGCGACGATGACGCGCAGGTTCGGGACGAAGGTCTTGTTCTTCTGGGAGATGACGGGCGTCTCCGGCAGAGGCGTCTGCCGGAACCCGGTGAGGTAGACGACGATGGTCTGCCCGGCGGGCGGTGACTCGCCCAGCTTGGTGTTGAAACGGACAGACCCCTCGACCTCGGCGGCCAGGGCCGGAACGGACAGGGCCAAGCCCAGCCAGGCTAGAAGGTAATGCCCCACAGCACCTTTGGCACGAAGCGGTAAGAGTTGAGAGTCAAGCCGAAGAGGGTCCCGAAGGTGACCCAGATTTGTCCCCGGGTCCACGCGACGGAAGGTCCGAGGAAGAGCTGCCCGAGGTTGGGGTAGGGCTGGCCGGCCAGGGGAAGCTGCCCGTCCAGTTCCGCGGCGATGCGGAACTCCTGCCCCAGCGGGACGGACACGGCGAGTGCTGCCGTCCCGAGCACCGAGACGGAACCTGACGCCGAGGATTGCATGAAGGGAAGGCCCAGCTGCACGCCGACGTTCACAGTGCCCCGCACCCCGCTCAGGGGACCGTAGGTGGCCGCCAGCAGGACTTTGAGCTCGGGCGGTCCTGCGTACGGATTTGTACTGAGGGGCTGCTGGTATTCGACGCGGAGCAGCGGCTGCAGCCCGTCGTCCTGCTCCCGTGGGAAGAGGCGGTAGCGCGCGACGAGGCTGATGGAGTTGAGCTTCATCACCTGGGAAGTCGCGTACACCGTGATGGGCAGCGACAGCTCCAGGTGGTTGCTGATGCCTACCGTCGGTCCAAACCAAATCCAGCCGGTGGTGAAGGGATGGTAACTGGAGGGAATTTGCCCCTGGGTCCACACCCAGTTTTCCAACTCGACATCCCCCTCCGGGAGGACTTGCGTCTCGTCCACGAAGAGATGGCTGGTGCGGTCAGCGAAGGCAGGGGTCGTGCTCAGCGCCAGCACCGACAGGAGCGCCCGTCCTGCGCGTCCCATCCCGCCTGCGCGCCACCTCGTCATGGTGCCTCCGGTCGGTTCTCCGCGCGGACGTTTCGCAGGCCTCCTTCGGAGGGCCCGGCCGGCCTATGGTAGCCGAAGACCCTGCACTGCGGGACGAGGCCGCACCGCTGTGCGCTCGTCACCCCGGGATGAGGCGAGCGTCGGAGAGTGTCTTACCGAGCCAGCTTCTGGCGGCAGCCGCGTCCACGCCGAGTGACTCGAACCCCGGGAAGACGACGGACTCGAGCGTCTCCACGTACACCTGGCGGCGAAGCGAATGGGGCACCACTCCCTGCCGAAGCAAGTCCGGGTGGTCTGCGCCCTCCGGCGCGGGCTTGAAAATCTCCGGGCCAGCGCTGCCTGCCACCATGCCCGGCAGCAACGGGCCGAGGAAGCTGAAGTCCACCCGTGGCCGCGCCCACGCCAGGTACGCCCAACCAAGGCGGCTGTGGTGGACCTCGTCTCGGGCAAGCTCGTGCAGGACGGCCTTCAGCTCTTGGCTCTCGGCACCCTCCAGCAGGGTGACGAGGCTCGCGGTGCTCTGCGTCTCGGCGAGACACGACTGGGCGACCACTTCATAGGTCAGCCGCTGTGGCTCGGCCCAGCTCGCTGGGGCGTACTCCACGACGTGGTCGACGCCCGTCAGCTGTTGCCCGCCAGCGGCGCGGAAGAAGCGCTCGCAGTGCGCCGCATGCCGGGTCTCGTCCCGGGAGGCGCGCTCGGCAAGCTCCGACAGCGCCCGGGGCGCGCCGAAGGCGTCCAGCCTCCGGGCGAGGGCGCCGAAGCGAAGGGAGGCCTCGGTTTCAATCCTGTACCGGGCGCCCCAGGTGCCGGCCACGACGTCCTGCAGGGAAGGCACCTTAGACTCGCTCACCAGCCGGGCGGGCCTCCAGGCATGCCACCCGTTCCGCCTGTGCCGCCTGTGCCGCCGTCTGGAATGCCGCCGTCGGGGAGCAACTGACCGCCGGTGCTGTTGCTGCCAGGCGGGGTGGACGTGCCGCCGCCGCAGTGAACGGCGCCGAGGGCCGTTCCCGCTAGCACCAGCGCATGAAAGAGCTTTTTCAGCTTCACAGGGTCTTCCTCCTCAAGAATTACCGGTTGCCCCTGAAGACACCAACCGACCAAACCGTTGCAAGTTGCGGCGGAGCTGGCCAAGGGCGAAGCCCACCCTGGGACGCTTCGGACCCGCTGCTATTCAGCACAGTCCTTCGGGCTGGCAGCAGGACCGGAAGCAATTCTGGGCGCTTGGCTGCCTGGTTCTTCACACTTTGTTGGCCTCGCCGACATGCCCACCCAGCCGCCGCCCGGCCGACCAGGGGCCGCCGCCGGGGGGATGCGGGTGGAACGTCAGGGATGTACCGCCTTAGGCGGCCGCCGTTCCCAGCTGAGACCGGGCGACATTCACGTGCTGCATCAGCTGCGGAATGTCGATGGGCTTCCCCAGCCGCCCCACCACCAGCGGGTGGTCCTCCGCCGCGTGCTCCACCCGCGCGCTCGCGGACACCAGGACGAAGCGCAGGTAGGCCGAGGAGCGCGGATGAAGCTCGGCAAGCAGCTCGACACCATTCCTGCCGGGCAGCATGAGGTCGAGCACTACCACCACCGGCTCATCCACCTGGCGCAGCAGCGTCGCTGCCTCCTCGGCGTCACGGGCCGTCAACACCACCTGCCCGCGCGCCTCCAACTGCTCACGCAGGAACGTCCGGGTGAACGCATCGTCGTCGACGACGAGTAGCACCGAGAATTGTGGCTCCGCCTCATCCTGGGACATGGATAGGCCCAAGCTTAGACATGGCGGGCCTGAGCGTGCGAGCAGGCCGGTGTAGGCGCGCGCAGGCCCTGCGGGCGGGACGCGCTTCTGCGCCGTTCCGGTGTGGGCGCGGAACGGGCGCTTGCCCACTCCACCGGCGGGTCCAGCGCAGAAGGTGCCTTCTTTGCGCGCCGAGGGTGGGTAGATTGCTGTCCGGACGCGCCTTCCGGGGGCCGTCCGCGGAGGAGTCGCCCATGGAAGACAGGCTTCACACCGAGCCGTTCGCCTTTCCGACCGCCACCGTTCCGGCTCCGGACCGCGCCCCGGAAGCCCTCGCCGGAGGGACGCCGCCGGCGCTCCGGCACGACCTGGAAGCGCTGCTCGGTGCGGACCGCGTCCTCAGCCGTCCCATCGACTTGCTCCGCTACGCCTCGGACGCGAGCCCGTACCGTCTCTTCCCGAAGGCCGTCGTTATCGCGCAGGACGTCGAGGACCTGCGCAAGCTCTTCGAGTACGCCAGGGTCTGGGGCGAGACGGTGACGTTTCGAGCGGCCGGGACGAGCCTCAGCGGCCAGTCGCAGGGCGACGGCATTCTGGTGGACGTGCGGCGCCACTGGGCCGGCGTGACGGTAGAGGAGGGCGGCAAGCGACTGCGGGCCCGCCCGGGCACGGTGATGGCCCACGCCAATGCCGCGCTGGCACGCTACGGGATGCGTCTCGGTCCGGACCCGGCGAGCGCCAACGCGTGCACCGTGGGCGGCGTCATCGCCAACAACGCGAGCGGCATGTGCTGCGGGACGGCGCAGAACACCTACAAGACGCTGTCCTCGCTCACCTTCCTGTTGCCCTCGGGGACGCTTATCGACACGGCAGCACCCTCCGCCGAGCGGCACTTCGCCCAGGCGGAACCGGCGCTGGCCCGGGGGCTTCTGGACATCAAGGCGCAGATTGAGGCGGACCCGGAGCTGGTGGCCCGGCTGCGGAAGAAGTTCGCCATCAAGAATACGACTGGCTACCGGATGGATGCCTTCCTCGACGGCCAGACGCCGCTCGAGATTTTCCGTGGCCTCCTGGTGGGCTCGGAAGGCACCCTGGCCTTCGTCAGCGAGGCCGTCTTCGAGACCGTGCGCGACGACCGCTACCGGCTGACGGCGATGCTGGTGTTCGCGGACCTGCACGCGGCCAGCAGCGCCGTGAAGCCCTTCGTCGACCGGGGCGCGGCGGCCGTGGAGCTCCTCGACCGGGCCTCCCTGCGTTCGGTGGAGGGCAAGCCCGGCGTGCCGCCGCGCTGGACGTCCCTTCCGGAGGGCGCCGCCGCCCTACTCGTCGAGTTCCGGGAGCCAGACGCCGCCCGTCTGGCCCGCGTGGAGGCCGAGGCCCAGGCGCTTTTGGCGACACTGCCGCTGTATGAGCCGGCGCAATTCACCCCCGACGCGTCGCTGGCCCGTCAGTACTGGCAGGTGCGCTCCGGGCTGCTTCCGTCGGTGGGCGGCGCGCGACCGAGTGGCTCCTCCTTCATCCTCGAGGACGTGTGTTTCCCGCCCGAGCGTCTCGCCGACGGCACCCTGGACATCCAGGCGCTCTTCCGCAAGCACGGCTACGCAGGCGTCATCTTTGGGCACGCTTCAGCCGGCAATCTGCACTTCCTCATCACCCCGTCGCTGAACGAGGCAGTGGAAGTGGAGCGCTACGGCCGCTTCATGAGCGACCTGGTGACGCTGGTGGTGGAGAAGTACGACGGCTCCTTGAAGGCGGAGCATGGCACCGGCCGCAACATGGCCCCCTTCGTGGAGAAGGAGTGGGGCGCCAAGCTCACCCGGATGATGTGGCGCCTGAAGCGCCTGGCTGACCCCGAGGCGTTGCTCGCCCCGGGCGTCATGCTCACCCAGGACGCCGAGGCGCACCTCAAACACCTGCACACCACGCCCTCCGTTGAGTCGGTGGTGGACCGCTGCATCGAGTGCGGATTCTGCGAGCCGGTGTGCCCGAGCCGCGACCTCACCACCACCCCGCGGCAACGCATCGCCCTGCGAAGGGAGATGGCCCGGCAGGGCGTGCACAGCCTGGTGCGCGAAGCCGTCGTGCGTGACTACCCCTACGAGGCGGTGGAGACGTGCGCCGGCGACGGGACGTGCGGGCTGGCTTGCCCGGTGGGCATCAACACCGGCGTGCTGATGAAGCACTTCCGGCACCTGGAACACTCCCCGGCCGAGGAGCGTGTGGCCCTCACCCTGGCCGAGCGCTGGGGCGAGGTGGAGCGGGGCGCCCGGCGGGCCGTCCAGCTTGGCGGTTTGCTGGGGCCGGCGGTGATGAAGGGCCTCACCGGGCTGGCACGCACCGTCCTCAGCAAGGACTTGGTGCCGGAGTGGCTGACGGTGATGCCCAAGGCGGCCAAGGCGACGCTTCCCCGCACCGAGCGGACTGGAGCGCGAGCCGTGTATTTCCCGGCGTGCGTCAACCGGATTTTCGGCCAGGCCGCGGGCAGCGCCGGCGGCCCCAGCTTGCCCGAGGCGCTGGTGGCGGTGTCAGCGCGCGCCGGCGTACCCCTGTGGATTCCAGAAGACGTGGTGGGCAACTGCTGCGCCACGGTGTGGCACTCCAAGGGGTACCACGATGGCAACGTCGCCATGGCCAACCGGGTAGTGGAGAGCCTCTGGCGCTGGAGCGCCGAAGGGACGCTCAGCGTGGTCGTCGACGCGAGCTCCTGCACCCATGGCCTGGTGGACGACGTGGGGGAGTACCTGACGGCCGAGAACCGCGAGCGCCACCGCAGCCTGCGCATCCTCGACGCCATTGCCTGGGTGCATGACGAGGTGCTGCCGCGGCTGACGGTGAAGCGCAAGGTGGACTCGGCGGTGCTGCACCCGGGCTGCTCGGCGCAGCACCTGGGGCTGTCCAGCAAGGTGCTGGCCATTGCCGGCGCGCTGGCCGAGGAGGCGGTGGTGCCGGTGCACGCAGGCTGCTGCGGCTTCGCTGGCGACCGTGGCTTCCTGCACCCGGAACTGACGGCGTCGGCCACGGCCAGCGAGGCCGCCGAGGTGTCCCAGCGCACCTTCGGCGCCTACCTCGGTACCAACCGCATGTGCGAGGTGGGGATGCAGCGGGCCACCGGGGCGGAGTACCGCTCCTTCGTCTACCTGTTGGAGGAGCTGACGCGCCCCGAGCCAGCCGCGGGCTGAAGGGCCACCGGGGCGGTGTTACCCCGGGTTGGCGCGGAAGAAGGTCTCCCGGTAGTAGCGCAGCTCGGCGATGCTGGCGCGGATGTCCGCCAGCGCCCGGTGGTTGGACTCCGGCTTCTGGAAGCCCGGCGACTCCGGGTACCAGGCGCGGGTGAGCAGCTTCAGGCTGGAGACGTCCACCTGGCGGTAGCTGAGGTAGCGCTCGACGAGTGGCATGTAGCGCGCGAGGAAGCGCCGGTCGTGGTGGATGGTGTTGCCGGCGAGGAGGCCCTCGCCCGGGCCACAGTGCCGGGCCACTAAGTCGAAGAGGTCCCGTTCCGTCTCCCGCAGCGAGTGGGGAGAGGCGCGGATGCGGTCGGTCAAGCCGCTCTTGCCGTGCATCTCGCGCACGATGGGCTCCATGCGCTCGAGCACCTCGTCCGGTTGCCACACCACACGCTCGAACTCGTCGCGCGGCTCGAGCTCCGGGCCCGTGACGAGTGCCGCCACCTCGACGATGGCGCAGCTCTCGGGGTCGAGGCCGGTCATTTCCAGGTCCAGCCACAGGAAGACGGGGGAGGATTTGGCCATCGCGCTCGCTCCTTACCACCTCTTCAGGATGGGGCCGCCTGCAGCGCGGCGATGGCCAGGCGGGCCGCGTCCGGAACGCGCACCTTCTCCCCGGTGGCGTAGTTGAGAAGCACCACCACCGAGGTGCCACGGGCGAGGATGTGTTCCGGGGCGCCCACCCGCCACACCGCATGTTCCAGCGTCAGGCTGGTGTTCCCCAGCTTGGTGGCCCGGGCCCCCACCGCCAGCCGGGCGGGAAACACCACCGGTTCCAGGTAGTCGCAGTGCGCTGCGGCAAGAATGGGGGCCACGCTGTCGCGCGGGTCCAGGGACACCCCGGCCGCCTGGAAGAAGGCGATGCGCGAGGACTCGAACCAGGTAAAGAAGCGGGCGTTGTTGACGTGCCCGAAGGCGTCCATTTCCCCCCAGTGGATGGGGAACTCGACCGTCACGGGGTAGCTCATGAGAGGCTTTACCCTGGAGCAAGTCGCCCCGGGAGTCGAGCCCGGGGAAAGCCTTGGAGTTGCACCATGCCCCGCGCCCGGAAAGCCCCCTCCCTTTCCGCGCTGGTCCAGGACCAGGGCCTGCTGTCCGAGCGTGCCCTGGTGGACGCCGTGGCGGGCGCCCCGGTGCGGGGAAGCTGGTGGGGACACCCGGCGAGCCATGAGATTTTCCATGCGCTCCAGCAGCTGCGCGAGGACCCGGACGTCTTCCTCTGCAAGCTGCACGGCGGGAAGCAGACGTACGTCCACCGCCGCCTGTGGCCGGCGCTGCTTCGCGTCCAGGCGGAGGCCTCGGCGTGGCCGCCGCTTTCCGCCGCCGCGCGGCGATTGCTGCAGCAAGTGGAGCGCACGGGCTTGGTGCAGGCGACCGGGCGGCTCCGGCTGGAGCTCGAGTCGGCGCTGCGGGTGGTAGCGCGCTCCGAACACACCCCGTCGGGGGCGCATGCGGTGGTGCTGACCCCCTTTGTGTCGCACTTCTCACCGGCGGACCGCGCTGCGGCCGGCCGGCTCACCCTGGAGGAGGCGCGGGCCGCGCTGGCCCTGCCGGCTACGCCCTTGCCCCGGGGCCGCCGGCGGAAAGCCCGCCCGGGCTAGCGACTCCGCCCGCGGTGCCTCAGCCGGCGCAGTACATGCGCACCGTCACCTGGGTGTCCGTCTGTCTGCGGACGCAGTCGCCCTGGAACTGGATGCGCGGGAAGCCGCCATCCGGCGCCGCTTCGTAGAGGAGTCCGCCATTGTCCACGGAGCACACCTGCGTGGTGCCGTCGGCCCGGACGATGGTGACGTTTAGCAGCCGCGGGTCGGGGACGTTCGAGTCCAAATCCAGCGTCTGGGGGACGGCGGCGATGTCGGCCAGGGCGAGCAGCTGGTCGTGGTAGTTGTCGGCGCAGATGGAGTACAGGTTGTTCAGTCCGAGGTCGAAGAGCACGGCCATCTCGCGCATACGTGTGCCGGGCGCATTGCTGGTGGGGCAGTCGGCGTTGCAGAGGGCGAAGCCCGCGTCCTGGTTGGCACACGGCACGGCCTGGGCACTCTTGTTGAGAAGCGAGACCGGCGCCAGGGCGCCCCAGACCACGTCCCGGTTCCGGCCTTGCCCGTCCGGCAGGTTCTGTAGCTGGGTGAAGTAGTCCCCCACTGGCGTGAGGAGCGCGCTGTTGTTGATGCAGAAGTTCTCGCCGTCCACGTCGTTCTCGTGCACCAGCGGTGGACGCCGCGTCTCGCTGCAGTCGTCCTCGTCGCTGACGGCCACCACCATCAGCCGCGCGCCGTCGCGCAGGAAGCCGTGGTTGGCCGGGCCACCGTCGGAGAGGCTGAGCGGTGCGACGGCATTCTGCAGCGCAATCCGGGTGGCCTCGAACGGCGTCTCCTGTCCGCTTCCGGCGATGCCGACGGAATTCATGGCCAGCGCGAAGCGCGGGACCAGTTCCGGGTCAGTGTCGTCGAGGTAGCGCTCGGTCCCGACGCCGCCGTCCAGCAGTGGGATGTTCAGCAGCCACCCGGCTTGCGGGTAGTAGTAGTCCACCACGGTGTTGAAGTACTGGTAGGCGACATAGACGGACGTCGTCGTCACTCCGACGCGAAAGCTGTTGAGCACTCCACCGGACTTTTGCAGCTCGGCGACGAAGACGGGAATGTCGTCGGCGACGCGCTTCTGGCTGGGCGCCATGGAACCGCTGTTGTCGACGACGAAGAGGATGTCCGTCTTCACCGGTTGAATGGCGGGGGCCTGCTGCTGGCACTGGGCGGGGACCCCGGTGCCCGGCTGGGAGGCCGGCGACTGGCAGGCGGCGAACGCCAGGGCCACGGCCGGCACGGCGAGGCCGAGCCACTGGCCCAAGCGCGCGGGGAATGCGCGCCTCGACGACTCGGTGCAGGCACGACGCCGGATAGGACCCAAAGCCTCCGCTGAACGAACACCTTTAGCGCAACTTCCCGGCTGCCTCACAACCCCCGGGGTCTCTAAGTGCCGGGTGGCGGAGGACCCTGCGGACCCCCAGCTGAATGGTTATGTTTTGACACCCCCGCTTTCCACCCTGCCCAAACCATCAAAGGAGACGTTCATGTACGCGACGAAGAACGACTTACCGGCCAAGAAGCGCGAAGCGCTGGCCGACTTACTCAACGGCCACCTGGCCCTCTGCCTGGACGTCATGCTGCAGACGAAGCAAGCCCACTGGAACGTGAAGGGCGCCACCTTCATCGCGCTGCATGAGCTCTTCGACAAAATCAACGAGGACTTCGAGGAGTACACTGACCTCCTCGCTGAGCGCATCGTCCAGCTGGGCGGCGTCGCCGAGGGGACTGCCGCCACGGTGGCCAAGCGCAGCACGCTGAAGCAGTACCCGCTGCTGCTTGCCGAAGGCCTGGAGCACGTCGACTACCTGTCCACCTCGGTGGCTGCCTTTGGCAAGGTCATCCGGGAGGCCATCAAGACCAGCGGTGACGAGTTGGGCGACGCGGACACCGCGGACATCTACACGGAGATTTCGCGCGGCGTCGACAAGTGGCTGTGGATGCTCGAGGCGCACCTCAACACGCAGCGCTAGGCCGTGCACCCGGGGCGAGGCTCGGCCGTCAGACGCGCCGCCAGTGCCCCTGCACCCACTTCCAGCCATAGGGCGTCCCCCCCTTCCAGTGGCTGGGCACCCAGACGAAGCCCGGCCGCGGGGAAGACCAAGTCCCGGCGACCCAGACGTACCGGCTGCCGGTCCAGGCCCAGTAGCCGGGAATCCACACCGCACCGTTGGAGGGTGGCGCCGGTTGGGCTTCGGCCACCGCCGCTGGAGGGGCCTGCTGGCCGGTGACGGCCGCCGCAGGCGGTGGGGTGTACACCCCGGCGGGGGGCGGCGCCTTCCAATGTCCCTCGCGGAAGTACCAGACGCCGCCGCGCTGGGCCCACTCCGCCGGCACCCAGACGTAGCCTTGCGCGGGCGGGCGCGCCCAATGGCCCGGCACCCAGACGTAGGCGCCGTGCTCCCACCGCCAGTGGCCGGCGAGCCAGACGTGTCCCGGGGCGGGTGGCGCCGGTTGCACCTCGACGCGGGCGGCCGGGGGTGGCGTCTGGGCCTCGACGCGCACCTCGGGAACCTGAATCTCGACGCTGGCCGCCTGGGCGTGGCCCGTGGCCGGGGCGACGAGGAGGGCTGCCAGGGCAGAAGCAACAACCGACAGTGCGTGGGCCCGCTGCACGCCATTCAAACCCCGGGGCCTGGCGCACGCCCCGGGGGCAACACCGCAAGGGGCGCAAGGTTGCGGCGCCCGGTGGTCGAATCGGTAGTGCGACACCATGTCGCATGGTGGGGACCCATTGTCTGGGCGATGTCTCCGTAGGCGCCCGCATGCCCGTCCTCCGCGCCGCCACACCGCTGCTTTTGTGCTTGGCCCTGTGGGCAACCGCGGCCGAGGCCTGTTCGGTGTGCGGCTGTGGGGACCCGCTCTTCGCCGCGGGCGACTCCAACCCCATGGGCGGGACGTTTCGGTTTGCGCTGGACTACACCCTCCTCTCCGCCACAGCGCGGAGCGACGACAACCCGGCCCAGACGGAGTCGCTCTTGCAACAGACGTTTCTCCCGGTGGTGGTCTACAGCCCCACCAACTCCCTCAACCTGGTGCTCCAAGTCCCTCTGGCCTGGAAGCAGTGGACGCTGGCTGGCGGCGGCCTGCCCACCGAGAGTGCCTCGCCCTTCGGCTTGGGGGACATCGAGGTGGGGCTGCGTTACTTCGTCTGGACGGACAGCGACTTCACCCACCTGCGCCGGCAGAATTTCGCCCTCAGCGCCGGGACCTCCATCCCCACCGGCGCCGATGACATCCAGGTCGACGGCCAGCGCATCGACCAGCATGCGCAGCTCGGGACGGGCGCGTGGGGCCCGTACCTCGGGGCCCTCTACACCTACGCGCAGGACCCCTGGACGTTTTCCGCGACGCTGACCGGGCGCTACCGCACCACCAATTCGTACGGTTACCAGTTCGGCGCAGCCGTCCTCTTCAGCGCCACGGCCCGCTACCGCTTCGTCGAGACCTTTGCCCTCAGCATCGGGCTGGATGGGCGCCAGGCGCTGCACGACGTCCAGGACGGCCAGTCGCAGCTGAACACCGGTGGGTTTCTGCTAGCCATGGTGCCGGGACTCAGCTGGAACCTCACCGACGCCCTTTGGCTGCAGGCGCAGGTGCAGATTCCCGTCGCCTCTCACCTCTACGGCGTCCAGTCGGTGGGGCCGGTGGTGACGGTGGGGCTGCAGTTTCTTTTTCACTGAGGTGGCTGTCGAGGAGGCGCTCCGCCTCCATCACGGAGGTCGCCACACGGGCCTCGAAGAGGCCTTCGGTGACGCGGGCCACGATGGCGGCGGCGCCCGGTGCGGCCCCGACGACGCGGACCAGCCGTCGCATGCCTCCCTCGACGAAGGCCGTCGCCGCTCGCCGCAGCAGAGGAAAGGCCGCCGGCGCCACGCCCCCCAGCCGGGAGACGTCTGCGACGACGTCAAAGCCCGGCCGAAGCCGGACCAGCGCCTGCTGAATGTCCAGGAGGATGGCCTCGCCCTCGGCCACGTCGACAAAGCCGCGCAGGGTGCAATGCAGGCGGTTTGCGTCCAGAAGGACTTCCACCGTGTTCGGTTTCACGGGGGGCCGCGGGCGGGGCTTGGCGCGCGGGAGAGGCGGGCGCTGCGCAGCGGCCAGTCGGCCCTCCAGCAGCGCGCTGGCCCTCAGCAGCACCGCCCGGAGTGCGTCAATGTCCACCTGCTTTCCCGGCCCACGCACGTGTCCAGCCCCCCCCAAGAGGAAGCGTCTCTTGAGGGGGACACCGCCACCCAAATTCGTTGCGGGCTAAAATGCACAAGGTTGGCGGGTGACCTTCGACACCTACGCCAAGTGCGAAGGCTGCTAACAGACGGCAAGCGTGGAGAGGGCTACAGCCAGCCGCGCACAGCGTGCGGGCGGTACGGCGCCTCCAGGGCCTGGCACTCCGACTCGCTCAGCGTGACGTCCAGTGCCCGCACCGCCGTCTCGAGATGCTCGAGCCGGGTGGCACCGACAATGGGCGCGGTGACGCCCGGCTGCTGCAGCAGCCAGGCCAGCGCCACCTCGGCCGGGGGGACGCCTCGTGCGGAGGCCACCTTCACCGTCGCCTCCACCACGTCCCAGTCCTCCTTCGCGTCGTACAGCTGCGAGGCAAGGCCGGCGTCAGTGGCGGCCCGCGTGGTGGCGGGCGCCTCCGTGCGCCGCCGTGTCCCGGCGAGGAGGCCGCGCGCCAGCGGGGACCAGGGAATCACGCCGAGGCCCTCCTGACGGCACAAGGGAAGCATCTCCCGCTCCTCCTCGCGGTACACCAGGTTGTAGTGGTTTTGCATGGAAGCAAAACGTGGCCAGCCGTGGCGGTCCGCCAGCGCCAGGGCCTGCATCAGTCGCCAGGCGTAGGTGGAACTTGCTCCGACGTACCGCACCTTGCCCTGACGGACGAGCTGGTCCAGCGCCGCCAGCGTCTCCTCCAGCGGGACGGCCGCGTCGAAGCGGTGCAGCTGGTAGAGGTCGATGGTGTCCAGGCCGAGGCGCACAAGGCTCGCCTCGCACGCCTGCACCAGGTGCTTTCGTCCAAGGCCGGACATGTTGGGAGCACCCCCGCGCATGTCCGGGCCGGCCTCCCCGCGCATCGGGAAGTACACCTTGGTGGCGACCACCAATTCATCCAGGCGTCCGTACTTGCGCAGCGCCCGGCCCGTCACCTCCTCGCTGAGGCCCAGCGAGTACATGTCGGCGGTGTCGAAGAAGTTGATGCCCAACTCAATGGCGCGCTGGAAGAAGGGCTGCGCCGCCGCCTCGTCCAGCACCCAGGGCCGCCAGCTGGGCGAGCCGTAACTCATGCACCCGAGCGCGATGCGGGACACGCTGAGGCCAGAACGGCCGAGGGTGGTGTACTTCACGCTGCCCTCCGGCCGGGCGTGTCAGTGGCGGTGGTGGTGGTGCGCGTCAGGGACATGGGGATGGTCGTGGGTGACTTGGGCGTGCTGGTGGGGGTGGCTGTGCGGTTCAGTGTAGGGCCCGGCGTGGCGGTGCTGGTGGTGGACGTCGTGGACATGGCGGTGCTCGTGCGCCACCGCGTCGTGGGTGTGGGAATGCCCGTGTCTCTCCGAAAGCAGGAGCCACACGCCCACCGCCATGAAGCCGCCGGCCAGCAGCGTCGCCGGAGACAGCCGTTCACCCAATAGCAGGACGGCGCCGAGGACACCCAGGAAGGGCGCCGTGGCGAAGTAGGCCGCCTCTCGGGCGGCGCCCAAAAGCCTGAGCGCATAGGCGTCGAGCAAGATGCTGGTGCCGTAGCTGGCCGCCCCCAAGCCAAGCGCCAGCAGCGTGGTGCGCAGCGAGGGCCAGGCCTGGCCCGTCAGCCGGGCCAGGGCCAGCGTGCACGCCCCGGCGCCCAGCGTCTTGGCGCGCACCAGCGCCAGCGGGTCCCGCAGCGAAAGGGTGCGCGTCAGGTTGTTGTCGAGGCCCCAGGCCAGGCACGCCCCGGCCACGCACAGCGCGGCGCCCAGGGACAGCTGCACCGGCCCGGTGGGGAGGGCCAGCACCACCGCGCCGGCGACGACGGCCAGAAGCGAGGCCACCCCGCGCCAGCCGACGTGCTCTCCAAAGGCGAGGGCCGCCAGCGCCAGGGTGAAGGGGCCTTCCAGGTTGAGGAGGAGAGAGACGGCGGAGGCGCTGGCGCGCTGCAGTGCCACCAGCATGAGGACTGGGCCAACCACCCCGCCGGCGAGGATGAGGAAGCCCAGCCGGGGCAGGTCCTCCCGGCGCAAGGGCGCCTCGTGCGTGTGCCGGCGCAGGGCGGCGGCCAGGCTGAGGGCGAGTCCGCCGCCCAGGTACAAAAGCGCCGCCAGGGTGAGCGGCTCGGTGGTGCCGAGCAGCGGCTTGGCCAGCGGAGCGCTTAAGCCGAAAAGCGCTGCGGCGGCCAGGCCGCACAGCGCTCCTCGGGTGGACGCGGAGACGCCTGGCGACACCCCTGGCACCTGCTGCGACTACTTCTTCTTCTTGGCGACTGGCTTTCCCACCACCTGGAATTGCTTGGTTCCGGCCGGCTTGTCGTCGACGAAGAGCTGCACCGTGTACTGGCCGACGGGCCAGCCAGAGGGCTTCTGGATGTGAAACTGGGTGGCCTTCGGCCCCAGCGTGGCGATGGTCTCGGTGGTCTCGTTGACGGCGATGGCCTTCAGTCCAAACGTCCACTTCGCGCGCAGCGCCACCGACGGGGCGACGCCGTCAGACACCACCGACAGGTAGATGGTGTCCTTCGGGCCGAAGCTGTCCGTTGCGGCGGTCACCTTGTTGTCCGGGCCGACGGCCTTGCCGAGTTGCATGGAGGTGACACTGAAGGGCGGCGGGGGTGGCGGCGGTGGGGGCGTGGGCGCCACCACGGGGGGCGGTGGCGGCGGTGGGGGAGCGGGTTTGCTGCAGCCCGACAGGGCGGCGACGGCGGCGAGCAGGCCGAGCGCCAGGGCTCCGCGTAGGCGTGACATGGGGACCTCTGCTTGGGGGTTCGGGGGAACGGCGAGGGAGAAGCGACGAGGAGTTCAGCTGGCCGGAATCTTCAACAGCTGTCCGGGATGGATGAGGTCCGGGTTCTTGATGGTGTCCTTGTTCGCCTCGTAGATGGCGCGCCACTTCTGGGCATCGCCCAGGAGCGCCTTGGCGATTTTGGAGAGGCTGTCGCCCTTCACCACCGTGTAGGTCCGCCCCGGTGTGGTGTCGACGGAGGAGGCGCCGGCCTGCACGTCCGAGAAGTCGGGGTCTTCATCAGGGGAACTCATCTCGCGTCCTCCTCGCTGCGGGTACGGGTGGGGCAGTGTGGACACCCCGGGCGCGGGCCGTCAACCCCGGGCGGCGAGGTGCGCGGCCAGGCGCCGGCCCACCGCCCCAGCGGAGGCGGGGTTCTGCCCGGTGATGAGACGCCCGTCCTCCTCGACGTGGGGCGCGAAGGGGAAGAATGCCCGGTGGTAGTGCCCGCCGCCCTGCTTGAGACGGTCCTCCAAGAGGAAGGGGACGACGTGGGTGAGGCCGATGAGGCGCTCCTCCAGGTTGGCGAAGCCCGTGACGCGCCGTCCCTCCAGGAGGGGCTTCCCTGCGTCGTCCTTCACGCCGAAGAGTCCGGCCGAGCCGTGGCACACGGCCGCGACCCAACCGCCACGGGCGTACACGCCGCTGGCAATGGCGTTGAGGCGCGGGTTGTCCGCAAAGTCCCACATGGCCCCGTGGCCGCCGGCGAAATACACGGCCTGGTAGCGGTCCGTGTCCACAGCGCCCGCCGGCAGGGAATTCTCAAGCTTGTGGCGCAGGGATGCATCGGCCAGGAACGCCTCGTTGAGGCCATCCCGCGGAGAACGACTTTTTTCGTCCAGGGGGGGAAGGCCTCCCTTCGGGCTCGCGATGTCCACCGAGACGCCGGCTGGGGCCAGCGCATGGTGGAAGTGTGTCACCTCGCCCAGCCAGTAGCCCGTCTTCCGCTCGCTCGAGCCGAGCTGCGCGTGGCTGGTGACCAGGATGAGGACGGAAGGAAGGCTGGCCATGAAGCGCCTCGTGGGGCCCAGCGGTGGGTGCAGGCAGCGTACTGCTCTGCGGCCCGAGTCCGGGGGCGCAAAGCGGCTCCCGCGCGCGGCGCGCAGAAAGCCCTCCCCCCATGGCCCCCCCCGGCCGTCCCCCCCTTGCGTGCGTCAGGGCGAGAAGGTCTGCGTGCGTACCGTGGTCAGCTGGATGGCCGTGGCGCCGTAGGGGAAGTCGAAGTACTCGTTGCTGACGTACTGTCCAAGCAGTCCCGGGCTGCTCGAGTAGAAGGGCCCGTCGACAATGGGCCCGGGCAGCTGTTCCTTGGTGGCCGAGCCGTCCAGGGCAGCAATCCACCGCACGTTGGAGCCGGAGCCGTAGGGGAACGTCAGCACGAAGTCCGACCGCAGACCGGGGTTGCCGACGTCGACGGTGAACGCGCCGCCCGGACGCGCGAAGGGCCCCGGGTTGTAGTTGCTGCCCAGGACGCCCGCGGCGGAGCCGTAGCTGGCCGGGGTCACGGTGTGCACCCGGCCCCACAGCCAGTTGCTCTGCGCGCCGAAGGTCTGGCTCACCTGGTCATAGGCCGCTGTCATGGCGGCCTGTGCTTGCTGGGCACATGTCTGGGGTGCGCAGAACGTCTGGTCCACCGTCGGCAAGCCCGGGGTGAGCATGAACAGCATCGCCTTGATGGCGTTGACGGCATTCACCCCCAAGCCAACCGGCGCCAGGCTCGGCGTGAAGACGGTGACCAGGAGTCGGTTGAGGAAGGCGTGGAAGAGTAGGCATGCGGCCGAGTCCTGCGCGTTGGTGCCGCTCGTGTCCGGCAGGCTGGCCACCGGGTCCGTCCCGGTCAGTCCGGTGGGGCAGTTGAGTCCGTTGGTCTGCCAGGCGCTCATCAGCGTCATCGCCGCGGCGTAGGAGCCGGTGGTGGAGGAGGGCGCCGGCATGAGCGGGAGGAAGGCCCCCGCGATGGTGGCGACGTGGTCCGTCTGGATGGACTCCATGTCTGCCAGGGACACCGTGCCGCCGTCGGCAGTGTAGGTGGCCAGGCGCGAGTCGATGCGGGCGGCCCGGAAGGCGGTCGCGTCGTCCCAGGCAAAGCTCAGGTAGGGCGTTGCCGGAGCGGCGGTCGGCGAGAGCCCGAGCGAAAAGGGGATGGGGATGGTGGGGTCGGTCGTGCAGTTCTTGGCCCACGGCGCTGCGTTGGCGGTGGCGAAGTAGCCCTTGGTCGGGTTCTTCCCCTGCGGGAGCTGGGCGTCGGGAGTCCAGAGGTTCCCGGTCCCATCCCCCCACTCGGCGACGCCGACGCCGGGCAGCGCTGCCCAGGGCCAAAGGTTGAAGGTCCCGGCCGCACCCAGATTGGCCACGGCGCCCGCCCACGGCCGCAGCGGCACGAAGGCGTGCGGGTCATAGCCGATGTTTCCCGTGTCGTCGGCGATGACGAAGTTCTGGGCACCGGTGTCGTAGTAGGCGAGTGCCCCGAAGGCGCCGTCGACGCTGGCTGCCGTGAGCAGGCCGAGGAAGGCCTTGAGGGGGTTGCAGGGCTGGTTACTGGTTGCCCCGCAGCGGCTGACCTCCAGGCCCACCCACCGCATGCTGAGGAACTGGGTGGGCGCCCCCGGCACCTGCTGGATGAAGGGGCCATGGACGGGCGAGAGCTTGACCGTGTACGCCACCGTCTTGGTGTCGTTCGCCGTGCCAACGCTTCCGGTCCGGACCGTGATGGGGGACGGAACCACCAGGATGGGGATTTCGCTGCCGGGCGGGCCGAAGAAAATCTTCCCGGTCGCTGGGTCGATGGTCTCGAGGTAGACGTCGGTGACGTCGTAGCCGACCACCGTCACGCCCCAGCCGATGTGCGTGCTCCGGCCGATTTCATACCCGGGCGTGCCGGGGAAGGCTGCGCCCACCGCTTGCAACCCGTCGGTGGACGTGAGCGACGAGAGGTGAAACAGCGGTGGGTACTGCAGCGGAAGGTGCGGGTCGTTGGCCACCATGGACGCGCCGCTCGCGGAGGACGTCCCCTTCACCACCCAGTTGTTGGAGCCGGCACGCTCATACGCGCCGCTGAAGGACTGCTTCAACGCCTTCAGGCGGTCCGACAGCGCGCGGAGCCCCTGCGTCCCACCGGCGAATGCCGGGGCGGACAGGACGCCCTTGGCGGGCGCGGACAGCCGGGAGGCGGCCACCGGCGGGCTGCCGGCGACGGCGGCGGTGATGGTGTACGCGTTCGGGACAGGCTGCTGGCAGCGCAGCCAGGCGTTGACCTTGCCGAAGTCGACCGCCGGCCCCTGGCCGTAGGCCTGGAGGAAGAGGGTATTGTCGATTTCGTCGCTCAGCGTCTCGGACAGCTGGAACTGGAACAGCCGGACGATGGCCATCGTGTCGGCGGGCACCCAGTTCTCCACCACCGAGGGTCCCAGAGTGAAGGGGATGGCGAGCTGCCCGTATTCGGCCGGGAAGGGGGCGCTCGGGTCTAATGCCTTCATCGCCGAGATGTAGGCATTGGCCCCGTTGGAATAGGCCTGAAGGATGGCGAGCTCGTTCGGGCCGAGCGAGGCGAGGAGGGCGACGCCGAGAGACTGGCCCGGCGGGCTACTGAAGGGCGTGGTGAAGAGCGTCCGGAACTGCTCGTCCTGCGAAAGCGCGGCCTCGCCGAGAATCTCCGACAGCTTTCCCTCCGCCTCGCGGCGCAGGAAGTCCATCTCGAAGAGGCGGTCGTGCGCGTGCAGGTACCCCTGCACGGTGAAGCAGTCGAGCTGGTTCTGGCAGTTGATGTTGGGGATGTCGCGGCTGTCGTAGGTGACGGTGACGTTCGCCTTCAGGCTGGGAATGGTCTGCGCCGTGACGACGGAGGGCGCCAGGTTGATGACGACCGCGCTGGTGGCGCCTGTCCCATTGACGGAAGCCCTGAGGGTAACGGCCAGCGACGCGCCGGCAGTTGCCGGCGGCGTGTAGATGATGCTGCGTCCGGTGGTCGGGGAGATGCGTCCCGCACCAATCGCCGGGGTGAGCGTCCACGTCACCTGGTCGCTGGTGTTGTACGTCTGGGCGCTGAAGCCCGTCGGCGCCCCGCCGGGCACGGCCGCGATTGGGCCGGCCGGGGTGATGGTGACTGTGACGGTTCCGCCGTTGCTGGTGGAGCTGCTGCAACCGGCGGCGACCGCGGCAAGGGCGGCGGACACCAGGGCCAACGTGAGACGAGCGCGCATGCGGAACACCCCAAGAGACCAAGGAAGAATGCGCATCGCTCGCGCGTGTTGACACTCAAGTCAACAACAGAACGACGACGCGCCGCGGTAAAGTCGGGCTTTCTCGGCCCTTCTCCGGCCCCCCGTTAGCGGGGCTTCTTCGGGCCCCGCGGCCGTGGGCCCCGGGGCGGGGGGCGCCCCTTCCCTCAGGCCGGCTCCTGCTGCGTCATGCAGTGCAGCGTGCCCAGCCCCCACACCAAATCCAGCGCGTGGATGCCCACCACTTCCCGGCCGGGAAACAACCGGGCCAGCGTCCCCAGCGCCACGCGGTCCTGCGGGTCATTGAAGGTGGGCACCAGCACGTGCGTGTTGGCAATGTAGAAGTTGGCGTAGCTGGCCGGCAGCCGCTGGCCATTCCACTCCACCGGCCGGGGCATGGGCAGCGGGACGACGTGCAAGGGACGTCCGTCGGCGTCCGTCATGCTGGCCAGGCGCCGCCGGTTGTCCTCCAGCCTTTCATAGTTGGCGTCAGTGCGCCGCCGCTCGGTGGCCAGCACCACCGTCGTCTCGTCGACGAAGCGCGCCAAGTCATCCACGTGCCCGTGGGTGTCGTCGCCGACAATTCCCTCGCCCAGCCACAGCACCTTGCGCACGCCGAGGTGCCGGCCGAGGACCTCCTCCAGCGCCTCGCGCGAGAGGCCGGGGTTGCGCGCCTGCACAGGGCTGAGGAGGCACTCCTCGGTGGTGAGCAGCGTGCCGCGCCCGTTGACGTCCAGG
>JADGRA010000025.1 GCA_017881265.1 Myxococcaceae bacterium | reverse complement strand
TCGCCTGGCGGGGGAGTGGCCAGCCGTCTTCTCTAGGGCGCGCCCAGCCCACTTCCCTGCTAGACAGCGGGCCCTTCGGTAGCGGTGCACCCTTTACCCGGGGCCGGCAGGACGGATGCGTCCGTCCCTGACGGCCCCTGCGCAGGACAGGACCATGGGGAAACGACGTCTGCTGGCGGTGCTGCTGGCCGCGCTGGGCTTCGCCGCCGCCGCGGGATGCCAGGACTTGAATTACAATTGCGTCGGCATCTGCGGCACGACGGTCGGCAACGGCGACTTCGAGGGCGTCATCGCTGCGCAGAGCTTGGCGGACGCCACTCACGGATGCCTGGGCAAGCTGGACTGCGACGCGGGCTTCGAAGCGAATTGCAACTGCTACCTCCAGCAGTAGGTAAAAAGCAGTCGAAAACTGGGGTGGCGCTGGACGGCCCCCGCGGGGGGAAGGCCAAGCCCCCCCAGGGCAGGCAGAACGGGAGTGACGGCGGATGAAGCCCTCGGCCACCCTCGACTTCTTCTTCGACTTTGCCAGCCCCTATGCCTGCCTGTCGGCGCTGCGCATCCGTGCGTTGGCACAGAAGACGGGCGTCCCCATCCGCTGGCGGCCCTTCCTGCTCGGCCCCATCTTCCAGGCCGAGGGCCTCAAGGACAGTCCCCTCAACGTCTTCCCCGTGCGCGGGGCTTATGCCCGGCGGGACGTGGCGCGACGGGCCGCCCGGCACGGTTTTTCCGTCCGCTTCCCCTCCGGTTTTCCCCGGCTCAGCGTGCTGGCGGCCCGGGTGGCCTTGGTGGCCCTCCGGGAGGGCTGGGGCGAGGCCTTCAGCGAGGCGGTGTTCCGAGCTGAGTTTCAACGGGACGAGGACATCGCCTCCCCCGAGGTGGTGGGGGCCCTGGTGCGGGCCGAAGGCCAGACGCCCGAGCGCGTGCTGCAGGCGGCGCAGGTGCCCGAGGTGAAGGCGGCGCTGCGGGCCGAGGTGGAGGCTGCCCAGGCGGCGGGGATTTTCGGGGCGCCCAGCTTCCGGGTGGACGGGGAGCTCTTCTGGGGCGATGACCGGCTGGAAGAAGCGCTGGACTGGGCGCTGGGGCGAAGGTGACAGGGCCAGGGTGGCAGGCCGCTGCAGCGTTGCCTTGACCCCTGCCGCGCCCTCCCCCTACAAGTGCCCGGCCTTCCTTCGCCGTGCCCAACAGGAGCTTCCCCCATGCGAACGCTACCGGCCGTCACCGCGGCCCTCGTGCTGCTCGCCACTGGCTGCGAGAAGAAGTCCGCCACCCCGGCGGCCCCGGCCCCGGCGGCCCCGGCTTCGGTGGCCCCCGGCGGTGACTCCATCCTGGTGGGCGAGATTTTCTCCCTCACCGGGGGCCAGGCCACCTTCGGCATCTCCAGTCGCAACGGCATCGAGATGGCGGTCAAGGAGGCGAATGCTGCGGGCGGCGTGAAGGGCAAGAAGCTCGAGACGCGCGTGTACGACGACCAGGGCAAGCCCGAAGAGGCGGCCAACGCCGCCACCCGGCTGGTCAACCAGGACCACGTGGCCGTCATCCTCGGCGAGGTGGCCAGCACCAACTCCATCGCCATGGCCAACGTCGCCCAGCCGGCGCGGGTGCCGATGATTACGCCCACCTCCACCAACCCCAAGGTGACGGAGATTGGCGACTACATCTTCCGCGTCTGCTTCATCGACCCCTTCCAGGGTTTCGTCATGGCCCGCTTCGCGCGGGACAACTTGAAGCTCAACAAGGTGGCGGTGCTGCGCGATTTGAAGAGCGACTACTCCACCGGCCTCACCGACGTCTTCACCCGGAAATTCACCGAGATGGGCGGGAAGATTGTGGCGGTGGAGACCTACAACTTGGGGGACAGCGACTTCCGCGGCCAGCTGACTGCCATCAAGCGGGCCAACCCGGACGGCATCTACGTGCCGGGCTACTACAGCGAGGTGGGCGTCATCGCGCGCCAGGCCCGGGAGCTCGGGCTCACCGTGCCCCTCATGGGCGGCGACGGGTGGGACAGCGATAAACTGTTTGAACTGGGCGGCAGCGCGGTGGAGGGCCACTACTTTAGCAACCACTACAGCTCCGATGACCCAGCTCCGCGGGTGCAGAAATTCGTCGCTGCCTACAAGGCCGCCTACGGCAGGGTGCCGGATGCGCTGGCGACGCTGGCCTACGACGCGGCCGGAGTGGCCATCGATGCGATGCGGCGGGCTCCCGACCTCTCCGGGAAGTCGCTCCGCGACGCCATCGCGCAGACCAAGGACTACCCGGGCGTGGCCGGCGTCATCACCCTCGACGACCGGCGCAACGCGGTGAAGCCCGCGGTGGTCCTCAAGGTGGGCAAGGACAAGAACTACGAGTACGTGACGACAATCAATCCCTGATGGGCGACCTGGTCCAGCACCTCATCAACGGGCTCGCGGCAGGCACCATCTATGCCCTGGTAGCCCTCGGCTACACCATGGTGTACGGCGTGCTGAAGCTCATCAACTTCGCCCACGGCGACGTGATGATGGTGGGCACCTTCGGCGCCTACGCGGTGGCCGTTGGCCTGGGCCGGCCCGCCCAGTCGTCGCTGCTCGGCGTCGCCGCCATCTTCCTGGTGGCGATGGGGGGCTGCGCGCTGCTCGGGCTCTTCATCGAGCGGTTTGCCTACCGCCCGCTGCGCGAGAAGCCGCGTCTCACCGCCCTCATCACCGCCATCGGCATCTCCTTCACCCTCTCCTACGGCTTCCAGCTGGACTTCGGGCCGCTGCCGGGCGCTGCGCCGCGGGCGTTTCCGGAGATTATTCCTCCGCGCGAATGGCTCGTCTTCGGCGACCGGACGGTGGTCATCTGGAACTGGCAGGTCATCTCGCTGCTGATTGCATTGCTGCTGATGGTGGCGCTGCAGGCGCTGGTGTACCGGAGCCGGTTCGGACGGGCGATGCGTGCGGTGTCCTTCGACCACCGCACGGCCGCCCTGATGGGCATCCCGGTGGACCGCGTCATCGCGCTCACCTTCATGCTGGGCAGCGCTCTGGCGGCCGGCGCGGGCATCCTCTTCGCAATCAAGGACACCGTCGTCCAGCCGCTGATGGGGCTGTACGTCGGGCTGAAGGCCTTCGTTGCCGCCGTCATCGGCGGCATCGGCAACGTGCCCGGGGCGGTGGTGGGGGGGCTGCTGCTCGGCCTGGTGGAGGAATTCGTGGTCGGCTACTCCTCCAGTAGCTGGCGGGACGCGGTGGCCTTCAGCTTTCTCATCCTGGTCCTGCTGGTGCGACCCTCCGGGCTATTCGGGACCGTGACCGCGGAGAAGGTTTGACCGCGCGGATGGCCTCCCTGCCTGCACCGCTGCGCGGCGTCTTCCCGGTGCTCCTGGCTCTTCTGCTGCTGGGCGCCCTGCAGGTGGTGGTGGGGCAGTTGCCCTTCTTCGTCTACCTGTCCTCGGTGGTGGGGGTGAATGTCATCCTCGCCGTGTCCCTCAACATCGTAAATGGGATGACGGGCCAGTTCTCCATCGGCCACGCCGGCTTCATGGCCGTGGGGGCATACGTCGGGGGGAAGCTGGCGCTGGAGATGAAGGACCTGGCCATCAGTGGCATCCCCCACGGGGTGTCCGACCAGCTGCAGCTGCTCGCGTCGCTGGCGGTGGGGGGAGCCGCCGCCGGGGTGGCCGGCTTCCTGGTGGGGCTGCCCTCCTTGCGCCTGCGGGGGGACTACCTGGCCATTGTCACCCTGGGCTTCGGGGAGATGATTCGCGTCATCGTCTCCAACCTCGAGGTGTTTGGCCGGGCCCTCGGCCTGTCGGGCATCCCGCAGACCAGCAGCTTCATGATGATTTGGATGTGCGTCTTCGTGGTGGTGCTGGTGGCGCGTCGCATCCAGGACAGCGCCCACGGCCGCTCGCTGCTCGCCATCCGGGAGGACGAGGTGGCGGCCGAGGCGATGGGCGTGGACACCACCGCCTACAAAGTTCGGGCCTTCGTCATCTCCTCCTTCTTCGCCGGCGTCGCAGGGGCGCTCTTCGCGCACTTCGTCCCCATCATCAACCCCGGCTCCTTCACCTTCGTGAAGAGCATCGAGGTGGTGACGATGGTGGTGGCCGGTGGCCTGGGTAGCATCAGCGGCTCCATCGTCGCCGCGGTCGTCCTCACGCTGCTGCCGGAGGTGCTGCGCAGCCTCTTCCTCCAGGTGGGCGGGCTGGAGGGCGGGGCGGCGCTGGCCCAGAAGGTGGACCAAATCCGGATGCCCGTCTACGGCATCCTCCTCGTCATCCTCATGCTGTCGCGGCCGCAGGGTGTCTTCGGCAGCCGCGAGCTGTGGGATGCCTTCCCGCGCTGGTGGGGCCGCGGCCGGAGGGCGGAGGAGTGAGCACGTCGCTCTTGCAGGCCCAAGGGGTGGCCATCCACTTCGGCGGCTTGAAGGCCCTCTCCGGCTTCGAGCTGGACATCCACCAGGGCGACCTCAAGGGCCTCATCGGCCCCAACGGCGCCGGTAAGACCACGGCCTTCAATGTCCTCACCGGCGTCTACCTGCCCACCGCGGGCACCGTGCGTGTCGCCGGGGAAGTCGTCAACGGGCTGAAGCCGCACCAAATCAACCGCCTGGGGCTGGCGCGCACCTTCCAGAACATCCGCCTCTTCAAGACCCTGACCGCGCTCGACAA
This sequence comes from Myxococcaceae bacterium, assembly GCA_017881265.1. GTDB lineage: Bacteria > Myxococcota > Myxococcia > Myxococcales > Myxococcaceae > JADGRA01. Next base: position 38,268 of record JADGRA010000025.1, on the reverse strand, counting down.
CGTGCGGGTGGCCTGCCTGGCGGACACCTACCCCTTCTTCTCCCGGGCGCGCATCGAAGCGGCCCGTCGCAGGTCCTCCAAGCGCAGTGGGGCCGCGGCGGCCATGGCCGCCCTCAACAACTACGTCGACTGGTGGCGGGCGATGCTGCTCACCCCCGGCTTCCAGCGCGAGGAGCGCGCCCTCACCGTCAAGGCCGACGCCCTCCTGGACGTGATGGGGCTGCTTCCAAGGCGCAGCGAGGAGGCCCGGAACCTGCCCTACGGCGAGCAGCGGCGACTCGAAATTGCGCGCGCGCTGGCCACCGGGCCCCGGGTGCTGCTGCTCGATGAGCCGGCGGCGGGGATGAATACGCGCGAGAAGGCGGACTTGATGGTGCTCATCCGCGAGCTGCGCACCCGCTTCAACTTGGGCATCCTGGTCATCGAGCACGACATGAAGCTGGTGATGGGCATCTGCGAGGAAATCACGGTGCTCGACTACGGCGAGACCATCGCCCGTGGAAACCCGGAGCGCGTCCGCACCGACCCCAAGGTCATCGAGGCCTACCTCGGCGACAGCTACCTGGCGGCCCAGGGGATGAGCGTCCCCGGAGGCAGCCCATGATTGCCCCGGCGGTGTCCTCCGAGGAACGGCAGGCGCGCGAGTCCATCCTCGAGGTGGAGAACCTGCACGTCAGCTACGGGGCCATCACCGCGCTCCGGGGCATCTCACTGAAGGTGGGCAAGGGCGAGGTGGTGGCGCTGATTGGCGCTAACGGGGCGGGCAAGACGACAACGCTGCGGGCGGTGTCGGGGATGCTGCGGCCGAAGACGGGACGCATCCTGCTGGAGGGGCAGCCGGTGCAGGGGATGAAGTCCCACCTTCTGGTGCCCCGGGGCATGGCGCACGCGCCCGAAGGGCGGGGGATTTTCCTCAACCTCACCGTGGGCGAGAACCTCGACCTCGGCGCCTACCTGCGCCGCGACCGCGCCCAGGTGGCCGAGGACCGGGACTACGTCTTCGGACTCTTCCCGCGATTGAAGGAGCGGCAAAGGCAGGTCGGCGGCACGCTCTCCGGCGGAGAGCAGCAGATGCTGGCCATCAGCCGCGCGCTGATGAGCCGCCCCAAGCTTCTCCTCCTCGACGAGCCGTCGCTCGGACTGGCCCCCCAGGTGGTGGAGACCATCTTCCGGATTCTGCGGGAGGTGAATGCCCGCGGCGTCTCCATCCTCCTCGTCGAGCAGAATGCGCACCTGGCCCTCAGTCTGGCCGACCACGGCTACGTGCTGGAGACGGGCGAGGTGGCGATGCAGGGCGCGGGGCGGACGCTGCTGGCCAGCCCGGAAATCCGGCGCGCCTACCTCGGCGAGTGACAACAAAGACGGGCCCGTCAGCGCCTGCACGAAGCAGGGCGAACGGGCCCGCGGAGCGCCTCTTGGAGGGGGAAAGCTCGGGCGCTCCACCTCTCCGGGGGTTGCCCCCGGAAAAGGGACGGCGACTTAATTCACCTTCACCTGGATGCTCTTCGGCTTGGCCTCGGCCCGCTTCGGCACGTAGATGCGAAGCACGCCATTCTTGCTCTCGGCCGTCACCTTGTTGGCATCGAAGGTGGCCGGAAGCGTGAAGCTACGGGCAAATGTCCCGTACTCGCGCTCAATCCGGTGGTAATTCTCCCTCTTCTCCTCGCGCTCCAGTTTCCGCTCGCCGCGCACCGTGAGGACACCGTCCTCCAGGTTCACGCTGACGTCCTTGGAGTCGACTTCGGGAAGCTCGAACTTGAAGGTCAAGCCTTCCGTGTCCTCGAAGACGTCCACCGGGGGCGCCCAGCCAAAGGACTCGGTCCCGCGGTTTGCACCGAGGTTGGTTTCAAACAAACGGTTCAAATCACTCTGCAGTCTGCTCATGCCGGGAAAGGGCTCCCAGCGGGTAATGGTGGTCATGGTTACTTCCTCCTTCCACACCAACCTAAGCAGCGTCTGTCGCGCGTCAAGGCGGGCCGTCCAACGTCAGCGGCCCCCGGTGCGAAAAGACGCCCGGTACGACGCAGGAATTTCAGGGGTGGGCGGAGGCGGCCGTGGCGCCCAAGGGAAACTCGGCCAGCCCGGTGTGCCGGGCGCCGGTGGCCGTCAACTCGCTCTGGACCAGCGCCAGCCGCTCGAGGAGGAAGCCGCCGAGGAGTTGCCCGCGCAGGGCCCGCTGGCAGCGCGCCAACGCCGCATCCCCCGTCCGGCCCCGTGCGCGCGCCAGGGTGAGGTGGGGGTGAAAGGCCTGGCCGGCCGTCCCGGGCCCGGGCAGCCAGGGCTGGAGCGCCGCTTGGACGTCGGCCTGCAGCGCCTGAAGCGGCGCCGTGTCCCCGGACACTTCTGCAAACAGCACCTCCGGGTGGTGCGGGCGGCCGAAGCAGCCCGCACCCTGCAGCCACAGCTGGACCGCCGGGTGCCGGGGCGCCACCGCCTGCAGTGCCTGCCCCAGGGCGGGGACGACGGCCGCGTCGTGCTCGCCCAGGAAGGCCAACGTCAGGTGCAGCGCGCCAGGCTTCACCCAGCGCGCCTGGGAGGCGGCACGCCGTGCGGCCGACAGCGCCTCGAAGACGTGGGCCTGCAGCGCGTCCGGCAGAGGTCCGGCGACAAAGAGGCGCAAAAGCTGGGTGGTCCTCCTGCGGCCAAGCTAAGCACCGCCTTCTTCACCGCTCCAGGGGTAGAGCGCGCCGGCGGGCGCGGGGTAGGGTGGCACGCCCGTGGTTGCCCTCGACGTCTCTCGCATCGCCAAGCGCTACGGGCCCGTCCAGGCCGTCGACTCCATCTCCTTCCAGGTGCACGCGGGCGAAGTGGTGGGCCTTCTCGGCCCCAACGGCGCAGGCAAAAGCACGACGCTGCGCCTCATCGCCGGGCTGGTACACCCGGATGCCGGCACGGTGCGCCTTGCGGGACACGACGTGCAGCGCGGCCGCCAGGCCGCCCTGGCCGCGGCCGGCTTCCTCATCGAGTCCCCGGCCCTCCCCGGGGAGTTGACGGCGTCGGGGGCGCTGGCCTGGGTGGCGTGGCTCGGCGGGGAGCCGGTGCAGGCGGCGCGGCAGCGCGAGGTGCTGGCGCAGGTGGGCCTCGCCGAGGTGGCCCAGCGCCGCGTCCGGCAACTGTCATTCGGCATGAAGCAGCGGCTGGCCATCGCCGCAGCGCTTTTGGGCCGCCCCTCCCTGCTGGTGCTGGATGAGCCGCTCAACGGGCTGGACCCCCCAGGGGTCCGCGACATGGGGACGCTGCTGCGGGAGCTGGCCCAGGGCGGCACGGCGCTGCTCGTCAGTAGCCACCTCCTCGACGAGGTGGAGCGCACCGCAAGCCGTGTCCTGGTGATGGCCCGGGGCCGCCTGGTTGCGGAGGAGCCGGTGGACGCCGCCCACACCGGCGTGCTCCGAGAGCTCTTCTTTTCCGTCACCCAGCCGGGGGGGCCGTGAGGGGCCTGGTAGGCGCTTACCGCGCCGAATGGCTGCGACTCGCCACCGGTCGCAGCGTGTGGCTGCTGCCGCTGGCGGCGGTGCTGGCGGCCGCCTACGCGACGTCTCTCGGCGTGGCCGCCGAGCGCGGCCTCTTCGGTGCGCCGAATGGCTTCTACCTGGGGGCGGCGGGGGCCACCGGCGCGGCCATCACCGCGGCGGCGGTGGGTGCGCTGTTGGCCGCCAGCGCGGTGGGCACGGACTTCGCCTCCGGCGTGGCCCGCACCGCCCTTTGCCGTCCGGTGGGGCGGACGGCCTGGTGGTCGGCGCGCCTTCTGGCGCTGTTTAGCGCCCTCAGCCTGGCGCTGCTGGCGGCTTGTCTCGGCGCGCTGCTGGCCGGTTACGTCCGCTTCGGCTTGGAGGCGGCGACCGAAGGTAGCTACGTGCTGGCCGGGCGGGGGCTGCTGCTGCGCGAATTGGCCGTGGCGGTGGCCACCTGCCTTCTGGGGCAGGGGGTGGCGGTGGCCACCGGTGGCCTTCTGGGCATGGCCTTTGGCCGCCCCGGCCCGGCGGTGGCCTCGACGGCCTTCCTCGGCGCGGGCCTCCTCGCGCTCGGCCGCTGGCCCAAGCTGGAACCGCTGTTGCCCACCACGTTCCTCATCGCCGGCCTGGACCGCGTGGCGCAGCTGGCCCAGGGGCTGGCCAGCATGCACGCCACCGACGTCGCGCCGCGCGCGGTGCTGGTGTTTGCGGTGTGGCTACTGGCCGTGGGCGCCACGGGTGGGCTTCTGCTTTCGCGAAAGGACATTGCTTCGTGAGGCGGACGCTTTCTGTGCTGTGTGTGCTGCTAGCCGCCCCGTCTGCTTGGGCGGAGCCGCAGCGCTTCGAGATGAAGAAGCTTCAGGTGCTGGGCGACGTCGTCACGGTGACGGCGGCGGACCTGGACGGCGACGGCAAGCTGGACATCCTCGTCGGCTACACCAGCGGGGTCGGCCCGGGCACCAAGCGCTCGCTGGCCATCTTCTGGAACCGCGACGGCGCCTTCACGACGGCGCCCGACTTGGCCCTGGCCATGGACGAGGTGGAGGCCTTTGGCTTCGACCTGGCCGAGGTCGACGGCGAGCCGGGAGACGAGTTGCTGCTGGTCACCCCCGAGGGGGTCCTCTCCCGCAGCTTCCGCGGCCGGGTGGCCGGCCCGCCGGTGAAGCTGGTGGAGCAAGTCACCGCCTTCACCCGCCCCGCCCCCGGCGTCATGCCGCGGCTTCGCATCGTGGAGGACGTCAGTGGCCCCGGGGGCCGCGAACTCCTCGTCCCGGGTCCCACCAAGCTGGGCCTCTACAAGAGCGAAGGCCATGGCCACTACGTCCGCGCGGCCGAGCTGGCCCTGGACGTACAGGCGGGCTTCAACGCAGGCGACCAGATGCGGCGGGTGGACCACCCGCGGACCGGTTCAGTGCCGTACTTCCGCCTCACCTTCGCCCACCCGTCCGTCTACGTCGCCGACGTGGACGGCGACGGACTTCTGGACGTCGTGGCGACGCTGGAGGACCGCCTCGCCGTCTACCGGCAAGGTCCGGGCTTCACCTTCGCCAGCGCCCCCAGCTACCGGCGGGACTTCGCCATCCGCACCTTGGAGGAACTGAAGGAGTCTGGCACCCAGGCCTCGCTCACCGTGGCGGACATCGACGGGGACGGCATCGCGGACCTGGTGGTGCGAAAGCTGGTGGCCCGGGGTCTCGCCTCCGTCACCACCACCACCTATGTCTTCTTCGGCCGCAAGGGCGGGGAATACGCGCAGGCGCCGGACCAGGTCCTCAAGGGCGAGGGTGCCACCGGGACGGACGTGGAGTTGTTCGACCTGACCGGCGACGGGCGGCCGGACTTGGTGGTGCCGTCCGTCAACATCGGGATTTTCGCGATTGTGAAAATCCTCCTCAACCGGACGCTGAGCATCAACTTCCAGGTCTTCCCATTCCTGCCGGCCAAGCGGCGCTTCGCCGAGACGCCGGCCGCCGAGCGCGAGCTCAGCTTCACCCTCAACCTGTCCGGTGTCGCCGACATCCAGGCCATCGACATGCTGGGCGACTACAACGGGGACAAGCGCGTCGACCTGGCGTTCGGCACGGGGGATGAGGAACTGTCCATCTTCCTTGGAGGGCAGGGAACCCTGTTCGCCGACAACCCCGCGACGCGCATCCCGGTGCGGGCGGTGGGGCGCCTCACGTCGGTGGACCTCGAAAAAAAGGGCCGCAGCGACATGCTGTTGTACTACCCGGCGACGAAGGGCCACCGGGGCGAGGTGGTGCTGCTGCGCAACGTCGGCCCCTGGTAGTGCCGGCCCGCTGCCAGGCCGTCAGCTGGCGCTGGCCTGCACGGACAGCCACCGGCTGACTCTGGCCACCGTCGCCCCCGGCAGCACACCACTCACCACCACGCTGTAGAAGACGACGTTGAAGAGGAGGGCGCTGCCCGGCACCTCCGCCAGCACCGGAAAGGTGGCGAGGATGATGGGGACGGCACCCCGCAGGCCCACCCAGCCAATGTAGAGGCGCTCCCTCCACGTGTAGCGGAAGGGCAGAAGGCACAGCGCTACCACTAGCGGCCGCGCGACGAAGGCCAGCACCAGGGCGAGGATGGTGCCGGGCAGTGCCACCGCCCCCAGGCGGGAGGGGAAGACGAGGAGGCCCAGCAGCAGGAACATGCCCACCTGGGCCAGCCAGGCGAGGCCGTCGTGCACCCGCAGCAAGCCCGCGCGGTCCTTCAGCGTCGTGCGCCCCAGGGCCATCCCGGCCAGGTACACGGCGAGGAAGCCGCTGCCGTGCAGCAGCGTGGTGAGGCCGAAGGTGACGAGGGCGACGGCCACCGTCACCACCGGAACTAGGCCCGGGGCGGGGAGGGACACGCGGCTGAGCAGCCACGCCGCCGCCGTCCCCAGAAGCGCGCCCAGCAGCGTGCCCAACAGAAGCTGCAGGCCCACCTCCGCCAGCAGCCGCAGCCCGGGCGGCTGCCCGGTGACGAGCGACTCGGTGAGGGCCAGCGTGAGGATGACGGCCATCGGGTCATTCAGGCCCGACTCCAGCTCCAGCGTGGTGCCCACGTGCTCGCGGAGCTGGGTGCCGCTGCCACGAAGCACCGAGAAGACGGCGGCCGCGTCCGTCGAGGAGACGATGGCGCCAAGCAGCAGCGCGTACGTCCACGGCACGTGGAAGAGGAAGCGGGCCGCGGTGGCGGCCAGCCCGGCCGTCCCCGCGACGCCCAGCGTCGCCAGGACGGTGGCTGGCCCCAGCACCGGCCGCACTCGCGCCAGCGGCGTGTTGAGGCCACCGTCGAAGAGAATCAGCACCAGCGCGCAGGTGCCCAGGCGGAAGGCCAGCGGGTAGTCCTCGAAGGCGATGCCCCCGAGGCCGTCCGAGCCGGCCAGCATGCCGACGGCCAGGAAGAGGAAGGCCACCGGAAGCCCGGTGCGGGTGCCGAGGCGGCTGAGGAGGGCGCTCGCACCGAGGAGCGCCCCGGCCGTCACCAGAAGCAGCGCCGTCGCGTTGGGCTCGAGCACGCCGGACGGCCCCCTCCCTTTCGGTGCCGCGCCTTCAGTAGGCCTTGGAGAACACCATTCGGCCAGGCGAAGGCTGGCCGCAGACGACGCACGTTCCCGGCTTCTGGGGAAGGTCGAATGGCCGGTTTCGCGTCGTCACCCCGGAGGTCTGCTCCTTCACCTGGGCCTCGCAGGCCGGGCTCTCGCACCAGTGGGCCAGCAGGAAGCCGTCGTCGGCGCGGGCCTTCATCTCCTCCATGCTGTTGACTTCGAAGGTGTGGTCGGTGCGGAACTGCTTGGCGCGGGCGAAGAGGGAGGCCTGCATGGCGTCCAGCATGGCCTGGGCCTGCGTCACCACCGCGTCGAGGGGGACGGTGACCTTCGCCCGGTCGTCCCGTCGCACCAGGACCGCCTGGTCCTTGGCCAAGTCCTTGGGACCGAGCTCCATGCGCAGGCAGACGCCGGTCAACTCATGTTCGTAGTACTTGAAGCCCGGACTTTTCGTGTCGTCGTCGTCCACCAGGACGGACAGGCCCGTCCGCCGAAGGTCCGCCGCCACGGCCTGGGCGCGCTCCAGCACCGGCCCGCGCTCCTCCCCCTTGCCGATGACGACGATGGCGACGTGGGTGGCGGCCAGCTTGGGCGGTACCACCAGCCCGGCGTCGTCGGAGTGGGTGAGGATGAGGCCGCCGATGAGGCGGGTGGAGACGCCCCAGGACGTCTGCCAGACGTGGTGCTGCTGTCCGTCGCGCCCCTGGAAGGCGGTGTTGAAGGCCCGGGCGAAGTTCTGTCCAAGGTTGTGGCTGGTGCCAGCCTGCAGGGCCTTCTTGTCCTGCATCATCGCCTCGATGGAGTAGGTCCGCACCGCGCCGGCGAACTTCTCCGACTCCGACTTGCGGCCGGCGAGCACCGGCATTGCCATGTAGTCCTCGGCGAAGGTGCGGTACACCTCGAGCATCCGCAGCGTCTCGGCCTCGGCCTCGCCGTCCGTCTCGTGGCAGGTGTGGCCCTCCTGCCAGAGGAACTCGGTGGTGCGCAGGAAGAGGCGGGTGCGCATCTCCCAGCGAATGACGTTGGCCCACTGGTTCAGCAGCATCGGCAGGTCGCGGTAGCTCTGAATCCACCGGGAGAACATGGAGTTGATGATGGTCTCGGAGGTGGGCCGGATGACGTAGGGCTCCTCCAGCTTCTTGCCCCCGGCGTGCGTCACCACCGCCAGCTGGGGCGCGAAGCCCTCGACGTGCTCGGCCTCCTTGCGCAGGAAGCTCTCCGGGATGAGGAGCGGGAAGTAGGCGTTGCGGTGCCCGGTTTCCTTGAACATCCGGTCCAGCACCCGCTGCATGTTCTCCCACAGCGCGTAGCCGTTGGGCCGAATCACCATGCAGCCCTTGACGTCCGAGTAGTCGGCGAGCTTGGCCTTCAGGACCACGTCCACGTACCACTCGGAGAAGCCCTTCTCCCGCGGTGCCAGCTTCTCGGCCATCGGCTCGACTTGTCCCTTCTGAGTTGTACAGACAACAGCGGCGAACCGCGGTCCCTAGCGAGCCGGAGGCGGGAATGCAACCGGCGCGAGGCTGGGCCCATAGGTGCCAGGCGAGGCCGGGGACGCGAAGCCGGCCCCAGGGGGTGCGGGGGGCGGCGTGCCCGTCCCAGGCCGGTGGAGCCCCCCCCCCGGGCCAGTGCCGTCCGTGTTTAGGACGGGCGGCCCAGGGCCTCGCGCGGCCTTTAGTGGGTGCCGGTGGGCTCTTCCCCCACTCAACGGAGGAGGGGACGGCAGGCGAGCAGCCGATTAACCTGCACCCGACACATGGCGCGTCCCCGCATCCTCGTGGTCGACGACAACGTCGAGCTGCTGTCGCTGCTGACGCATCTCTTCGAAGACGCCGGCTACGAAGTGCTGGGGGCCACCAAGGGCAAGCAGGCGCTGGAGTTGTTGCGCGTGCAGACGCCGGCGCTGGCATTGCTGGACGTGCTGCTACCGGACGTCATGGGCTACACCATCGCCGAGGCGCTGCGGCGCGCTCACCCCGGCGTCCCCTACATTTTCGTCACCGGCGTCTTCAAGGGAGGCAAGCACGCCCTGGAGGGCCGGCAGAAGCACGGAGCGGCCGCGTACTTCGAGAAGCCCTTCGAAGCCAAGAAGCTCCTCGAAGCGGTCACCCAGCTGGTTCCGCCAGGCCCCCCCCGCCAGCCGGCCGAGGAGGAGTTCGAAGTCGAGCTGGACATCGACATCGAGGAGGACGAGCCGGCCGACACCATGGAGCTGAGCGGTCGCGTGCTGGTGAGTGGTGCCTCCGGGCCGATGGAGCTGACCGGACGGCCGCTGCGGGCCTCCTCCATGCGCAAGGGCTCGGACCCGGGCGCGCGCCCTCCCCCCGTTCCACAGCGCCCGACGCCACCGGGACTGAAGCTGAGGCGGGGCGAGCTGCACGACAACCTGCCGTCCCTAATCTCCGCCTTCTTCCTGTCGGGGGAGACGGGCGAGCTGGGCGTCCAGAAGGGCGCGGTGAAGAAGGTGGTCTTCTTCGAGAGAGGGCAGCCGGTGTTCGCCCTCTCCAACCTGCTGGCCGACCGCTTCGGCCAGTTCTTGGTCCGCACCGGGCGCGTGCGTCCGGACCAGCTGGCCGACGCGGCCCAGGTGGCGCAGAGCTCCGGGCGACGCACCGGCGACGTCCTGGTGGAGCGCGGCCTGCTCACCGACGACGACCGGCTGTACTACCTGGGCCAGCAGGTGAAGGCCATCATCTACTCCCTCTTCGCCTGGGAGGACGGCAGCTACGTGATGAGCTTCGGGCAGCCGGCGCGCCAGGAAGTCCTCAAGCTGGACGTGCACCCGGCCACCCTCACCCTCCGGGGCATGAAGAAGCTGTACAAGCCGGAGCGGGTGCGCCGTCTGTTGGCCCTCGAGGACCGGCTCGGCCCCTCGCGCCAGCCCATTTACCCGGTGCGCGACGTCGGGCTGGAGAAGTGGGAGAGCGAGCTGCTCTCCCACGCCGACGGCAGCCGCACCGTCGCCGAGCTCATCGCCGCGGCGAAGCGACCGGAGGCCTCGGTCCAGCTGTCCCTGGCGGTGCTGCTCGCGCTGCAGCTGCTCGAGAAGCGCTAGGCCTTGGCCACAGCCTGCGGCGGGGGGACCGCCGAGCGCACCGTCGCCCCCAGAATCAGCCGGCTCACGCCGCTGAAAATCATGCTCACCCCGACGAAGGCGGCGAGGATGACGAAGGAATTGCCCGGCCAGTTGACGAGGATGAAGATGGCCAGCACCAGGGTGACGATGGCGTCGAACAGCCACAGTCCCCACCCCTGCCGCGGCCGAACCTGGAAGGCGAGCACGGCGAGCAGGGCAGCCTCGATGAGAAGCATCCAGCCCAGCACGAAGGCCAGGGCCACGGCGCCCGCGGCCGGATTGAGCAGCACGTAGATGCCCGTCGCCACGTAGAGGATGGCCAGGAGCACCTTCCAGATGATGTGGCCCGCGCTGTCCTTGGTGGTGAAGGCGTAGATGGCTTGCGCCACACCGCCGAACACCATCGCCCAGCCGATGAAGATGCTGAGAATAGCGGCGGCCAGGAACGGCGCCGACAGCGCGGCGATGCCGGCGAGGATGAGCAGCACGCCGGAAGCTGCGGTCCAGCCGGCACCACTCCGGACTTCTTGAGCCACGGTCTTCGCTTCGCTTGTCATGACGTCCTCCCCAGGGATGGTGGGCCCGCGCGTCCCCTTGCTTGCCCGAAAGCTTGGGGCCGCTGGCCCGGGGCGCCATCGGAGCCATCTTTGCGACGCGGATGCAACCTCCGAAGAGGAGAACCTGCTAGACGGCACGGTCGCGCCAATGACGCTCCCACGACTGCAGTCACTCCTCCCCACACTCCTCGTCGCCGTGGCGGTAGGCGGGCCTGTCGTCGCCGCTCCCTCCCCAGCCGCTGCCCCCTCGCCCGCCGCGCTCGAGCACAGTCTGTTGCCGAGCCTGGTGGTCGAGGGGGTCCCTGCCTGGACGCTGGAGGAGCGCATGCGCCACCACCACGTCCCGGGCGTCAGCATCGCGGTCATCCTCGACGGGCGAATTGCCTGGGCGCGGGGCTACGGCGTGCTGGACCTCACCTCCAAGGTGCCGGTGACGCCGAAGACGCTGTTTCAGGCCTCCTCCTTGAGCAAGCCGGTGACGGCCCTGGCGGCCCTCCGGCTGGTCGACCAGGGCCAGCTGTCGCTGCAGGCCCCGGTGAACTCCATGCTGAAGGGCTGGAAGCTGCCGAACGGGCCCTTCACCGCTGGGGTCACCCTGCAGCGGCTGCTCGCCCACACCGCCGGGGTGACGGTGGGGGGCTTCCAGGGCTACCGGCCGGGGGCGTCGCTGCCGACGCTGCAGGACATCCTCGACGGGCGGCCGCCGGCCAACAACAAGCCCGTCCGCGTGGACGTCGAGCCCGGGAGCAGCTTTCGCTATTCCGGGGGCGGCTATGAAATTGTCCAGCAGCTCCTCCAGGACGTCACCGGCCAGCCGTTCCCCGCCCTGCTGAGCGCCACCGTCCTCGGCCCCGCCGGCATGCAGGACAGCTTCTTCGAGCAGCCGCCCAGCGCGGAGCTTCAGGCCCGCGCGGCCACCGGGCACGACGCCGACGGCGCGGCCTTGCCGGGGAAGTGGCACGTCTACCCGGAGCTCGCCGCGGTGGGGTTGTGGACGACTCCCTCGGACCTGGCCCGCTTCACCCTGGCCATGCAGCAGTCCTACACCGGGGCCAAGGGCGCGTTGCTCTCCCAAGCGACGGCCAAGCGGATGCTCACCGCGGCGTCCACGGATGGCGGCGGCCTGGGCCTGTCCTCTGGCAACGCCTTGGGCCTCTTCGTGGACCAGCGGGGCAAGGGAACCTTCGCCCACATCACGCTCGAGCAGCCCAACGGCACCGACGGCTTCCGGGCCCTTCTGGTGGCGAGCGAGGAGCATGGGTACGGGGTGGTGGTGATGACGAACGGCGACGGCGGCGGCAAGCTTGCTGACGAGATTGTCCGGGGCGCCGCGGAACTCTACGGCTGGACGGAGGTGGCCGCCCCCCACACCAGGCGCGGTCACCCGTCCGAGGAGCAGCTCCACAAGCTGGCCGGGCGCTACCGCTTCGGCACCGACGCGCTGCTGGTGGTCACCGCCGGCCGGGGCGTCCTCAAGGCCCAACCTCTCCTCGGGGAGGCGTTTGACCTCTATCCCGTCGAGTCCGGGGACTTCGTCCGGCTCGACCCGACCACGCGCTTCGCCTTCGATGCGGCCGGCGTCACGGCCAAGACGCTGTTTTCCGACCAAACTGGCGTCCGGGTGACGCCGGCCGAACAGGTGCCGCTGCAGTTGCTCCTCGCTGGCAAGGTGGAGCTTGCGCTCGACGGCTACCGGAAGCTGAAGCAGCTGGAGGCATCCGACCCAGCCATTGCCGAGTTGCGACTCAACGACCTCGGCTATGAAATCGCCCAGCGCGCGCCGGACAAGGCCCTGGCCATCTTCAAGCTGAACGCGGAGCTGTACCCCGACTCCGCCAACGCCTGGGACAGCCTGGCCGAGGCGTACCTCGGCGCCGGCAAGCGCGAGGAGGCCCTCCGCTGCTACCACCGGGTGCTGCTGACGCTGGACCACGACACCCACCTGCCACAGGACATCCGGGCGATGCTTCGCGCGTCCGCCGAGCGCAAGTCCAAGGAACTCGAGGCGCCCTAGAGGATGGGCGAGAGCAGGCGGGCCGCCCTCACCGAGAAGCGGTAGGGCCAGCCCCGGGACTGCACCTGCGCCGCGGTCACCGGGCGCGCGCGCTGAAAGTCTCGCAGCAGCATGGCCTCCACCTGCGAGGCGAACGCCTCGTCGACGACCAGGGTGGTCAGCTCGAAGTTGAGCCGCATCGAGCGGTTGTCCAGGTTGGCCGAACCGACCGAGCTCAGCGCGTCGTCCACCAGCATGACCTTCTGGTGCAAAAAGCCATCCCGGTAGAGCAGCGTCTGGATGCCCGCGCGCTCGGCCGCCTCCAGAAAGGAGAAGGCGGCCAGTTCAATGGTTTTCGAGTCATTCTTCTCCGGAAGCAGCAGCCGGACGTCGACGCCGCGCAGCGCCGCCAGGCGCATCGTCTCGAAGACCGGGCCGTCCGGCACGAAGTAGGGGGTGGCGAACCAGGCCCGCTTCTTCGCGACGCTGAGGCAGTGCATGAAGAAGAGCTGAAGTCGGGACTCCGCGTCGGCTGGCCCGCTCGCCAGGACGAAGGCCGGGACGTTGCCGCGCAGCGAGGGCACCGGCTCCCAGGCCAGCCCGGGCAGCGTCCGGGTGGCCCAGTACCAGTCCGACGTCCAGGCCAGCTGCACCGCCTGCACCGCCGGCCCCTCCAGGGCAATCTGCGTGTCGCGCCAGTGGCCAAAGCGGTGGCTGCGCCCCATGTACTCGTCACCGACGTTGCTGCCGCCGGTGAAGGCCAGACGTCCGTCGACGACCACGATTTTGCGGTGGTTGCGGAAGTTGATTTGGAAGCGGTTTTGCCGCCCGCGCGTCGTCTGGAAGGCCGCCACCTCCACCCCGGCCGAGCGCAGCCGCTCAAGGTAGCGGTTGGGGAGCGAGAGGCAGCCAATCTCGTCGTACAAGAGAAAGACACGCACCCCGGCGCGCGCCTTCTGCATCAGGGCGGCCTGAAAGGCCCGGCCAATCACGTCGTCGCGGAGGATGTAGAACTGCGCCAGCACGTAGGAGCGGGCCTCGGCGATGGCGGCGAAAATGGCACCGAAGGTGGCCTCGCCGTCCACCAGCAGCTCGACGTGGTTGCCGCTGGTGCACGGCGCGCGGGTGAGCCGGTTGAGCACCGTCAGGGCCGCCTCCCAGCGTCCGGGAAGGGGGCGAGAGAAGGCGCTGATGCGCTCGAGGTTGGCCTGTACCTCGCCCAGGTGCTCCACCGACTGCGAACGGATGGCCTCCAGGTAGCCCTGGAAGCGGCTCCGGCCGAACACCAGGTAGAGCGGGACGGCCAGCACCGGGACGGTGAGCAGGCCCACCGCCCAGGCGATGGCGCCCTGGGCCGTCCGCGTCCTCAACACCGCGCGGATGGCGAGCAGCAGCCCGAGCATCTCGAGCGAGCCGAAGACGACGTACCAGGCGACGTGGAAGATTTGGTCGGACACTCGTTCTCGCCCTCGCGTCAGACCACGCCGCGCTCGGTGGGGTCACCTCCGCCGGGGCCGTCGGCGGAGAGTCCCTCGGCCAGCCGCTGGTGCTCGGCACTTCCCAGCCGTTCCAGCCGGGAGCCGGGTGGGTGGGCAAAGCGCGCCACCAGGGTGTCGATGCGCTGGTGGGCCTCGGCGATTCGGGCCCGGCTGACGTGGCCGGCCTCCACCGCCCGCACCAGGGCTTCCAGGCACCGGCGCTGCACGTCCACGTGCTGGCACACCAGGAAGACGTCCACCCCGGCGCGCGCTCCTTCCACGGTGGCCTCCTCCACGCCCATGTGCTCCGAGATGGCCTTCATCTCGAGGTCGTCCGAGACGCACACGCCTCGGAAGTGGAGCTCTCCCCGAAGCAGCTCGCCCAGTGCGCGGCGACTCATGGTAGCCGGGAGGTCTTCCCCGAGGGCAGGGAAGCGCACGTGGGCCGTCATCACCGAGGCCAGTCCTGCCTCCGCATAGCGGCGAAATGGCAACAACTCCACGGCGCGCAGCCGTTCCAGGGAGTGGGTCAGCACGGGCAGCGTCCAGTGGCTGTCCTGGCGCGTGTCGCCATGGCCCGGGAAGTGCTTGGCGCAGGAAGCCACGCCTCCCTCCTCCCGGCCCTGGGCCAGGGCCACCCCCAGGGTGGCCACCTGCTCGGCGTCGGCGGAGAGCGCGCGGTCGGCAATGACGGGATTGTCCGGGTTGGTGTCCACGTCCAGCACCGGGGCGAAGTCCCAGTCGATGCCCAGCGCCCCCAATTCATACGCCAACAGCCGTCCCGCCCGACGCGCCAGGCCCGCGTCCTTTCTCCGGCCGAGCGCCCGCATGGGCGGCAGGGCGGTGAAGGGCGCGCCCCGCAGCCGCGCCACCCGCCCACCCTCCTGGTCCACGGCCAAAAGGAAGGGACGGCCGGCCGTCCGCTTGAGCTCCTCCACCAGGGCGGCCGACTCGGCCGGCTGGCCCAGGTTGCGGGAGAAGAGGACGGCGCCGAGCAACCCGTCGCGAACCAGCGCGCCCAAGTCCGGGTCGACAGAAGTGCCTGCAAAGCCGACGACGAAGAGTCGGGCGCAGTCCCGTTCGAGGGGGGAAGCCACGTGCAGGACGGCACTGTAGCAGCTGCGCCGCGGGGCCTGGGCCGGACTTCGGCCCCCCCGTGGGGCAGGAGTGACCGCTGCCCCCGCGGCAGGCCATTCTTTGGCTGCGCCGCAGCGGCGCCGTGGCTATTGCGCAGTGGCGACACTGGTGGAGGGTCCCCCTTGGCTTCCCGCGAGCGCCTGGACGTTGGCTTCCTCATGGACCCGCTCGAGCGGGTGCTGGTGCACCACGACACCACCTTCGCGCTCATGCTGGCCACCCAGGCCGCCGGGCACCGGCTGCTGTGTTTCGAGCAGCGCCAGCTCATCCACGCCCAGGGTCGGCCCGCGGTGCATGCCCGGGAAGTGGAGGTGCAGCCCATCCAGGGCGCCCACTTCCGGGTGGTGGGGAGCCGCACGCTGGCGCTGGAGGAACTGGACGTGCTGTGGCTGCGCAAGGACCCGCCCGTCGACGCGGCCTTCCTGCACGCCACCCACCTGGTGGAGGCCTCCCCGGGCCGCTCGCCGCTCTTCGTCAACTCGCCTGCCGGGCTGCGGGGCGCGAGCGAGCACCTGTGGGCGCTGCGCTTCCCGGACCTCTCCCCTCCGACGCTGGTGAGCTGCCACGTCGGCGAGCTCAAGGCCTTCGTCGAGGCGGCGCCGGACGGGGCGGTCCTCAAGCCCATCGAAGGGCACGGCGGCGAGGGGGTGGTGCTGCTGCACCGCGGGGACCGCAACACCACCGCGCTGCTCGAGCTGTACACGCGCGCCGGCACCGAGTGGGCCATGCTGCAGCACTACCTGAGCGAGGCACGCGTGGGCGACAAGCGCATCCTGGTGCTGGAAGGGGAGCCCCTGGGCGCGGTGCTGCGCGTCCCGCGAGACGACGACCACCGCGGCAACCTCGCCGCGGGCGGGACGCCGGTACGGGCGTCACTCACCGCCAGGGACAGGGCCTTGTGCGAGCGCCTGGCGCCCCACCTGCGGACCGAGGGCCTGCACTTCGTCGGGCTGGACGTCATTGGCGACTGGCTCACCGAGGTGAATGTGACGAGTCCCACTGGGCTGGTGGAAGTGGCCAAGCTGGACGGCACGCCGCTGGCGGAACGCGTGGTGGCCAGCGTCGAGCGACTCGCCCGGGACCGCCCGGGGCGCGCTGCATCCAAGGCCCGCTGAGGGCGGCCGTTGGGTTACGGCGTCCGCAACAGCGTCCCCTCCAGGAAGAAGACGAGCGCGGCGGCTACCAGCAGCCACGTCCAGAAGGGCGCCTTGGCCTGGCTGGCCCCGGCGGGCCCCTTCACCGCTTCCTCGCCGAAGTAGGCCGCCAGCGCCTCCGGCTTCACCCGGGTGAGGTCGCTCTGCGCGGCGTCCAGCACCACCGCGAAGGGGGGCAGGGCCGGCGCGCCGGCAGCGTCCAGGGCACGGTAAATGCCGGGCTCCAGGAAGGGGCCGACGCGCAGGCCACCGTCGGCGTCCGGGCGCAGCGGCACCTTGCCTCCGGACGGGGCGCGGACTTCGGCGACAGCGCCGGCCGTCTCGGGCCGCAGCACCAGCGTCTGGCCGATGTGGCCCTCCACCCGCTCACGCTCTTCCAGCCCACCGGACAGGTAGGCCGCCGAGCGCTGGACGAGGGGGAGGAAGCTTGTCCGGATGGCGAAGTCGGACCAGTCGCGGTCCACTGTCGAGGTGAATAAAAGCACCCGGCCCTTGCCCCGCCGCGCCAGCAGCAGGGCCGGGGCGCCGTCGTCGAAGGCGGCCAGGACCTCGGCGCTGTCTCCGGCATGCTGCCCCGCCTCCACCAGCATGTACCGGGAGAAGCGAGCGGCCAGCAGCCCCTCCCGGGCCTTGTCTGTGAAGGGGAGGAAGAGCGGGTGCTCCCAGGCCACGTCGCCAAGGCGCGCCGGGCGAAGCGCCGTCTCCCCGGTGGCCCCGGCGCTTTTCACCAGCCGCAGCGGACGGGGAAGCAGCGCCGCGAGGCGCTGGTTCCAGCTGTCCGCCTCCACCTGGTCTCCCATGGACAGAAGGAGCCCTCCCCCTGCCTCGACGAAGGCCTTCAGCCGGGCCGCCGCCTCGCTGGATGGCGCCGGGACGTTGAGGAGCGCCACCACGTCGTAGTCGGACAGCTTCTCGCGCCCGGCGGCCTCCGCGTCCCTCAGGGTGGGGCGCGCCGGGGAGCCCGGCGCGCTGAGCGCTGCCTCGTAGAAGAAGGCCTCGTCGCGGTAGCGCACGGCATTCGGCGCGCCGTCCACCACCAGCACCCGGAGGTCCCGCGGGACTTGCACGACGAAGTCCCGGCGGTCGTCTTCCCCCAGGGCGTCTGGCTGCAGCGTGATGGAACCGGTGACCGCACCGCCGGCCTCCGCGCGCGCGCTAAGCGTCTTCTGGGTGGTGCTTCCTGGGGCCAGGGCGAGGAAGGCCTTGGCCACCGGACGGCCACCGAGTTCGAGCGCGGCCGGCACCTCCTGCGCCTCCCCCGGGCTGACGTTGCGTACGGTGAAGGTGACTTCCACCATGCGCGGACCAAGCTGGGGCGCCGCCTCCGCCTTCACGTCCAGCAGGAAGTGGTTGGGCAGCGCCCGTCCGCGGGCGACGTCCCGCAGCACCACCTCGGGCTGCACCAGCTTGTCCGCCACCTTCACCCGGGGCGCCGGCACGTCCAGCTGCAGCGAGACGGCGGTGAAGGCGGACACCACCACCAGGCGCTTTCCGGGCAGGGGGTTGTCCTCCAGCGCCCGGGCGGCGAGCGCCAGGCAGCGGTTGAGGTCCGCCCCGCCGTAGGAGGGCTGCAGAGTGTCCAGGGTCTCCCGCAGGCGTGCCCGCTCAAAGCTGGGCGCCGCCGGGACCTCGACGTCTGGACCGCAAGGGACGAGGGTGACGGGCTCCTCCGGCAATAGCCCGGCCAGGGCGTCGCGGGCCTCCTCCCGGGCCTTCTCAAACAGGGTGTCGCCGTCCCGGAAGCGCATGCTGAGCGAGCGGTCGACCACCAGGGCCGTGGCGGCCGGGCCGGAGGCGCGCAGCGCGGCCGCGCCGGGCCGCACCAGCTGCGGCCGGGCCAGGGCCACTGGTACCGCCAGCAGCAACAGGGTGCGCAGCGTGTACAGCAGCAGTCGCTTCAGCCGCAGCCGAGACGCGGTGCGGCGGTGGCTGCGCAGGACGAAGGCGATGGCCGCGAAGGGACGGGGCTTGGGCCGCCGGCGGTCGAAGAGATGGACCAAGAGCGGCAGCAGCGCACCGAGTGCCCCGAGGAGGAGCCAGGGGTGGACAAACGTCACCGGCGTCGCCCCTGGCGCTTGGCGAGGAATTGCAGCAGCGCGGCGTCCAGGGAGTCGTCGGTCCGCACCAGCTGGTAGTCGACGTCCATCTCCGCGCACAGCGCGCGGGTTTGCGCCAAGAAGGCCCCCAGCTCCTCCAGATAGCTCTCGCGAATCTCTCTCGCGTTGACTTCCAGGCGCCGCTCGTCCTCCATCGACAGGAACAGCGTCGGGTCGTCAAAGGGGAATTCCAGCTCGGCCGGGTCGAGAATCTGGAAGACGGCCACGTCGTGCTTGCGCGAGCGGAGCTGGAGGATGCGGCGGAGCGCATCCGGCGTCTCGTCGAAGAGGTCCGAGAAGAGCACCACCATCGCCCGGCGCGGCAGGCCCTCGGCCAGATGGTCGGCGGCCGCGGGGAGGTTGGTCGGCCCGGCGGGCACCACCGCCTCGAGGGTGGAGAGCAGCGTCATCAAGTGTCCCGCGGCCGCCCGGGGTGGGACGTCGGCGAAGCGTCCGCCGCTCAGCACCGACAGCCCGGCCGCGTCCTGCTGGCGCACCAACAGGTAGCTGAGGGCGCCGGCCAGGGTGGTGGCCACCTCCAGCTTGGACAGGGCCGCCGACCGGTAGCCCATGGAGCCGCTCGCGTCCACCACCAGCACCGCCCGGAGGTCGGTCTCGTGCTCGAAACGCTTCACGTAGAAGCGGTCGAACTTGGCGTAGGCCTTCCAGTCCAGGTGACGCAATTCGTCCCCGGGCGCGTACTCCTTGTGCTCGGAGAACTCCACGCTTTGGCCCTGGTGCGGACTCTTGTGCAGCCCGGAGAGGACTCCCTCCATGACGGCGCGCGCCCGCACCTTCACCCCGGCCAGCTTGGCGATGGTGGCGGCGTCGAGGAGGGGCACGCGCGCTCAGGCCCCGGTTACGGCTTCACCAGCTCGAGGACCTGCTCCACCAGCCGCTCGGCCGTCACGCCCTCGGACTCGGCGGTGAAGTTGGGCAGCACCCGGTGGCGCAGCACCGGCTGGGCCAGGGCGCGCACGTCCTCCACGCTGGCCGCGTACCGGCCCTGCAGCACGGCGCGCGCCTTGGCGCCGAGGACGAGGTACTGGCTGGCCCGGGGGCCCGCCCCCCAGGCGACGCTGCGGCGGATGAAGTCCGGGGCCCCGGGCTCCTTGGGCCGGGTGTGGCGCACCAGTTCCACGGCGTGGCGCACCACGTGGTCCGGCACCGGCACCCGCCGCACCAGGTCCTGCAGCGCCAGAATCCGCTCCGGGGAAAGCACCTTCTGCAGCCTCGGGGCCCCGGTGCCGGTGGTGGTCCGCACAATCTCCGCCTCCTCCTCGGCGGAGGGGTAGCCGACGTCCACGAAGAACATGAAGCGGTCGAGCTGCGCCTCCGGCAGGGGGTAGGTGCCCTCCTGCTCAATGGGGTTCTGGGTGGCGAAGACACAGAAGGGCAGCTCGAGCCCGTAGGTGCGCCCCCCGGCGGTCACCCGGTACTCCTGCATGGCCTGCAGCAGCGCGGCCTGCGTCTTGGGCGGCGTCCGGTTGATCTCGTCGGCCAACACAATGTTGGCGAAGAGCGGCCCCGGGACGAAGCGAAAGTCCCGCCGGCCGGTGGCCCGGTCCTCCTCGAGGATGTCGGTGCCGGTGATGTCCGAGGGCATCAGGTCCGGGGTGAACTGGATGCGGTTGAAGTCGAGGTTGAGGACCTCGGCCAGGGTGGAGATGAGCAGCGTCTTGGCCAGTCCGGGTACGCCGACGAAGAGACAGTGCCCGCGGGCAAACAGTGCGACCAGCAAGTGCTCGACGACGGCGTCGTGGCCGATGATGCGCTTGCCGATTTGCTCGACGATTTGGCGCTTGGCGTCGGCCAGCGCCTCGACGTTGCGGAGGTCTTCACTCGGTTCGAGGGACAGAGGGGAGGCGAGGGGGAGGGTCATGGTCAGTTGGTGGGCGGCGCCGTGCGGTGGGTGGGGGCCGGCGCCGACTTCGTCGGGTCCGGTTGCGCCGCTGGAAGCTCGACGTTGGAGAGGTCCGCCTCGGGCCCAGGAAAGCGCCGCACCAGCGCCTCGAGGCGCTCCGACGGCAGCCCGGTGAGGACGCTGGCCGCGCTGCGGACGCGCTCGCTCAACGGGGCGTCCTGCAGCGCCTCGGCGGCCCGCAACAGGGCGAGGTGGATTTCCGGGTCGAAGGGGTCCTGGGCGATGGCCGCCCGGTAGGCGTCCCGGGCGCGACGCCAGTCGCCGCGGGACAAGTAGATGCGCCCCAGGTGCACCTGGGTGGCGGCGCTGCTGGGGTGCGCCTCGAGGGTCGCCTGCAGCACCTTCTCGGCCTCGTCCACCCGCCGGATGGCAAACAGGGCGAGCGCGTACTTGTTCGCCACCGACTCGTATTTGCTGCCCACCAGGCCATGGGCGTGGCCGAATTCCTCGGCGGCTGCGCCGAAGCGCCCGCGCTCGCGGAAGACTTCCCCCAGGTGCGCGTAGCGCCGGACGGCCGGCTCCTCCACGTCGGCAAAGTCCTGAAAACCAATCTCTCGCCCCTTGGGCTGGGGGGCGGCGGCGACCGCCTTGGGGTCCCGCAGCACCAGCTTCTCTGCGCCGGCCGCCGGGGTTCGCGGGACGGGCTGCGCGCGCAGGTAGGCCATCCAGCCTCGTTCAAAAGCCGCAAAGCCGTGGCCGGTCACCCCCTCCACCGCCTGCTGGTCCGAGGCCCCCGTCCCCATCGCCTCCACAATGCCGCGCAGGGCCTTCCGCCCGTGCTCACGGTCCAGGTACTCGGCGGCGAAGAAGACTTCCGCGAAGGCCGTGGCGGCGTCCTGCCAGGAGGGCAGCTTGGCCATGGAGGGGTGCATCTTGGCAAAGGGGATGAGGGTGTTGTGCTTCACCCGTTCGGCGAGCAGCGCCCGCGAGGAGGGGGGAAGCGCCCGGCCGGCCGGCCCGCGCCAGCGCGACTCGAGGTACTTGGCCAGCGCCTCCTGCAGCCAGATGGGGACGCTGTTGTGGCCCTTCTGCGTCACCACCAGGTGCGTGTACTCGTGCGCCAGGGTGTCCAGCCAGTCGTACCCCTTCAGCACCGCCTTGGGGCTGGTGACGATGAGCTTGTTGAATTTGCAGATGGCGATGGTGCCGGTGGCGTCGATTTCCTTCTTGGAGAGGGTGGAGGCACGTGCCAGCTCTGCGGCGTCGTTGACCACTTCCACCCGGACTTTTCCCGGGGGCGCGAAGCCGAGGTCGTCCAGCAGCGCCGCCCGTTGGGCTTCCAACGCCTCCAGGGCCCAGGGCGCCAGCACCGCGTCCTTGCCCGGTGGGTACAAGAAGACGAAGTGCTCGCTCTCGGCGCGGTGGTCATCCTTCGTGACGGCCAGCGTGTCGCGGGCCAGCCGCAGGTAGGAGCCGGGGCGCTCGTCTCCGCCCGCCGCTTCGAGCAGCTCCACCGCCTGGCCGTAGCGGCCCTCGCCGAAGGCGATGCGGCCGCCGAGGAATTCGAGCGCCTCACTGGCCTCCGGATGCTGGGCGTGCAGTTCCTCCCAGGCGATGCGGGCGCCCGCGTAGTCCTCCTCGTCGAGGAGTCCTTCCAGGGCACGCAGCCGGGCGCGGACCTCGCCGCTGGGCGCCGCATCCGAAGGACGGGTCAGCCCCACGCTGAGGAGGA
Source organism: Myxococcaceae bacterium (assembly GCA_017881265.1). Taxonomy (GTDB): domain Bacteria; phylum Myxococcota; class Myxococcia; order Myxococcales; family Myxococcaceae; genus JADGRA01. The sequence continues at coordinate 16,188 of JADGRA010000025.1, read as the reverse complement.
GGACGAGGAGGGCGTGCGTCACTTCACCAGTTCCTCGTAGTAGCTCTTCACCTGCTCACGGTAACGCTCCGGGGTGCCCTGCTTCATGGCCTCCAGCAGGTCCTTTCGGAAATCCCGGAAGGCGGCACCGGGGTCGGCATCCGGAATCTCCACCTTCTGCGGCGAGACCTCGTTGCCGCCCTCGCCCTGGCTGCCGGCCAGCATGGGCAGGGGAAACCCTTGGCCGCCGTGGCCGCCTGCGCGCTGGGCCTGCTGTAGCTGCTGCTGGAGCTGCTCCAGCCCGTCCAGCGCTGACTTCTGGTCGCCGTAGCCCCGGCTCGGGTCGCGGCCCTCCAGGCGGTCGCGCGCGCTCGCCATTCGCTCGGAGACCTGCTGCAGCTTCTCGGCGCCCTGCTCGCCGAACAGCGGCGCCAGCTTGTTCAGCTGTTCCATCTTCTGCATGAGGTCCCGCGCCCGGTGCTCCAGCGCGCGCTGCTCCTGTCCCAGCTGCTGGACGCGCTGGCGGTCCTGCGCCGACAGCTGGGCGCCCGCCGGCGGGAAGAGCTGCTGCAGGCTGCGCTGGATGTCGTGCATCTTCTGCGCGTCCTGCTCCATGCGCTGCGCCACGCGCTTGGACTGGTCGCGCACCTCGCCTGGGTTGCGGTAGGCCTCCTGCAAGGCCCGCTGCTGCTCGGCGTCGCGGGCAATCTCATCCGCGGCCTGCCCGGCGGCCCGGGCCGACTCGCTGGCCAGGTCGAAGTCGTCAGAGCGCAGCGCGCTCCGCAGGTTGTCCAGCTCCGACTGCGCATTCTCCAGTGCCCGGTCGCTCCTCGGTCCGAGCTCACCGGGGTGGATTTTCTTGTAGTCCTGGGCCACCGCTTCCAGGTCGCGACGGATTTGCTCCTTCACCGCGGCGCCCTTGTCCCGCAGCCGCTCACGCATCTGGTCGCGGTAGCGGTCCCGCAGGCGCTTCGTCTCCGAGGCCACCCGCGCCTGCTCGTCGTGGGTGTCCTTGAGGGCGTCGGCGAAGTCGCGAAAGCGCTTCACCAGCTCCGGGTCCACGCGCTCCAACTGCTCGTCGGCCGAGCGCAGCTGGCCCTCGGTTTGCGCCTGCAGCTGCTGCAGCTTGGCCAGCGCCTCCTGCGTCTTTCCCTCGTGCAGCAGCTTCTCAATCTCATCGAGCGTGCTGGGCATGCTCTGGCCGAGGCTCTCGGCATTGAAGTGCTCGTCATGGACGGTGCGTGCCAGTTCCAGGCTGCGCCGCATGAGTTCATTCATGCGCTGGCGGAGGCCGGCCACCTGGCGCAGCATCTGCTCGCGCAAGGCCGGGTCTTTCGTCTGCTGGAAGCGCTCGATGAGCTGGGCCAGCTCGCGCTGGTCGCGGGAGAGGGCCTGGGTGAGCTCGCGGATTTCCTCGACACGCTGCCGGTCGAGCAACGACTCGAGGTACAGCACGTCCCGCTCCACCTGGGCAATCTCCTCGAAGGCCGCGCGAGACAGGCGCGTCGCCGGGTCGTTCTCGCCGGGACGGCTGCCGAAGCGCAGGTAGAAGCGGCGGGCTTCCGAGGTGGTGCGGACCGAGCGGCCGAGCCGCTCGCCGATGTTGGCAGCCGCGGCGACCAGGGCCTCCTGCCGGTCCCGTTCCCGGCTGAGCTGGTGGCTGGTGGCCACCAGGTCCGAGGCGAGCGCGTGCCCCGACTCGTCGACGCGCGTCTGGCTGGTGACGGCAGCGAGGTCCCGGGTGTGCGCGCGGTCCGGCCCCTCCATCCGGTCGGCCAGGTGCGTCACCATGCGTTCCCAGAGGGCTTGCAGCTTGCGCACCGCCTCCTGGCGGTGCTCCGCGGCGCTGTAGACGTGGAAGCTTTGCGAGCGGCTGGTGCCCTTCTGCGGCCCGTCCACGGCGTCGTTGTCCCTGGCCTCGAGGAAGTAGCTGACGCGGTCCCCTGGCGCCAGCTTCAGGCTGGCCAGCCCCCACCGCCACGTCCCCTGGCTTCGCCGGCCTTCCTCCAGCGGAAGCGGCAGCCGCGTCTCGGTGCCCGAGGGGGGTTGGAAGACCAGTTCCAGGGCGGACAGGCCGTGGTCGTCGGTAGCCTCCCAGCGCAGCACCACCTCCCCGCTGGGGTCCACTTCCAGGTCCGAGGCCGGCAGCAGCAGCGAGACCTGGGGCGGGGCGTCCGGTTCGGCGGTCAGCGTCACCTCGGGCCCACGCACCAGCTCTCGCCCGCTTTTGTTGTAGAAGGCCACCGCGTACGTCCCCGACTTGCGCACCACCAGGGTGCCGGACAAATCGCGCCCGTTGTCCACCCGCAACGGCACCGGCTCGCCATTCACCAGCAGCCCGGCCTGCACCACCGGCCGGTCCGAGCGGGTCCGCAGCTCCACCACCGTCCCCACCGGGGCTGCAATCTCGCCCCCGCTGCCGGACACCGTCCTGGGCACAAGGCCCATGTAGGCCGGGTAGCGGTAGGTGAGTTCCACGTCGCCGGTGATGGGCTCGCGCACTGAGGCGCGCCCGGCCTCGGCGGGCAGCAGCAGGCCCCACAGGGGCCGCAACCCCTGGGGCGACAGCAGCGCCAGAAGGCCGAGCAGCACCAGAGCGCCCACGGCGAGGAGGAGCGCCACCCGGGTGGGCCGTCCATCCACCACGTGCCGGGCGTCCAGGGCGGCCGCCCGCGCGTCGGTGCCCGAGAGGTAGGCCCGGGCGAGCTCCTGGGAAAAGCTGTCCGGGCTGCCGAGCGCGGCACGCAGCTCCAGCGCGGCGAGCAAGTCCAGGCTGACCCCCGGAAGGCGCGCCGCCACCAGCCGCGCGGTGCGAAATTCATCGCCCGCCCGCCTTCGCGCTTGGACCAGCCCGCGCAGGACAAACAGCCCGAGCGCCACGCATGCGCCTGCGATGAGCACTGCGCGTGCCGCCAGCGGAGCAGCCCGGGCCAGCAGCGTCGCCCCCAGCGTGGCGAAGGCGAGCGCCGCCAGGGCGTGCAGTGCCCCCTGCAGCAGAAAGGCCCGTCGCTGGCGCCGGCGGACGGCGTCGACGAAGCGCTCCACCGCACTCCCCGGCGGTCGCGACGCAGCCCCCGACGGGGGCGGGGGCAACGGCGCGGGGGGATGGGGTGAGGCGTCGGACAGGTTCACGGGCGTGTAGGGTTCGGGGCCACGGGCGCCGAGGCATCCACCAGGACGCTTCCTCCAGCATGACTGGCGGCCGCGCCAGGCGGAAGCCCCTTGGGGGTGTCTTCGGACCGGGGCGCTTGCAAGCGAGCAGCGGGGCGAGCGCCCGGGCAGACTGGCGTGGCCCGCCGGGCGGCCCCCGGGGTTGCCCCGCGCCGCTGTCAGTCTAGGAAAAAGTCCGGCAGCAGCTCGGCCGTGGGGTCGACGGCGTAGCGGCTGAAGTCCGTGACGCCCTCGGCGCGCAGCACGTCGTCGTCGATGAAGAAGTTGCCGGTGCAGCGGCGCGCGTCCCGCACCAGGATGGCGTGGGCCGCGTCGCCCATGATGTCCACCGTACGGCACTGGCGGAGGACGTCCGGACCCCCGCCAATCATCGCCATCGCCGCGGTGGCGATGGCGGTGCGCGGCCAGAGGGCGTTGACGGCGATGCCCAGCGGCTTGAATTCCTCGGCCATGCCGAGCACGCACATGCTCATCCCGTACTTGGCCATGCTGTAGGCGACGTGGCCGGCGAACCAGTGCGGCTTCATGCTGAGGGGCGGCGAGAGGTTGAGGACGTGGGGATTCTTCGCCTGCTTCAGGAAAGGCAGGCAGGCCTGGGTGGTGGCGAAGGTGCCGCGGGTGTTGACCTGGTGCATCAGGTCAAACCGCTTCATCGGCGTAGATTCGGTGTCGGTGAGGCTGATGGCCGAGGCGTTGTTGACGCAGATGTCGATGCCGCCCCATGTCCGCACCGTCTCCGCCACCGCCTCGGCGATTTGGGCTTCCTGGCGGATGTCGACGGTGAGTGGGAGGGCTTTTCCACCAGCGCGCTCGATGTCCTTGGCCGCCGTGTAAATGGTGCCCGGCAGCTTGGGGTGCGGCTCGGCGGTCTTGGCGGCGATGGCGATGCGCGCGCCGTCGCGCGCAGCGCGCATGGCAATGGCCAGGCCGATGCCGCGGCTGGCGCCGGTGATGAAAAGGACTTTGTCCCGAAGCGTCGACATGGGGCGTGTGCTTAGCACGCCGGCGCGTCGCCACCTGCGGCCGAGCTGCCCTTCCGGGGCCGGGTTTGGCAAAATGGAGGAACGCCACCCTGGGGGTGGCGCGCACGACGCCGGGGGGGCACGTGGAACAGCGCAGGAAGACGCGGCAACTGTGCGCCCTGGCCGCTACCGGCATTTGTTTTCTGGGGCCGCTGCCAGCCACCGGCGAGGAGGCGCTGTCAGGCGTCCATTTCGAAGCGGCGGCGCGCTTCGGGGTGGCGTTCCCGACGTATGTCGGCGGTTTTGACCCCGTCCTGGCCGTGACGGCGTACCCCATCTGGCTCGACGCGGGAGTCCGAATCGGACCGCTGGTCTTCGTCGGCGCCTATTTCAGCTTCGCCCCGGCGTCGGCGGCCCCCAACCTCCCCATCAGCCGAGTGGGCCCTTGTGACGTCAACTGCAATGCCCGCGTTTACTCCTTCGGCATCCAAGTCCAGCTGCACCCGCTCAGTGTGAGCCTCGGCGGGGGCGTCGCACTCGACCCTTGGCTAGGCGTGGGAACGGGATACGAGGTCCAGCAGCAGCGCTACGACTATGACTACGACTGTGGATTCGGGCTCCCCGATAATGGCTGCCGCACGCCGCACACCGGTGCACTGCAAGGCCCGCAGTACTTCAACGGCCAGGTGGGCTTGGCCCTGGTGTTTGGCCGAATGAGCCTCGGCCCGTACTTCGCGGCGAGTTACGGCACCTACCTCTCCGACGCTGGCCGCGCCCTTCCCGGCGAGGGGGAACCCCACTGGTGGCTCAACGTCGGCTTGCGCTTCACCGTGACTCCCTGACGCTAAAGGTTGTCCCAGTCGAAGCGCTCCTGCTCGAAGGCGTCGTCGGCGAGGTGCTTGATGAGCTCGTCGTCGTTGTCGTCGATTTTCCCGAAGTTACTCTTCACCGGCCGGCTCACCTGGCCAGCGAAGACGTCGAGAATCTCCCGCTCGCGCACCGACTTCTCGACGCCCAGGCGCTTCACCGCGCTGTCCACCCGGGACAGCACCGCGGCCAGCACAAAGAGGTCAATCATGATGTCGGCCAGCCGGCGGGTGGCGAACTGAAACTCGACAATGCGCTTGCCGTGCTTGCGCAGGGTCCGGTCGGCTGCGGTGGCCAGGTCCCGGGTGGCGTCCTCGAAGACCTCTGCCGAGTCCCGCAGTGCCGGGTGCAGCCGGGTGAAGGCGCCCTTGCCCCGCCCCACGTTGGTGGCCAGCGACGCGCGGCGGCGGGCGTAGTCGCTGAGGACCCCGAAGCCCTTGATGGGGTCGGCCAGCACGCCCTTGAGGCTGCTGGCCAGGTCTGCCAGCTGCGCCCCCACGTCGTTCATGGCGGTCAGTGCGATGAAGAGGCGGAGAATGTCGTTGGTGCCTTCCCAGATGCGAAAGATGCGGCAGTCGCGCAGCGCCCTCTCATAGGGAAACTCGCGCATGTAGCCATTGCCGCCGGCCACCTGGAGCGCCTCGTCGGTGGTGCGCCACAGCGCTTCGGTGGCGAACACCTTGGAGATGGCCGCCTCCACGGCGTAGTCCTCGTACCCCTGGTCAATCAGCCCGGCCACCAGGTCCACCACCGACTCGGCGGCGTAGGTTTCCACCACCATGTGCCCCACCTTCTGCTTGATGAGGCCGAAGTCGCTGATGGGCTGGCCGAACTGCACCCGCCCCTTGGCCTGGCGGGTGGCCAGTTCCACCATCCGCTTCATCCCCCCGATGCACCCGCCCCCAAGGCCAGTGCGGCCATTGTTGAGGATGCGCATCCCCACCTTGAAGCCCTTGCCCTCCTCGCCGAGGAGGTGGTCCACGCCGACGCGGACGTTGTCCAGGAAGACGGCGGCGGTGGAGCTCGCCCGGAGCCCCATCTTGTCCTCGTGCGGCCCCGTGCTGACTCCGGGCATGTCGCGGGTGACGATGAAGGCAGTGAGCTTGCCGCGCTCCTCGGGCTTGCCCGTCTTGGCGAAGACGGTGAAGAAGCTGGCCAGCCCGCCGTTGGTAATCCACAGCTTGTTGCCGTTGAGGACGTAACTGTCCCCATCCCGCACCGCGCTCGTCTTCACCGCCGCGGCGTCGGAGCCGGCTCCAGGCTCGGTGAGGCAGAAGGCGGCCACCATTTCCCCGGTGGCCAGCTTGGGGAGCCAGCGGCGCTTCTGCTCTGGGGTGCCGAAAAGGAGCAGCCCCCGCATACCGATGGACTGGTGGGCGCCGATGGTGGCGGCCACCGAGCCGTCGTAGCGAGACACCTCCTGCAGGGCGCGGGAGTACGCAGTGCTCCCGAAGCCGAAGCCACCGAATTCCTCCGGCACCACCAACCCGAAGAGGCCAAACTGCTTGAGTTCCTCGAGGAAGGGCGCCGGCAGCTCGCCGGCGACGTCCCAGGCCCGGAAGTCCTTCTCCTTCGGACCGAGCAACTGGGCGAGTGAGGCGACCACCTGCCGTAGCGTCTCGGCGTCCTTGGCCGGCATTTCCGGGAAGGGGAGGAGGACGTCCTCCTCGATGTCCCCCATGCACAGCGAACGCATGAAGCTCGTGCTCTGTTTGTCGACCATGGTGTCGGCCTCCGGGGCTTACAGGGCGTGTTTTTTTCCTTCTTCCGTCTGTCAGGCGCGGCGATGCAAGTCGGCTGTCGACAGCCGAGGGCCAGGGTGGCGAATGGCACTAAGGTTGCCGGGCCGCAAGGCGGCGGGGAGGTGGACATGAGCTTCAGCTGGGGACTGGTGTACGTGCTGAGCGAGTGGGCCATTCGCCTGGTGATGCTGGTGTACGTCCCGAACCGGCGGAGCGCCGCCGCTGCCCGGGCCTGGCTGGTCCTCATCTTCCTGGTGCCGTGGGTCGGGCTCGTCCTGTTCGCGCTCATCGGCCGCATCCGTTACCCGCGCGAGCGGCTGGAGGCGGAGGCCATGGCCGTCTCGCGCATTCGCAGCGTCCAGTCGGAGATGCGCTCGCTGGCCGCCTTCCGCTTGCCAGAGCTGGCCGGCCCCGCCGAGCGCAGCGCCCGGCTGGTGGAGCGGCTCGGCAACTTCGGGCCGCTCGCCGGGAACCAGGTGGAACTTTTGCCCGAGTACCAGCCGGCCATCGACCGGCTGGTGCGGGACATCGACGGGGCGCAGCACCACGTGCACCTGTTGTTCTACATCTTTGCCGCCGACGCGACCGGCCAGAAGGTGGCGGCGGCGCTGGAGCGCGCCCAGGCCCGGGGGGTGAGCTGCCGGGTGCTGATGGATGCGGTGGGCTCCTCCGGTGGGCTTCGCCGCCTGGGCCCCGGACTTCGCCGCTCCGGCGTCGAAGTGCTGGCCGCGTTGCCGGTGAATTTCCTCCGGCGCAACGCCGCCCGGCTGGACTTGCGCAACCACCGGAAGATTGCCGTCATCGACGGGAAGATTGGGTACGTCGGCTCACAGAACATCGTCGACCCGGGTTTCATCCCCGCCTACCCCAACGAGGAGATGCTGGTCCGCGTGCTGGGGCCGGTGGTGGTGCAGCTGCAGGCGGTCTTTCTCGCCGACCGCTACCAGGAGACCGAGCACCGCCTCGAAGTCTCGGAGCTGCTGCCGCCCCGCGAGCTGGCGGGCAACTCGACGGCCCAGGTGCTCCCCAGCGGGCCCGGTTTCCCCCACGAGAACCACCAGACGTTGCTGGTGGACTTGCTGCACGCCGCCAGCGAACGGGTGGTGATGACCACCCCGTACTTCGTCCCGGACGAGCCCTTCCTGCAGGCCATGGTGACCGCCGCCCTGCGCGGGGTGGAGGTGCGCCTGGTGGTGCCCGAGCACAGCAACAAGCGGATTGCCAACTGGGCCCAGGAATCCAACTACGCGCGTCTCCTCGAGGCGGGCATCCACATCCACCTGTACGCCCCGTACCTGCTCCACGCCAAGCACGTCACCGTGGACCGCTGGCTCGCGGTGGTCGGCTCGGTGAACATGGACATCCGCTCCTTCGCGCTGGATTCGGAGGTCAGCTTGCTCGTCTACGACCCACAGGTCGTCGCGGCCTTCGAGGTGGTCCAGACGCGCTACATCGCCCACAGCCGCGAGGTCAGCCGCGAGGCGTGGAGCCGCAGGCCGCTGCTGCGGCGGGTGGCGCAGAACACCGCGCGGCTGGCGGACTCGCTGTTGTGAGGGGGGAGCTGCCCGGGGCCCGCCCGAAGCAGGCTTACGGCCCCGCGCAGATGGTGTTGCTCGAGGAGCAGGCGGCGGGGATGACGTTGCCGATGGAATCCGCGCAGACCTGGTTGTTGTACGCGTCCAGGCAGGCCTGGGCTCCGCTGGGGCTGTAGACCCCGGTGCCGCAGTTGGCCTTGGAACAATTCAACTTGTTGCTCAGCAGCTGCGCGCAGTTGTCGACGCCGACGCCGGCCTGGCACTGACTCAGCCGGTTGCAGCTTGCGTAGGCAAACGAGTCGCACGCTGCGACGGGGCCACTCACGTCATTCTTGACGATGGTGGCTCCGCAGCCCGTGGCCGCGATGCAAAGACAGATGGCGAGACCGACAAGACGCACTCGGGGACTCCTCGGTTGGAATGACGGCCACAGGGGAAACAGTCCCCGCCGCCCAGGGGCATGCTGTCTTCCCAAAGCAGGCGCTGCTTCGCAAGCCCTGAGGAGGCGCCCACAGGCGCCCCCCCCCCGGCAGCCCGACACGCCGACAGGCCCAACGCGTTGACCGCCGCGGCCACGGGCTGTGCCCAAGGGAGACCTCAGCTGCAGACGGCGGTCGGGGAGGCGGTGCGCGCAACCGCAGGGGTAAGCCTCACCGGCACAGGTACCCGCTGGCACAACTGCCCGGCTCGCCGCTGCCACACGCGCCCTTCTGGATGTCGCTGAGGCAGTTGCTCGCCACACTGCTGTCGTAGGTCGTCCCGCTGGGGCAAACCTTGGTGGAGCACCCGGCTAGATTCTCGGCCGCGGTGACGCACGCCGCCACCGAGGAGAAGCCCAGGCTAGAGAGCAAGCCGCAGTTGGACGCTCGGGTACAGAGCGCGTTGGATGCGGACTCGCAGGTGGCGGCCAGCGTACTGGTGTCGCTGGGGCTGCTGCTTCCGCAGCCGACGAGGAGAGCCGACAGACACAGGACACTAAGGATGCGGCGGCGCATAAACCCCCCACGGAAGAACGACGGGACCTGCAGAGCAAAGCTAACCAGTCGGCAGCAGTGGGCCGCCCTGGCTGCTTCCGGGTGAGGCTGTGTCAGCACCCTACCCACTGCGGTTGATTAGCAAGTCAATACGTCCGCCCACCGCCGCCCCCAGGACCTGGCAACGTGCCGCGCCAGTCCCCAACCTCGCCCTTGGAGCGAGCGCCCGCCTCGGCGTCACAGGCTGCGACGTGGACGCCCCGTTTCACCATCAGTCTGACTTGCGCACCGAGGCGCCCCGTGCGAGACCTCGCCCTGCCTTCGGGTGCCCACGTTGGGCGAAGAGGGAAGCCGGTGAGAATCCGGCGCGGTCCCGCCACTGTGACCGGACGGCCCTGAGGAACAGGGCCCGCCATAGCCTCCGGCAGTCACCACTGCGGACCTCACTCGGGGCCCGCGGGAAGGTGGGAGGACGCTGGCGTCGGGCGCAAACGCACCAGTGGGGTGCAGCAGCGTCCGGGTTCCGGAAGCCAGGAGACCTGCCCGAGGTACGGACGACTCCCTGGAGGGTCGCCTGGGTGGCCTTCTCTCTTCGTCGGAGAGAGAGGAAGGCGTGTGGCATGGCGTTTTGGCGGTGGGCCCGATGTGGGCTGGGACCGGCGTTGGGGATGGCCTCGCTGGCCTGGGGACAGTCGTCCTCCGGCCCTGTGTTGCTTGCCCCGGTGACGGTGCCCTTGCCGCCCGCCCCCCCATCCCCCGAGTCGCCTTCCCAGCGTGACCCTACCGGCCAGACGTCGGTGGTGGACATGGCCGGGCGTCGCTCCGAAGTGCTGTCCACCGGGGCCCTCCTGTCCGAGGTGCCCGGCGCCGTCGTCAACAGCACCGGCGGCGTGGGGCAGAGCGAGAGCATCTCGCTGCGCGGTGCCCCCAACACCGGCGTGCTGGTCCTTCTGGATGGCATGCCGCTCAACGGCCCCGGCGACATCGCGGACATCAGCCTCATCCCGCCGGCGATTCTCGAGCGGGCGGAGGTGCTGCGCGGCAGCGCAAGTGCCAGCTATGGACCCCTGGCGCTCGGCGGCGTCGTCAATCTCGTCACGCGCAAGGCCACCGACACGCCTTCTGCCTTCGGGGACTTCACCGCCGGAAGCTTCGGCACCTTCCGAGGAAGCCTCGGCGCCTCCGGACACGTCCTTGGCGGGACGGGCCTTTTGCTGGTGCATGGGGCCTACAGCCAGGGCGACTTCACCTACAGCTACCAGCCCCTGGTGGACGTGGGCGTACCCGGTGCGGTCGGGATGCCGGTCCAGCGCGTCAACAACCAGTCCGCCTCCGGCGGCGGGCTTCTCAAGCAGGGCTGGGACATTTCGGGCTGGGCCCTCGACGCGCTGCTCGAGGCGGACGTGCTGTCGCGCGGCCTCGCCGGGACCGAGGAGCACCCGACGCCCAACAGCGAGCAGAGTGCCTCCCGGGTGCTGGCCTCCGTCCGCACGCAGCACACCTTCGCCAGCGGACTCTCTCTTTCGCTGCGCCTGGACAGCCGTCGGACGACGGACAACCTGACCGGGGGCAGCTTTGGCGCCGGCGAATACGACCGGCTGTGGCAGGCGGGCGCCACCGCGGACGCCGCCTGGCCGCTGGGGCCGCACGCCCTGGCGGCCACGGCGTCGGTGGGCGTCGCCTCCGTGCACGCCACCGGGGGTTCCCCCACCTGGGCGCTTACCTCGCTCAGCCTGCGCGACGAGTGGCTTCTGTTTCAGGGGCGCGCCTCGCTGGTGGGGGCGCTTGGCCTGGACCAGGTCGGCCCCTACGTTGCTGCCTCTCCCAAGCTGGGCGTGTCGGTGGGGCTGCCGTTGGGCTTCTCGGTGCGGGCCAACGCCGGCTATGGCTTTCGGCCGCCTTCCTTCTATGAATTGTACCTCCCGACCGGGACGCTGGGGGTGAACCCAAACCTGCAGCCCGAGCGCAGCTTCTCGGTAGACGGCGCGCTCGTCTACGCCAGCCGCTGGGCCACCGGCAGCGTGGGCGGCTTCTGGACGCGCTACCAGGACCTCATCACCTACGAGTACTACCCGCCCTTCTTCGCCCGGCCCAACAACATCAGCGTCGCCGACGCCTGGGGAATGGAGGCCGAGGCCCGCGTGCGGCCCTGGCCCTGGCTGGATGCGCAAGGCAGCTACACGCTGCAGCAAACCGAGAACGTGCGCGACGTGGCGCCGTACTTCGGCAAGCCACTGCCGTACCGCCCGGCCCAGCTGGGCTCGGCGCGGATTGCGGCAGGCCCGGACTGGCTGCAGGCCCGGGTGCAGGTGCAGGGCCGTTCCTCGGTCACCGTCAACCGGGCCGGCATCCTCATGCTACCCGGACACGTCTTCGTCGGGGCCGGGGTGGACGTGGTGCTGTGGAAGCGCCTCACCGCCTCGCTGCAGGTGAACAACATCTTCAACGTCCAGGGACAGGACCTGGACGGTTACCCACTTCCGGGTCGCGCGGTGTTCGCGACACTCGCGCTGGCGCTGGGCGAGGCAGCACCGACCACAGCACATGAAGGGGAGGCACCGCGGTGATGGACAAGCGAGGGTGGTTGCTGACGTTGGGGGTGCTGGGGCTGTTGGCCGGGGTCGCGCTGACGGGTTGCCTGCAGACGAGCTCGCTCGTGTGCGTGGGGGGCACGGTCGAGTGCAACGTCACGTGCGTCTACCTGAATTCGGACCCGGCCAACTGCGGTGCCTGCGGCAATGCCTGCCAGCCCCGGGCGGTGTGCGTCCCCATCGAAGATGGTGGCTCCGGACAGTGCGAATGCCAGAAGGGGGAGGCGCTGCCGGACGGCGGCACCACCATCCTGCAGTGCAATGGCACGTGCACCGACATCACGACGGACCCCAAGAATTGCGGCGGGTGCGCCGGCGGTGGCGGCGCGGTGTGCGGCTCCGGACAGGTGTGCGCGCCGAATGACGCCGGTGGGGGCGTGTGCCAAACCAGTTGCGGAACGGCCGTCGATTGCAATGGCGCCTGCGTAACGCTGAGCACCGACCCGAACAACTGCGGCGCCTGCGGAAACGCCTGCGCGCAAGGCTACGGCTGTCACCCCACGCCGAATGGCCCGACGCAAGGGGCCTGCCTCCCGGACGCCGTGGTGGCGTGCATCGCCACCCCGGGGAAGGTGGCTCCCATCTTCGACAGCCCGGTCCAGCCCCTGGCCGGCCCGGCCGTCCCGGGGGGCAACGTTCCCGGAGGGTTGGGCCTCCTCGGGGATGCGCTTCTCGTCGGCGCAGAGGGCGCCCTCGGCGAGCTGGCACTGCGCAACCTCGCCCTGGTGGCGCCGGAGACGCTTCCATTGGGAGGTGGGCCGGATTTCGTCGAGGTCGACAGCCGTTCCCAAAACGTGTCCTACGTGTACGTCGTCGACGGCAACTCCAACACCCTCAGCATCTTCAGCGGTCCGCCCGCCGCCGCCGCCACCGTCTTCATGCCGGACGGCGGCCTGCAGGGCCTCGGCCTCGCCGTGAATGGCGGCTACGCGTTTGGGCCCAACAGCGTGCCAGAGCCGTACGCGCGCGTGGGCAATGACATCTTCGTGCCCCTCTACGGTGGCCTCCCACCGACCCAGGCGGCCGGCGGCACCGTGGTGCGTCTCAACCTCAACCAGCCCTATGCCCCGGTGCTGGTGGGCACTTACGACTTGAAGGGCGTGCTGCTTCCAACCTTTGACGGCGGCGCCTCGGACCCGCGGCCGAGCCAGGCCCTCTTCCACGGCGGGTACGTCTACGTCGTCCTCAACAACCTCACCCCCAGCTACCAGCCGGCGGGCCCGTCCGTCCTGGTGAAAATCGACCCCGCGCAGCCGCTCAGTGACGCGGGTGTCGGCAGCATCTCCCAGGTCGTCACCCTCGACGCCGGCGTCTGTCTCGACGCCGTCTCCGTGGCGGAGGCCGGCGGACGGCTGCTGGTGGGGTGCTTCGGGCAGGTGCAGTACGACCCAAGCACCTTCGCCACGCTGTCGGTGGACCACTCCGGGGTGCTGCTGCTCGACACCAACGATGCCCTTTTGTCGGCCTGGTCTCCCCAGTGCCCGGACGCTGGCCCCGCCTGCACGCCGCCCATTGCCGGCACGCTGGCCGTCGTCGACGGCCGGGCCTATGTCGGCGACCAGAGCTCGGGGCGCCTCTTCGTCCTCGACATCGGCCAAACGCAGCTCACCCAAGTCGTGGGCTACGGGGCGGACGGGGGCGTGCCGTTGCAGCCGTGTCCCCCCGGGCTTTCCAGCGTCTCGGACATCCTCAGCGTGCCGTGAGTGCCCTGGCTGCACTGCTGACGCTGGGCGCCCTTGCCGCGGCCGGCCCGGAGTCCGCCTCGGTGCAGCGGCTCGGGCCACCGGCCCCGTCGGTGGTGCACCGCGTGGTGACGCTCGCGCCGTCACTGACGGACACCGTGCTGGCGCTCGGGGCGGGGGACGTCCTGGTGGGCGTCTCGCGCTTCGACGAGCGGCCCGAGGTGGGGGCGCTACCACGCGTGGGCGGCTTCGTGGACCCAAGCGTCGAGGCGGTGGCGGCGCTGAAGCCGGACCTGGTGCTGGTACAGCCGGGCCCCGGCAACCGTGCGCCGGTGGAAGCCCTGGCCGGCCTCCGCATCAGCATCCTCGCGCTGCGGCTTTCCTCGGTGGAGGACGTGCTGGCCGCGCTGCGGGCCACCGCAATGGCGCTCGGGCGGACCAGACGGGGGGAGGAGTTGGCGCAGGGCCTGGAGGCGACGCGCGCCCGGGTACGGGCGCGGGCCCGCGGGCTCCGGCCGGTGCGCGTGCTGTTTGCGTACGGCTTGGAGCCGCTGGTGGTGGCGGGGCCGGGAAGCTTCGCCGATGAATTGCTCTCGGACGCCGGGGGCACCAACGTGGCGGCCGACGCCGGCCGGGCCTACCCGGTCTGGTCGGTGGAGCGCGCCCTGGGCGCCCGCCCGGACGTGGTGCTGGACGCCTCCGAGGGGGCGGCCGGGCGGGAGGCGCTGCAGTCCCTGCCCGGGCTGCGCGAGGCGCGTTGGGTTCGCCTTCCCTCGGCGGCCCTGCTGCACCCGGGCCCGGCCCTGGGCCAGGGGCTGGAGGAACTCTTCCTCGTGCTGCACCCCACCCTGGCCCCGGAGGCGGGCCGGTGAATGCCGTCGCCCTCGCCCCGCGGCGAGCTGCCGCAGCCGAGCTGCGCTTCTCGGCGGGCCGGGCCACCGCCATCCTCGCGCTGTTGGCTGGTGGCGCCCTGGCGGCGATGCTTCTGTCGGCCGTCGTCGGCGAGTACCCCCTGGCCCTCGGCCGGGCGCTGCGCCTTCCCGCCTCGGTGGACGCCACCGTGCTGTGGCGGCTGCGCGTGCCCCGCGCGGTGCTGGGCGCGCTGGTGGGCGCGGCGTTGGCGGCCAGCGGCAGCGCGCTGCAGGGGCTTCTGAAGAACCCGCTGGCGGACCCCTTCATCCTCGGCGTGTCCGGCGGGGCGGCCCTCGGGGCGACGGTGGCGCTGGCGGTGGGGCTGACGGCGCTGGTGGGCCCGTCCCTCTTCGCCTTCCTCGGCTCGGTGGCCGCCATGGCGCTGGTGCTGGCGGTGGGCCGAAGCCGCCGCTCCCCCTACGCGGCGTTGCTGACGGGCGTCGTCTTCAACGCCTTCGCCGCGGCCGCCATCACCTGCATCAAGACCCTGGTCTCGCCGGACCGGGTGGGGGAAATCCTCTACTGGCTGGCGGGAAGCCTCGGCTACGAGGCGCCCCGGACGCTGGCCGGGGCGGCGGGGCTGCAGCTGGCCTGCCTGGCGGTGCTGTGGCGGCAGTCTGGCCGCCTGAATCTCCTGTCCCTGGGCGACGAGGATGCGGCGTCCTTGGGCGTGCCGGTACAGCGCACGCGCACCATCGTCCTGCTCGCCGCCTCCCTCAGCGTGGCCGGGGCGGTGGCGCTCTCCGGGCTGGTGGGCTTTGTCGGCCTCATCGTCCCGCACCTGCTGCGGCTGCTGCTGGGGCCGGACCAGCGGCTCCTCGTCCCGGCGAGTGCGCTGGCCGGCGCCGGCTTCCTGGTGCTGTCGGACCTCCTCACGCGGCTCTTGTTTCCCGTGTTTCATGCCGAGCTGCCGGTGGGCGTGGTGACGGCGGTGCTGGGTGGTCCGCTCTTCCTCTTCCTCCTGCAGCGCGGGCAGGTGCCGCCGTGAGTGCCCTGTTGTCCGCGCGCGCTCTCGCGGTGGGGTACGGCCGCGTCCAGGTGGCCTCGGGCGTCAGCTTCGAGGTGGCCAAAGGCTCGCTGTGGGCGGTGCTGGGCCCCAACGGCTCGGGCAAAAGCACCCTGTTGCGCACTGCGCTGGGGTGGCTTCCGCCGCTGTCCGGCGACGTCCTCCTCTTCGGGCAGGCCGCAGCGCGCTGGGAACGCCAGCAGCTGGCGCGCCGGGTGGCCTGGGTGCCGCAGACGTTTGAGGCGGACGGGGGCTTCACCGGGCTGGAACTCGTCCTCATGGGACGGGCACCCCACCTTGGGGCCTGGGGCCTGCCGTCCGAGCGAGACCTCAGCCTCGCCCGCGCCGCCCTGGAGGAGTTGGACATTGCCCACCTGGCCAGCCGGCGCACCGGCGAGCTGTCCGGCGGGGAGCGGCGGCTGTTGCTGCTTGCCCGGGCGCTGGCCCAGGGCCCGGAACTGTTGCTCCTCGACGAGCCGACGGCCTTCCTGGACTTGCGCCACCAGGTGCACGTCCTGCAGCGGGTGCGTGCGCGGGTGGACGCGGGACTCGCCGTGGTGGCGGTGCTGCACGACGCCAACCTCGCCGCCAGCGTGGCGGACCACGTCCTTTTGCTGCGGGACGGGGGCGTGCTGGGTCACGGCCCGGCGGCCGAGTGGCTGTCGGCCGGGCGGCTGGAGTCCCTGTACGGCCTGCCCATGGTGGAAGCCGTGGCCCCGGGCGGGGCGCGCGCCTTCGCGCCGAGGTGGACGCTGTGAGAGGCCCGC